>JBBDNM010000026.1:0-49800 GCA_040877595.1 Gemmatimonadales bacterium | reverse complement strand
ATGGTCCGCCACGGTCGCGTCCCCCGAAACTAGCGGGAAACCGGCGAGGTAGCGATGATGGGGTCGTGCCGCTCGCCGCCGCCGCCGCCCTGTTCGTGTACACGTTCGTCGCCACCGTGGCGCTGGCCGTGGTCCCGCATGAGCCAGCGGTCATTCTGGCGGGTGGCGTCCACGGTGTCTGGAGTACCGCCGTGGTGGCCACCCTGGCGACCGTGTCGTCGGCCCTCATGGATTTCGTGGCCTTCGCGCCGTTCATCAAGCGCATGGCGGACCGTCCTCTCCTCACGCACGGAGCCGTGGGCTGGATGCGGCGCCGGTTCGCCAGTGCGCCGTTCGCGGTTCTCGCACTCTCCGGCATCACCCCGTTGCCAGCTTGGCCGTTCAAGGCCATCGCGTTTGCCGAGCACTACCCGCTGGGGCGGTATCTGGCGGCCACTGCCGTGGGGCGGTTCCCGCGGTACGTCCTGCTCGCGTGGCTCGGCGTCGTGACCCAGATTCCCATGTGGGTGCTGATCGCCCTGTTTGTCGCCCTGATGCTCCCCTCCCTGAGGACCGCATGGATACAGCGAAAAGGGACCTGACCTTTCTGCTCGCCGGCCCGGAGCGCCGTTTGCTGCGCGGAATAGCCGCACGCCTTCCGGCATGGATCGTTCCGGATCACCTCACCGTGATCGGTGTGCTCGGAGCGTTCGGCACGGCGTTGGGCTACTGGCTGAGTGGGCGAAACCCGGCGTGGCTCTGGTTGGCCAGTGCCATGCTGGTCGTCAACTGGTTTGGGGACAGCATGGATGGGACGACCGCGCGGGTCCGCAAGATCGAACGGCCGAAGTACGGCTACTACCTCGATCATATGGTGGATGGGATCGTGACCGCCGCGATCGGCATCGGCATCGGCCTGTCGCCGTTCGTGCGGCTCGACATCGCGTTGATCCTGGTGGTGGTCTACCTCGTGTTGTCCATCAATCTGTATCTTGAGGCCGAGGTGTTCGGGGTATTCGAGATGGGCTATGGCGTGTTCGGCCCCACAGAGGTCCGCCTGCTCATCATCCTGGCGAACACGGTCCTGTGGGCTGGCGTGACCTGGAGTGACTTGTCGCCGACCGCGGTGGCGGGAGTCGCGAACTGGGTCTTTCTGGGCATCGCCGGTCTCATGGTGGTCACGTTCCTGCTGCGGTTCCGTATTAATCTGATTCGGCTTTCGCGGGCCGAGCCCCCGCGCCGGCCTTAGCCCGCGAGCGCCGCGAGCGTGGTGGGGTCCACGTCATGCCCACCTTCGGCAGTTACCGCGACAACCGCAATGCCGGCGCGGCCGAGTTGCTCGGCGTCGCGTCTCAGGCGGTCGGGTGTGCAGTACGGGTCGGTGGCGCCGGCCACGAGCTCGACCCGCGTGCGCTGCAAGCGTTCGGCGGCCAATCCCAAATCGAGATCCGGCGGCACTTCGCCACCCCAGATGATCAAGCGCGCTGGTGGTGGGGTCGACCCCTGGGTCACCCAGCGCCACGCCGTCGCCGAGCCCTGCGAGAAGCCAAGCACGGTCCGCGGCGCCGCAACAGCGTTCTCCGGCAACCACCGGGTGATCTGATCCAGATACCGCACGTAATCGGCGATCTCGTCGAGCCGCGCTTCTGTGGTCATCCACGAGGCCCCGACCAAGCGCTCCGCTTCGTTCACGTAGTAGCGCGACAAGCCCTCCGGCAGCACGATCAGGCGTGAGCCATCGTCCAGCGGCTGCAATCGTCGGGCAAACCGTGACGCCAGTTGCCCCTGACCGTGCAACGCGATCCACACCTGGTGGACCGTGGTATCCAGGGGGCCCAGGGGGCCCAGGGTGACCAGGCGCGCGGTACGATCAACCGTCAGGCGATGCTCTTCCATGGTGGGACAACCTATGCGTCCGTAGATTCCTGCGCATGGTGCGCCCCGACGAACTCCCTGACCTGACAGCCGACGTGCTGGAGGAGCGGTCGCTTGCCCGGGCGGAAACCCTGCCCTCGGCCTGGTACGTGGAGCCACGGTTCGATCGGCTCGACCGCGAGGCCGTCTTCGCGCGCACATGGCAGTACGTCGGGCACGCCGGACGCGTGGCCGAGCACGGCATGGTGCTGTCGGCGCGCGTGGCCGGGCACCCGGTGATGGTCGTGCGGGACGGCGACATCCTTCGGGCCTTCTACAACGTGTGCCGGCATCGGGGCGGCCCGTTGGTCGCGGCGGATTGCCGCCGGGACCGCGTGTTCAAGTGCGGCTACCACGGTTGGACCTATCGACTGGACGGGAGCCTCCGAGGCGTGCCGGCCATGGATCGCGTCGAGCTGTTTAACCACCGCGACTTCGGGCTGGTGTCCCTGCCTGTAGGCGAATGGGAAGGGCTGGTCTTCGTGGCGCTCGATCCGGCGGTGCCGCCGCTCGAGGAAGTCTTCGCGGGCATGCGAGAGCGGATCGCGCCGGTGGCGCTCGGGTCCATGCGGTTCGCGCACCGCGTGCACTACGATGTGGCATGCAACTGGAAGACGTACGTGGACAACTACTTGGAGGGTTACCACGTACCCATTGTCCACCCGGAACTCACGAAGCTCTACGATTTTCAGTCCTACGTTACGGAAGTCGCCGACTGGTACAGCCTGCAGCTGAGTCCGCTATCAGGCGAGGCCAACCTGTACGACGATGGCAGTGGGCGCGCGTGGTACTACCACGTGTTCCCGAACTTCATGCTGAACATCCTGCCGGGACGGCTCCAGACCAATCGGGTCCTGCCCACGGGACCCACCACGTGCCGCGTCGAGTTCGAGTACTTCTATGAAGACCTCCCGGGGCGGGAGGCGCGCGGCATGGTGCGCCAGGATGTGGAGTTCAGTGACGGGGTCCAGCAGGAAGACATCGAGATCTGCGAACACGTCCAGCGCGGCCTGGAATCACCGGGATACGATCGGGGACGGTTCTCAGTGAAGTATGAAGCCGGCGTCTGGCACTTCCAGCGGTTGGTCAAACGGGCGTACGGGGCGTGGCTCAGGAATCCACGTCCTCCGGGCCCGCCCCCGTCTGTTCATGCAGCGTCTGGAGCTTCAGAATCTTGAGTTTGCGGGAGCCGCCCGGCAGCTGCACGATCGCCACATCCCCGACTTTCTTGTCTATCAGGGCGCGGCCCAGGGCCGACGAGACCGAGATGTGGCCCAGGTCCAGATCCATGGCATCCGGGATCACGAGTTCAAAGTTCTCCTGATCCTTCGTGGCCACATCCTGCACGACGAGGCGCGACCCAAGTCCCACCTGGCCCTCGGGGATTTTCGAAAAGTCGATATTGGAGAGTTTGGCCAGCCGGCCGCGGAGGTGGCTCATCCGCGCACGGACAAACTGCTGTCGCTCAAGCGCGGCGTGATAATCGCCGTTCTCCTTGAGGTCCCCGTTGGCGATGGCCTTCTTCAGGGTCTCGGGGAGCGTGACGTTCAGCTCATGGTGCAGGGCCTCGACTTCGCCCTGGAGCCGTTTCTTGACCGCGTCGAGCATGTCCAATCGTATGGTGCCGAGACCCGGGCGTCCAGCGACCTGTCCGGGATGCGTTGACCCGGTTCGCGGTGGATGCTACCATTCCCGCCAGTCTCGGGGGGGTCCCGAGGGTCGACAACCCGTTACCTCGTTCTGAAGTGGGGCCATGGTCCCGAAGCCACGCGGTCGTTCCTTGGCGCGCGCGGTGGCGGCGCTGCTCGCGGTGCTGGCCCCCGTCGTCCTCGTTGCCTGCAATGGCGACCCGTACCCGCAATCCAGCCTCCATCCAGCGTCCGATAGCGCCGACCACATTGACGGCCTGTTCCGCCAGATCGTGTTCTGGGCGGCCATCGTGTTCGTGATCGTCGAGGGCCTGATCCTCTACGCGGTGATCAAGTTCCGCGCCCGACCCGGCAGTCCCGACCCCCGCCAGATCCACGGAAACACCACGGCAGAACTGGCGTGGACCTTGGCCCCCGCGGTCATTCTGGTCTTCATCGCTGTGCCCACTATCAAGACGATTTTCGCGATGGACGGTCGGGCGGTCCCTGAAGGCGCGCTCGAGGTGGAGGTCATCGGCCACCAGTGGTGGTGGGAGTTCCGTTACCCGAGCCTCAACATCACGACGGCCAACGAAATGCATCTGCCCGCTGATCGTCCCGTCCGGCTGACCATGACGTCGGTGGACGTGATCCACGCGTTCTGGGTGCCGCGCCTCATGGGCAAACGGGACATGATCATGGGCCGGAACACGCGGCTGGTGTTCACGCCCGATTCGGTGGCCACCTACATGGGCCAGTGCGCCGAGTTCTGCGGCACCTCGCACGCCAACATGCGCTTCCGGGTCATGGTGAATACGGCTGGGGACTTTGACGCCTGGGTCGCTCGCCACCACGCCGGGCCGGTGGCCGCCGACACGACCGACACCCTCATCGCGGCCGGCGAAGCGAGCTTCCGACGCATCCGGCAGCCAGCCAGCAACTCCTGCATCGTGTGCCATGCCATTCAAGGCGTCTCGGCCGGCGTGCTGGGCCCGAACCTCTCGCATGTGGGGAGCCGGACCACGATCGCCGGCGGGCTGCTCCCGAACGACTCGGCGAGCATGGCGCGCTGGCTCGGTGACCCGCTGGGCGTGAAGCCGGGGTCGTTGATGCCGCAGATTGGACTCACGAACGAGGAGATCGCGGCGCTCGTCGCGTATCTCCACGGCAAGCAATAGGGCAGCGTCATGGCGAATGCCGCACCGACCGGCCTCTGGAGCTGGCTCACGACCACCGATCACAAGCGCATCGGGATCCTCTACGGCGCGACCGCGTTCCTGTTCTTCCTGATCGGCGGCCTCGAGGCCCTGCTGCTCCGGTGGCAGCTGGGAAGTCCCGAGAGCACGGTGATCGGGGCGGAAGCGTATAACCAGTTGTTCACGATGCACGGCACGACGATGGTGTTCCTGGCCATCATGCCCTTCTCGGCCGCGTTCTTCAATTACGTGATTCCGCTGCAGATCGGCGCGCGGGACGTGGCGTTTCCGCGGCTGAACGCTTTCAGCTACTGGGTCTTCCTGCTGGGCGGGCTCTTCCTCAACGCGAGCTTCCTGGTGGGGGCCGCGCCGGACGGTGGCTGGTTCGGATACCTGAACCTCACATCCCGCCAGTTTTCTCCCGGGATGAACATTGATTTCTGGGTCATCGGCCTGCAGGTGCTCGGCATCGCGTCGCTCGCAGCAGGGTTCAACTTCATCACGACGATCATCAACCTCCGCGCGCCCGGCATGACGTTGCTGCGCATGCCGGTGTTCACGTGGATGTCGTTCGTGACGCAGTTCCTGATCATCACGGCGTTCCCGGTCATCACCATCGGGCTCGTGTTCCTGATGTTCGACCGGACGTTCGGGACGACGTTCTACTCCGTGGCGGCGGGCGGCGACCTCCTGCTCTGGCAGCACCTGTTCTGGCTGTTCGGACATCCGGAGGTCTACATCCTGATTCTGCCGTCCATGGGCATCGTGTCGGAGGTGCTGCCGACATTTTCGCGGAAGCCGTTGTTCGGGTACGTGGTCATCGTCTATTCCGGCGTGCTGATTGGCTTGGTGGGCTGGGGCGTGTGGGCGCACCACATGTTCTCGACGGGCCTCGGACCGATCGCCGATTCGGTGTTTGCCGCGAGCACCATGCTGATCGCGGTACCGACGGGCGTGAAGATCTTCAACTGGATCGCCACGATGTGGGGTGGCCGGATCGAGTTCAAGACGCCTATGCTGTTTGCCGTCGGGTTCATCGCGATGTTCACCATCGGGGGCCTGTCCGGCGTGATGCATAGCTCGCCGCCGGCCGACCTGCAACAGACCGATACGTACTTCGTGGTGGCGCATTTTCACTATGTGCTGGTCGGCGGCGCCATCTTCGGCCTGTTCGCCGGCATGTACTATTGGTGGCCTAAGGTGTTCGGCCATGCGCTCAACGATCGCCTCGGCAAGTGGCACTTCTGGCTGTTCATGATCGGGTTCAACCTGACGTTCTTCCCGATGCACTTGAGCGGCCTGCTCGGGATGCCGCGCCGCGTCTACACGTACGGCGACGAGCTTGGCCTCGGGTGGTTGAATGCGATGTCCACATGGGGTTCCCTCATTCAGGGCCTCGCGATCCTGTGCTTCCTGTGGAACATCTGGCACAGCCGCCGCACGGCGACGCCGGCTGGCAAGAACCCGTGGGGCGCGGCGACACTCGAGTGGGCCGTCAGCTCGCCGCCGCCCGTGTACAACTTCAGTGTCCTGCCGAAGGTCGCCAACCGGTTGCCGCTCTGGACGCGGAACGGGGTGAACGAGATCCCCGATGAACCCCCGGCGCCGATCCATGTGCCCGGCGGCTCGATCTGGCCCCTGTGCACCGCGGTCGGCATCCTGATCCTCGGGACCGGCGGCCTGCTCCACAGCATCCCCGTCGCGATCATCGGCGCGCTGGCGACGGCCGTCTTCATCTATCTGTGGGCGTTCGAGCCCTTCGAGGTCTGATCATGAGCAGCCACGCGGCCGGCGCCCACTGGACCAGCACCGGGCTCGACTCCCGCAAGATCGCCTTCTGGGCGTTCATCGGATCCGAGTGCCTGCTGTTCGGGACGCTGATCTCGACCTATCTGGTTTACCAGGGTCGGAGCGTCGTCGGGCCGACGACGCATGAGATCCTCAATATTCCGTTGACGTCCGTCAGCACGTTCGTGCTGCTGTTCTCGTCGCTGGCGATGGTGCTCGGGCTCGCCGGGGTGCAGCGGGCCCATCCCATGATGGCCCGTGTCTGGATTGGCGTGACAGCCCTGATGGGCCTCGTATTCCTCAGCTTCCAGGTGTATGAGTTCCGGCACTTCGTCGCACACGGCCTCGGGTTCACGACCAACCTGTTCGGCTCCACGTTCTTCACCCTGACCGGGTTCCACGGGGCCCACGTCTTCGTTGGGGTGGTGTGGTTGACGACCCTGCTGGTGCGGTCGTTCCAGGGCAAGCTGGGGCCGGAAAAGGCCACGCAGGTCGAAATCGCGGGCCTCTACTGGCACTTCGTGGACGTCGTGTGGATCGTGATCTTTACGGTGGTCTACCTCATCCAGACGACGCCGCTGCCGGCGACAGCCGGAGCGTAGGGGGAGCGATGAGCGAGCCGCACACCCATCCGAAGATCGGGACGTATCTGGCCGTGTTCGCCGTGCTCGCGGTGATCACGATTGTCGAGGTCGGCGTCTTTTACGTGCCGGCCTTCCGGCCCGTGATGGCGCCGACCCTGTTGGTGCTCTCGGCCGGCAAGTTCGCGCTGGTCGTGATGTTCTACATGCACCTGAAGCAGGACAACAAGCTGTTCACGCTCATCCTCCTGGTCCCGCTCATCATTGCGGCCGGCGTCCTGGTCGCCCTGCTCTTCCTGTTCGGCCAGATCGTCATCGGCTGAGGCGCGGCACGCGCCGTCCAGGCGACGCGCCGCTCCCGCCTATTTCGCTTCCGGCCCCTGCGTGGGTAACACCACGATCTCATGATCGCCGGTCGCGCCCAGCGGGTGATCGGCCAGCTCCGCTCGGAGACGGGGGTGGACCCGCCACAGGAAATAGCCCATGCCGACCGCGGCCAAGAGGTTGCCGATCGCCACGTTCACCCATGCCAGCGCGGCGAGCAGGGGCGTCAGCAGGGTCGCCACCAGGATGTAGAACCCGAACTCGAAGACCACGAACAGCACCAGCAGCGGCCAGAGCATGCTGGGAAACTCCTCGGCTTCCGCCACGAGCATGGCCGCGATCACGCCGACCACTAGGAACGCCACTACGTGCAGCATCGTGTACATGATCACCGACGGGAACGCCACCAGCACCGCGCTGGGATCGCGCAGCCCCTCGAACACGGCCGCGCCCAGCATGGCCGGCGTAAAGAACGGGCGGCCGCTCACGGTATCCACGATCAAGAACCAGACGGCTACCGCGCTGGCGCCGATCAGGCCGGAAACGAATCCCTCGAAGACGATGCGACGTGGCTGCAGCATGCGCGCCCTCCTTGCGGGTCGAGGCTACCGATGGGTATATCCAACCACTTACTGGCACAAAACGAGACAAACATCAAGACAATGGACCGAACCCGCAAGTTCCGCCAGGCCGCCATCGCCTACCTGCACGTGGGCCTACTGTACGAGGGTGCGGCGTTGGCCATGTGGCGCGGCGGCCTGCTGCCGGAGCGCATGGGGCCCGCCTGGCTCTGGATGCTGCTGGGCGCCGGCATCACCGGCCTGGTCGTCTGGGGCCTTTGGCACTGGCAGCGGCCCTGGATCGCGGTGGCGGTGTGGGTCATTCATGCGCTGCGCGTCCCGACCCTGATCAGGGGCGCCTTCGTTTCGCCCGAGACCCAGACACTGGCCCCGGAGTTCTACCTGACCGCGCTCGTGGTGGTCACGATTAACCTCTGGATGCTGGCCCGGGCGGCCTGGGATATCTGATCGTGGCCGGCCGCCTGCCAACCTACCGCGAGGTGACCGGTCCCGATCAGAGCGGCATCGGCCAGCAGGTCGCGGACCAGCACGCCCGCGTGGCTGCCCGTCTGGCGGAGGTACGGTATCTCGTGGCGGTGGCGAGCGGCAAAGGCGGTGTTGGGAAGAGTTTCGTCGCGGCGGGGCTGGCAACCGCGGCGGTCCGGGGTGGGTGGCGTGTCGGGTTGCTTGACGCCGACATCAATGGCCCGACCGCGCCGCGCCTGGCCGGAGCGTCCCGTCCGGTGCCGCGGGTCGCCCAAGGGTCTATCGAGCCGGCGGTGACGTCGGCGGGCGTGCGACTGTTTTCGCCGGAATTTCTCGTGGCGCCGGGCGAGCCGGTGCGGTGGCGGGAGCCGGAGGGCGACGGTTTCGTCTGGCGCGGCACCCTGGAGGCCGGGTTGTTGCGCGAGATGCTCGCGGACGTCGCGTGGGGACCGCTCGACCTGCTGGTCGTGGACCTCCCGCCCGGGCCGGCCCGTCTCGCGGATCTCCGGGGCTTGGCACCCGGACTCGCGGGTGTCGTGGCCGTTACCATCCCGACCGCCGAATCGTACGACGCGGTGCGCCGCGCGATCCTGCTGGCCCAGGACCGCGCCATCCCGCTGCTCGGTTTGGTCGAGAACATGGTCGCACATGTCTGCCCGCACTGCGGGCAGACCCGACCAGCCTTCGCGGGGGACGCCGGCGCCCGTTTGGCCGCGACGTTCGCCATTCCCTGTCTCGCGCGCCTCCCGTTCGATCCCCCGACGGCCGCGTTCGATGCACTGGCCGATGCCGTCCGCCGCGCGGTGGATACCGCATGAAGTTCCAGTGCCTCCGCTGTGACCGGCAGATGGCCTTCGAAGAGCGGGCGGTGCCGGGAGACGGCACGCTCACGGCGTCGTTCCGCTGTCCCGGTTGCGGCACGGCGGTGGCCATGCTCGCCAATCCGTATGAAACCCAATTGGTCTCGTCGCTCGGCGTGAAAATCGGCGGGAGCACGATTGATGACGGCGACGGCCCGATGGCCCTGGCGGGCGAGTTTCTCGATGCGGGGCCATCGGGGCCGTCGCCGCGCTGGACTATCGAGGCGGCGGACCGCCTCGGACGGGTGCCGTCGTTTGTGCGTGGCATGGTCAAGCGCATCTATGCGGATTGGGCGTCGGAGCGGGGCATCGCGGAGATCACTCCCGAGGTGATGGACCGCGCGCGCACCGAGCTCGGACTCGAGGGCATGTGAGCGCCGCCGATCGGGAGGAGCGTGAGGTCGGCGATTTGCGCATCGAGATTGACCGCGCGGTGTGCGTGGGGTTTGGTGACTGCGTCGCCGCGGCCCCGGAGGCCTTTGTGCTCGATGGCCAGGACCTGGCGACCTTTGCCGATCCTGACCGGGTGCCGCGTGAACAGCTGCTTGCCGCGTGCGACGTGTGCCCGGTGGACGCCATCATCGTGTGGGACCGCGGGGGACAGCAGCTGGTCCCTTGACAGCGCGCCCGACCCTCGTGCATACTCGCCACGCGAATAGTCGTGCGAACTTGGCGGCTACAGGCGCTGGAGGCAGTATCCCCGTCCGCGGGCCAGCGCCTTTGCCATAAGCAGGACCGACGTTTCCGGACGCCGCGGCGCCTCATCGGCAGTCAATCCGAGGGAGTTCGCATGTACCATGAAGTGTTCGTGCCGGTCGACAACAGTCAGCACTCTGATTGGACCGTCGACCGGGCCATCGAGTTGTGTCAGCGCTCCAACGGCCGCATCACGGGCAACCACGTCTATGCCGCCCGGCTGCACGACGTGCGGTTTCGTCAGCTCGAGACCGGGCTCCCCGCCCAGTTCCAGACGGCCGAGGAAATCAAGCGCCAACGCAAGATCCATGACAAGCTGATCGAAAAGGGACTGCAACTCATTGCCGACAGCTTCCTCGACCAGCTGGGCCAACGGTGCGACACGGCCGGCGTGCCGCTCACGCGCCAGCTCCTCGAGGGCATCAATTACGAGGAGATCGTCAAGGAAGTGAACCGCGGGGCGGGACGCCTGCCGGGGCTGATCGGGTTCGATCCGAACCGGGCGGCCGGCTACGACGGCGGCGAGCGGACCCGGGGCGACGTGCAACTCGGGGCGGACGGCCGCATCGTGGCCGAGGATGAAGACGAAGCGGCCAGACTGGTCGGCACGTCGGGACGCCAATACGACCTGGTCGCCATCGGCGCCCACGGGTTGGGCCGCCAACCGCTGAGCCAGCTCGGCGGCGTCGTAGCGCGCGCGCTACGCGGCATCGAGAAGGACATGCTGATCGTGCGCAACGAGCGGCCGTTCGCCGGTGGCCGGTTTCTCGTGTGTGTGGACGGCTCGTCGTACAGCTACAAGGCGATGCGGGAAGCGCTGAAGCTGGCCCAGGCGTTCGGCGCCTCTCTCTATGTGTGCAGCGCGTTTGACGTGGAGTACCATCACGTGGTGTTCAACAACATCAAGGACGTGCTGTCGGTTCAGGCTTCGCGCGTGTTCAAGTTCGAGGAACAGGAAGAGCTGCACAACAATATCATTGACAAAGGGCTGCTCAAGCTCTGTCAGGCCAACCTGAAGCGCGCCCAGGTGATGGCGGAGGAATTCCCCGACGTGCCCATCACGACGCAGATCCTCGTGGGCAAGCCGTTCCAGGTGGTGATGCAGTGGGCCGAGGAGATCGCGCCATCGCTGCTGGTGATGGCGCGGCATGGGGCCCATCGCATTGACGGGACGGAGATCGGGTCGCAGGCCGACAACCTGCTGCGGCTGGTGCCCTGCAACGTCCTGATGATCGGGACCGTCGGGGTCAAGCCGGAAGAGATTCCGTGGATTGAAGAGGATGGCGTGGCGTCCATCCCCTGGGCCCCCGACGCGGAAGTACGGATTCTGCGCGTCCCACCGTTCGCCCAGGGCATCGCGCGGAAGGCGGTGGAAGAGTTCGTGCTGGAGCAGGGGGGCGACATTGTCACCAACCCCCGACTCGATCAGGCGATCGCCAAGCTCCTCCCGACCCACATGCAGTTGATCATGGGGATCGGCTCGGCGGAGGAAATTGCGCTCGCGGAGGTCAAGGCCGACGAGCAGATGCAGCGCACGAAGGTGATCGGGCACGACGCGGATCCTGACGCGGGCGATGGCACTGTCGAGGTGAAGTGTCCCGTGACCGGACGGATGAGCCGGCGGGCCCGCGTGGAGTCCGATCCCATCGCCTGGACGGAAGAGGCGTTCCAGCGCCTTCGTGCGGTTCCCCTGATTGCCCGTCCTTTGGCGCGCAATACGGTCGAACGCTTTGCGCGTGCGCACGACGTGTGGCGGGTGACCACGCCGGTCATGGACGAGAACAAGCAGGCGATGATCGAGGCCGACACCTTCGATGCCGAGACCATGATGGTGATGTTCCAGGAACTTCGCGCGAAGCAGATCCGGGCGGAGGCCGAGGGTGGGACGGCCCTGTCGCCCGAGATGCGGCGCTTCATTGAGGAGGCCAAGGCCTCAGGGATGACGCGCTGCCCGATCCGGGATATCGAGGACAAGATGGCCGCGTGCCCAGTGGATTTCGCCACGGCCACGCCGGAAGAGGCCAGGGCCGCGGTCGAACAGCTGCTCGCCGAAGAGGCGCAGGAGCGTTAGCCATGGGGTAACGGCGCGGCCGCTCGACATGGACGCCTTGCTCCCGGTTCGCGACGCCGGGGATCCACTGCCGCATGTGGTGGCGTGGAACCTGACGCGCCGTTGCAACCTGGAGTGTGCCCACTGCTACATCTCGGCGGGCCCCGCCGAGTCGGCCACCGACGAGCTGTCCACGGCCGAGTGCCTGCGCATCGCGGGCGAGATCCTCGATCTCAATCCCGCGCCCATGTTCATCCTGTCGGGGGGCGAGCCGCTGCTGCGCGACGACCTGCCCGAAATCGCCGCGTTCGCGAGCGGGCGCGGGGCCACCGTCGTGGTCGGCACCAACGGCACGCTGCTCACGGATGAGCGGATTGGAGCATTGCGCGCTGCGGGGGTTACGGGGGTCGCGGTGAGCGTGGACTCCCTCGAGTCGCGCTACCACGACCGATTCCGTCATGGCGTCGGCGCGCTCGAAGCCACCACCGCCGCCATCGCCCGCCTCCGCCGGCATCGACTCGACTTCATCATTCAGACCACCGTGACCAGGGCCAATCGGTCCGGTCTTGCGGCGATCGCCGCCTGGGCGGCGGAGCAGGGCGCGGTCAGCTTCAATGTCTACTTCCTCGTCCCGACCGGCCGCGGCGCCCGCCTCAGCGACCTGAGTGCGGCGGAGTACGATGACGTCCTGGCCGAACTGGTCCAGCTGCAGCAGCGGTATCACGGCCACATGCTCGTGCGGGCCAAGTGCGCCCCGCACGTCATGCGTCACGTGCACGCAACAGCGCCGGACTCCCCGCTCATGGCCTACGAAACCCGGTGCCCGTGTGGCGTGCAATACTGCCGGATCACGCCGGATGGGAAGCTCACGCCCTGCCCGTACCTGCCCGAGCCCGCCGGCGACCTGCGCCGGCAGGGCTTTGCCGCGGTGTGGCGGGACGCACCGCTGTTCCAGCGATTGCGTCGCGGCGCTCTGGGTGGGCGGTGCGGTCGATGTGAGTACCGCGGTGTGTGCGGTGGGTGCCGGGCCCGGGCCTACGCGGTGGACGGCGACGTCCTCGCGGAAGATCCGGCCTGTGCCTACGACCCGCCCGGGAACCGCCCGCTCGTGGCCTCCACGGCGCCCCTGACGTACGGACGCCCCGCCGTCCCGTCTCTCACGTGGTCCCCGGAAGCCGAGGCCCGCGTGCAGCGCATCCCGTCCTTCGTGCGTGGTGTGGTCGTCCAGCGCCTGGAGGACTACGCCCGCCGCGAGGGCCGGACCGAGATTACCACGGACCTGATGGCGGAAGTGCGGCGCGCCATGCCGGTGGACTTCTCGAAACGTCGCCCGTTCTTCGTTGACGATGCCTGAACTCGCCCTGCTCCAAGCCGCCGCAGACACGGCCGGCGCCTACGGCCACTTCCCGGGCATCGGTGCCCGAGCCGCTGTCTGGATCGCGGCCGAGGTGCACCTGATGTTCGCGGCGTTCGTCCTGGGCGTCCCGATGTTTGCGGTCATCACCGAGCTGATCGGCATCGTCGGGAAGGACGAGAAGTACGACAAGCTCTCCAAGGAGTTTACGCGGCTGCTGGTATTTGCCTACAGCGCCACCGCACTCTGGGGCGGGTTGCTGCTGTTCCTGATCACAACGCTGTACCCCCGGTTCTGGGGCCACATGTCCCAGATCTTCTCCCTGTCCATGTGGGTCTATGCCGGGCTGTTCTTTATCGAGTCCTTCACGCTCTACCTCTACTACTACGGATGGGATCGCTGGAAAGTCGGCCGAGCGAAGTGGGGCCACTGGGGACTCGGCCTGCTGTTGAATGTGTGGGGCACGATCGTGATGCTCATCGCCAACAGCTGGCTCACGTACATGATGTCCCCGCCGGCCGGCGTGACCGCCGAGACGATACCCTCGTCCATCCCGCTCTGGGACGCCATCGCCAACGCCACCTGGATGCCGATCAACATTCACCGGCTGATTGCCAATGCCGTGTTCGGCGGGGCGATCGTGGCGGCGTACGCGGCCTTCCGGTTCCTGGCCGCCAAGTCCGACGAGGAGCGGGCCCACTACGACTGGATGGGGTACGTCGGCAACTTCATTGCCATTGCGACCTTCATCGTGCTGCCGTTTGCCGGGTACTGGCTGGGACGCGAGATCTACGAGTTCAACCAGCAGATGGGCATCACCATGATGGGCGGGTTCATGAGTTGGCTGTGGATCGTCCAGGCCGTCCTGATCGGGGTGCTGTTCCTGGCGGCCAACTACTACTTGTGGCTGGGCATGGGCCGCATCCCGGGCGCCGAGCGGTTCCGGCGCTACACCAAGTGGATGTTGTTGCTGCTCGTGATCTGCTGGATCGTCTGGGGGACGCCCCACACGATGATCGCCAACCGCGCGGAACTGGTGGCAATGGGCGGCTCGCATCACCCGTTCCTCAACGTTCTCGGCGTGATGAGCGCCAAGAACACGGCCGTCAACCTGATGATCCTCACGACGTTCCTGTCGTTTCTCATGTACCGGCGGGCGAACAAACGCCCGACGGTCTCGTGGGCCAAAGCCGGCACAATGGCGCAGGGGGCGTTGTTCGCGCTGGCCGCGGCGACCGTGCTGTTCTACGGCGTCTATGGCTACTTCGTCGAGGCCATCGTGCGGATCGGGTTCAGCGTGTACCAGGTGGCGGCCGTCCTGGCGTGTATCATCGGGGTCACCGTCATTGATCTGCTGCTGGCTCGCGGTGCCGAGTCGCGCGGGGCCATTCGGTGGGGCCAGATGCCGGAACGGTCCCAGTACGCTCTGTTCGTGCTGGCCGTAACGTTCACCTGGCTCATGGGACTCATGGGCTTTGCGCGGAGCGGCATCCGGCAGCACTGGCATGTCTGGGAAGTGATGCGCGACACGAGCGTGGACGCCGCCACGCCGGCCTTGGGCTACGCCGCCAACATCATCAGCACCTGCGTGCTGATCTTCCTCGGCCTGGTGGCGTTCATTTTCTGGTTGGGCGGCCTGGCCGAGCGCGGGCTGCACAAGGCGGCGGGCAAACCCGCCGCGACGAGGTAGCGTCGCCATGTGGAAAGTGAACCTCAAGGTGCTCATGCTGACCTTGGCGATCGTCGGGTTCTACACGATGATCGCGCACAGCATTCCTCAACTCGAGTCCGAGGTGCCGGAGGACCTGGACCTGGGCGGTGAGGTGACTCCCGACGCCCTGGTGGCGGCCGGGGAGCGCGTGTACAACGGCGCCGGCGGCTGTGTCGCCTGCCACGGGTTGGGCGCCCGCGCGCCGAACCTGCTCACCGACCACGCGGGCGAAGGCGCGATTGGGGCGCGCTGCGGCGCGCGCGAGGCCGGCAAGGACTGCAAGGCGTACCTCTGGGAAGCGTTGACGACCCCAGGCGCCTACGTCGTCGCGGGCTTCGACAACATCATGCCGGACATGCGGCGCTCGCTCCCGGTGGACCAGGTGTGGGCGGTCATCGCCTACCTGCAGGCCCAGGGCGGCGAGGTGACCGTGACCGCTGCGGATCTACCCGCCGCGCCGTCCGCCGCCGCGTCGGCTGCGACTGGCCCGCCGCGGTCCACCACAACCGACCCCCGGCGCCTGCTCGCCGAGAACGGGTGCCTGGGCTGCCACGCCATTGACGGGGCCGGCCCGCCGATCGGACCGTCGTTCGACGGCATGGGCGCCCGCCTCTCGGCGGAGCGGATCCGGAGCGGTATTCTCGACCCCAACGCGGATACCGCCGCCGGCTTCGCCCAGTTCGCCGGCGTCATGCCCGCGACCTTCGGGGACCAGTTGTCCGCCGCCCAGCTCGAAGCCGTCGTGCGCTTCTTGGCGGGCCGCCGGTGAGCCGGGTCCGCGCGTTCGTGCGCCATCCGCTCGGCCAGGCCGGCCTCCTCTTTGTGGGGGCGTGGGTCGTGTTCGAGTTCGGCATCGCGTACATCCCGCCGCTGCTGGGCATGCCGAGCGCGCCGGTGCCGAACAGCGTCGTCGTGCAGTACATGGTATTGACGGTCGTGGGGATCCTGGTGTTCGTGAGCGACAATGAGGAGCGGTGGCGCGAGTTCAAGGCGCCGCTGCATGCGGTGCTCGTGGACCCGGAGCGACGCTGGATGCGGGGCGCCCTGCTGGCCGTTCTGCCCCTGGCCGTCGGCACCATGGTATTCCAGCAGACGCGGCCCCGGGTCGCGGCCCCGGTGTCCCTGCGCTCGATTCACCCGGCGCCGCCGTCGCGTATCACGTTCCGGGGCCGCACCATCGAGTTGACCGGTCTCGAGAACCCCCTCAGGTCCCGCGGGGCGATGGCGGAGCACCTCGGGGTCGGCGCCCGCGTGTATTACCAGAACTGCATGGCCTGCCACGGCGACCTGCTGGACGGGCAAGGCCACTACGGCAACGGTTTCTCCCCGACCCCCCTCTCATTCACCGACCCCGGCACCATCGCGCAACTCACCGAGAGCTTCGTCTTCTGGCGCATCGCCAAGGGCGGGCCGGGTCTGCCACGCGAAGGGACCCCGTGGAACTCGGCCATGCCGGTGTGGGAGGACTTCCTCACCGAAGACGAGATCTGGGCCGTCGTGACCTTCCTGTACGAGCAGACGGGCTGGCAACCGCGCCGCTGGGAAGTGCACGGAGCGGAGGCCGGTCATGACTAGGCTGCTGCTCGTGTTCGCCGCCGTCCTTCCCCTCGGCCGGCCCGCCGCTGCGCAAGATGTCGAACGCGGCCGCGTGCTGTACGACACGTGGTGCGCCGCGTGTCATGGCGCGGATGGCGCCGGCGACGGTTGGGCGGCGGCGTACATGCTGCCGCGTCCCCGGGACTTCACGCGCGCGGTCTACCAGGTCCGTACCACCGCGAGCGGCGAGCTGCCAACGGACGCGAATATGCGTCGCGTCATTGACGAGGGCATGCCCGGCACCGCGATGCCCGGCTGGCGGTCGCGACTCGGCGCCGCCGAGCGCGATGCCGTGATCGCCTATCTCAAGACCTTCTCGCGCTTCTTTGACGGACCGGCCCCGGACGCGCTGTCCCTGGGGCGTGCGCCCGGTGGCGGCGCGGATGCCGTTGCCGAAGGGCGCGCGGTGTACGAGCAGCTGGAGTGCTATCGGTGCCACGGCGCCGACGGACGTGGCGACGGGCCATCCGCCCCTACGCTCACCGACGACTGGGACTTCCCCATCCGCGCGGCGGACCTGACCCAGCGCTGGCGTTTCAATGGCGGCGGCACCGTGGAGCAGATTTTCGCGCGACTGCGGACCGGCCTGGACGGCACGCCGATGCCCTCGTTCAGCGACGTCATCGAAGGGGGCGTCATCACGGAAGAGCAACTCTGGCGGGTGGCGCAGTACGTCCACAGCCTGTCGCCGCGGGAGCCGGTCGTGCGCGAGGTGATCCGCGCGCGCCTCGTCGCAGGCCCCCTGCCTGCCGGGCCGGATGACACGTTGTGGAACGGCGTTGAGCCCGCCTGGGTGCCGCTCGTCGGCCAGATCATCGTGGCCCCGCGCTGGTTCGCGCCGATGGTCAGTGGGGTGTTCGTGCAGGCGGTGCACGATGGGAGCCGGCTGGCACTGCAGCTCACCTGGAGCGATCCCACCCGCAGTCCGGATCCGGCCTGGGATGAATGGCTTGCTCGCGTGGCCGCGACCATGACCGACGCGGACGGACCGCTCATGACGCGCCAGGGACCGGATCGCCTCCATGTCCAGTTTCCGGTGACCGTTGCGGCGGGCGGTACCATGCCCTATTTCCTAGGCGGGGACGCGCGGATGCCCGTGCGGCTGTGGGCGTGGCACGGTGCGGAGAATCAATTGGTGGAGGGCCTTGGGCGCGGGCTGGGGACCTTGGAGCCCGACGGAAGCGCGGACGTGACTCATCAATCCGCATGGCGTGACGGGGCTTGGCGCCTGCAACTCAGTCGCGCGCTCGTCACGGGCGATACCACGGCCGGCCCGCAGTTCATCCCCGGCACCGCAGTTCCGGTGGCGTTCTATGCGGCGGATGGCTCGAATGGCGAAGACGCGATGCGGGGCGCGGTGAGTGCCTGGTACGCGATCTACCTCGATGTCCCGACGCCGAGGACGGTGTACGTCTTGCCGCTCGTGGCGGCGTTCGTCACGGCCGGCCTTGGAGTCCTGGTTATACGGTACGCCCAGCGGGAGCACCGCGGGGCGGCCTGACGCTTTCGAATGGAGGCATCATGCGCAGCATGTTCACGGCAGTTCTGATGGCATCAATGAGCGTGGCCTGTGGTGGCGGCGAAGGTGGCGGCGGTGGCGGTGCCGATGATGCCGCGACGGCGGCGCTCGGCACGGCCTCGGTCAGCGGCACGGTGATGTTCTCGGGTACGCCGCCGAGCAATCCCGCAATTGACATGTCGGAAGAACAGGCGTGCCGGGACAAACATCCCGGCGCACCGACCGACCCGCAGGTCGTCGTCAACGCCGGCCGCCTGGCCAACGTCTTCGTGCGCGTGACGAGCGGCTTGCCCGCCGGCGCGACGTTCCCCCGTCCCTCGGCCCCCGCGGTCATAGACCAGGACGGCTGTCTGTACCACCCACGGGTGGTCGGCGTGATGGTGGGCCAGGGCCTCGAGATTCGCAACAGCGACCCCCTGCTGCACAACATCAAGGCCGTGCCGACGGTGAACCGCGGCTTCAACATCAGCCAGCCCCAGGCCGGCATGAGCACCACCCGCACGTTCACCACGCCCGAAATCATGGTGCCCCTCGAGTGCAACGTGCACGGATGGATGAATGCGTTCGTCGGCGTCACCGAGCACCCGTTCTTTGCGGTTTCGGGCGCCGACGGGTCCTTCAGCATTGCGGGCCTGCCGGCCGGGACGTACCAGCTCGAGGCCTGGCATGAACGCTTCGGCACACGCACCGCCACGGTCACGGTCGCCGATGGCGGGACCGCAGCCGTCGAGTTCACCTACTCGGCCAACTAGGAGACCGCACTATGCAATGGTTGCCGCCACAGGCGTCCACGTACGCGGGCGACATTGATTTCATGTTCTGGGTGATCCTCGTGATCACCGGCATCGCGTTCGTTGTGGTGGAGGCGGCGCTCCTCGTGTTCCTGATCCGGTACCGACACCGACCGGGCCGGCGTGCGCACTACACGCATGGGAACACGACCGCCGAGGTGATCTGGACCGCGGTCCCGGCGGTTACGATGATCGCGCTGGGAATCTGGAGCGGCCGGGTCTGGGCGGAGATCAAGGATCGCGATCGGATGCCTACCGACGCGTTCGAGGTCGCTATCGAGGCAAAGCAATTCGAGTGGACCGTCACGTATCCCGGCCCCGACGGCGTGCTCGGTACCAGTGATGACTTCGCGGTGCGCAACCAGCTGCACGTACCGGTCAACCGGCCGGTCAAGATCCATCTCACGGCGGAAGACGTGATCCACTCGTTCTTCGTGCCGGAGTTTCGCATCAAACAGGACGCCGTGCCCGGCATGACCATCCCCGTCTGGTTCGAGGCAACCGCAATGGGCCAATTCGAGATCGGCTGTGCCGAGTTGTGCGGGCTGGGCCACTATCGCATGCGCGGCGTGGTGACCGTTCACGCCGACGATGACCTTGACCTGTGGTTGTCGGCCCAGACGGCCGACGAGGAGGCCGGCACATGACGACCGCAGCGGGGCACGGTCAGGCGGACGCCGGCCACCACGGACTCTCGTTCGTCCGGAAGTACATCTTCTCGACGGATCACAAGATCATCGGGATTCAGTTCCTGTTCATGAGCCTGTTTTTCCTGCTCGTCGGCGGGCTCATGGCCATGATGATTCGCTGGCAGTTGGGCTACCCGGGGCAGCCCCTTCCCGGTGGTGGCGGCCTTCCCGAGACCATGGCGCCTGGGGGCGTCATCCTGCCGGAGTTCTACAACTCGCTGGTGACCATGCACGGCACGTTCATGGTGTTCTTCGCCATCATGCCCCTGCTCGTCGGTGTGTACGCGAATTACCTGATTCCGCTCAAGATCGGCGCGCCGGACATGGCCTTTCCGCGCATCAACATGGCGTCGTTCTGGATTGCGTTCGTCGCTGGCTTGATCATGCTGGCCGGGTTCTTCGTGGCCGGTGGACACGCTGCGGCGGGCTGGACGTCGTACGCGCCGCTGTCGGCTCGACCCGACCTGAGCGGCGTGCACATGGGCCAGGTGCTCTGGCTCGTGAGCCTCATTGTCCTGGGGCTTTCCTCGATTCTCGGCGCCCTGAACTACATCACGACCATCATCAACATGCGGGCGCCGGGGATGCACTGGTTCCGCATGCCCTTGTCCATCTGGTCCCTGTTCATTACGGCGATCCTGGTGCTGCTGGCGATGCCGATTCTGTCGGGCGCGCTGATCATGCTGCTCTTCGACCAGACACTCGGGACGAGCTTCTTCTCGCCGCCGGAAGGTGGTCAGCCGCTGCTGTGGCAACACCTGTTCTGGTTCTTCGGGCACCCGGAGGTCTACATCCTCATCCTGCCGGCCATGGGCATGGTGTCCGACATCATTGCCAACGGGTCGCGCAAACCGATCTTTGGCTACCACTCGATGGTATACGCCATCGCCGCGATCGCCTTCCTCGGCTGGCTCGTGTGGGGACATCACATGTTCCAGAGCGGGATGAACCCGATGCTGGGAACGACATTCATGATCTCGACCATGGTGATCGCCGTGCCCAGCGCCATCAAGACGTTCAACTGGCTGGGCACCCTGTGGCGCGGCAACATCCGGCTGCATACTCCGATGCTGAACGCGCTCGCGTTCGTCTCCATGTTCGTCATCGGCGGGCTGTCGGGCATCTTCATGGCGTCGACGCCCGTGGACATTTTCATCCACGATACATATTTCATCGTGGCGCACATCCACTACGTGCTGTTCGGCGGCAGCCTGTTCGCCATCTTTGCCGCCATCTACTTCTGGTATCCCAAGATGTTCGGTCGCATGATGAGCGAACGCCTCGGCAAGGTGCACTTTGCCTTGACGTTCGTGTTCTACAACCTCACGTTTTTCCCCATGCACTTCCTGGGGATGGGGGGACACATGCGCCGGATCTACGATCCCAGCGAGTACGAGTTCATGCAGGGGATGCAGGGAACCAACACGCTCATCTCGATTGCGGCGTTCCTGCTGCTGGCCTCGCAGGCGCCGTTCATGTGGAACTTCTTCTGGAGCCTCTGGAAAGGCGCCAAGGCCCCGGATAATCCCTGGGAGGATAACGGCCTGGAGTGGACGGTGCCGTCGCCGCCCCCGCACGGTAATTTTGCCAAGACCCCGACAGTGTACCACGGGCCGTACGAGTTCGCCTCGCCGCTCGTGACCGAAGACTACCTGCCGCAGAGCCGTCCGGTGCCCGGCGCCGGCGGGCGGGCGGCCTCGTGATCCGGAGGATGCGATGAGCCACGCGATGGCCACCAACGCCGGCACCGCGTTCGAACCGGGCGCGGGCGTCTACGACAAGAAGCTGGGCATGTGGGTCTTCCTCGGGTCGGAGGTGATGTTCTTCACGGCCCTGATCGGGACCTACATCGTGCTGCGATTCGGCGCTGCGGAAACCTGGCCGTTACCGTCGTCCGTCCTCAACATCCCCGTGACGGCCGTGAACACCTTCATCCTGATCTGCTCGTCGGTCTCGATGGTGAAGGCCTACGCCGCCGCCGTCGAGGGCAACGGCAAGGGCCTGCGCTTCTGGTTGCTGATTACCGTCCTCGGCGGGGCCACCTTCGTCGGTGTGCAGGTCTACGAGTACATGCAACTTGTCGGCCATGGCTTCGCGCCATCGTCCGGGCTGTTCGGCTCAACGTTCTACACCATGACCGGATTCCACGGGTTCCACGTGTCCATGGGCGTGATCTGCATGAGTTGGGTGACCGTCCAGGCGCATCGCGGCAAGTACGATAACGGCCGGTACGAGGGCGTCGAGACCATCGGGCTCTATTGGCACTTCGTCGATCTGGTGTGGATCATCCTGTTCACCATTGTCTACCTGATCTGAGGGACGCATGGCGACTACCGAGCACAAGCACCCCAACTACATGGCGATCTGGGCCTGGCTCGCCGGTCTGACTGTGGCGGAAGTGCTGGTGGCGACACTGAGTCACATCCCGCGGCACTGGCTGGTCCTGGCCCTGCTCGTCATGGCCATTTGGAAGGCGCTGCTGGTGGCACTGTACTTCATGCACCTGCGCTTTGAACCCCGGCGCCTGTGGCCCATTGTCCTGGCCCCGCTTCCCCTGGCGGTGATCATGGTCATGGTCATCCTGCAGGAATTCTGATGACGGGTCTTCTGCTTTGGGCGCTTGCCGTGTGCCCGTCATGCAAGGACGGGCTCGCCGAGTCCGACCAGTGGGCCATGGGATTCAACACCAGTATCCTGTTCATGATGGCCATGCCCTTTCTGGTCGTGGCCGTGGTGGCCGGAGCGGTCTATCGTGCCCGCCGCCAGAAGGGACCGGCGCCCGACGCATGATCGTGTTCCATCGGCTCCTCATCGGCACGGCCGCGATCTTCTTTCTGATGTTGGCGGTGCTCCAGGGCATCAACTGGTATCGGGGACAGGCGGGTAGCTTGGGTCTGCTGCTCGCCATCGGCTGCGGTGCCGCGGCGGTGGGGCTCACCTATTACCTCTTCAATCTCGAACGCTTTCTTGGCCGGAAGATCGTGCAGGACCCGCCCGGCCGTAGGGGACCGCGCTAACCAGCACTGCGGCTCCCACGTCGGACCTCTCCATCGAAGCGCCGGGCACCTGACTCCGCTACGGCACCCGCAACCGCAGCAGCCGCACCCGATCCTGGGAAGCGTTCCATAGCGTCAGCGAGACGACGGATCCGGAGCCGGCCGGCCCAACAGCCGCCTCGAACTCATCGAGCGTGCGGACGCGCTGGCCGTCCACGTGCGTGATGATATCCGGGCCCTGCGGGTCGCCCCACGGCGCCACACGCTGAAACGCGGGACCGCTGGGATTCACGTTCGTGACGGCCAACCCCGCCTGACCTTCTGTAAGAATGCGGTTGCCAATGGTGGTATTCGGGGCCACCGGTCGCAGGGCCAGTCCGAGTTTGGAGTCCAGCGGCTCGGTGGCTGGGGCGTCACTGGCCGGCGCAACATTGCTCGCGGTTCGTTGGGCCACCGCGGCTTCGGCCAGTCGCACACGCACGGTTTCCCGCCGGCCACCGCGACGGACGTAGGTCACGTCAACCTGCTCGCCCGGTCGCATGAAGCCGACCCGCTGCTGAAGCTGGGCCACGTAACGCACCGGTTCGCCATTCAGGGCAACGATCACGTCGCCAATCTGGAGACCCGCACGACGCGCCGGGCTGTCGTCCGAGTGGCTTGACACGACGACGCCGTCAATTTCGTCAAGACCGACTGCGTCGGCGTCTTCGGGCGTGATCTCGCCAATGGACACGCCAAGAATCGCGCGGGTGACGCGGCCCGACCGGACCAGTTGGTCGGCGACGTGGCGCGCGAGGTTCATCGGGATGGCAAAGCCGTATCCCTGGTAGAACCCGTTGTCGCTCGCGATGGCGGAATTGATGCCCACCACCTGGCCGGACAGGTTCACGAGGGGCCCGCCGGAATTGCCGGGGTTGATGACCGCATCCGTCTGGATGAAGTCCATGATGCTGTATTCAGAATTGCGCTGGGGCAGTCCGCGCAATACGCGCCCCTTGGCGCTGACGATGCCGGCCGTCACCGTGAACGAGAAATCTTCGCCCAGAGGATTGCCGACCGCGAGCACCCACTCGCCGACGCGGACGGAGTCCGAGTTGCCGAGCGCCGCGTGGGACAGGTTGTTCGCATTGATCTTGATGACTGCCACATCCGTCTGCGGGTCAGTGCCGACAATCTCGGCTTCAAACTCGCGCCGGTCGAACAGGCGCACCATGATCCGCTCGGCGTTCTCGACCACGTGGTTATTGGTCAGGATGTAGCCGTCAGCCGAAATGATGAAGCCGCTGCCGTCCCCCCGGCGGCGCTGTTGCCCCGGCGGCACAAACCGCTCCATGCCGCGAGGGACCTGTACGCGCGATTCCGCGCGAATGAACACCACCGCCGAACGGATCCGCTCCGCGGTGGCGGCAAACGCCACGCTCAGGTCGGACGCCGGTTGCGCCGCGGCGGGAACGGTGGTCGTGGTGACCGCCGCCGCCGGGGCGAGTTCGGGAAGTCCCACCATCCGGTTGAGCGCCGAGGATGAGCGGGGACCAGCGAGGCCGAGGAACGCGGCGCCGATCAGGACCGTGACGGCGAGTAGTCCCCCAAACTTGAGCCACTCGCGAGGTTGCTGGGTCATCGATTCACTCCTAGTGCTTTTCGTCGTCCACCACTTCGTAATCCGCTTCGACGACGTCATCGGTTGGCGGCGCCTGCGATGGGGCACCGGGCTCGCTGGTTGCGGCATCGGCCGAGGCGTCCTGCGCCTGCTGGGCCTGGTACAAGGATGCGCCAGCGGCTGAATATGCCTGCGACAATTCCTCGAGGGCCGTCCGGATTCCGTCAGGAGCCCCGGACCGGAGCGCCGATTTCGCGCCCTCCAGCGCCTGGTCAAGCCGCTCCTTGTTCGCGGAATCGAGCCGGTCGGCCCATTCCTTCATGTTCTTCTCCACCTCGTACACCATGGCATCGAGACGGTTGCGCGATTCAATCTGGTCGCGACGCGCCTTGTCGTCCCCGGCGTTCGCCTCGGCTTCCTTCACCATCTTCTCGATTTCAGCATCCGACAAGCCGCTTGAGGCCTCGATGCGGATCTTCTGTTCCTTGCCGGTGGTCTTGTCCTTGGCCGACACGTGCAAAATGCCGTTGGCATCAATGTCAAACGTCACCTCGACCTGCGGCAATCCGCGCGGGGCCGGGGGCATGCCGGTCAACTGGAATCGCCCGATGGTGCGATTGTCTAACGCCATCTGGCGCTCGCCCTGCAGCACGTGGATCTCGACCGTCGTCTGGTTGTCCTCAGCCGTGCTGAACGTTTCCGACTTCTTGGTCGGGATCGTGGTGTTCCGGGAAATCAGCACGGTGGTGACACCACCCAGCGTTTCAATACCCAGCGAGAGCGGGGTCACGTCCAGCAGGAGGACGTCCTTGACCTCGCCCGCCAGCACGCCGCCCTGAATGGCCGCGCCGATCGCGACGACCTCATCGGGATTCACGCCCTTGTGGGGTTCCTTGCCGAAGAAGTCCTTCACCACCTGCTGGATCCTGGGGATGCGGGTCGAGCCCCCGACCAGGATCACCTCGTCGACGTCGCCGGGCTTCATGCCGGCATCCTTGAGGGCCATCTCCATCGGCTTGAGCGTTCGCTGAATCAGGTCGTCCACGAGCTGCTCGAACTTGGCCCGCGAGAGCGACAAGTTGAGGTGTTTGGGACCGGACTGATCGGCCGTAATAAATGGCAAATTGATCTCGGTCTGCTGTGTGGTGGACAGCTCCATCTTGGCCTTCTCGGCGGCTTCCTTCAACCGCTGGAGCGCCATGGCATCCTTCGAGAGATCAATGCCCTGGTCCTTCTTGAACTCGTCAATGAGCCACTGGATCACGCGGTCGTCGAAATCGTCCCCGCCCAGGTGCGTATCACCATTCGTGGCCTTGACCTCGAACACGCCCTCCGCCAGCTCGAGCACGGAGATGTCGTACGTCCCACCACCTAGGTCGAACACCGCCACCTTCTCTTCCTTCTTCTTCTCGAGGCCGTAGGCGAGCGCCGCGGCGGTCGGCTCGTTGATAATGCGCAGCACGTCGAGCCCAGCGATCTTGCCGGCATCCTTGGTGGCCTGTCGCTGGGAGTCGTTGAAGTACGCCGGAACCGTGATCACCGCCTGATCCACCGGGTGGCCCAGGTAGTCTTCGGCCGTTTGCTTCATTTTCTGGAGTACGATCGCGGAGATTTCGGGCGGCGTGTAGTGCTTGCCCTGGATTTCGACTGAGGCGAGTCCGTTGCGGCCCTCAACCACAGGGTAGGGAACACGCTTGGTTTCTTCCGTGATCTCCGCGATGCGGCGACCCATAAACCGCTTGATCGAGAAGATCGTGTTCTTGGGGTTGGTCACGGCCTGGCGCTTGGCCACTTGGCCCACCAGGCGCTCGTTGTCCTTGGTAAACGCGACCACCGATGGCGTAGTGCGGCCACCCTCAGAATTGGGAATGACGACGGGATCGCCACCTTCCATGACGGCAACCACGGAATTGGTGGTCCCCAGATCGATCCCGATGACTTTCTTCGCCATGGTGCTGCTCCCGTGCAGGGTTCAAAGATGCGTAATCCTTCACCAAAGTTGCAGTCGCAAGGCCTGTACCACTGGTTCATGCCTATTCGGCAGGAGATGTGTCATATTGGCCCGAGTCGGACGGTGGGAAACTGCGCGATCAGCCGTCGGCGCCTCGTCCGTGCTTGATGCTCTTGCCTTCTACCAGGAACACGACATCCTCGGCCACATTGGTCGCCAGGTCCGCCACGCGCTCCAGGTTGCGGCTGACCAGGAACAACTCCATGGCGGCGCCGATGGTGTGTGGATCTTCCGCCATGTGCGTGATGAGGATGCGGAACATCGAGCGGTGCAGGGCGTCCACCTGATCGTCCTGCTGGCAGACGTGCCGGCCGGCCGCCGCGTCACTCCGCACGAAGGCCTCAATCCCTTCGGAAAGCATGCTGCGGGCCCGGCGACTCATCTCGACCAACTCGGGTTCCGGCGCGATAACGCGATACGCCAGCAGGCGCTTGGCGCACTGCGCGATGTTGACCGCGTGGTCGCCCACCCGCTCGAGGTCGTTGGAAATCTTGAGAGCGGCCAGCAGCAGGCGCAGGTCGCGCGCCACGGGCTGGTGCAGGGCGAGGAGGGAGGTGACCATCTCCTCGAGGTCCATCTCCATGGCGTCAATGCGGGTGTCATCACCGATAACGAGCCCAGCCGTTTCGGTATCGCGGTCGAGCAGCGCCCGCACCGCGCGTTCCAGCGCTTCCTGGGTGGCGCCCGACATCTGGACCAGGCGGTCCTTGACGCGGTTCAGTTCATCGTGGAAATGCCGATGGGTCTCGCTCATCCAAACCTTCCCGTGACGTAGGCCTCGGTGCGTTGCTCTTTGGGCCTGGTGAACAATTCGTCAGAGGGGCCCGATTCCACAAGGTCCCCCAGGTAGAAAAAGGCCGTCGTGTCGGCCACGCGCGCCGCTTGATGCAGATTATGGGTAACCAACGCGATGGTGACCTCCTGCTTGAGCTCCACCAGGAGTTCCTCGATGCGCTGGGTCGCGATAGGGTCGAGCGCGGAACAGGGCTCGTCGAGCAGCAGGACATCCGGCTCGTTCGCCAGCGCGCGTGCGATGCAGAGCCGCTGCTGCTGGCCGCCGGACAGGCCGAGCGCTGATTCCTCCAGCCGATCCGCCACCTCGTCCCACAGCGCGGCGCGCTTGAGGGCCGTCTGCACGCGGTCGGTGAGTTCGGAAGCTGGGCACAGGGCATTCATGCGCGGGCCGTAGGCCACATTGTCGAACACCGACTTCGGAAACGGGTTCGGCCGCTGGAACACCATGCCCACTTCTTGGCGCAGGGCGACCAGGTCACGCCTGGGGGCGTACACGGACACGTCGTTCACGGCGATATCCCCGGTGTGTCGCGTATCCGGTATGAGCTGGTTCATCCGGTTGATCGACCGCAACAAGGTGGACTTGCCGCAGCCCGACGGCCCGATGAAGGCCGTGATCTGATGCGCGTCGACGTCCAGTGTGATGTTGCGGAGGGCCTGCTTCTGGCCGTACCAGAAGCTGTAGTCCCGGATGGTGACCGGCGACCGAATCATCCGAATCTCCCGGTCACGTACGCTTCCGTGCGCTCCTGGGACGGGTTGGTAAAGATGGTGCGGGTGACGTTGGTCTCGATCAAGTCACCCATGTAGAAGAATGCGGTGTGATCGGACACGCGCGCAGCCTGCTGCATGTTGTGGGTCACGATCACCACGGTGAACCGTTCCTTGAGCCGCTGGACCAGTTCCTCGATGGCCTGCGTTGCGACCGGATCCAGGGCGGAAGTCGGTTCGTCCAGCAACAGGACTTCAGGTTCAGGCGCAATGGCGCGCGCAATACACAGGCGCTGCTGCTGTCCGCCCGACAGGGCCAGCGGGCTTGCACCGAGCCGGTCATGCACTTCGTCCCACAGGGCGGCGCCTTTCAGGGCACGTTCCACCGCCGCCTCAACCTCCGCGCGTGAGCGGCGTGGCCCCACACGCAGTCCGGCGGCCACGTTCCCGAAGATGGTCATGGTCGGGAAGGGGTTCGCATGCTGAAAGACCATACCGATGCGTCGGCGCAACTGCACGGGATCCACGCCGGGGGCGTAGACGTCCTCGCCGTCGAGCAGCACCTGGCCCGTTGCCGAACCCAACATCGTAAGCTCATGCAGGCGGTTCAGGCAGCGCAGGAACGTGCTCTTCCCGCACCCGGACGGGCCGATGATGGCGGTGACGGCATGCCGTGGGATGCCCAGCGATACGTTGCGCACCGCATGGTTGGCACCATAGTACGCCGAGAGCTGGCGCGCCTCGAGATGAAACGCCGTGGCACTCATGCGGTGAATCGCTTGCGCGTGACCAGGCGCGCCGTAATGCCGAGCACCAGCACCATCCCCATCAGGACGAGGGCGGCTCCCCAGGCCAGGCGGTGCCACTCCTCGAAGGGGCCGGTCGCATACACGTAGATCTGCAGCGACAGGGTCTGCATCGGCTGCATGAGGTTGACGCGAAAGTTCAGGTTGCCGAGGGCGGTAAACAGCAGCGGGGCGGTCTCACCGGCCACGCGCGCCACAGCGACCAGACCGCCGGTCAGGATGCCCGGCCAGGCGCTGCGCACCATGACCACCATAGTGGTGCGCCACCGCGGGTATCCGAGGGCCAGCGCGGCCTCCCGCAGCGAGTTCGGGACCAGCCGCACCATTTCTTCCGTGGTGCGCGCCACCATGGGCAGCATGAGTACCGCGAGGGCTACTCCGCCCGCCAGCGCGGAGAAGTGACCCATCGGGCGGACCATCCAGGTCCAGACGAAGATGCCGATGACGATGGACGGCGTCCCGTTCAGGACGTCCGCCACGAACCGCACGATGAATCCCAGCCGACCCCGTCCGTACTCCGCGAGGTACACGCCCGCCCCGATGCCGACCGGGAGGCCGATCGAGCCCGCGACGCCCACCACGATCAAGGTGCCGACAATGGCGTTCGCGACACCACCGCCCGACTGACCGGCAGCCACGGGGTTCTCGACGAAGAACGCGAGGTCGATGCTCGAGGCGCCTCGCAGGATCAGGTCGACGAGGATGGCGATAAGGGGAAGCACCGCAAGGGCTGCGGAGGCGATGACCACACTTGTCATGATGCGGGACATGAGCCGGCGGCGGTTGATCGTCATAGCGCGGTACTCCCGGCGGCGCTGCCGCGTGCGACGCGCCACACGAGCAGTCGCGCAAAGGCATTGACGACAACGGTCACGCCGAACAGCACCAGGCCGATCTCGAACAGGGCCGACAGGTACAGGCTGGTGGTCGCCTCGGCGAACTCGTTCGCGATGACGGAGGCCATCGTGTAGCCCGGCTGGAGGATCGACGTGCTGATTTCATGGCGATTGCCGATCACCATCGTCACTGCCATCGTCTCGCCGAGAGCCCGGCCCAGCCCCAGGATGATGGCCCCGACGATACCGGTCCGCGCGTACGGGAGCTGCACGGACCACACGGCTTCCCAGCGCGTCGCGCCGAGGGCCAGGGCGGCATCGCGCTGGCTCGTGGGTACCGCCTGCAACACCTCGCGGCTCACCGTCGCGATGTAAGGCAGAATCATGATGGCGAGGATGAAGGCTGCGGCGATCATGGAGTTGCCGTAGAACTCGCCGCTCACGAGCGGGGTCCATCCCAGCGTGGCCTCGAGGACCGGCACCACAACCCGTCGCAGGAGCGGAATCAGCACGAAGATCCCCCATAACCCATAAACCACCGAGGGGATGGCGGCCAGAAGTTCTACCAAGGTGCCGACGGTGCGGCGCATCCACGCGGGGCTGAACTCCGTCAGGAAGACCGCGGTGCCCACCGCAAGCGGAACGGCGAGCAGGACGGCGAGCAGGGAGGACACCAGTGTGCCGAAGATCATCGGCGCCGCGCCGTAGATCTCGGCCACCGGATCCCACGTTGAGGTAAAGAGGAACTTGGCGCCGAAGCGCGTGATGGACGGCCAGGCCTGGAGCCCGAGTTCGAGTACCAGCGCCAGCATAACGGCTGGAATGACCAGCGCGAATGCCGTCAGGACGACGCGGAAGACCGTGTCGCCGAGTGTCTGCTTGCTCCGGATCGTCACGAGGGCCTAGCGGTCAGGTCGCTGCCAGACCGACGCACCTTCGACGGTGATCGCGGCCAGGCGGTCGGCGATCCACGGCTGCATCTGTGCCGGGAGGGGGGCGTACCCGAGTTCCGGGCCCACGGCCTGGCCATCCGTAAGCGCCCACCACACGAAATCGATCAGGGCGCGCGCCTTTGGTTGATCCGCGTACTCGCGGTGCATGAGCAGCCAGGTAAACGAGGCCACAGGATAGGCATCGGCACCTTCGGGATCGGTGATGGAGACGCGGAAGTCCGTGTCCGGGCCCATGGTGGCCATGGCGCCAGCGGCGGCTGCGGTCACGGAGGGAATGGTCGGTTCAATGAAATTCCCGGCGCGATTGCGGAGGATGCCCGCTGGCATGTTGTTGATCAGCGCGTAGCCCAGCTCGACGTATCCCGCGGCGCCAGGGGTCTGGCGTACCGTGCCGGCAACGCCCTCGTTGCCCCGGCCCCCAATACCGACCGGCCAACTCACCGAAGTGCCACGGCCGACGCGTTCGGCCCACTCCGAGCTGATCTTCGAGAGGTAGTCGGTCCAGATGTAGGTCGTGCCGGAGCCGTCGGAGCGATACACGATGATGATGGGCCGATCGGGCAGCGTCACGCCGGGATTGATGGCGCGGATCCGGGCATCGTTCCACCGTGTGATGCGGCCGAGAAACATGTCGGCCACCACATCTTGCGTGAACCGCAACGTGGTCGTGACCTCGGGCAGGTTATACACCAGCACGTCGGCGCCGAGCACCGTGGGGATGTGGAGGACGTTGTTGTCGAGGGCGGCGATGGCCGAGTCGTTCATGGGCGCATCGCTGCCGCCGAAATCGACCGTGCCGTCGGAGAACTGGCGGATCCCTCCGCCCGAGCCGATGGACTGGTAGTTCATCTGCACGTTGGGGTGCAAACCATTGTAGTCAATCATCCAACGCTGATAGATGATGTTCGGGAACGTGGCGCCGGCGCCGGTGAGGAACACGGTTTCGGACGAACAGCCGGCGAGCGCGAAGAACAGCAGGGCAGCGAAGGTCGAGCGCATAGGGTACCAGAAGACCGGTTGGAGACAGCGAGAAGCCTCGCGTACGATCGTCACGGGCAGGTAACGAATGCGCCACACCACCGTAACATCGCGTTGCGGTGAAATGGCCTTAAGATATTGTATCCAAAGCGGTTACGACGTTACTAGAGCCTGTTGGCGTAGCTCACGAACTTGTAGCGTCCGTCCCGCTCGATGATCAGGCCAAAGAGCGATTCGTGGAGGGTGTCGCCACCGGCCGTGCGGCGCACGATGCAGCCCCCTCGGAGACGGTTCCGGCCTTCGACGCGCTCCAGGGTTGGCTCACACGCATGATCAATCACGCCGACCGGGCGACCGCCGAGCAGGCGGAGCGCCTTGCTGATGCCTTGTTCGCTTTGGCTGGACAGGCGGAACCACATCAGGTCGGGCGGGAGCTCGTACGGGGGATGGGCCTCGCGCGCAGTCGGATAGTAGAGCCAGGCGAACTCGGCCCGGCTCAGCACGAGCGAGCGAAGCTGTGCGGTATCGTGTGTGGCGATCGCCTCCGCAAGGGCCGACACCAGTTCCCCGCGTGAGGTGGCACCCGTCAACACGGTCACGCTGTCTCCGGTGGAGCGAAACGCCGCCAGCGCGCTGTCCCACGCGACCACGGAGTCCACCACGTGCGCCGATGGCGCATCGCCGGCGCTGGGAGCGCAGGCGATGGCCATCGGCAACACGAGCGACAGGAACGATCTGGTCACGTCAGTTGGCGTAGTAGACCGTCCAGCCCTGCCACCACTTCGCCGCGGCTGGATCGGCCGCGCCGTAGTAGGTGGTGTTCGGCATGGTCCCGCCAAAGAAGCTGCCCGTCCGCGCGGCGGGTAGGGTAACGACACCGGCGCCGGTGAGCGCCGCACCGAGGGGCGTCCAGTCGAGCGCGTTGGTGTTCACGCTCGTGACGATGCTGGCGAGTGTGGCGGCGGTATTGTGGTTCTTGCCCGCGAAGTTCGTTTCCTGGCCGAAGTTGGTCCCGACGGCCTCGTAGTTTGCCGCGTTGGCGGCGAACAGCACGTTCTGAATGCTGAGTGAATCGCGCTGGCGCAGGGTATCGGTGACCGCGTCACGCACCGAGATGGCCCGGCGCGGCCAGCGCGCCATGATGCCGTTGTGGTAAACGCCGGCCGTGCCACGACGCCACACGCCGCCAATACCACCCCCGGCCACGGGTTCTTCCGGCGGACCAATGAACGTGAAATTGGCGACCACGGGGTTGTTGAGTGGCGTGCTGCGGAAGCCCAGCGTGCAACCGGAGCCGGAGCAGCCGTCGATTTCGAAGCCCTGTGGGTCAGACGAGAGGACCCCCGTGCCGGCCGCGGGTGGCAGGCGCGTGGTCTGCAGGGCAATGATGAATTGCTGACGACCGTGATACCCCTCGGAATAGTCGAAGTGGTCGTCGCCGGCTTCGTACGATACGAGGTACCGGCCGTCCGCCGATCCGCCCCAGAACTCGAAGTGGTCGTCGAGGCCGGCGACGGCCTGCAAGTACTCCAGCGTGGTGCCGCTGCCGACCGCGTACAATGAGAAGGCGTTCAGTTCGGAGTTCCCGCCACCCGATACGTCAAAGCCCGAGAACTCGATGCGGACATATCGCAGGGTGCCACTATTGTCGGCCGCGTTGGTGCCCCCACCGTAGTTCTCGGCCACTTCCGGCGGACCCTCGGTGAGAATGGTGCCGGTGCGGTTGATCGGCGCGTTCCCCACGATGACCAGGCCACCCCAGTCGCCCGGCTTACGGTTACCAGCGGCCCGTTGCGACGTCATGACAATGGGTGCCGCCGCCGTGCCGTTGGCTTCCAGCCGGGCCCCACGGAGGATCCACAGCGAGCTTCCGAACACGGCGGTATCGCCCACGATCCTGGTGCCTGCTTCTATCGTCAGAACGGCGCCACTCTGCACTTTCACATAGCCTGACAGGACATACACCGTGTCGCTGAACAGCGTGCGGTTCGCCGTGATATTGCCGCTCACGGTTGCCGTAGCCTGACCGGTGGCGAAGCTGACCACCGCCGAGAACTCACTGGTCAATCCGTTGGCACTGGCGGCCACGCGGTAGCTGTACGTCAGGCCCGCCGTGAGCCCGGTGTCGTCGAACTCCGTCGCGGTGAGCCCGGTGCCGACCTGGGTGAACACGCCCGGCGCATCCGCCGAGGCCCGTTCGACGGTATAGGTCTGCGCGCCGGCCGAGGCGGTCCAGCTCACGTTAACGGATGTGAGGGAGACTTGTGTTACGGTGACGTTGGTGGGGACGAGCGGGGCGGTGGGGTCCACCGCATCATCGCCACACGCGACCACCAGCATTGCGAGTCCAGCGTATGCTGCACGACTGATTGACGTCCTCATTGCCATCTCTCCAGGAGAGGTGAATAACGTGCCGACTGGGGAACAGACGAAAGGAAGACTGGGGTGGTGACGCGGGCGCGACGGTCATGTCACGGTCGTGCCACCACCCCATCCGCTGGTGCTACAGGCGCCAGGTGGCGCCCATCGCGAAGGTGCGACCGGTGCGGTAGGACAGGCGGGTCACCGACCCCTGGGTCAGCAGGTACGGGTCATCCAGCAGGTTCTTGCCGTCAATCTTGAGGTCCAGCACACGGCTTACCGGAACTCGGACGGAGGCATCAAGCAGGTCGCGCGCTTCTTCATACGAGTCGGGGAGCGGCAGGATGCCGGCGGCGTACATCCGTCGGCCGGTCCGGTTGTACAGCAGCGTGGCGCTGACGCCGGACTCGGTTGCCCACGTGAATCCCCCGTTCAGGACGATGCCGGCCTGGCCCACCATGGACCGCTCGGCATTGGTCGGGCTGATCAGCCCGTCCTCGCGCACGGTGATACGGCTGCGCATCAAGGTCAGGTTGGAAAACACGCTGAACGCGTACAGGGCGTCGCTCAGGAACCCGAGGCTCTTCCGGACCTCCAGCTCCACGCCATAGTTTGTGGCGGCTTCCGCATTCTGAAAGGTCGCGTCCGGCGAGTTGCCGTCCGACGTCTGCACCAGGACGCGCTCGATGGGCCGGTCGAACTGCTTGGCGAACCCGGCAATACTTACGACCTCTCCACGGTGCGGGTACCACTCCCACCGGACGTCGAGGTTCTGGATCAGCGCCCGTTCCAGGCGCGGGTTTCCGAAGAGCCGCTGGCCGCCCAGGATGTCGAAATACGATACGGGAGACAGCTCGCGGTACTCTGGCCGAGACAGGGTCTGGCTGCCGGAGAAGCGCAGGTTGTGCTGGCCCTCCGCCAGCCGGAAGTTCACCGTGAGGGCGGGCAGGACGTCCACATTCTGGATGCGCGCGATGGTATCGCCTCGGGAGATGGTCCGCGTGTCCACCATGATGTCCGACGACTCGACGCGAGCGCCGGCGACGATCTGCACCGTGTACCCCAGGGGCAGCTCCACCTGACCATACCCCGCACGTACTCGGTCTTGCGCCGAGTACAGGCCACCGTTGGCGTTGATGAACAGCTGGAAGCGGTTCTGTTCGATGTAGTCCTCCGCCAGGATGGCTTCGAGTGGCGCGGACCGTTCGGACTCCGTGAGCCCGACGTTGATCAGGTCGTAGGCCCGGCTGTCGGCGACGCGGTCGGCTTGGCGCCCGTACACACCGACCTTGATGCTGGGTCCGACCGCGTTGTTCGTCAGCTGCCACTGGAGGTTGACCCCGCCGTCGAGTCCCGTCTCCCGAATCTGCGAGAACGTCCGGGTCGCCGAGCGGGCGGCGCCGAACCATGCCACCGGCGTGGAGGTCCCGGTCACCGAGTCAATGTCCGTCTGGTTGACCAGGTCCGACCGATCGGGCTCCGTCCGCAGCACGGAGGAGGACGCGACCTGCCAGTCCAGGCGGTGCCGTCCAAAGAGCAAGTGCTCCCCCGCGACCTGATGCGAGCGCATGGCGCGCTCGACGAACGTGAGGCGGGTGATGTCGAAGTACTGATCGAAGCCTTCGTTGAAGCCGGCGATGCGTGAGGCCTCGTTATCGGCGCTTCGGGTGTACGTGTTGTTGAACGACAGTTTGGTGTGGCTGCCCAATCGGCTGGTCAGGTTGAACAGACCGCCCCACAGCACGCCGACCCGAGCGGTCGATCCGCGCTGTGGGTTCTGCTCGATGACCTCGCCTTCGGTGGTGGAAGGCTGGGCGATGGCGCGGAACTCGTCCGCGCGCACCTCCTGGCCATACGAATAGGTCAGGGAGCCGACGTACCCGGTGGGTACCCCCAGGATGCCCTGCTCGCCGCCCAACGACGCGCCAAAGGATCCGCTCGGACTGCCGGTGGTTTCGCCCGCAGACCAGACGTTGCGGAACGATCGCATCATGGCGTTGAGCTCCTGTTGGGAGCGACCCTGGAGCGTTCCCGCGTCCTGCAGCATGCTGGGCAGGGCCCGCGCATCGCCGCCGTAGCCGAGCCATTCGCGTCCGAGCGTCGGAGGAGCCAGGATGGTTTGGCCCAACGCCGACGCATTGGCGCCCACCGAGGTCGACAAGGTCATCGAACGGCGGGTCGGGAACTCGCGCGTGCGAATGTCTACCTGTCCGCCGCTGAAGTCGCCCGGCTGGTCCGCGGTGAACGTCTTGGAGGTCTCAATGCCTTCGAGCAGGTTGGCCGGGAACAGGTCGAACGGTACCACGCGCCGCTCCGGTTCCGGACTGGGCATGCGCGATCCATTCAGCGAGGTCGTCGTGTATCGCTCACCGAGCCCGCGCACGAACACGTAGCGGCCATCCTGCACGGTGACGCCGCTGACGCGTTGTACGGCCGCGCCTGCATCGCTGTCCGGGCTCCTGCTGATCTGCTCCGCCGTCACGCTCGAGACAATGTTGGTGGCGGTGCGCTGCGCGTCGAGCGCCTCGGCCACCGAGCCACGTTCGGCGATGGCTTCCACCACCTGAATGTCGGCGAGCTGGAACACCTGCGCGTTCAGGGTGATGTCCTGCTGCACGGCGCCGTCCGCCGGCACGGCGACATTGGCGACCATCTTCACCGCGTACCCAATCATGCGCACGCGCAAGGTGACCGGTCCCGCCGGCACCAGTTGCAACGTATAGCGCCCGTCGAGCGCGGTATGGGTGGCGATCGCCGATCCCTCGACCTCCACATGGGCGCCGGCCAGCGGCTGGCCACTCGTGGCGTCAAGGACGCGACCGACGATGCGGCCGCGGTCCTGTGTGGCGGCGGGCACGGCCAGGGCGAGTGCCGCGATGAGCATGAAGCGGTTTGTCATCAGGGGAAGGTCCCGGCGAAGCGTAACGATGACGTCACGCGGAGACCGGCCGCTACGTAACGATCAGGCGGTGCGCGTTCCGGGCGGGAGGACCAGGCGGACCGTGGTGCCGATACCCAAGGCGCTCTCCAGATCGACCCGTCCACCGTGGGATTCGACCAGATGCCGCACGATCGAGAGGCCGAGGCCGGTGCCCCCCTGGTCGCGCGACCGACCGGGATCCACGCGGTAGAACCGCTCGAACACCCGGGGCAGGTGCTCGGCGGGAATCCCGCTTCCGGTGTCGGTCACCGAGAGCTCGACTCCGTCATCCACGCGTCGCGTGGCGAACGTGATCGTGCCGCCCTCCGGCGTGTAGCGCAACGCGTTGTCGAACAGATTGGTCAGGATCTGTCGAAGCGCGTCGGGGTCGACCTGCACCCGACGGATGGCCTGGTGATTGACCGCGAAGTTCACGCGGCGTTCGCGCGCTCGGTCCGCAAATGCCGTCCAGGCCGACTCGGCGGCAGCCACGGGGTCCACGTCCGCCAGCGTGGGCCGCCACGCTCCCGCCTCAATCCGCGCCAGATCGAGCAGGTCGTCAACCAGTCGCTGCATGCGCTGGGCGTTCGACAGGATGACATCGAGGAACTTGTGCTGGGTCTCTGCATCTACGTCACCGGCGCGCAGCGTCTCGGCATATCCCGCAATGCTGGTGAGCGGGGTCTTGAGCTCGTGGGACACGTTGGCCACGAAGTCACGTCGCACGGCTTCCAGTCGCCGCACCGCCGTGACATCATGCAAGCAGATGACGGCGCCGGTCGCGGGCAGGGGGCGGGCTGTTACCAGAAGGACGCGGTCGTCAATCTCCATTTCCCGGCCAAGCACAGCTCGACCGGCGAGGACACGATCTACGACCTCCCGCGCATCTGGCGTGCGAAACAGCTCGCGGGCGTTCGGCAACGGTTGGTCGGGGCCGTAGGCGAAGAGCCGTCGGGCTGCACGGTTGCAGGCGACCACGCGCCCGTCCGGATCGGTCGCGACGACGCCCTCCACCATCGAGTCGAAGATGGTCTCGGTCTCTTCACGGGCCCGCTGCATCGTGGTGAGGCGCTCGTCAAGGTCTTCCTGCATCGCGCGAAACGCATGCACCAGATGCCGAATCTCGGGTGCCGAGGACGACGGATACACGGGGGTCCCGCCGCCGGCGAGCGTCCGCGCGGCCACCGACAGTTGGCGCAGCGGCTTGGCAATGGTTCGCCCGCCGACCAAGGCCAGTAGTGTACCCACGGCAAGCCCAACAAGGCCCGCCAGGAGCGCGACCCGCTGCGCGTCCGTCAGGGTGGCCGCGATCTGGTCCGCCGGAATAGACACCCTGACCACTCCCGGCCACGCGCGCACCGCGACCTTGAGTTCGGTGCGGCGGGTAGATGTGCTGTGTCGCAAGGAGCGCCCAGCGCCGGATTGCAGGGCTGCCTGCACCTCTGGGCGTTCAAGGTGGTTCTCGAGCAACCGAAGACTGGCGTCGTCGAAGTCGGAGTCGCCGATGACCAAGCCTGTCGAATCGATCACCGTGACTCGCCGTCCAATCAGGCGGCCCAGCTGGCGCGTGACCCCTTGGATACGACCGACGTCGCGGGGCAGGGAGACGGCGATGAGCCGCGCGGCCCGCGCGGACTCGTCAGCGAGCGTCTGCTCCGTTGCCTGGCGAAGCCAGCGGCTTCCTCCGAGCATCGCGGTCGCGAGCGCCGCCACGAGTACGGCGGCCGTGGCGAGAAGGATGCGAACGCGGAAGCTCACTTGGTGCGGTGCCTCGACGAATCCCCTCGAAACCGGTATCCAAACCCACGCACCGTCTCAAGATGGGCGGCGGCGTCTCCGAGTTTGGCGCGCAGCCGTTGCATGTGCATGTCCACCGTGCGCGTCTGGATATCGGGGTTGGCGTCCCAGACGGATTCCAGCAACTGCGCGCGACTCTGTACGCGTCCGCGACGTTCGGCCAGCGTCAGAAGGAGTTTGTACTCCGTGGCCGTGAGATCAATGTCGTCACCATCAACGGACACCCGGTGGGCCCCGCGGTCAATGGTCAGGGGGCCGGCGACAATCTTCGATCCGCCGGCGACCGATGGCCCCGAGAGGCGGCGGAGCACCGCCGCCACCCGGAGCACAAGCTCCTGGGGTGAGAATGGCTTGGTGAGGTAATCGTCGGCCCCTAACGAAAGACCTTGAATGCGATCAGTTTCCTCGCGACGAGCGGTCAATAGAATGACGCCCATTTCCCCAGTGTCCGGGCGCCGCCGGAGCTCGGCCAGCACGTCGATGCCCGAGAGGTCCGGAAGCATCAGATCCAGGACGATCAGGTCGGGTGCCTGATCTTCCGCAGCACGGAGGGCCTCGGCGCCGCTCGTGGCGGTCGTGACACGATATCCGGCTCGTGCGAGATGATAGGCAACCAAGGCCGTGATGTCGGGTTCATCATCAACAACGAGAATATGTTGGCGCATGTCTATGGGAATTACCTTTGCCTGCGAGACGGCGCGCCCAGCATCCTGTTACAATACCGTCACGAATATATCACAACCATGCGACGCAGATCGGGGTGCCGTTCGCCCGTCGGTCGTGCGATGTAGTTTCCAGCCCCAATTGCTTGCGGAGGCCTCATGCGTACCCTTTTCCTTCTCGTGGCGACGTCGTTTTCGCTGTTCCTGGCGCCGGCGAGCGGTCAGGCCCTTCCTTCGGCCCATCACGCCTACCGGGTGGTCACGGTCGCCGAAGGCCTGATCAATCCCTGGGGCATCGCGTTTCTGCCTGGCGGGGACATGCTGATCACGGAACGGCCCGGGCGTCTCCGCCTCGTGCGGAACGGCCAACTCGTGGCGGAGCCCGTGAGTGGTGTCCCGGCCGTGCTGGCCCAGGGTCAGGGCGGACTGCTCGATGTGGTCCTGCATCCCAATTTTGCCAGCAACCGCCTGATCTACCTCTGCTTCTCCAAACCTCTCGTCGAGGGTCGCGGCGCCACGACAGCCGTGATCCGGGCGCGGTATGAGAACGCTCGCCTGACGGACGTACAGGAGATCTTCGAGGCGGTCTCCCGGGGGGCGGGGCACTATGGCTCCCGCCTTGCCTTTGACCGCCAAGGTTTCCTTTTCATCACCATCGGTGATCGGCAGGCGCCACCCAGCGGCGATCTCGCGGCGCATCCGGCCCAGGATCTGGCCAACCATCACGGCACGGTCGTGCGACTGCACGACGATGGCCGCGTGCCCGCGGACAATCCGTTCGTCGGTCGGGAAGGCGCCCGGCCCGAGATCTGGAGTTACGGGCATCGGAACCAGCAAGGACTGGTGATCCACCCCCAGACCGGCGACATCTGGGCCACCGAGCACGGGCCGCAGGGCGGGGACGAACTCAACCTGATCCGGCCCGGGCTCAACTACGGCTGGCCGGTCGTGGGATACGGCGTCAATTACCGCAGTGGCTCGACGATTCACGTTGGCACGCATCGCGAGGGCATGGAACCGCCGGTGCATGTCTGGGTGCCGAGCATCGCGACGTCGGGTCTGCTACTCTATACGGGCGACCGCTTCCCCGCCTGGCGCGGCAACCTGTTTGTTGGCGGCATGGCCGGCGAGCGGCTCGCCCGGCTGACGCTGGAGGGCCAGCGCGTGGTCAACGAGGAGACACTGGCGCAGGGTCTCGGGCGGATACGGGACGTGCGGCAGGGACCCGATGGACTCATCTACCTCGCCATCGATGATCGCCAGGGTGGCCCCAGCAACATCGTGCGCCTGGAGCCCGCCGGTCGGTAACATGTTCAGCCTGCTGTTCCTCGCACTCCAGGCGCCGGCGGATTCCGTCCGGCGCCCGGACACGGTCGAAATCGTGGTGGTGGCGACGACCGACATCCATGGGCACGTCTACCACTGGGATTACCTGGCGGACCGTGAGGCCCCCTGGGGTCTCACGCGCGCCGCCACCCTCGTGGACTCGATACGCCGCGCCCATCCCGGACGCGTGGTGGTGGTGGACGCGGGGGACATCATCCAGGGTAATCCCTTCGCGACCTACTTCGCCTTGCATCGGCCCATCGAACCACATCCCGTTATCGACGCGATGAACGGCGTGGGGTACGACGCGGCGGTCGTCGGCAACCACGAGTTCAACTTCGGGCTCGACGTGCTGGCGCGCGCCGAGCGCTCGGCGGCCTTTCCGCTGCTCGGGGCCAACGTGTTCGTCCTGCCCCGCGACACGGTGTTGTTCCGGCCGTTTGTGACGGTCACCCGCGCGGGGCTGCGCGTCGCCATCGCCGGGTTCACCACGCCCGGTGCGATGGTGTGGGACCGCGCCCACCTGTCCCAGCGCCTCCGCGTCGCTCCGGTGGAGTCGGTTGCGCGGGCGACGCTCGATGCGATGGCGGCATCCGGCGCCGCCCTGCGCCTCGTGGTCATCCATTCCGGCATGGATGGCCCGTCGTCCTACGATACGACGGGTGTCGGCGAGGAGAACGTTGCCGCGACGCTCGCGACCCTGCCCGTATCGCCCCACCTCGTGGTCGTGGGCCACTCGCATGGAACCATGCCGGACTCGTCCTGGCGGGGCGTACATTTCATGCAGCCCGCCCCGTGGGCCCGCGAGATCGCGATCGCGCATATCCTGGTGGCCCGCGACACCACTGGTGCGGCAACGGTGCTGAGTATCCGCAGCGAGAACCGTTCATTGGCCGAGGTGCCGCCCGATCCGGCGATGGTACGCCGGCTCCAGTCGGCGCACGACGAGACGCGCACGTGGGTGGACCGGCCGGTGGCCGAGACGCCTGAGACCTGGACCAGCCACTGGGGTCGCGTCGAGGATGTGCCGCTGGTGGACCTGGTCAACGAGATCCAGCGTCGGGCGACGGGCGCCGACCTGTCATCAGCCGCCGTCTTCAACCCGCAAGCACGATTTGGTCCCGGCCCCATCCGGTTGCGGGACGTGGCGGCGGTGTATCCCTATGAGAACACGCTTCGCGCCGTGCGCATCGATGGCGCGCGACTCCGGGCCTACCTCGAGCAGTCGGCCGCGTACTTCGGTCAATGGGGTACCGATGAACCCGTCGTGAACCCCGCGATCCCGGGCTACAACTACGACATCGTCAGTGGCGTCGAGTACGTCGTGGACCTCTCGCGACCGGTGGGCCAACGCATTGTTCAGCTCACGCACGGCGGGCAACTGGTCACAGCGGCAGACACGTTCACGCTGGCCCTGAACAGCTACCGCCAGAGCGGCGGGGGTGGTTTTGCGATGTTGCAGGGCCTGCCGGTGGTGTACGACCGCGGGGAGAACGTGCCGGACCTGCTGTTGCAGGCGGTGCAGGAGGCGGGCATCCTGAGGGAAGCAACGTGGTTCACGCCGTCGTGGCGCATCCTGCCGGTCGAGGCGCGGGAAGCGGTACGGGCGGCCTTTCCGGCACCGGTGGCAACCGCTCCCCGTCCAGCCGATACGGCCCGCGTCGTGCCCGAGGTGGAGCGTCCGCAGGTTGCGCCTGCGCTTCCCGGCCCGGCGGCGATCCCTCCCCTCGCACGAGTGCGCGTGCCCCTCGCCGGCACCGGTGTGGAGGAGTCCCGGTTGGGCAACCTCGTTGCCGATGCGGTCCGCAACGCCGGACGTGCGGACATCGGCTTGGTGCCGCAGGCGCTTCTGCGTGGAGGCTTGGCCGCCGGCGATGTGTACGCTGCCGACATCGGGCGTGTGGTGGCCGACACCGGGATGGTGACGGGTATCGTGGAGGGATCCGTGATTCTCGCCCTGCTCGAGGCGGCGGTGACGGGCTCGGCGCCGGCGGTGGCGGTCTCAGGCTTGCGGGTACGGTGGGAACCGGGTCGTGCGCGCGACCGGATTCGGGAAGTCCGGCTCCTGAACGATCAGCGACTGGAGTCGAACCGCACCTACCTCGTTGCGGCCCCGGTCGGCGTGATCGTAGCGCTCACCGAGCGGGCAGGGACGCTTGCCGAGGCACTGGCCGCCTACCTCCCGCGGATGCCACAGCCCGTCGAACCCCCCGCGGTGGGACGCTGGGATCGGCGTCCGTGACGGTCACGCGGGCGTGGGTCACCGCGCTGCCGAAGGCCGAACTCCACGTGCATCTCGACGGGTGCCTGCGCCCATCCACCATGCTTGAACTCGCGGAACGCGCCGGCGTCGCGCTCCCCGCCCGGAATCCGAGCGCGCTCGCCGACTTCATGCTGGTGCGCGACGCCAGAAATCTCAGCGAGTACCTCCAACGTTTTGAGACGACCTTGTCCGTGATGCAGTCGGCCGAGGCGATGGAGCGCATCGCGTTCGAATTCGTCGAAGACGTGGCCGCCGAGGGGATCCGGTATGTCGAGGTGCGGTTCTGCCCCGCGTTGCACCCCGGTGTCGGATCGGAAGCGGCGCTCGAGGCCGCGCTGGCTGGCCTGGCACGCGGCGCGCGCGCCACGGGTGCGCGGGCCAACACGATCGTCTGCGGACTGCGGACGCTGGATCCATCGGTGTCGCTCGCGATGGCCGAGCTCGCGGTGCGTTGGCTCGGTCGCGGAGTCGTCGCCTTTGATCTGGCAGGCAACGAGGCCGGGCACCCCGCGTCGGTGCATGCCGAGGCATTCCACGTGGCAAGGGCCGGCGGGCTCGCGCTGACGTGCCACGCGGGCGAAGGCGCCGGTCCCGCCTCCATCCGCGAGGCCCTGGATGTATGCGGCGCCCAGCGCATTGGGCACGGTGTGCGGCTCAAGGAAGACCAGAACCTGTACGACCGCGTGCGGAGTGCCGGCGTGCCGCTCGAGATGTGTCCAACCTCCAACGTGCATACGCGAACCGTCGCGCGGCTCGAACGCCACCCGCTGGCGGAGTACCTTGGCGCGGGGATTCCGGCCACCATCAATACCGATAGTCGCCTGATGGATCGCATCACCTTGGTGGACGAGTACCTTGCCGTGCATGCGAAGCTGGGGCTTGCTCGCGACGCGCTCGTGCAGGTTGCCCGAAACGGATTTGCGCACGCGTTTGTGGGTGAGGCGGAGCGCCGGGCCCTGCTCACGTCCTTTGATGCCGCCGTGAAGGAGCTTGCCTGATGGACACGCCCCTGCTCGTTCGCCTCACCGGCCTGCTGGGTCTCGGCGCGATGCTGGGCATCGCGTACCTGATGTCGAGCAACCGCCGGCAGATCAGCTGGCGACTGGTCGGTGCCGCGCTCGGGTTGCAGTTCGTGTTCGGGCTGCTGGTGCTCAAGACCGGCGTCGGTCGCGCGTTGTTCCACGGCGCCAACGTCGTGTTCACGCGGTTGCTTGGTTTCACCGAGCAGGGCGCGGCGTTCATCTTCGGCAACCTCTCGCGCGGGAACAACGTGCCGGTCGGACCGGCCGACGGCAGTTTCGCTCCCGTTCTGGAGGTGACGCACTGGGCCGTCACCGGCGCCTACTTCGCGTTTGCCGTCCTCCCGACGATCATCTTCTTCTCGTCCCTCATGTCCGTGCTGTACTACCTGGGCGTCATGCAGCGCGTGGTGCAGGGGTTGGCGTGGGTCATGCAGCGTGTCCTCGGTACGTCCGGAGCAGAGACGCTCAGCGTCACCGGAAACATCTTCGTCGGACAGACGGAAGCACCCTTGCTGATCAAGCCGTTCGTGGGTCGCATGACCATCTCTGAGCTCAACACGGTCATGGTGGGCGGCTTTGCCACAATCGCTGGTGGCGTGATGGCGGCCTATGTCGGCATGCTGTCGCCGTACTTCCCGGATATCGCGGGCCACTTGCTGACGGCCAGCGTCATGAACGCCCCCGCCGCGCTCCTCATCTCGAAGATGCTGCAGCCGGAATTGGGCGAGCCCGAAACGCGAGGCAAGGTCAAGGTCAGCCTTACGAAGACCGATACCAACGTCATTGAGGCGGCGGCCTCCGGAGCAAGCCAGGGGCTGCACCTCGCGCTCAACGTGGCCGCCATGCTGCTCGCGTTCATCGCGCTGATTGCGATGATCAACTGGGGCGTCACGTCGCTCGGTGATGTGGTGGGTGTGACAAACCTTACCCTGGAGCGCGTGTTTGGTTGGGTGCTGGCCCCGCTCGCCTGGCTCGTGGGCGTGCCGTGGCAGGATGCCGGCACGGTGGGTTCGCTCATCGGGGTCAAGGTCGTGGTCAACGAGTTCGTGGCCTATCTTCAGCTCGCCGGCTTGACCGAAACGCTGTCGCCACGCAGCGGGATCATTGCGTCGTACGCCCTGCTCGGCTTCGCCAACTTTTCCTCGATCGCGATTCAAATCGGCGGCATCGGGGGCATTGCCCCGGAGCGACGGTCGGACCTGGCGCGTCTGGGTCTCAAGGCCATGATCGGCGGCAACCTCGCCGCCTTCATGAGTGCGGCCCTGGCCGGGATGCTGATCGGATGATTACCGACGCGGTCGATGCGTTGCGCCAACGGTTAGGGGACTTCGAGCCCGAGGTCTTCATCGTGTTCGGATCGGGGCTTGCTGGTCTGGCTGACGCCGTGGAGCCGCGCGCACGCATCCCGTACCGCCAGATCCCGGGCATGCCTGACCCCAGTGTCGAAGGGCACGTCGGGGAGTTCCTGGCTGGCACGCTGGCGGGGCGCCGCGTACTGTGTCAGCGGGGACGCCTCCATCTCTATGAAGGCACGGCGCCAGATCTTGCGGTGATGCCCGTGCGGGTGGCGGCGGCGCTCGGCTGCAACGTCATGGTGGTGACGAATGCCGCCGGCGGGCTGGATCCGGAGATGCAGCCACCGGCGCTGATGCTGATCACCGACCACATCAATCTCACGGGCCGTTCCGGACTCGTGGGGCCCGCCCTTGCGCCCGAGCAGCGGTTCCCCGATATGACCCGCGCCTACGACCTCAAGCTGGCGGAGTTGGCGCACAAGGCGGCGCAGAAGCTGGGCATCGCGATGCACACCGGCGTGTATGTGGGACTGCTGGGCCCCAGCTACGAAACGCCGGCGGAGATCCGCATGCTACGCACCTTGGGCGGTGCGGCCGTCGGGATGTCCACCGTCCTCGAGGTCATCGCCGCCCGCGCCCGCGGGATGCGCGTGCTCGGCATTTCGATGATCACCAATCTCGGTGCCGGCTTGGGCCACACCACGTTGCTGCATGATGACGTACTCGAGGCGGGCCGGAAGGTGGGGAAGGATCTGGAACGGGTGGTGGTTGAGGTGTTGACCGCGCTGTAACCCTTTCGGGGCCCCCCGTGTCTTACATGCAGACCCACGCAACCGCCTGAGAATCCGGGGAATTCATTGGACGAACAGCGACTCATTGCGCGGGTCCTCGCCGGGGATCCGGCGGCCGAACGCGAACTGTACGACGCCCATGTGGACCGGGTGTATCGGCTGGCGTTCCGCATGACGGGGGATGACGCCCTGGCCCAGGAGTGTACGCAGGACACGTTCGTGCGGGCATTCGACCGCTTGGCGGGGTTCCGCGGTGAGTCGGCACTTTCCACCTGGTTGCACGCCATCGCGAGTTCGGTCGTGCTGAACGCCTTGCGAAAAGTGAAACGGTTTCGGCAGCGTGAGGTGTCTGTAGAAGAGGCGGGGCAGATTGGGGTCAGTGGGCGGCGGGCCGAGCCCGACCTCAAGGTCCGGCTCCGGGCGGCGATTGACGGTCTGCCGGCCAAGTATCGCATGGTGTTCGTGATGCACGATGTGGAGGGGTATACGCATGAAGAAATTGCCGAGTCCCTGAGCATGCCGGTCGGGACGTCCAAGGCGCAGTTATCGCGGGCGCGCGCCCGGTTGCGGGATGCGCTGGCCCCCTTTGCAGGAGAGTGGGCGGTATGACTGATCATGACGACGAGCGGTTCACCATGCGCCTGAAGGAATGGGCGGCGGACTACCAGGCCCCGCCGGAGACGCCGCGGGAAGCGATGTGGCAGGGCATCGCGCGCGAACGTCGCGCGCGGCGGGCTCGGCCGAGTGTGATGGTCCGGCTGCGCTGGGGCGTGGGGCTCGCGGCCACGTTGGCGTTGGGCATTGCGCTGGGTCGGATGTCCCAGTCGGAGGTTGCGCCGGACGGCGTCGCCGGTGTCCCTGGGGACGAGGTGGAGGTATCGAACGTCGCGTTCGAGCGGATGACCCGCGAACACATGGGCCGGGTCGAGACCTTCCTCAACGTGTTTCGCTCCGAGGCGCGGGCGGGTCGGATGGACAGCACGATGGGTGGTGTGGCCCGCGCCCTCGCTGCGCAGAATCGCTTGCTGCTGGGATCACCGGCGGCCAGTGATGCGAGCGTACGACGGCTGCTGAATGACGTGGATCTGGTGCTCATGCAGATCCAGCAGTACGGGGCAACGGGCAGTGCGAACGACCTGGATTTCATTAACGACGGTATTCAACGGCGTGGCGTGCTGCTGCAGTTGCGCACGGTATCCACCCAAGGAGCAACCTGATGACCATCACCACCCTGCTCGTGAGCCTTACGGCCCTCCACCTCTCGGTGGCGGCGCCCGTGCAGGATCCGGCCGATTCGACCTACCGTGCGGCCCGCAATGAACTGAACGCCGGCAACTACCGTCGCGCGGCCGACCTGTTTGCCCAGTTGCGGTCGCGGTTCCCGCGCTCCAGCTACGTCGCGCCAAGCATGTACTGGCAGGCATACGGCCTGCATCGCATTGGTGGCATGGAACGGCTGCGTGAAGCCCGCACCCTGTTGCGCCAGCATCAGGAGCGCCACGCCGGCGATGCCACGGCCCAGCAGGCGCGGGAGTTGCTCGTGACCGTTCAAGGGGACCTGGCGCGGCTCGGCGATACGGAGGCCGCGCGTGAGATCGCGGCGACCGCCGAGACGGCCGCGCCTCGAGCCGCACCTGGAAGTGGGGTTGGACGTGCGCCGGTCGCGGTGGCTCCTCCGTCGTCCCCGCGTCCCCCCGCGTCTCCACGCACGCCAACGACCCCACGGCCCCCCCGCCGTGGCGGGGATGGCTGCGACGACGACACGGAAGCGATGATTGCCCTCACCGCGCTCATGCAGATGCGGTCGGAGCAGGCCGTGCCAATTCTGCGCCGCGTGCTGGAACGGCGTGATGCCGGGTCCGAATGCCTGCGGCGCAAGGCGATGTTTATCATCGCGCAGCAACGGTCGCCGGAAGTAACGGCCATGCTGCTGAACGCGGTGCGGACGGATCCCGATGCCGAAGTGCGCGAGCAGGGCGTGTTCTGGCTGTCCCAGGTAAATGCGCCGGAGGCCGTGACGGCGCTGGACTCCATTCTGCGCCAAGCCTCGGATCGTACCCTCCAGGAACGCGCCATCTTTGCGCTGAGCCAGCAGCGCTCCAGTGAGGCGGGCGCCGCCTTGCGCCGGTATCTGGAACGCACCGACACGCCGACCGAGTTGCGGGAGAACGTCGTGTTCTGGCTGGGGCAGAGTAACGATCCCGAGACCTCGACGTATCTGCGTGCGTACTTCCGGCGTACCACGGAGCCCTCAATTCGTGAACGCATCCTGTTCGCGCTCGCCCAGTCGCGCTCCGACGAGAACGCGGCCTGGCTGATCGAGGTGGCCCTGGATGAGAGCCAGACCACCGAGATCCGGAAGACGGCCATCTTCTGGGCGGGCCAGCAGCGCAGCTTCCCCGTTGCCCGGTTGCAGACGCTGTATGGGCAGATGCGGGATCGCGAGGTGCGCGAGCAGATCATCTTTGCGTTGAGCCAGCGTCGTGATGATGCCGCCGTGGATGCCTTGATCGCCATCGCGCGCCAGGAACAGGATCGTGAACTGCGGCGGGCCGCCATCTTCTGGCTGGGCCAGTCCAACAACCCGCGGGCAGCCGAGTTCCTGCTCGAGCTGATCAACCAATGAGACTCGTGGTCGCGATCGCCCTGCTTCCCGTTGCCCTCGGGGGGCAGGGCATCGGGGAGCGGATCGCGTCCGTCACCGACGGCAAGGTGCGCATGACGTACGCCTCGCGCGCCGGCGTGTGTGGTAACGGTCGCAACATCAACATGCGGTGGGACCGCCAGCACTCGGACTGGGAGCACGATTGCGAGGAAGGCCCGGCGCACGTGCAGATCGAGTTCCGGGATGGCCGGCCGGTGGACGTCGAGGCCTGGGTCGGTGGCCGCTGGCGGGATGGCTCGTCCGTCACGCTCGATCTGGGGCTGGTCAGTGCGCCGGCGGCGGCCGAGTACCTGCTGTCGCTCGGGGTGCGCGGTTCCATCTTCCCGGCGGTGATCGCCGATAGCATCACGGTATGGCCACGGCTCATCGAGATTGCGCGGGACGGGACGCGTCCGGACCAGGTCCGTCGCGACGCGATCTTCTGGGTGGCGCAGGCGGCGGGCGACTCGGCCACCGCCGGCCTGGCCCGCCTGACCGACGATGATCCCGACCGCGAAGTGCGCAAGCACGCCGTGTTTGCGCTGTCGCAGATCCGGAGCAGTAATGCGGTGGACGTCCTGATACGCGTGGCGCGCACCAATCGCGACCCCGAAGTCCGCCGCAGCGCAATCTTCTGGCTCGGGCAATCACGCGACCCGCGCGCGCTCGATTATTTCGAGGTGGTGCTGCGGGGGTAGTGCGCCGTGCAAAGGTGCAAGGGTGCAAAGGGTGCAAGGGTGCAAAGGGTGCAAAGGGGGCCTCTCCACGAAGTGGAGAGGGGCTAGGGGTGAGGCATGCGCGCGTCCTTCAGGACGCATCACATGGCCGAGCCCGGCCTTGAGGCCGGGACTGGGAGCCATCTCGCCCCTCGATCCGAAGCGTGAACGCTTCGCTAGGGCGTAGGCGCGTCGTGAACGACGCCCCGCCGCGGCCCCGCTCTCGCGACCGTTTGATCCATTCGGCGTAATACGGGTTGGGTGTGTAGCCCCCTCCTACCCCATTGTTCCTTGGCCAGCGGCACACCGTGTTGAACGGTCCCGTCGGCAGGTGCCAGTTTCGCCAACGTGCTGATGGTGGTTGCGGGTGTGGCGGAATCTGGCAGACGCGGACCGCTCGCAACGGTTTGGGCGCAAGCCCGTGTGGGTTCGAATCCCACCACCCGCACCCTGGTCTTGTGCACGCCGGCCGAATTGCCGATATTGGATCTCGTTGCGAGCGGTCGCGCGGAGTCCGCGCACCATCGGCCGTGGGTTCACCCCCACGGCCGTTTTTTTTCTAGCCGCTCTCAGCATGAACGATTTGCTCGCGCGT
>JBBDNM010000025.1:0-6539 GCA_040877595.1 Gemmatimonadales bacterium | reverse complement strand
CAATCGTGCCCACGTTCACATGCGGCTTGGTCCGCTCAAATCTTGCCTTCGCCATGGTCTCAGCCCTTTACCTTGCTGATGATCTCTTCCGCCTTGGCCTTCGGGACCTCGGCGTAGTGGGCAAACTGCATCGAGTAAACAGCTCGGCCCTGCGTCATCGAACGCAGGGTCGTGGAATAACCAAACATTTCGGACAGCGGCACCGACGACGCAATCACCTGCGCGTCACTCCGCTGCGTCATGCCACCGATCTTGCCGCGACGGCTGTTCAGGTCGCCGATCACATCGCCCATGTACTCAGCGGGCGTCACGACTTCGACGTCCATGATCGGCTCGAGTAGCACCGGCGCGGCCTGATGCGCGGCTTCCTTGAAGGCCATCGAACCCGCGATCTTGAACGCCATTTCGCTCGAGTCCACGTCGTGGTAACTGCCGTCCACCAGCTGGACCTTCACGTCCACCACGGGATAGCCGGCCAGCACGCCGTTCTCGAGGGCTTCCTTGATCCCCTGTTGCACCGGGCCGATGTACTCCCGCGGCACCGTCCCACCCACGACCTTGTCCTCGAACACGAACCCGCCGCCCGGCGTGTTCGGTTCCAGGTGGATCACCACATGCCCGTACTGCCCGCGTCCACCCGACTGCCGGATGAACTTGCCGTCCACATACTCGACGCGCCGGCGCACGGTCTCGCGGTACGCCACCTGCGGGCGACCAACGTTGGCCTCGACCTTGAACTCCCGGCGCATGCGGTCCACCAGAATCTCGAGGTGGAGCTCGCCCATGCCGGAAATGATGGTCTGGCCGGTTTCCTGGTCGGACCGCACGTGGAACGTGGGGTCTTCTTCAGCCAGCTTCTGCAGCGCGACACCCAGCTTGTCCTGGTCGGCCTTGGTCTTCGGTTCGATGGCCACCGAGATCACCGGCGCCGGGAAGCGCATCGCCTCCAGGATGATCGGCTTGTCCTCGTCGCACAGCGTGTCGCCGGTGCGCGTGTCCTTGAGGCCGATCGCGGCCGCGATGTCGCCCGCGCGCACTTCCTCAATTTCCTCGCGCTTGTTGGCGTGCATCTGCAACAGACGGCCAATCCGCTCCCGGCGATCCTTGGTGCTGTTGTAGACGTAGCTGCCGGCCTTGAGGACGCCGCTGTACACCCGGAAGAACGTCAGCTTACCGACGTACGGGTCGGTCGCGATCTTGAACGCCAGAGCCGCGAACGGCTCTTCATCCGACGCGTGACGCTCCGCAAGGGTCTCGTCCTTGTGCGGCAGGTGCCCCTGCATCGCGACCACATCGAGCGGCCCCGGCAGGAAGTCCACCACGCCGTCGAGCAGGCGCTGGACGCCCTTGTTCTTGAACGCCGAGCCACAGAACACGGGGACCACATGGCCCGCCAGCGTGGACTTCCGCAGCCCGGCCCGGATTTCCTCTTCGGTCAGTTCACCGCCACCCAGGTACTTCTCAAGCAAGACCTCGTCATGTTCCGCCGCCGCCTCGATGAGGTGGTGCCGCAGTTCGGCCACCTTCTCCTTGAACGAATCCGGCACCGGCCCCTCAACCCAATTGGCACCCAGGGAGTCGGAATCGTAGACCACCTCGACCTGCCGGATGATATCGATGAGCCCGGTGAACAACTCACCCGAGCCCAGCGGGTACTGCACCGGAATCGGGTTGGCCCCCAGGCGATCCTTCACCATGTCCACGCAGCGGTCGAAGTCCGCGCCGACGCGGTCCATCTTGTTGACAAACACCATACGCGGTACGCGATATCGATCGGCCTGACGCCACACGGTCTCGGTCTGCGGCTCTACGCCGCCCACGGCGTCCAGCACGGTGACCGCGCCGTCGAGCACGCGCAACGAGCGCTCCACTTCGACGGTGAAATCCACGTGGCCGGGTGTATCAATGATGTTGATCTGGTACGTCTCGCCCAACCGGACCCACTGACAGAACGTCGCGGCCGACGTGATCGTGATGCCACGTTCCTGTTCCTGCTCCATCCAGTCCATGATGGCCGCACCGTCGTGCACCTCACCCATCTTGTGGGTGCGGCCGGTATAGAACAGGATCCGCTCGGTCGTCGTCGTTTTCCCGGCATCAATGTGGGCCATGATGCCGATATTGCGGATCTTTTCCAGCGGTGTCTGACGTGCCATAACAGTGACTTATGTCTTCCCTCGCGCCATGGCGCGTTAGGCAACAAAAACGCGGGGCGACCGTCATCCGCACCCTGCGGACAGGTTTCGCTCCGCCACCGTCCGGGTCTGACCCTGCGACGTGGGGCGCCCGCCGGGCGGGGCGCCTGTTGGCCAGCTGGCCCGGCTCTTAGTTGCTGCTTACCACCGGTAGTGGGCGAACGCGCGGTTCGCTTCCGCCATCCGGTGCGTGTCTTCCTTCTTCTTGATGCTGTTGCCTTCGCCCTTCGACGCGGCAATCAACTCACCCGCCAGGCGATCGGCCATCGTCTTCTCACCCCGCGCCCGCGTGTACTGCAGGATCCACCGCGATGCCAGCGCCGTGCGCCGGTCGGGCCGCACCTCGACGGGCACCTGATACGTCGCCCCACCCACCCGGCGGCTCTTCACTTCCAGCGCCGGCTTCACATTGTTGAGGGCCTGCTTGAACACGTTCACGCCCGGCTGACCCGTCTTCTGCTCGATCAGGTCCATCGCCTGGTAGAACGTGGACTCGGCCGTGGACTTCTTGCCGTCCCGCATCAGGCTGTTCACGAACTTGGAGACCGTCTGCGAATCGAATCGCGGATCGGCGGGGACGGGCCGCTTGACGGCCTTATTGCGCCGACTCATGCCTTGGGCCTCTTCGCGCCGTACTTGGAACGGCTCTGCTTCCGGTCGTTCACGCCCGCGGCGTCCAGCGTGCCCCGGACGATGTGATACCGCACCCCCGGCAAGTCCTTCACCCGGCCGCCCCGGATCAGGACGATCGAGTGCTCCTGCAGGTTGTGCCCCTCACCCGGGATATAGCTCGTGACTTCGAATCCGTTGACCAACCGCACGCGCGCCACCTTCCGCAACGCCGAGTTGGGCTTCTTGGGCGTGGTAGTATAGACCCGCGTGCACACCCCCCGCTTCTGCGGGTTGGACTTGAGCGCGGGGGCCTTGTCCTTGGCAACGACCGCCTTGCGACCTTGGCGGATCAGCTGATTGATCGTGGGCATCCGTAACCTGGTAAATCCCTCAAATGGCTCAAGCGCCGAATTTTCGACGACAGACTGATAAATGTAGACACCACGGAAAGGTGGGTCAAGGACCCACTCCCCTAAATATCAGCGTCCGCCTCCGCCCCGACCTGCGCCAGGAACGGGTTCGGGGCCCCGCCCGCCTCTTCCTCAGGCGGCGGGGGCGGCGGGGGCTCAAAGCCCTCGGGCGGCTCGATCTCGATCAGCGAGTACCGGTAAATGCCGGTGCCCGCCGGGATCAGGTGCCCGATGATGATGTTCTCCTTCAACCCGACCAGGTTGTCCTTGGCGCCGCGCATGGCCGCGTCGGTCAGCACCCGGGTGGTTTCCTGGAACGACGCCGCCGAAATGAACGACTGCGTCGTGAGCGAGGCCTTCGTAATGCCGAGCAGCAACGGCTCGGCCGTGGCCGGCGTGGCACCTTTCTTGACCACACGCTCGTTCCGCTCGCGGAACACCAGCTTGTCCACGTTCTCCCCTTCCAGGAAGTCCGTGTCGCCCGGCTCCGTGACCTTCACCTTCTGCAACATCTGGCGCACGATCACGCCGATGTGTTTGTCGTTGATCTTCACGCCCTGGAGCCGGTACACCTCCTGAATTTCATTCATGAGGTATTCCTGCACCGCACGCGGTCCCTTGATGCGCAGAATGTCGTGCGGATTGACCGGGCCCTCGGTGAGGCGATCGCCCGCGCGCACTTTGTCGCCTTCGTGCACGCGCAAGTGCTTCCCGGCCGGCACTTCGTACACCACCGGTTCGCCCTGCTCAGGCTGCACGTAGATCTCGCGCTTGCCGCGCTTGATCTCGCCGAACTTGACAGTGCCGTCAATTTCAGAGATCGTGGCCGGGTCCTTCGGACGCCGAGCCTCGAACAACTCCGCCACGCGCGGAAGCCCGCCCGTGATGTCGCGCGTCTTGTACGCCTCACGCGAGATCTTGGCGAGCGTCAGGCCGGGCGTGACGTCCTGGCCATCCTCGATCATGAGCTGAGCGCCTTCCGGGATCACGTAGTCCCGGACCTTCCGCTCCTTGCCGCCCTTGATCGTCTGCACGATCTCGATGTGCGGATGGAGCTTCTTGTCACGGTCTTCGATAATCACCCGCTGCCGCAGTCCCGTGATTTCGTCGAGCTCTTCGCGCACCGTCTCGTCATCGAGAATGTCCACGAACCGGATGCGGCCTGCGACGTCGGTGATGATCGGGTTCGCGTACGGGTCCCATTCAAACAGCAAGTCGTTCTTCTTGAGTACGTGGCCGTCTTCGACCGCCAGGAACGCGCCGAGCGGCACCTGGAAGCGCGACCGGACCTGGCCATCGGCATCCTCAAGCAGCAGCTCGCCCTCGTACCCCGTGACGATCTTCTTGCCATCGTCCATGGGCACCACCAGCAGGCGATCGCCAAACCGGATCGTGCCTTCGAGCTTGGTGCGGCGTTCGGTCCGCTCAGCAATGCGCGCCGAGGTACCCCCGATGTGGAAGGTCCGCAGGGTCAGCTGCGTTCCCGGCTCACCGATGGACTGCGCCGCAAGGATCCCCACGGCTTCGCCCAGGTCCACCATGGCCATCGTGGCAAGGTTCCGTCCGTAACACATGCGGCAAACCCCGCGACGCGCCTCGCAGGTGAGCACCGACCGAATGGTCGTCTGCTCAATGCCAGCATCCTCCATCGCGATGGACGTCTCTTCCTCAATCAACTCACCCGCAGCCACCAGCAACCTCGGGTCGCCGAGCTCGTCCAGTTCGTGCGGATCGTACACATCTTCGGCCGCGACGGCGCCGGCGATCCGCTCGCGGAGCGGCTCGATGATGTCTTCGCCTTCCTTCAGCGCGCTGACATCGAGACCCAGAATGGTACCGCAGTCATCCTCGGTGATCGTCACGTCCTGGGAAACGTCAACCAGGCGGCGCGTCAGGTACCCGGCATCGGCGGTTTTGAGCGCGGTGTCGGCCAGACCCTTCCGCGCGCCGTGCGTCGAAATGAAGTATTCGAGTACGGTAAGCCCCTCACGGAAGTTGGACCGGATTGGGCTCTCGATCACCTCACCGATACCGCCGGTGAGCTTCTTCTGGGGCTTGGCCATCAAGCCACGCATGCCGGCCAGCTGACGGATCTGGTCGCGGCTGCCGCGGGAGCCCGAGTCGAACATCATGTACACCGTATTGAAACCGCCGTGCGACTCCTTGAGCCCCTGCACCATCGCCTCGGCGATATCGGTGTTGGCGTGCGTCCAGGCGTCGATCACCTTGTTGTACCGCTCGCCAAAGGTGATTTGGCCCGAGTTGTAGGCCCGCTGGAAGCGCGCCACCCGCGTCTGCGCATCCTCGATGATGGACCATTTCTCCGGCGGAATCTCAAGATCGGCCACGCCGATCGAGACCCCACCACGCGTCGCCCACCGGAACCCGAACTCCTTGAGTCGGTCCAGGAACGCCACCGTCTCGGACAGTCCGGCCACCTGATAGGACTCGAAGACGATGTCCGACAGGGCACGCTTTCGGAACACCTCGTTCCGGAACCCGTGCTTCTCGCCACGCGTGCTCGGGTCGGCCGCCAGCACCGCCCGCGGCAGGATCGCGTTGAACAGCACGCGGCCGGCCGTGGTGAAGATCCACTGAGCCTCCTGGTTCTGCGCCTCCGGCGGCGGCTGCCACCAGAAGTGCACCGGCGCATGGAAATCGAGTCGGTTGCTGCCGACCAGCATTTCCACCTCGGACAGCGACCCCACGCGCACGGCCGTGGCCCGATGGGCCTCGAGATCCGCCGGCGCCTTGGTCACGAAGTACGAACCCAGCACCATGTCCTGGCTCGGCTCGGCCACCGGCCGGCCGTCCGACGGACGCAGCACGTTGTTGCTCGAAATCATGAGCGTGCGCGCCTCGATCTGTGATTCGAACGAGAGTGGCACGTGTACCGCCATCTGGTCACCGTCGAAGTCGGCGTTGAACGCTGCGCACACGAGCGGATGGATCCGGATGGCCTTGCCTTCCACGAGCACCGGCTCGAATGCCTGAATACCCAGGCGGTGCAGGGTGGGGGCACGGTTGAGCAGCACCGGGTGATCCTGAATGATCTCTTCTAGGATCTCGTACACCTGCTCGCTCTCGCGCTCCACGATCTTCTTGGCGCGCTTGACCGTCTCCGCAATGCCCTTCTCGACCAGCTTATGGATGATGAACGGCTTGAACAGCTCCACTGCCATCGTCTTGGGCAGGCCGCACTGATGCAGGCGCAGCTCCGGACCGACCACGATCACCGAACGGCCCGAGTAGTCCACGCGCTTGCCCAGCAGGTTCTGGCGGAACCGGCCCTGCTTGCCCTTGAGCATGTCGGAGAGCGACT
>JBBDNM010000024.1:0-34594 GCA_040877595.1 Gemmatimonadales bacterium | reverse complement strand
GTTAGCCGGCACCGAACGCGGGATACCGCCATCGATGGGTGACTTGGTTACGGTCTTCGAATCGACGGACGTTGCCCTCATCGCCATAGCGAAGGGGGCGCTTCAGGATGCGGACATTCGATTCGTGGTACAGAACGAGTTTACACAGAATCTGCTCGGGGTCGGCCAGCTAGGCAGCTACAACCATATCACGGGTCCCGTCCGGATTCGCGTGGTGGCCGAGGACGCTGAAGTTGCGCAGGAACTTCTGTCCGATCTTGCGGGAGAGCCAGACGGTGCCGTCTAACGGGCGCATGCACGAGCCGAGCGCGACACAGAGCGGAGATACGAGCGCAATGAAGGTCGAGACCATTCGGGATTCCGGCGCAGCTGGCGGGCAGGCGCTCGCTCGTGATGCGCTGAGTCGTTAGGCCGTCGACGCAGCGCACGCCGGCGCAATGGAGGCGGGATGAGAATCAATGTACTAGGCAGTTGTCTTCTCCTCGCAGCATCCGCGGCATGCGCCGTCAACATACAGCATCCGGCGGACGCTCTGGTAACACGGGCTTGGTCGGGCAGCCCGGACTTCATCAGCGGCGACATTTCACCCGACGGCCGTTACCTGTCGCAGGTCAACTGGGCAAGCGGCGACCTCCAGCTCGTCGATCTCCGCTCGGGAGAGGCCCGCGATCTCACCGGCCAGGGCTACACCGGCGGGTACGCGTGGACGTCTGCCTTTTCACCTGACGCTCGGCGCATTGCGGTCGCGTGGTATATCGATTCGGTGAATGCTCACGAGTTGCGGGTCATGAGTACCGTCAGCGGTCGCTTCCGAACTGTGGTTCCTGCCGATCCTGATCGCTACTACATCGATCCCGTCGACTGGTCCGCTTCGAGCGACGAGATCCTAGTCGCCGTGCAGGGAAAGGACCAGACCTGGCAGCTCGGTCTCGTTCCCGCAGGGGGCGGCCCGATACGGACGGTCAAAGCTCTTGGCTGGCAGACGCCTGGCGGGGGACATGACCAGGCATATCCGGACGCCGATTTGTCACCGGACGGACGGTACGTCGCATACGACTATCCGCCGAACCCGACCGCGTCAACCCGCGACATCTTAGTCGTGCCCTCAGCGGGAGGCGCGGAAACAGTGCTCGTGTCTGGGCCAGGCTCCGATCGACTTCTCGGTTGGCTCCCCGGCGGAGATGGGATTCTCTTCTACAGCGACCGCAACGGCACGCCATCAATTTGGCGGCTTCGGGTGCGGGCGGGCCGGCCGATAGGCGAACCAGAGCTCATCCACGCCAACGTTCCTGCGCTCGTCCCTCTCGGTTTTACGCGCGACGGGTACGCGTATGGCGTTATGACCGAGACCACACGAGTACACGCCGCAGAAGTGGACCCCGCTGGCGGAGATAACGTGCGAATGCCACGGGCGGTCCACGAGCCGCCGTGGCGCAGAAGCTTTGCAGCCGACTGGTCACCCGATGGCGCCCGCTTGGCGTTTGTCACCCACGATCCCCTTCCAGATCCGGTCGAGAGGCTGCAAATCGCTTCGACGACCGGAGAGATTGTTCGGACTATTGTACTCACCCCCGCGCTCCACACCAGCAATGGAACCTTCCGGTGGGCGACGGCGGACCGAATCATTCTCTTCGCGTATGAGCGCGGCCTGGCCGGCATCTTCGCGCTGGATCTTCGCGACGGAAGTCACCGGCGCGTGATGACGCCGCCGTCAGTCGGCCGCAGCGCCATCAAGTGGTTCGATGTGGGACCGGACGGCCGCAGTCTCTACATGGTTGCGCGACCGCAGGGCCGCGGTCGTGGGAACAACCTCGTGGCTGCCGATGCGGAGACTGGAGTCATGCGCGTGATCGGCACAGCAAGAGCAGTCACAGCGTCTCTGTCTGTTTCACCAGATGGGACGCAACTGGCATTTCTCGCGCGCGACGACACCTCGGGTCACGTCGAGCTGCGCGTTATTTCCACGACGGGCAGCGGAAGCTCGCGCACGGTCTTTCGGCCCGATCGCGGCCGAATTGGACCGCCTGTAACGTGGATGCCCGACGGCTCCGGGCTCGTGTTCAAGATCGAGAGCGGCGAGCAGGCGAGCCTCTGGTCCATCAGCGTGCGCGGAGGCGAACCGGTCCGCCTGCTGTACGATTGCTGCGCCGAGAACCACGTGCGCATACATCCCAATGGAAGACGACTCGCGTTTGCATCCGGCAGGGATCGTGGGGAGATATGGATTCTGAAGATGCCAGGAGACTCCGGACTCCAGCCTCCGCGCGAATGACGGCGGCGGCACGAAGGCCCTCTCGTGTTTCTCGATAGCGGTCAGATCCGCCTCGGCGACTTGCACGATCTTGGGCGCGGCTTGAGGTCAACTTTGAAGTGCAACACTGAGGGTCAGGGGACATAGCATTCCTCCGGGTGCGGTAGCCCAGGCGTTTGCGAGGGCGGCGGTTGAGCTTCGTGGCGATCCGATTGCAGTCGTACTGGGTGAGGTGGTCCATGCTGGTCCCTTTGGGCAGGTATTGGCGAAGGAGGCCGTTGGTGTTCTCGTTGGTTCCGCGTTCCCACGAGTGATGCGGCGTCGCGAAGTAGAAGCGGGTATCGACCTGCTGCTCGAGTGCGGCGTAGGCGTGGAACTCCGTCCCATTGTCCACGGTGAGGGTGCGGACCGGCCGCGGCTGGCGCTCGATGAGCGTCCGGGCGCGCCGGTTCACGAACGCGCCGGTCCGGCGCGCGAGCTTGCCCACCGCGACGAAGCCGGACTTCCGCTCCACCAGCGTCAGCACGCAGGGACCGGCCTGGCCGGCCCCCAGCATGGTGTCGCCTTCCCAGTATCCGAACCGCGACCGATGCTCGGCGCCCGGCGGTCGGGTAGTGATCGGGCGCTTGCCGGCGAGGCGGCCCCGGCTGTCGTACGCCCCATAGCGCTTGCGCTTCTGCTTCCGCGCGCCGCGGAGGTGGAGGTAGAGGGTGCCGCCGGCGGTCTTGTCCAGCCAGATCCGGCGGTAGATCGTCTCGTGACTGATGTGCAGCAGCCGCTGGCGCCCGAGCCGGCCGGCGATCTGCTCCGGGCTCCAGTCTTCGCGCACCAGGCCTTCGATGCGGGCCCAGTCGGCCGCCGTGAACTGGGTGTTGCGACGCGACCGGCGTCGGCGGCCCCCGGCGTACCAGTCGGCGAGCTGGGGGCGGTAGCCCCCATCGTGATGCGTACGATTGCGCTGCACTTCGCGGATCACAGTGCTCCGATGCCGCCCGAGGACCCGGGCGATCGCGGCCGGCGACAGCCCTTGCCGCCGCAGCAGGCCGAGGGTGTATCTTTCCGCATAGGTGATCTGGCGATAGCTCATGGTAGACTTCCCTCTCTTGGTCGAGACCGGAAGCATACCGTATCCCAGGTCACCTTTCGCTTGCGGGGCCGTGTTGCACTTAGTATATGAATCCGCGCTGGCTAACGAACGGTCTCGACCGACCAAAGGCAGATCGGGCTGTCACCCCCTCGACGTTGGCCGCTGAAGCGGCCCAACGCTAGATACAAGGCAGCACCTGAGTGTTGACATGCGCGAACTGCTTTTCGCCACGCTCTTCATGCTCGGCCTGTGTGCCTGCCCCTTGGCAGCACAGGACGACAGCCTCACCGCACAGCAAGTGCTGGCGGCGGAAGACCGTCGCCTTGCCGCGATGCTCGCTCGGGATACCGCCACGCTTCGGCCATTGCTGGCGGATGAGCTGGCGTACACGCATACGAGCGGTCGGCTCGAGAGCAGGGCCGAGTTTCTTCGGTCCCTTGGCAGCGGCGCGCTGCGCTACGAGGCCATCGCGCCCGAGGAACGCTCGGTGCGGCTCTATGGCCGAGTCGCCGTGGTGGTAGGGCGTTCGGCGATGCGAGCTGGGCCTATCGGCGAGGCGCGCGCTTTTCGCATTCGCTACCTGGCGGTCTACATAAATGAGGGTGGGCGCTGGCTGCTTGGCGCTTGGCAGTCCACCATCGTGCCACCCTGACCGCGCTCGTCAGTGAACAGCCGGGAACATAGTTGACGGAACGTCCGGGGACATGGTTAACACTTTTTCCTGAGGGATGGGGCCCCGGTGATGGTGTGGGTGTGTTCGTCGAAGCGGCCGAGGAGCGTCTCGTAGTAGACGAGCTTCCAGAGGCCGTCCTCGATTTCTTCGAAGCCGACGTACTCGTGGTTCAGAGCTTGGCTGAGGAAGTGCTGGCCGGAGTGGAGGCGGAAGGTGCCCGCGCCGCTGACCTTCCGGACCTCGAAGTGGCCGGGGTACTCGGGCGGGGCGAGGCGCTCGGGAAAGGGGCGGGGCGACGGGGTCCACCGGGAGGCGGGTGTGTCGTCGTCCAGCGCTTCGTGGGGCCGGAGCTCATTGTAGGTCGCGCGGAACTGGTTGAAGACCCGCTGTTGGAGGTTGCGGTTGGCCGCGGGCGGGCGGGCGGCGTCCGCTTTGAGGGGTTTGTGGAGCCGTTCATGGGCGCCGTTCTCTTGCGGGCTGCCGGGGGTAATGCGCTGGTGGCTGATGCCGAGCTGGAGCCACCAGACGTTGAGGCGGTTGAGGCCGTGGATGCCGGTGGAGGCGAAGGGCCGCGTATGCGGCCGGTCTTTGCGTCTACGGCACCGGCCGGCCTCAGCCAACGGCGCTCACCTGCGGCTCGCGCCTTATTGGTCGATGCCGACCGGCGCCAACTTGCACCACTTCATACGACGATGTATATACATCGTCATGGTCCGCACCCAGCTGTACCTCGACGATGACTTGCATCGCCAGCTCAAGGCTGCAGCCGCCCGACAGGGGCGGACCGTGTCAGATCTGGTGCGTGAAGCGTTGGCGCACGCGTATGGCACCGAGACTGATGCGCGACTTGAAACACTCGAAGGAGTCGCCGCCCTATGGCACGATCGCGCCAAGCTGGGCGGCACCGACGCGTACGTGAGGCGGCTACGCCGCGGTACGCGCCGGCGCCGACGGCTGCAGTAGCCGGCGTCCTCTACGATTCCGACATCGTCATTGACATCCTGCGGGGTCGCGAGGCGGTGGTGAACGCCGCTCGTGACCTCGAGGCGGCGGGCGTGCCGACGTTCTGCACGGCCATCACGTGGGCCGAGATCTTTGCCGGATTGCGACCGGGCGAGGAGCCCGTCACACGTGCTTTCTTCGAAGCCAGGGGCGAGGTCGTGCTCGAGGCGGCGACCGGCGAGCGCGCGGGCGCCTACATGGCCCGCTACGCCCGCTCGCACGGTGTGGAACTGGCCGATGCCCTCATCGCCGCCGCCGCCGCGTCCGCCGGACTCAGCCTCTGGACGCGCAATCGGCGCCATTACCCGATGCCGGACCTCAAGTTCTACACCCCATAAGGCCCGACTCGAGGCCAACTCGCCCTCGCCTTCGGCGTGTGCTACTTTCTCACCATGCATGTACTTGTTGTGGACGACGATGCGGCCGTGCGGAGTACGTTCGCCCGCGCGCTAACGCAGATTGGCTTCTCCGCGCATGAAGCCGCAACCCCCGTTGACGCCTTGGCCGTGCTCAAGAAGCAGCCGATGAACGCCATTATCTGCGACTTCGCCATGCCCGGCATGGACGGCAGCACGTTCCACCAGCGCTTGCTGGAAGTGGCACCGGACGTGGCCGATCGGATTGTGTTTGTGACGGGATGGGCCAAGGATCCCAAGACGCGGAAGCTGCTGGATCACACCGGGCAGCCGTTGCTCGAAAAGCCGGTGGAATTGAACGACTTGATCACGCACGTCCGACGCACCGCCGGCGCCTGACGCTCCGGAGCGCCTTGACGGCGGCTTGACGAGCGCCGCCCACCGTTGGGCCATTCCCATCGGCATCACCGATGCCAGGAGGCCCATATGCTCAGAAAATCGCTCGCCCTGCTGGCGGCACTCGCCGCCTGCGCCGACGACCCGCCGACCGGCGGCGCCGACCTGCACAATGCCCGTCCCCCATTTGTCGTTGCACCGACGCCGCTCGTTGCCGTCGCGGGCACCGCGCTGTGGCCTTACACCAGCGCCGACCTCTCGGAGACGGGACAGGACCCCGTCAACCTGATCTTCAGCGGGATCACCGACCCGCTGGTGATACGCCAGGCCCTGTTTGCGCTCGATGGGGCGCGACCCGCCTTCGGCGCCAATGCGCCGTTCGACTGCACCTGGCACGACGCGATCGGAGACGAACAGGCGGCATGGACCGAGCCCGCCGGCTGGACGGGCTCAGCGGTCCAACTCGCGTGCGGACCGTTCGGGCCGCTTCGTTTCCATCTGCGGCTCTTTCCATCGGCGGGTGTGATGGTCGCCAACGCCCATTTCGAAGTGCTGATTCCCGGGACCACGGAGCATCAGGTGCTGAGTTGGGAACTGGCCGAGCAGTTCGTGACGTTTGATCTCGTCCGCACCGGGTTGCTGCACGCCGAGCAGCCGCTGTACCCGAGTCCCGTGATCACACAGACCCCCGCCTTTCGCGGCATTCCGGCCGTGATCTACAATGGTCTGGGCCCCCTGTGGGCGGCGCTTGGCGCGCCGGCGGAAGCCGTTCAGGATCCGATGCCGATTCCGAACGACGGCGTGGCGACGGTGTTCAACGTGGCGTCAACGATCCCGGTCCTGGCGGATGACCGGACGGACGCCTTCACTATCCAGTTCGACCAGATCATCCCCAAGCCATTTTGCGTGGGTGATGGCACGGGTTACGTCTACGTCAATGGGCCCGTGGACCTGACGCAACGCGTGCAGGTGCGAGCCAACGGGAAGTACGTTCGTACGTTCGCCGCCCGTGGCGACCTTGTGGTGACGCCGGTAGATCCGACAACGGGCGGACCCGCAGGCGCCTCGTATCGTGCGCTGGTAAGTGAGGACCACCGCGCACGGCTCGATGGCGCCATGATGGACGTGTCGAGCAAGCGGATTCAGGAAGAGCTGCCCATGGTCGGCTCCGCGCGGGGACGCCTGATGTCCTGGCTGCGCGTGGGGCAGGCGCCGGATGCGGGCACAGTGATTCGCTGCGGCCGGTAGCGCCGACTAGAACGTCGCAGTCACTCCACCGAGGATACGGCGGCCGGTTACCGCGCCGCCGTATACCTCGAAGTGGCGGTCGTCGAGGAGGTTCATCGCCACGCCGTGGACCAGGAGGAGCGGGGTCAGCTGCCACGCCACGTTCAGGTCCACGGTGGTGTAGGCCGGCACCTCCCCCCGGTACAGCCCCGAGCGCCACTCGAACGCCTGCTGGCTTCGCAGGTGCAGTCCCAGGTCCAGTCCGTTGGTGCCCTGATACGTCACACCGAGCGTTCCTCGCAGCGCGGGGGTGTTGGGGACCAGCGTGTCCCCCGCCGCCTGCTGTCTGATCTCCGAGCGATACCAGGTGGCCGAGCCGTCCACGCGCAGCCAGCGAGCCAGCCACAAGCTCGCACCGGACTCGACCCCGTAGTCCTCTGCCAGCCCGGCATTGCCGTACGACAGGACGATCGCCGTCTGACCGTCTGGCAGGCGGGTCAATCCGTACTGCACGATGGTGCCCGCGAGCGCGTCCCGAATCCCGCCCTCGACGACAGGCCGCAGGCCCGCCGCGACCTGATCCGGGGCGGTCCATGCCGGATAGTCAGGGTTCAGCGACGTCGCGGGCAACAGGGAGGTGACAAAATTCGAGCGGCGGCTGAAGAACGCGTCCACCGTGAGAAACAGCGGGGTAAGCGGCCGCCCTTTGTAGCCGAGCTCAAAGCTCCGAATACCTTCCGGTTGCAGGTTCCGGTTTCCGCGGACGAGGACCGGGACGGCACTTGACGTGGTGAACAGGGTGCCTTGTGGCACTGCGGCCAACGCCGGGCCGAGTGGCGAGGACCGGAGTCCGTTCTCCAAGGGCGTCAGGTCGGTGACAGCCGCCGTGGCGCTCAGGAAATACTCGATCTGGCTCGGCGTCAAGAACGCGCTGCTCGCGGTCAACCGCAGCGCATGCTCGTCCCCCGCGCGCCAGATGAGCGCGGCGCGCGGCGACACCTGCGCGTCGAACAGGTTGCCTGCATCGAACCGCGCCGCCGTCACGAACCGGAACCGGTCGGTCAGGCGCCAGTCCACCTGGCCAAACACCGCATAGTATGCGTCGGCCCGGTCGTCGTGCTCGACGTCCATAAGCGTCAGGAACGTGTTGACGCGTTGCAGCCGCGCCGAACTTCCGACCACGACCTCCAGGCGCGGGGCGAGGTGGCGCGTGACCTGGGCTTCGACGTGCGAAATGGATGACTGATCGTCCACGGGCTGGTTGCCTGTCAGCAGGCGCTGCGGGCGTAGGGCGGTCCGACCGGAGTACCATCCCGACACCGCCAACCCGCCGGCCTCATACCGCGCGCGCGCCCACGGCCGCACCGCGGCGTCCACCTGGAACCGGCCGATGCCGGTCATGAACACCTCATTCTCCACGTGCGCGGCGCCGGCATCCACGGTGAGTGTCCTGCCGCCGCGATACCAATCCACTCGGCCCGCGCCGTAATAGTTGATGACCGGCAGTGGATCACCCGACGTCACGCCGGTGGTGGGGTCCGTCACTTGGCCATACAGCGGCACCTGCTCAAACCCCGGGGGAGGCACGAGGACCGAGTCCACGCCCGCCGTGGCATACTCGTCGGCAAAGTCACCGGCATCGAACCGCGTGCGCGCGGCGGACCACCCGACCGCGCGTTGGTAGCCACCGCTGACCCGGTATCCCACCCGGCCCTGAATCAGCTCGCCCCCATGGCGCATGTCGGCGCGAAACGTCTCGCGGGTACCGCCGCCCATGGTGACGCGCGTCCCGAGCGCGTCCCGTACGGAAGGAGTGGTGATGTTGACCACACCGTTGAACGCGTTTGCGCCGTACAGCGCCGAGCCTGGGCCACGCACGAACTCGATCTGTGCGAGATCCTCAGGTGCGAACGAGACGCCGGCCCATTCCTGGGAGCCGAGGAACGGGACGGCTACGTCGCGCCCATCCACCAGCACGAGGATGCTGCGGTTCAAGGTCGCGTTGAATCCCCGGGCATTGATGTTGTAGTCGAACAAATCGCTCTGGACGATGTCCACGCCGGGGGCGTGGCGCAGCGCGCGCGGAGTCTCGCCGGAAAGCGTGGCGGCGCGGAGGGCTTCACGCGGGGCGACCGACACGGCCACCGGCGTTTCCAGCACCTCTTCGGGCCGGCGTGACGCGCCCTCGACCACGATGGCGCCCAAGTCAAACGCCCGGCGTTCGAGGCGGACCATCATGATCAGCACTTCGCCGCCCGCGACCGTGACGGACCGGTTGACCGGCGCGAATCCCAGCGCACGAAACTCGACCGTCCACGCGCCATCAGCCACCGGGCCCAAGCGGAATCGGCCATCGTGGTCAGTGATCGCGGCCAGGTCGGTGCCCGCAAGGCGGACCGACGCGCGGGCCACGGCGGAGCCACCCTCGTCGCGCACCGCGCCTTGAATGGCGCCGGTCTGGGCGGTGAGCGAGAGCGGAATGAGCGCGGCGAACAGGGCCAAGGAGCGTCGCATGGGCTATAGGGTGCGCGCCATGTAGCCCCCGCGCAAGAGATGTGCGACATTACGGCGTCCCCAACGCGAGGCTCCCGTGCGACGGCATGTATTGACCATGGTGGCGCTGGCTCTGCCGGCCGCTCTCTCCGCCCAGCAGACCATCCTGCGCCTGGCCCCGCCGCAGGGACAGGTGTCGCGGTATCGCATTGAGATGTCGACCCAAATAGACATGGCGATGGCCAGCATTGAGGCCCGTTCGTTCATGGAACTGACCTCGCGCGTGACGGCAGCGCAGGGCGAAGAGCGTACGGTCGAGACGGTGGTGGACTCGTTCCGGATCGACTCGCCGAGTATGCCGATGCCCGAGATGCCGAGTCTGATTGGTTCGTCCACGACGGTGCGGATGAACACGCGGGGCGAAGTGCTGGAAACCACGTACTCGGACGAGGGTCTCACGGAGACCTTTGGCGGAGTAGCGGGCGCCGCTGGGCAGGGATTTCCGGCGGGGATTCGCCTGCCGGAGCAACCGGTAGCGGTCGGTCATCAGTGGAATGATTCGAATACCGTCCAGACCGACGCGGGTCCGATGGGCGAGGCGACCGTGACCTCGCGTATGCGGTACACACTCGAGCGACTGTTCACGCGGGAGGGCGCGCGGATTGCGCTGGTCGCCATTCAGGGCACCATGACGCAGGCGGCCGGTGCGATGGCCGCTGACGGCACCATGCAAGGCAGCATGGAGTTTGACCTCGATGCCGGTCGGTGGGTGACCAACCGCATGACCATCGAAATGAAAATGAATGTCGGGACCGAAGCGACGATGACCATTACGACGAACGCCCGTCTCCTGCCGTAAACACCAGGCGCCCGAACTTACAGACGCGCGGTCTCCACCACGACGTCTATCGCCTGGTCCAGCTGCGCATCGGTGAGATACGGCGCCGGCCCCAGACGCAACAGGTCGCCGCGATAGTCCGTGAGAACCCCGCGCTCCTTGATCGCGGCATGCAGCGTCGCCGCGTCATGACACTGCAGGGCAAGAAAAGCCGCCAGGTGATCGAGGGGAACGTTGGGTCGGCGAATGACCGTCGGATCGAGCGCCGCCGCCTCAAAGCGCGCCGCCATCCGCCCAATCTGGTGCTGGCTGGTGGCCCGCAGACGCGCCGGCGCCAAGCCCTGCTCGGCAAAGAAGTCGAACACCCGGGCCGCGCGATAATGACTGGTGGGGTCGTACGTGGATCCAGCGTAGCGGGCCGGTCCGTCACCGTACGCCACCGCATGATCGGCGGCCGCGGTCAACGCGGAGAACTCGCTGAACCATCCCGTGACCACCGGACGGTCCGTACAACCGGGTGGAATGCGCAGGAAGCAGTTCCCCTCACCCAGCTGGCAGTACTTGTATCCCCCACCGACAACAAACGCATCGTGCAGGTCGTTGTTCGCGATGGTGAAGGGAACGGCGTTGATCGCGTGATAGGCGTCCACCAGCAGTCGTGCGCCCGCCCGTCGCGCGGCCGCTGCCACGTGCCCCAAGTGTGGCACGATCCGCGCATCACGGAACAGCACCGCCGACACGCAGACGGCTGCGGTGCGATCCGTCACCCGGCGGGCCAGTCGCTCGGCAAGCGTGTCCACCGGATCGGCGGCCACGCGTTCAATCACAACCCCCTCCTCGCCAAGCCGGTCGAGCTGGCGTCGAAGCGAGTGATACTCGGCGTCGGTCGTCAGGATTGTTGGGCGCTGGCGGAGGGGGAGGGCGGACAGGAATCGTACGACCAGTTCGTGCGTGCTCGCGCCGAGGGCGTAGTCGCCATCGGCATCGGCGAGGATGGTACAGAACCCCTGCCGGACGCGCTCCGCCTTGGCGAAGGCGCGATCCCACTTGTCATCCACCAGCAGGGCGGCATCGTGCCACGCCTCTTCGTGTCCGTCAAACGCCACATCGGGCCAGGCCTGATGCGAATGACCGGTCAGCAACAGCCGCTCGCCGACGCGGAACCGCGTGTAGAACCGTGCGAGCCCGTTCGCGTCCACGCGTCCACGCACCAACGGGTCCCCGTCCATCACAAGGCCGTCCGAATGGCCCACAGGTCGGGGAAGGCCGGCTGATTGAGCGTCCGCATGAGATACTCCGCCCCGCTCGAACCGCCGGTACCGCCCCGCGTCCCAATGGTGCGTTGCACCATCTTCACGTGGCGGTAGCGCCATTCCTGCATGCCTTCGTCCAGGTCCACCAGCCGCTCGCACACCTGGGTGAGTTCGGGGTTGGTCCGATAGACCGTGAGCAGAACCTCCTGAATCGTGACCGACTGGACGATGGGCTTGGTCACGTCGCGCTCCGTGATGTCGTCGGCCAGCCGATACCCATTGTGGCCGAGGAAATGCAGAAACGCGTCCCAGAGCGTGGGAGCGCCCATCCGGCGCCGGAGCGCCGCGCGTCCTGCGTGCCCCTCGGGATACCGGTCGAGCGCGTTCGAGTCCTTCCGCCCCATGACGAACTCGAGTTCGCGGAACTGCCACGACTGGAAACCGCTCCCCGATTCCAACCGGTCGCGGAAGGAGAGGAAATTGAGTGGTGTCATGGTCTCCAGCACGTCGATCTGTGACACCAAGACCTTGAGGATCGTCAGTATGCGCTTGAGCGTGCCGAGGGCCGCCGGGTTTTCGTTCGCCAGCAACCGGCGGCACAAGTAGTCCGACTCGTGCAGCAGCTCCTTGAACCACAGTTCGTACACCTGGTGAATGACGATGAACAGCATCTCGTCATGCTCCGGTCCATCGGACACCGGTTCCTGAAGCGCGAGCAGTTCTTCGATCTTGAGGTAGCTCCAGTACGTCACCGGCATAGGGGGCTCCAAGGAAGGCTGTCGGGAAGGTATCCCGAGAGGCGGGAGGGTGGGAAGGCGGGGCGAACTGACGAGTGACGAATGTTGAATGACGAATGTCGAACGGCGTCCCGCTTCGACATTCGTCATTCATCAGTCGTCATTCGCCATTCAGAAGTAGAAAAACTGCTGTACCTTCACCGAATACTCTGAATCCCCAACCGCCGGAAGCCATACGTCCACGTTCATTGCCAGGCGGTTGCGGTTGCCGAACAGCAGGTTGATCCCGGGCGTCACGAGCATGCCGTGGTCGTCGGCCACGCTCGTGTTCGGGTCGGCCCACGACACGCGCGCGAGCGGTTCGATGCCACGCAGGCGCGTGCCCGACACGGGGACCGCATAGGTCACGATCGCCTGGGCGGTGCGGAACGCCGCCGAGCCATCGGTTCCGACGGAGACGGCCCAGTTGTCGCCGAGCACCACGCCGGCCTGGATGTGCAGTCCATCATCGTACCGGCCGTACTCCAGGTCGCCGCCAAAGGCGATGGCATATTCGTCCGACCCGCCCACCGTGTGGATGTAATCGTGCGCTCCGACGTTGGCCGCGAGCGTAAGCGATCCCAGGCGTCGCGCGATGCGACCGGTAAACGACTTGGCGCCGTTCTCGTCTTCGGCGTTGGCGCCGGCGCCGTTCGTCATCGCCGCCGTGATCGTGAATCCACCCACGGCGGCCGATGCGTCAACACCGATGTCGCGGTCGGCGTAGCTCAGGCGTTCGGTCAGTCGGCTGAGGGAGCAAACCCCGCCCACGCCGTCGCAGGCGCTGACCCCGCGGATCCCGCCCGCGCGTTCGACCACGAGGATCTGGGTTGAGGACGTCAGCTCGAACAGATCGAAGGGCCGCTTGAACTGGCCGAGCCGCACTTGCAGGCCACCACCCATATCGAAACCAACCCACGCGTCCTTGACACTGAGCTCACCTTCTCCCACATCCGGCTCGATGCGGGCCGACAGCCACCCCGTCGAAACGTCGAACGTCAGACGGGCGCGCCGGAGCAGCATCTGCTGACGGGGCTCTGTGGTCACCGAGGTGCTGTTGTACTGGGGGTGCACCCGGCCACTCAGCCGAATGCGGACGCCATCACGGGCGGTGATCTGTGCCGCGAGCGGGGAAGCCAGGCTCACGGCACACACTACGACCAGCAGTCTGGTGATCATGGATGGCGCTGCTCCTTCGGGGAACTGGGGTCGCGGTTAGCGCCGACGGAGACTCCACACATACGCCGCCACGGCGCGCACTTGTGTGTCGTTCAACCGACTGCCGCCGAGCGGCGGCATGCTCACCCCGGTCTTCGCGCTGTCGGCCGGGACCCCGGCCGCAATCCGCGCCATGATCGCTGTAAACGTGCCGTCGCCGTGCAGCCATTCGGGATCCGACAGCGCGGGCCCGAGGTTGGCAACGCCCTGTCCATTCTGGCCGTGGCAGCTGAAGCACAAGCCTTGGCCATGGAACAGGCCTCGTCCGGTAGCGATCATGGCGAGAGTGACCCCCTCAGGGAGGGAGTCGGCCTGCCCGGCGACCGGCGCCGCCGGGCTCAGCGTGACAAGAACGAGGATAAGTCGTCGTGACACGATGACAACTTATCCAGTCTTTGTCACGGTTCGGTCACAAGTAGAGATCCCAAACAGCGCGTACAGCGGGCACCGGCTGGTCAGTGCCGTGCCCATCAGCACGACCGCCGCCAACGCGGCCGGCAAGGCATAGCGGAGGTCCTGCGCCAACAGGACCGCCACAACGCCCAAGCCGATCGCCAGGGCAATGCGGAGCGCGCGATCGCGACTACTCATATTCTCGGTCATGGAAGGAAGGTATGGGTCTAATCTGAACCACTCTGCAAACGTCCGTGAACCCTGCTTCAGGCGCCCGGCAGGGTCAGGATCACCTGGAGACCGCCGCCGTCGCGGGCTGCGGCCCGAACATCGCCTCCATGGGCCAGTGCCACCGCCTTGACCAGGGTCAGCCCGAGCCCCGCCCGCCCTGGGTGGTCAGTGCGGGTTCGCGACGGATCGCCGCGGTAGAAGCGATCAAAAAGGGCGTCCAGGTCGGAGGTCGCGACGCCGGGACCCGTGTCGGTGACAGTGACCCGTACGTCGTGATTGTTTGCCTCGGCTGCGAGCGCGACGGCGGTACCAGGTGGTGTATGTCGGCCGACGTTGTCGAGCATCTGATCGAGCGCCAAGCCGAGCAGGCGCCGGTCGCCCTCGAGCACTGCGTCACCCGCCGTCATCGAGAGCGCATGGTTGGGCAAGCGCTCGCGCCACCGCGCCACCGCCTGTTGCAGCAGGACGTCTGTCTCGATCTCACCCAAGTTGAGGGTCAGGGATCCCGCATCGAGGCGGGCGATGACCATCAGGGAATCGCTGATGGCCGCGAGGTGGTCAATCTCGTCCAGCACGCTGACCAGGACGGTGCGGTACTCCTCGGGCGTCCGCGCGCCACGAAGGGCCACCTCGACCTCACCGCGCATGGCGGTCAATGGGGTTTTCAGGTCGTGCCCCGCATCCGCAATCAGGCGTCGCTGGCTTTCCACACCGCGATCCAGCCGGTCGAGCATGGCATTGAGCACCTGCACGAGGTCGTGAAACTCAAGGATGTTGGCGTGGGCGGTGATGCGCTGACCGGTGCGGCCCGGTGACACCGCGCGGGCCTGCGCTGCGATGTCCGCCACCGGCTGCATGGCGCGCTGCGCCAGCCAGCCGGCGCCGAACAGCGTGGCGAGTGTGGCGAGACCAATGGTGAGTCCCGCCACCCACTCGGCACTGCGCCCCGCGAGGCCGGCCCACGCCGCGATCAACGTGAGCGCCACGAACATGGTGAGTGAGAACCGCACTGCGAGCGTGCGGCGCAGCGAGAACATCACGCTTCTTCTGGTACCGCGCTCAGCAGCCGGAACCCGACGCCCCGTACGGTCTCGATCACGCCGTCCAAGCCCGCCGCCTTGAGCTTGCGGCGCAGGTTGCCCACGTGAACATCCACCACGTTGCTTTCCGGGTCGAAGTGCATGTCCCAGACCTTCTCGAGCAACTCCGTACGACGCACCACGTTGCCGGGGTGCATCATGAAATGCTCCAGGAGCTGGAACTCCCGAGGGGTCAGATCCAGCAAGGTGCCCGCGCCGTACGCCAGATGCTTGAGCCGATCCAGCTCCAGCTGGCCGACACTCAGGCGTTCGAGTCGCTGCGCCCCGCCGCGCCGAACCAGCGCACGAAGCCGAGCGAGCAGTTCTTCGAACTTGAAGGGCTTGGAGAGATAATCGTCCGCTCCGGCGTCGAGGCCACGGACCACGTCCTCGGTGGCATCGCGTGCCGTCAGCATGAGGATCGGGATGGTCCGTCCTTCACGCCGCAGCTCAGCCGCCACTTGAAGGCCGTTCTTCTTCGGGAGCATGAGGTCCAGCAGGATCGCATCGTACTCGTTGACGTGGGCCAGCACCGTTGCCTCATCGCCGTCCTTGGCCACATCCACGGCGTAGCCCTCCTCGCGGAGGCCCATTTCGATGAATCCCGCGACCTTGCGGTCGTCTTCTACCACGAGAATTCGCATAGGCGGATTCTACCCTTCCTTTATGAACGGGCTCGCCGATCCTTCATGAAGGAATCTTCACGCCAAAGGGCAGGGTCAACGTGAACGCGGCGCCTGCGCCCGGCGTGCTGGTGACGGTGAGGTTGCCGCCCAGCAGTCGAGCCAGTTGTCGCGAGAGGGTCAGGCCGAGACCGGTTCCTCGGTCGTCCGCGGTGCCGCGGGTAAAGGCGTCGAAGATGTGTTCCTGCATGGCCGCCGGGATCCCCTCGCCGCGATCGGCCACGCGGATCGTGCAGGCCACCCGGTCAGATGTCACCCGAACGTCGACGGGTGCGCCATCGGGGCTGTGGCGAATGGCATTCGAAAGAAGGTTCACGAGGATCTGGCGGACGCGCTGGGCGTCGGTGTGACAATGGGACGGAATGTCGCCCCACGCGACGACAATGGAAACGCCGCATGCGGTGGCCGTCGGCTCCGTCGTGCGCACGGCCTCCTCCACGATCATACGAGGATCGGCCTCGCGGATGTTGAGCCGCAACCGATCCGCCTCCAGCCGGCTCAAGTCGAGAAGGTCATTCAGCAGCGCCAAGGTACGTTCCGCCGCTTCGTGTACCTCACGGGCCGCCTGCGGCACGTCGTCGCCCAGCTTGCGTACCAACAGTTCGGACCATCCGTAGACGGCCGTGAGCGCGTTACGGAGCTCATGGTTGATCGTGGCAAAGAACCGGTCCCGCGACGACTGCATGTCGCGCACCTCGGCCAGCAGGCGTTGTGATTCTTCGTTGAGTTCGGCGTTCTCGACCGCGATGCCGGCCTGGGCCGCAAACAACACGGCGATCTGTTCATCCTCGGTACTGAACGAGGCCGCTTCCCGTTTCTCGGTGATGTACAGGTTTCCGATGGGACCCCGCCGGCCAGGAATCGGGACGCCCAGGAACGAGTGCATGGGCGGGTGGTTCGGCGGAAAACCGGCGGACTTGGGATGTGTGGTGAGGTCGTCGAGGCGGAGCGGCTGTGGTTCGGCGATCAGCATTCCCAGAATGCCGTGACCCTGCGGCAGGGATCCGATGGCGGCGCGCTGTTCCAGGTTGAGGCCGCTCACCATGAACCGACTCAAGCCCGTGCCGGATACGTCCAGCACGCCGATCGCCGCGTAGCGCGCGCCAATGACGTCGCGCGCCGAGTCGGCGATCGTTTGTAAGACCGCCTCGAGCCCGCGTTCGGCCGAGATACTGATCCCGGCGCGAATGACGGACTCGAGGCGTGCGTCGGAAGGTCGGCCCCGCTCGCCCATGTCCTCCGAAACTAGCGCCGGGCGGCCATCCCGGCCACGCGGCGGCGGCCGCGCTTGGCGGTTGGAGCGGACACCGGGACCACGAGCAGTGGCGCCGGCAGCGCCCCCAGCAGGCGTTCCGTGATGCTGCCGATCAGGACACGATCGAACCATCCACGGCCGTGGGAACCCACGACCACCAGGTCGACGTTTCGCCGCGTGACCTCTTCCGCCACGATGCGGTCCGGCTCGCCATGCCGGACCAGACGCTCCGCATCGGCGGGCACGGCCGGCCAGACGAGGCGGGCGAGCGCCTCTTCGACATGGGTCTCGTGCTCTTCGGGCGTGATCGCGAAGGGCGCCTCGGCGAAAATGGGCAGGGGCTCGATGGCATGAAGCACCGTGAGTTCGGCGCTCAGCAGGTCCGCCCACCGCACGGCGTTCTGGATCGTGGGCCCGGCCGCATCGGACACGTCCACTGCACAGAGCACACGTCGGTGTGGAAGTTGATCCCCCACCGTGACGAGCACCGGCACAGGTGCGGTGCGGACGACGGCATGCGCCGTACTGCCCGCCACCCAGCGCCCCAGTGTCGAGTGGTGCTTCCCACCGAGAACGATCAAGCCGGCCCGGCGGTCATGTGCCACATCACTCAGGACGCGCGTGGGCCGCCCAATGCGGACCTCCAAGGCATCCACCAGCGCGTCGGGTACCTGACCGCGCAGCGCTTCCCGGACGGCAGTGGCGCTCGCGGCCGCCGCCGAGCGATTGAGCGCCTCCGGGCTTCCCGCGAACGGATTGGGTGCCGTCGCGAGACTCCAGACTTCGGGTACGGCATGCACCAGATGACAGGGGACGCCGGCACGGTCCGCGAGGGCGGCGGCGAAGCGTGCCGCGCGCACGGCGGCGGTAGTGGCGTCCACGCCGACGATAATGGGTTGCCAGGTTGTGGTGAGCATGGGTGGTGCCTCCTTGGTGCTCACAACATCGCCACCGTCGTTGCAACAGAGGTGCAAGGAACTGTGAACAGGCGTTCATGGCGGGTTCACCGCGGTTTGGCGTGCGCGGGGGCACCTTGTATGGGCACCAGCAACCACGGGAGGGTCTCATGCATGTCGCCGAGCTGATGGTTACGGATCTCAAGGTCGTGGGCGCCGATACCCCGCTCCCGGAAGCACTGGCGCTGTTGGCCGAGGATCATCTCACCGCCCTGCCGGTGGTGGATGCCCGCAATCACCTGCTCGGTGTGTTGTCCACGACGGACATCCTGCAGGCGATGGCGGAGGCCGACGGCCGCATTGAACGTGAGCAGCTGTTCAGCAGCGGAACCGTCAGCGACCTGATGACGCCGCGGCCTGTGGGGATCACGCCCGACTCCAGTGTCAAGGAAGCGGCGCAGCAGATGCTGTATCTGGAAGTCCACCGGCTGTTCGTGGTGGACGAGGACCGCCTGGTCGGGGTCATCTCCCAGACCGACGTCGTGCGCGGCGTGGCACTGGCCAAACTTTAGCGTTGGTTGGAGGTTGTATGAAACTCACCAAGCTCTCTCGTCCCGCGGCGCCCCCCGGCGCCCCCCGCCTCGACCGCCTGTTTGAACGGCTGTTTGCAGTGCCGTTCGGGATGGACCTCGAGGATATGACCATGGCGTGGACGCCGGCCATGGACCTCTCGGAGACGGAGACGTCGTTCGTGGCGCGCGTGGAGGCTCCGGGCGTGAAGAAGGAAGATCTCGACGTCACGGTCGAACAGAACGTGCTGACCGTGTCGGGCAAGCGGGAGCGGTCGGAAGAGCGCGACACGGAAGAGCAGATCTGGCGGGAGCGTGAAGTCGGTCGCTTTGTGCGCTCGGTTCGCCTGCCGCAGACCGTGAACGCGAAGGACGTGCAGGCCGCATTCACCGACGGCGTGCTCACCGTGACGATGCCCAAGGCCGCGGAAGCCCTCACCAGCAGAGTGCCCGTCTCATGATAGATTTGGCCTAGTGCCTCCTGGACGGCAGGGTCTGCACGATATCCGAGTCCCGCGAGCTGTTATCGCGGGACTCGCCGTGTTGGGCCTGGCCGTCGGCGGCGTGCTCGCCTTTGCGCTCGGCCGTCCCGATCTCGCCCGTCGTGTGGTGTTCACCGTGCTTGTCCTGGCGGGCACGCCCCTGGTGTTGCGCACGATCGCCGGACTGCTTACGGGCAAGTTCGCGGCCGACGTCGTGGCGGCGCTCGCGATCGTCACGGCCGCCCTCGTGGACGAGTACATCGCGGGCCTGGTCATCGTCCTGATGCAGTCCGGGGGCGAGGCGCTCGAGGACTACGCGCTGCATCGGGCATCGCGATCGCTGGAGGCCCTGCTCGCGCGCGCGCCCAAGATAGCGCGACGCCTCTTGCCGGACGGCGTCGTGGACATTCCGGTGGACGCCGTACGCGTGGGCGATGTACTCGTGGTGCGTCCCGGTGACCTGGTGCCGGTGGACGCGCTCGTGCAGAGCGGTCGCTCGCATGTGGATCAATCGGCGCTGACCGGCGAGCCGGAGCCGGTCGTGGCAGAGTCCGGAACGGCGCTGATGAGCGGCAGCCTCAACCTGGACGGGGCCCTCACCGTGCGGGCCGAGCGCCCGAGCGCCGAGAGTCAGTACCAGGTGATTGTCCGCCTGGTGGAACGCGCGCGCAGGGAACGCCCGCCCATCCAGCGCCTGGCCGACAAGTACGCGACCTGGTTCACGCCGGCGACTCTGGTCATGTGTGTGGTGGCGTGGCTGGTGTCGCAGGACTGGTCCACGGTCTTGGCCGTACTGGTCGTGGCGACGCCGTGCCCGCTGATTCTGGCGACTCCCGTGGCGGTGATTGCCGGTATCAGTCGGGCCGCGCGCGCCGGGATCATCGTCAAGACGGGCTCGGCCATCGAGGCGATCGGCCGGGCGCGTGTCGTCGCATTTGACAAGACGGGAACCCTCACGGTTGGCCGCCCGGTGGTGGAAGACGTCGTGGCGGAACGCGGTTCAGCGGACGACCTGCTGCGGCTCGCGGCGAGTGTCGAGCAGTTGTCGTCTCATCACGTGGGTGCCGCGATCGTGGCCCATGCGCGCGCGCGCGCCATCACGTTGGATGCGCCGGATCCCTTCGAGGAGGCGCCGGGTCAAGGCGTGCGCGGGCGCGTTGGGGGGCGTGCGGTCGCCGTCGGTTCTGCCGCCTGGGTTGGTGTTTCCGGCGATGGCACCACCGCGACCACGGCGTGGGTCACCGTGGACGGGCAGCCGGCGGGTTACATCACCCTTGCCGATAAGGTGCGGTCGGGCGCGCCGGCCCTGGTGCGGCGGCTCCAGCGCCAGGGCGTGCGTCAACTGGTCTTGCTCACCGGCGACCGCCGCGCGCACGCCGAGGCCGTCGGCGCGGAGGTCGGTATCGCCGACATTCGCGCCGATCTGATGCCCGGCGACAAGGTGGAGGCCATCCACGAGTTACGGCGCGCGGCGCCGGACGATGTGGTGGTGATGGTGGGCGACGGGATCAACGACGCGCCGGCGCTCGCCGCCGCCTCGGTAGGCGTGGCGATGGGGTCGCACGCCCCGGCGGCCTCAGCGGACGCCGCCGATCTGGTGCTGCTCGTGGATGATATCGAACGCGTCGGGGAGGCGGTGGCCATCGGCCAGCGGACGCGGCGCATCGCCTTGCAGAGCATCGGATTCGGGCTGGGCGTGAGCGGCCTGCTCATGGTGATTGCCGCGGCAGGGTACATCGTGCCGACCGTGGGCGCCGTGCTTCAGGAGGTGCTGGATATCGCGGTGATTGTGAATGCCTTGCGGGCCGGCGTGGCGGGGACGAAGTAAGTTGTAGCCATGATCTTTCGATCGGTGAACCCCACCACCGACGCGGTCGTGGCCGAGTACCCCGACACACCGCCGCAGGTCGTGGGCGCGATCCTGGCCCGCAGTGCGGCCGCCTTTGCGCGGTGGAAGATCTCGCCATTCGCTGAGCGTGCCGCGTTGCTCCATCGGGTCGCGACCCGCCTGCGCAAGGACCGCGACGCCCTCGCCGCGCTGATGGCCACCGAGATGGGGAAACCGCTAGGTCAGGGTGTGGCCGAGGTCGAGAAGTGCGCGGCGGCGTGCGACTACTATGCTGAGAATGGCGAACGGTTTCTGTCTTCGATTCCGGTCGCAACGGAAGCCACGCGGAGCTACGTGGACTGGCGGCCGCTTGGGCCCGTGCTGGCGATCATGCCGTGGAACTTTCCGCTCTGGCAGTCCGTCCGGTTTGCCGTGCCCGCGATCATGGCCGGGAACTCGGTGTTACTCAAACACGCTCCGTCGGTGGGTGGATGTGCCAACGCGCTCGTAGACCTGTTCGGCAACGACGATCTGTTCCAGGCGTTGTTTGTGGATACCGACACCGTGGCCGATCTCATCCGGGCGCCTGAGGTGGCCGCCGTAACGCTCACCGGATCTACGCGGGCGGGTCGCGCGGTCGGCGCGATGGCCGGTGCGGCGCTCAAGAAGTGTGTGCTGGAGCTGGGCGGCAGTGACCCGTATGTCGTGCTGGCCGACGCCGACCTCGACCTGGCGGTGTCACAGTGCGTGGCCGGCCGGCTGGTGAACAGCGGGCAGAGCTGCATTGCCGCCAAGCGCTGGATCGTGGTGCCCGAGATCGCGGACGCCTTTGTCGCGCGCGCGCAGGCGACCCTCGCCGCCACGGTCGTTGGCGACCCCTTCAACCCGGATACCGAGGTTGGTCCCATGGCTCGGCGCGACCTGCGGGAGGCGTTGCATCGTCAGGTGGTCGAGAGTGTGCAGCGCGGAGCGGAATTGCGGTTGGGCGGGGATGTTCCGGAGGGGCCCGGCGCCTTTTACCCGGTCACGTTGCTGGACCGGGTGGTTCCCGGCATGCCGGCCTACGATGAGGAACTCTTCGGACCGGTGGCGTGCGTGGTGCGCGCCACGGATGAGCGGGACGCCCTGCGGACTGCGAACGACACGAGTTACGGCTTGGGCGCGGCGATCTTTACGCGCGATGCCGCGCGTGGTGAGCGGCTGGCGCGGGAGCACCTGGATGCCGGACTGTGTTTCGTGAACGCGTTCGTCCGCTCGGATCCGCGATTGCCCTTCGGTGGCATCAAGGAATCAGGTTACGGGCGGGAGCTGTCGGTGCTTGGGCTGCGTGAATTCACCAATCCGAAGACCGCATGGGTGGCCTGACTACCGCAACCGGATTTCGTACACTCTCGGCCACAGCTTTCCGGTAACCAGCAGGTTGCCCGTGGGTTGGTGCAAGGCGATCCCGTTCAGGACGTCCGTGGCCGGCGCACGCAGGCGACGCGGCAGGAGGTCAATCAGGTCAATCCACTGCAGCACGTGGCCCGTTTCGAGACTCACGCGCACAATCCAGTCGCTCTGGTAGATGTTGGCCAGCAGTTCCCCATTGACGTACTCGAGCTCGTTCAGGCTTGTGAGCGGTGATCCGTTGTCCGTCACCCGCATCTCGCGCACCACACGGAACCCATCGGGATCGAGGAACCGCAGCATCGCGGTACCGTTGCTCATGATGAGATGGGTGCCGTCGGTGGTGAGGCCCCACCCCTCACCTTCGTAGGTGAAGGAGTCAACCAGGGCCAGGGTCGCAAGGTCGTATACGTACCCGACCTGACTCTGCCACGTGAGCTGAAACAGTTTCTCGTCAAGCAGCGCGAGGCCCTCACCGAACCGACCGGCGGGCAGCGCATGTCGCGCGGCCACGGTTCCGCTGCTGAGCTCAACCCGGCGCAGTTCCGAGTGCCCATAGCGGCCCGTGCTCTCGTACAACCATCCCTCGTGCCAGAGCAACCCCTGCGTGTACGCGCTCGTGTCATGCGGGAAATCGGCCACCACGTCATAGTCTCTCGGGGTCGCTCCGCACGCCAAGCTCCCCGCGGCGCCGAGAACGGCCACCGCGCGATGAATTGCTCCAAACCGCGATACTCGGGTTCGGTAGGTACGGCGGTTGCTGGCACGTTGGGGCATGTCTTGCGTCTCCTCCTACGCCGAGCGTACCCTATGGTCATGGCTCCCGCAACCAAATCGTGGACCCGCGCCGACGTACTCGCGTTGCCGGACGACGGAAACCGCTACGAGCTGGTGGACCGGGACCTGCTCGTGACCCCGGCACCGCGGGGCTTGCACCAACGTGCGGTGTGGGAGTTGTTCCGTCGGCTGGATCCGTATGTGCGATCGAACGGCCTCGGTGTGGTCATGCTGTCCCCCGCCGATCTTGACCTTGGCGTGGAAGCCCTGGTGCAGCCGGATCTGTTCGTCGCGGGGCTCCGCGACGGGCGGGTGCCCATCGAGTGGAACGAGGTGGGGATCCCTCTGTTTGCGGTCGAGGTGCTCTCACCCTCTTCGGCACGCCACGACAGGCTCACCAAGCGGCGGTTGTATCAGCAAACCGGGGTCCTGCTGTACTGGATCGTGGACCTGGATGCCCGCCTGATCGAGGCCTGGACGCCCACGGACGATCAGCCTACGGTGTGCGATGTCGCGGCGATCTGGCACGCGCCCAAGGCGCGGGAACCGTGGCGGCTGGACGTCCCGGCGTACTTCACGGCGGTCCATAGCTCCGACCCTCCAGGAGGTTCCTGAGCGGCAGAAACAACGGACTCGGCAGGTCATCCCAGCGAAACCACCCCAGTTCTGTGAGCTCCCGCGCTGACGCGATCGTTGGCTCGCCCGCCACCCAGTCCGCTTCCATCCAGATCGTGATGTAGTGTTTCCCCTCGTCAGCGAACACATCATTGGTGAGTGCGCGAAACGTCGGGGGGCCGATGGTCACACCCACCTCCTCCAAGGCCTCCCGCGCCGCACACGCTTCGGGCATTTCCCCATGATCCAGGTGGCCCCCCGGGGTGGCCCATGTGCCGGCGCCGTGCGAGCCCTGCCGGAGGGTGAGCAGGACGCGGTCGCCCTTCCGTATGATGATGGCGACGCCGACGCGGGGGGGCATAGCGAGTACGAGATCAGTGACGGACTAGCACTCGTGTGCGGCGGGGTCGCGACACACCAGCACAAATCGCTGGGGGGCCGTTCGGCGAATCGTTTCGGCGTGCGGTCCCACGAGGACGCCGCGGACCACGTACTCCCCGGCGGGCCAGCGCGCGAATCCTCTCCCATTGTTGACCGGATCGGCTGTGAGTCGAAACATGCGATGGATGCTGTCGCGGTGTGCCAGATGCACAACCTCAAGAATACCCCGGCAAGCGATTCCCGGCCCAAGCGGTGCGTTGCCAGGCGCCTCCAACGTCATCCCGATCACGCATCCTCCCATCGTTTCCAGCCGCTGAGGTCGGCCGGTGCGATTGATTGCGGTCACGCGCACATCAAAACTGGAATCGGCGTGCATGACCGATCCCGCCAACCGTAACTCAAGGTCCAGGAATCGGACCGGTCCGGTGCTGTAGTCACAGGCCAGGGCCGCGACAACGGTCAGCAATGGGACGATTCTCATGAATATGCCAAGTCTATGGCACACCCTTGCGGTCCGACAGGGTGACGGTTATCTTAGTACTAAGATGAATGCCGCCCTGAACCTCTGGGTTGTGCTCAACCGCGCACACCGCGCTATCCGTCGGCATGCCGAAGCGGACATGGAGCGGCACGGACTCACGCCCACGGAGTTCGGGATCCTCGAGGCCTTGTTCCATAAAGGTCCGGTCCTCCTGGGCGAGCTGCAGAAGAAGATCCTGGTGTCGAGTGGTGGGGTGACGTACCTGGTGGACCGTTTGACCGACAAGGGACTGGTTGAGCGGGCCGAGTGCGAGGGCGACCGTCGCGCCAAGTATGTCCGGCTCACCAAAACAGGGACCGCGCTGATCAGCAAGATCTTCCCGGCGCACGAGGAAGTGATCAACCGCGCGTTGAACGGGTTGTCACGCAAGGAGCAGCAGGAGGCGGCCGCGTTGATCAAGACCCTGGGGCTCGCCGCCGAAGCGATGGAGCAGGCGTAGGTGTTTTTTTGGAAGTAAACCTTAGTTCTGAGATGTTTACCTTTTAACCATTTTGCCGGAGTGCAGACGATGACCACTACCATGACACAGAACGAGACCGCCACCTGGAACTTGGACGCCGGCCATACGTCGGTGGAGTTTGCGGTCAAGCACATGATGATCACGACGGTGAAGGGCCGCTTTGCCGGTCTGTCAGGCGCGCTCACCCTGAATGAGAAGAACCGCGACCAGTCTTCGGTCGCGGCCGAGTTCGCAGCGGCCAGCATTGACACCCGAAACGAACAGCGCGACCAGCACCTCAAGTCCGCCGACTTCTTTGATGTCGAGCAGTTCCCGACGCTCACGTTCGTGAGTCGGCGCGTGGAAGGCCTGACCATGAAGCCGGGAAGCACGTTTCGCCTGATTGGCGATCTCACCATGCGCGACAAGACGCGCGAAGTGGCGCTCGACGCGACGTTCGAGGGTCAGGGCAAGGATCCGTGGGGGGGAGAGCGCGTGAGCTTCAGCGCCAGCGGCATTGTTGACCGGCGCGACTTTGGCCTCACGTGGAACGCTGCGCTCGAGACGGGCGGGGTGCTGGTGGCCCATGAAGTGAAGATTCAGATTGAGGCGCAGGCCGTACGGGCCGTCTGAACCAAAGGAGCCGGCGTGCTGGACTTCCATCACAGGTACGTCCCACCCGACACGCCGGGCGCCTCCCCGACCCTGCTCCTGTTGCATGGGACGGGCGGGGACGAGCACGACCTGATCCCCCTGGGTCAGATGATCGCGCCGGGGGCGGGATTCTTGAGCCCGCGCGGCAAGGTGGTGGAGCACGGGGCGCCCAGGTTCTTCCGGCGGCTGGCCGAGGGCGTGTTTGACCTGGAAGACCTCGCGGTGCGCACCGAGGAGCTGGGTGACTTCGTGACCGCGGCCGCAACGGAGTACGGCTTTGATGCCACGCGGGTGATCGCGGTCGGATTCTCGAACGGCGCCAACATTGCAGCGAGCATGCTGTTGCGGCGGCCCGGGTTGCTCTACGGTGCCGTGTTGCTATCACCCATGCTGCCGTATGAGCCCAATCAACAGCCGAATCTTGGTGGTACGTCCGTGCTGATCGGCGCGGGTCGTACGGATCCCATCGTGCCGACGAGTCAGGTGGATCGCTTGGCTGAGGTGCTGCGTCAGGCGGGGGCGGCGGTCACGGTGCATTGGGAGCCGGGTGGGCACACGGTGGCGCGCGGGGAAGTGGACGCGGCGCTAGGCTGGCTCCGGTCGTTGACCCCGACCTAGCGCGGTCCGGGTAAAGGGAGCGATACTTGTCGTCCCCTTATTCAGGAGTTCGCACCATGCGTTCGTTCTCGTTGGCGGCCTTAGCAGTCTTGATGGCAGCGCCGGCCGCCGCCCAGCAGCCCACCGCCGTAGGGGTGGTTCGCCCCCTGTACGAACTGGTGCGCACCAACATTCAGCGCTCCGCCGAGATGGTGCCGGAGGCCGATTACAGCTTCCGGCCCACGGAGGCCGTGCGCACGTTCGGCCAACTGTTTGGCCACGTCGTGAATGCCCGGTACATGCTTTGCTCGATGGTCAAGGGCGAGGAGAACCCGGTCGGTCAGAACTTCGAAGAAGTCACGGCCAAGGCGGATCTGGTGGCCGCCCTCACCGCCTCAGCTGTGTACTGCGATGGGGCCTACGCGATCAGCGACGCGCGCGGGATGGAACCGCTCACCGTGTTCCGCCGCGAGACGAGCCGGTTGGGCGCGCTGGTGATGAATGCGACGCATGACTGGGAGCACTACGGCAACCTGGTGACGTATATGCGGATTCGGGGCATGGTGCCGCCGTCCAGCATGTAAAGAAGTTGCGCGCGGGCGGTCGGGGGGTGACTCCGACCGCCCTGACTCAAGGTTCTCCCCGACGCCGCCTCCGCGGCGCATCTACGCGTCGACGTCAGCCCGGTGGTTCGCGTGCGGGATCCCCCGCCGCTAGCACGTCGCGGGCCCAATCGGAGCGCTTCCAATCGGGAGTCGGAGTCGCAGTGTCGAGGCGCGGAACGAAGCGCGAGCGCTCCACCAGTTTATGGTGATGTACGTAGCGCGGGCAATTCGGATAGACGGCATCCGCGCGAACCAGAACGATGAATTGAGCCTCGACGTACTTCTGGAGCAGGTCGTGGTTCAGCGCGAGTTCTGCCACGCCATCGACCCGCATCCGGCGCTGGCGTTCGAAGTCCACGAAGAGCATCCCGACTCGACCGGTCTGGCTGATGTTCCCCATAGACAGGTACATCCCGTTCCCGTCGTAGTTCGGGAAGGCCAGCGTCGTTTCATCCAATACGGTCACGAAGCCGGGGTCACCCCCCTTGTAGGAACACGTCGGGTGCCCACGCTCGTCGACGGTGGCCAGGAAGAACATGTCGAGACTCTCGATGAGCTCGCGGTCCGCCGGTGTGAACCGGTGGTGCACCGTGACATCGGCGAGTCGGTCGGCCAAGCGACGGGTATCGAAGCGATCTTGTAGACCACGGCTCTGGGGTGAGTAGGCGAAGGACATCGTGCCCCCTTGGGATAGTCCTGTTGCGGCGATCTGCGGTGCCGTGTGCGGTCTTGTATCTAGCTGATGGATGAGTTTACGGGCATTTTGATCGGGGCGCCAGCTAACTAGTAGAGGTGTTGCTTCCATTCTATCACTGGCAAGATAGCCCTGCAATCGCAGGCAACCCGATCCGCATCCGGCGGCAACCGGTCCAGCGGGCTCTGCACGCCCAGGCCGCTCGGGGGGCCGTCACGCCGCGAACATTTCCTGCAAAGTAGCCAGGGTCTTGGCCAACGTCGGCGCCGTGAGCGCACCCAAGCGTTTCACGAGCCGCTCCTGATCCACGGTGCGCAACTGGTCGAGGACGAGATGGCCGTCCTTCCCCGAGAAGCGACACGGGATGTGGAAGGGATACGGATGGCTGCCGGTCGTGAGCGGTGCCACGATAAACGTGCCCATATGCGCATTGAGTTCATCGGGCGAGACGACCACGCACGGGCGCGTCTTGCGAATCTCCCGGCCGCGCGTGGGGCTGAGTGCGACGAGGAAGACGTCGCCTCGATGCACGGCGACGGCTACCGCCACGCCCATTCCTCAACGTCGAATCTGGTGGCAGTCGGCGCGTCGAGCAATTCGGCCGGCCCGTGTCTGGCGGCCGCCTCAGCCCAACCCGCCCTGGGCATGACAGCGGCGGTGATGATGACCGCACCCGGCTCGACCCGGATGTCGACCTCATCTTCAAGGCCGGCCTGCTCAAGCAGCGGCTTCGCGAGGCGGACACCGCGGGAGTTACCGATGCGGATCAAACGGGTTCTCATGGCGCCTCCAAGTGGTGGGTACAATGTAATTACGTCGGAGGTCGCACGAAAGCCCGGCCGGGTCAGGTATCATGGCGAAGTCGGACACACGACGGCCGATTAGTCGTGGCGAAGCCGGAGATACCACCAACCGATCTCTGGTCGTACGCCAAGCGCGATTCTCCCAGTCCACGTGGTACCGATCGTGAGCGCGACCGTCTGCCGGACAGTCGTATCAGTAGCATGCCCGCGCGATGGATGTGCAATGCGTATGCGCCAGGCTCCGGCCGTCGGTCGTCACTGAACAGAAGCGGCCGGGGGTCAGATGCTGCCCAAGTACAATCCGACAGGCAGGCCCCCGAATGATCGATCCGAATTGAAATCGGCATAGATGTAAGTCGAGAAGCCCAGTTCCTTGGTGAACGGATAGCGGAACTCCAAGTCGGCCAGGGCGCCGAGGACCGGTTCGTCAGGGGCGCTGCCGCACAGGAGGCACCCGCGCGACCCGCGCACCTGGCCCACACCCGCCGCCGCGACAACCAGTCCACGATAGCTCGGCCGCGTCAGGACGAGCCCGACCAGCCCGCCCCAGTCCTCCTTGAAGTCGCCCAGGAACTCGAAGGCGGTTGCGTAGCGTGCGCGCACCACGACCCGTCGATACCGTATGGCGGCCGTACCGTAGAGACCTGTGCCGTGCGGCGTGGCGGCTCCCAGCGATCCGCTTACCCACGCCCCGCCGGGTGACCGCGTTGGCACCTGGGCCGCGAGCGCGCCCGGCATGAACGTCCAACCCAGCAGGAACATCAGGGCTCGGAACATGCGTGTCCTTTTCAGCAAGTTCTCCACCGACCTTACGCGGCAATGTACGGGCAGCGCACGCCATGAGCGAAACGCTCCTACTCCGGCTCCACGCCAACCTCCGCCGCCCCGCGGTCATCATAGCGCACGCTCACGCGCCATGGCCGGCAGCACACCTGACAATCTTCGACATAAGACTGCGCCGCCCCACCATCAGGATCGAGGGCAATCGTCACCGGCTCGCCGCAGTACGGGCAGGCGACTTGGGCTTCGGTGTCCCAGATGTCGTGGTCAGAGAAGTCCATGGGTTCCGATCATCAGGTAGCAGCCTTTTCAGCCCGGCGTTTGACACCTCACGCCACGCGGTCCACATTCTCCACCCCCTTTGCAGGAGGTGGACCCCGCCATGCGCGAATACACTACGGACCGGATCCGCAACGTCGCGGTCGTCGGACACGGCGCCTGCGGCAAGACCTCTCTGGTCGATGCCCTCGCGTTCGTGTCCGGTTCCAGTACCCGCCATGGGTCCGTGAAAGACGGCACCGCCCTCACCGATTATACGCCTGACGAGATCGCCCGACAGTACTCCATCAATCTGGCGCTGGCCCGCGCCGAGTGGCTGGATGCCAAGATCAATCTGCTCGACGCACCCGGCTACCTGGACTTCATGGGCGACATGGTGGCCGGCATCCACGCCGCCGACGCCGCCCTCCTCGTGGTCTCGGCCACGGCCGGAGTCGAAGTGGGCACCGAAGTCGCATGGGAATGCGCCGAGGAACGCGGCATCCCGCGCATGTTTTACGTGTCCATGATGGATAAGGAACACGCCGACTTCGAGAAAGCCTATCTCGATATCCGCGACCACCTGACGCCCAAGGTGATCCCGATCGAGATCCCGGTGGGGGAAGGCCCGGACTTCCACGGCATCGTGAATCTGTTCAGCAAGAAGTGCCACATGTACAAGGCCGGCACCAAGTCCGGCGAGTACGACGAGACGGACGTCCCGCCCGAGTACCGGGAACGGTTCGAGAAGTACGCCCAGGAACTTATCGAACGCATCGCCGAAACGGACGACAAGTTGCTCGAGCGCTACTTGAGCGGCGAGGAGATCAAGCGAGACGAAGCCATCACCGCCATGGCGCATGGGGTCGCCCGCGGAGAACTGTTCCCACTGCTCTGCGGCGCCGCGGAACTGACCTACGGCATGCGCGCCCTGTTGAGCAAACTCGTAGAACTTCTCCCGTCTCCCGCCTCCCGTCTCCCGTTACTCGGCGAAACCTGGGGCAAACCAGAGCCGGTCGAGATCAAACCAGCCGACAGCGAGCCCTTCACCGCCCAGGTGTTCAAGACCATTTCCGAACCGCATGTGGGCGACGTCACCAATTTCCGCGTGTGGAGCGGGACGCTCAAGAACGGGGGCGAGGTATGGAATCCGCCCCGCGACCTGGCGGAAAAGTTGAACCACTTGTCCGTGGCGCAGGGGAAGGAGCGTACCGAGGTCGGCGTACTCCACACCGGTGACATCGGCGCAGTGGCCAAGCTCAAGGATACTCACACCAACGACACGCTCTCCACGCGCGATCGCCCGGTAGTGCTGCCCAGGATCCCGTTTCCCGAACCGCTCATCACGCTTTCCATTGTCGTGAAGCAACGGGGCGAGGAAGACAAGCTTTCCACCGGTCTGTCACGCCTGCACGAAGAAGACCCCACGTTCCACCACGTGTTCGACGCCGAACTCGGCCAGACGCTCATCAAGGGCCGCGGCGAGCGACACCTCGAGGTGATCGTGGACCGCTTGGCCCGGAAGTTTGGCGTGCACGCAGAACTCGGCAAACCACGGATTGCGTACCGCGAAACGTTCCGCGGCAAAGGCGAAGGCCAGGGCAAGCACAAGAAGCAGTCGGGCGGCAGGGGTCAGTACGGCGACTGCTGGATCCGCATGGCCCCGCTGCCGCGCGGCAGTGGGTACGAGTTTGTGGACGCGATCAAGGGCGGCGTGGTCCCCAACAAGTACCTGCCGGCCATTGACCGGGGCATTCAGGAAGCGTCCGCGCGCGGGCCCATCGCCGGGGCACCGGTGGTGGATTTCAAGGTCGAATGCTTCGACGGCAGTTACCACGACGTGGATTCGAGTGAGCAGGCGTTCAAGATGGCCGGTATCCAGGCGTTCCGGCACGTCTCGGAACAGTGCAAGCCGGTGTTGCTGGAACCCATGCTCAACGTGGACATCTGGGCGCCTGACGACGCACTGGGCGCGGTGTTGGGTGACCTCTCAGGCCGGCGCGGGCACATTGCGGGCACGAGACCCGATGGTCGGCTCACCAAGGTGTCCGTCGTGATTCCCGAGGCCGAGATGTACAAGTACTCGACGACACTGCATTCGATCACGCACGGGCGTGGCACGTTCCACGCGGAGCCGGCGGGCTATCAGGAAGTGCCGGGGGATCTGGCGAAGAAGATCGCCGAGGAGCGGAAGGCGGACTGACGCCCCTGTTACAGCACGCCCACCCACCGTGATTGATCGGCGGTGAACCCGGGAAACACCTGGCGCAGATCGGTGCTGCCCATGTGTTTCACCAGCACCTCGCCAAACAGGTCGCGAAAGTCGGTCGTCACTTCGAGGTCCCGGCCCTCGAACCGCTGGGCGGGATCGAGCCCGGGCCAGGTGCCGTGCAGACCACCCTTGGTGCCGCCGCCCAGCACCAGCATGGACGTCGCGTGGCCGTGATCCGTTCCCGTGCTGCCGTTCTCGGCCACCGTGCGCCCGAACTCGGACATGGTGAGGATGACGACGTCGGCCATGCGCTCACCAAGATCATGGACAAAGGCCGCCAGGCCAGACGCGAAGTCGCGCAGCCGGCCCGCCAGCTGGCCGTCTGTCGCGCCCTGGTTCACGTGGGTATCCCAGCCGCCCAGGTCCGCGAAGGCGATCTCGGTGCCCAGATCGGCCTTGATGAGCCGCGCGATGCGCTCCATGGCCTGCCCGAACGGCGAGCGCGGGTAGGCAACACCGTCGCGCGGCCCGAACTGTGACATGTCGGCCGCGCGCAACATGCGAACCGCCTCGAATCCCTCCGCCGATGAGTTGGCCACGATGCCACTTGGCTCCCCGGCGTACATCGCCTCGAACGCTCGACTGATGCGGTCGCCGGCGGCACCCCGCGCGCGCACGCCGAACGCCTGGAGGTCGCCGACCGCGAGCGCCGGGGCGGAACCCCGCAGAATACGCGGCAACTGGGGCCCCATGGCGACGCCGCGGAACGGCGTGTCGGCATGGTCGGCGGCGTGCGCGAGATGGCGGTTGACCCAACCGTCTTCGGTGCTCTTGATGCCCGGGGTGCCGGTCTCCATGTAGTCCTGCGCCTCGAAGTGACTGCGCGTCCGGTCGGGCGAGCCCACGGCATGCACCACGCCGAGTGTGCCCGCCTGCCAGAAGGGCATCAACGGCGCCATGGCGGGGTGCAGGCCGAAGTGTCCGTCCAGGTCCAGCGCGCCACCGTCTCGACCGGGTCGCGGCACGGCAATGCGCGGCCGCTCGCGATAGTAGGTGGTATCTCCGTGCGGCACGATCATGTTGAGCCCGTCTACGGCCCCACGCTGGAAAATGCACACGAGCGTCTTTCCTCCCGCCTTCCCTCCCTCCCGCCTTCCAGCGGCATACGCCGCCCGGTCGAGGAAGATCGGATCGAGCCCCAGGCTCACGAGTGCGAGCCCGCCCGCCTTGACGAAGACGCGCCGATCCATGTGGCCCGTGCAAGTCATGAGTCGCTCCTACTGCCGTTGGAATTCCGGGCTGCCCAGGGCCAGTCCCACCATCATCATGCGCGCCTGGGCCGGCGGCAGGTCTGCGGTCTCCTGCGTGATGGCCGCTCGGGTGGCGGCACTCATGCCGCCCGGGAGCACCTGCTGCGCGATGCTCTCCAGGTTCCCGAGCGAGGTCAGGTTCACCGTCAGGCCAGGCGCCCGTCCGCTCGCGAGGGCCACCGCCAGGTTGAAGCGGTCGAACAGGGCGCTGGATGAGACCCACGACTCCATGCGCTCCGGATACCCGGTCGGCGGGCTGTACAGATAGAGCGGCTGCCCCAGGCGTTGAAGCATCTGTGGCAGCGCGAGGGACGTGTCGGGCACGGCGCCCAAGGCGCGCGCCGCGCTGACGACGAACTCGAACGGCGACTTGATCTTGCTGGCGCGATGCTCCGGCGCCCAGAACTCCGGCGACATGAGGATGGCCCGGACGACGTCGGTGATCTGGCCGTTGCTCCGCTCCCAGGCCCGCACGCCGGCATCCACGCAGCCGTCCGGCGGGTCATCGGCCACGAAGCGCGCGCACAACCGGGCGCTCACGTGGCGCATGGTGGACGGGTGGTTGGCGAGCCAGCGCAGCAAGGCGACCCCTTCATCCTCGCCGCGTCCCTCCGGGAAGGCGCGTCCCATGACGACCTTGGCGTCGCGATCATGCGCCCAGGCATGAAACTGGAAGCGGGTTCGCCCTCGCGGGTCGAGACTCCACCCGGTCAGGATCCGCGCGACGGCGACCACGTCGTCCTGTGTGTAGCCCGCGTCCACACCCACCGTGTGCAACTCGAGCAATTCCCGGGCGTAGTTCTCGTTGATCCCACTCGGCATCTGCCGCGGAAGTGGACGCTGGCCCCGCCGGCCCGGTGGGCGCGGTGGTTCCGCGCCTTCGGCTACCGACTGGGCATTGTCCAGATAGATGAGCATGGCCGGGTGCCGCCCTGCGGCGAGCAGCAGGTCTTCGAACCGGCCAACGGCGTTCGGGCGAATGGCCGTGGCGATATAGTCAGCAACGAGGGCCCGGTTCGGCCCTTTGCCGAGGAAGACGTTGAAGTGGTTGGTCCACACATCCACCAGCACCTCATACAGCTGGCGCTCGGACAGGATGGCGCGCGCAACCGTTGCTTGTTGCAGTTCAAGATTGGCACGCCGAATGCCGGTCACGGGTCGGTCGCCAGGGGCCGGCATCATCATGCCCGAGTCGCCCATGGCCTGGCGCTCCCGGTTGGCACGCTGGTTGTCTTGAAAGAGAACCAGCAGCTCGTCGGGTGACTGGCTCAGCACGCCGTAGCGTTCGAGTGCCCGGTCGGTGGCGCGATCATCAAGCCGCCGTGGCGCAAGTTGGGCGTCAATCCAGGCGGCGACCCCCGTGCTGGCCACGCGCTCGACATCGCCCGGTCGCGGTCCCCAGGCCGCCCTGTTGAGCAGGTGAACGGCCGAATCCCGCCCGGTCTGACCGGCGAGGGGGAGCGCAAGAAGCAGGAGGCCGAGTACTGCCAGGCGATTGGGCATGGTGGAATGACGCGAACCCCGGGGGGTTGTTAAGTGCCCGGGGTTGGCGG
>JBBDNM010000023.1:0-6633 GCA_040877595.1 Gemmatimonadales bacterium | reverse complement strand
ACATGACTCCAACCTCTCAGAGATTGGAGCCTCCGGCAATCCCGGGGCGGTTCACTGAACGAGTCACATACGTCGGCATCTGTCGTTGGAATCCTACATACCCTGTGGACCGCTGGAGACTCGGCGTCAATCTTCAGCGACTGGAACGTCATGATGATGGAGTTCAGCAGTCTGGGTTCGGTGGATGTCTACTAGAATGAGGAGGTTAGTCATGTCGCGCCTATGGATGTTGTCCGCGATTCCCTTCGTCATCGGCCTTGTGGGTTGCTTCAGCGCAACCGAATCGGGCGAATCAAGTGCATGGAACACAAACGTCGTGGTGTCGGCGACCATGAATAGTGGCCTGCGCGATGGGTCTCCTTTTCTTACGGCGACGATCCGCGCGGTGAACATTGGACAGGACACGTTGGCGGGCGTCGCCACATACGAGGGCTGTGAATGGCTTCTTCGAATCTATGATAATGCGGAGTACGCAGGCGTCCCCATTTGGCGAGTTGAAGACGCGGGCATGTTCTGCAGAGCGATGAACAATCCTGTGTCGCTGGCTCCCTCCGAAGAGTTCGTGACGAACGCGCAGGGGGCATTCGTTGCCGCCATCCTGGGGACGCGGGAGCCGGGCACGTACTACGTGACCGCCATCCTTCGCCTGGCCGAATCCGGGGTGGAAACAAGAGAGTTTCCTTTGGGGCCGGTTGAGCTCAGCCCTTGAGGCTCAGGACGAACGGACGAACTGACAAACTGACGAACGGGGCCGTGAATCGACCTTCCGTTCTTACTTCGTCCGTTCGTCAGTTCGACTGCTCGTCAGTTCTCTTGTCCTTGTAGTACCGAGCCGTAAGCGACTCCCAATTCTCATGCTCCTGCGAAAGCATCTCTCGCAGCACCGCGAGGTCCCGCGCGGCCGCCTGCCCGGTCGGCGTCTGCGAAAACCGCTCGGCCAGGCGCGCGAGTTCGGGGATCGCTTTCCGCGGGTCCTTGAGCTTGTGCAGGTATAGCTCGGAGAGTTGCTCGGTGACGAACATTTCCTTACCACTATCCAGCACCGACTCGTTGCGCGCCCGCTTGTACCAGACGGCTGCGCTCGCAAAGTCCTGCAGCTCGTTCCGGTAGATCCGCGCGATGTGCAAATAGGGTTGGTGGTCGCTGGGGTCTTCCATCTGGTACCTGGTGTAGGCGAGGATGGCCTGTTGGTAGTCCCCGCGCGCCGAAGCGGCCTCGGCGTCGGAGTACTGCCGCTTGTAGGCCGTGCTCGTCCCGCTCGGCAGGAGCGTCTTGGACACCGACTCGCTCGCGCCGCCGATGAACAGCTTGGTAATCACCATCGTGAACCCGCCCATGACCACGCCGCCGACCAGGGCCCCCGCCACGGCGTTTCCGAAGCGGCTACCACCGAGCACCGCCCCCCACATGATCCCCACGCCGGTACCAACAAAGAGTGGCATCCACAGCCGCATCCGGTCGTCGGACGCGATATCGCGCTTCCGCTTGGGATCGTCTTCCTTGTAATCACGCCGACGCGGGGCGACGCTCACGCGAGCTGCCGCAACACGTACGGCAGGATACCGCCATGGCGGTAGTACTCGATCTCGACCGGCGTATCGAGACGCACCTTGGCGTCAAACGTGATCACCTTCCCGCCGTCCCGCCTTCCCGCCTCAACCTTCACCGTCCCGCCCGGCGTGAGGCTCCCGATCCCCTTGATCGTGAACGTCTCGGTTCCGTCCAGTCCCAGGGCTTCCGCGTTCTTGGCCGTAGGGAACTCGAGCGGTAGCACTCCCATGCCGATCAGGTTGGATCGGTGAATACGCTCGTAGCTTGTCGCGATCACGGCCTTGACGCCGAGCAGGGCGGTACCCTTCGCCGCCCAGTCGCGCGAACTGCCCGTGCCGTACTCGGTGCCCGCCAGCACCACCAGCGGGGTGCCCGCCTCGATGTACCGCATCGCGGCATCATAAATGCTCAGCACCTCGCCGCTCGGGAAGTGCACGGTCCAGTTGCCTTCCTTGTCGGGCACCAGTCGGTTCTTGATCCGGATATTGCCGAAGGTCCCGCGCATCATCACGTCGTGATGCCCGCGGCGCGCGCCGAACGTGTTGAAGTCCACCGGCTTCACGCCGCGCTCGATGAGCCACTTGCCCGCCGGACCGTCCTTGGGGATCGCGCCGGCCGGCGAGATGTGGTCGGTCGTCACGGAGTCACCAAGCCAGGCGAGCACCGGCGCCTGGGCGATGTCAGTGGGTGGCGTCGGGGTCTTGGTCAGGTGCGTGAAGAATGGCGGGTTCGCGATGTAGGTGGACGAGGCGTCCCATCCGTACCGGCCGCCCTTCCCCTCGGGGATCGGTAACTGCTTCCAGGCGTCCGTGCCCTCGAACACGGTCTCGTACTCCTTGGTGAACATCTCGGGTTTGAGCGCCTTGCTCACCGCGTCCCGCACTTCTTTGGGGCTCGGCCAGATGTCCTTGAGATAGATCGGGGCGCCACCGGCGTCGTGTCCGAGTGGCTCCGTCTTGAGATCAACGTCCACGCGCCCCGCCAGCGCGTAGGCCACCACCAGCATCGGGGACGCGAGGTAGTTGGCGCGCACCAGCGGGTGAATGCGGGCCTCGAAGTTGCGGTTGCCCGAAAGCACCGCCGCCACCACAAGCTCGTGTTCACTGATGGCCTGCGCGATGGGCTCGGCCAGCGGGCCGCTGTTCCCGATGCAGGTCGTGCAGCCGTACCCCACCACGTGGAAGCCCAGCGCCTCGAGGTCGCCCATCAGTCCGGCGGCGTTGAGGTAGCTGGTGACCACCTTGCTGCCCGGCGCCATGCTGGTCTTGACCCACGGCTTGCGGGTCAAGCCCTTGGCGACCGCGTTGCGCGCCACCAGGCCCGCGCCGATCATCACCGACGGGTTCGACGTGTTGGTACAGCTCGTGATCGCGGCAATCACGACCGACCCGTCGCGCAGCGAGAACCGGTTGCCATCGTACTCGACGTCGGAGCACTGGGCCACGCTGGTGGACGATAAGGTCGCCACGGCGGGTGAGTTCCCGCCCTCACCGGCCCACCGGGCACTCTCCTTGTCGGGGGCGGCCCGGCGCGCGCTCTTGGGCACGAGGCTGGGAAGCACCTGCAGGAAGCTGGGCTTGAGCTCGGACAGCAGGACGCGATCCTGCGGGCGACGCGGCCCGGCGAGCGACGGCTCGACGGTCGAGAGGTCCAGCTCCAGCGTCGAGGTGTACTCGGGGTCGGGCGTGTCCTTGGTGTGGAACAGGTGCTGGGCCTTGCAATACTGCTCCACCCGCTCGATGAGGCCCGCATCGCGGCCCGTGCGCTTGAGGTACGCCAACGTCTCGGCGTCCACTGGGAAGAACCCGATCGTGGCGCCGTACTCGGGCGACATGTTGGCGATCGTCGCGCGGTCGGCCAGGCCCAACGCCGGCAGGCCGGGCCCGAAGAACTCGACAAACTTGTTCACCACGCCGTGCTTGCGCAGCATCTGCGTTACGACGAGCACCAGGTCGGTCGCGGTCGAGCCCTCCGGCAGGGTGCCGGTCAGCTTCACGCCCACCACTTCGGGCAGCTGCATGAAGTACGGCTGACCCAGCATCACGGCCTCCGCCTCGATGCCGCCCACGCCCCAGCCCACCACACCCAGCCCGTTGATCATCGTGGTGTGCGAGTCGGTGCCCACGAGGGTGTCCGGATAGAGCAGGTGCTCGCCACCGTGCTCGGTGCGCAGGACCGCGCTGGCCAGGTATTCCAGGTTGACCTGGTGCACGATGCCCGTGCCCGGCGGCACCACGGAGAAATTGGTAAAGGCTTGTTGCGCCCAACGGAGTAGTTGGTAGCGCTCGCTGTTGCGCTCCATCTCGCGCTCGACGTTGAGCGCGAACGCCTGCGTGGTCCCGAAGAAATCCACCTGCACCGAGTGGTCAATGACCAGGTCGGTGCGTACGAGCGGATTGATATTCTGGGAATCGCCCTTGAGGGCCACCATCGCGTCCCGCATCGCGGCGAGATCCACGACCGCGGGCACCCCCGTGAAGTCCTGCAGGACCACCCGGCCCGGCATGAACGGCACTTCGCGGCTCAGGTCGGGCTTGCCGCGCCAGCTGGCCACCGCACGCACGTGGTCCTCCGTCACCACGCCGTTGCCGCAGTGGCGGAGCACGTTCTCGAGCAGGATCCGGATGGAGAAGGGCAGGCGGTCGAGCGAGTCCACGACGCCGGCTTTGCTGAGGGCATCAAGACGGAAGATGGTCGCGGCGCCTTCGGGCAGGGTGAGCGTGTCGCGGGCGTTGAAGGGGCTGGTCTTCGGCATGTGTCAAAGTTAATGCCCGCCCGGTCGCGCCGCTTCCGCGCCCCGTGCCGGGATCGACGACCCTGGAACTTTTCGGGGTCCGTGCGGCCTTTAGGAATGGAGGACTTGAACGGAGGGTTGGATCATGCAAGCGTTTCGCGCGGTCGTTGGTGCACCCATCCTGCTATGGCTGGGTGTCGCCGCCTGTGCGCGCCCGGCGCCCGTGCCCCTCGTGCCGCCGGCGGCCATCTGGTCGCGTCCCGATTCCGCGGCCCCCGCCGCGCGTGTCGTGGTGGACTCCGCACGTTCCCGCGTGATCGTCTATGCGGGACCGTTCGCGGTCCCATCCGCCGCAGTCGACCACCAGCACGCCGACGCCGGGCACGGCGCATCGGAGAACGCGCGACCACTGGTGGAGTTCCTCTGGCCGGTGCGGGGCTGGCTGCGTGGGTTCCGGATGGCCGTCACCGATGCCACCGGTCGCCCGCTCCCCCGTGACCTGATGCATCATCTCATCGGCTACAACCTCGATCGGCCGCAACTGATCCATCCGGGGGTCGAGCGGCTTTTCGGAGCCGGGCGGGAGACGGGCGAGATCGTCGCCCCGCGCTCCGTTGGGGTGTCGCTGGAGGCTGGCATGCGGCTCGGGTTCAACGTGACGTGGCACAATGAGACCGGCCGGGACGTGCCCGAGGCGTATGTCGTGGTGGAGCTGCCCTACACGCCGCATCGCGCCGCCGGCATTGCCCGCGCGGGGTTTCCGCTGCATGTGGATGTGAACTACGCCGTGGGGACCTCTTCCGCGTTCGACCTTCCGCCGGGGCGGTCCGTCCGCGCCCACGAGTTTGTGGCGCCGCTCGACGGCGACATCATCGGTGTCGGGGGCCACCTGCACGATCATGGGGTGGAGCTCCGGTTCGAGGACGCTGAGAGTGGCGCGTTGGTCTTCCGGCTCCGCGGCTTGCACGATCGCGCAGGCCGCCTGGTGGGGGTCGAGCAGCGCGTTTTCCGGAGTTGGCTCGGCCTGAAGGATGCCCGCATCCACCTCGTCGCGGGGCACCGATACCGGGTCGTGAGCGTGTACGACAACCCCACCGGTGTCACCATCCCCGCGGGGGGCATGGCCCACATCTCGGGCCTGTTCATGCCCGCCGAGCCAGCGGAGTGGCCCACACTCGATCCGACCGACCCGGCCATCGTGCGCGACCTGCGGATCCTGCGTCACGGAAGCGTGGCCCAGGACGATCACGAGCACTGACGACGCCAGGAAGTGGCAGGCCCCGGCGGCCCCGCGGAACTTCCGAGCGTGGCACCGAGTTGTGGGGGTACGCGGTTCCGCGCTTGTCGCCTGACACCGGGAGGCTCGACCATGTCCGTGCTCGTCCGTTTGGTTCATGCCGTCACGCAAGTGCCACGTGCACCGATGCGTCAGATCCTCCTGTACTACCTGGTCCTCGGTGGCCTCGGCGTCCTGCTCGTCCGGTTTCTCCCGGACGTCGCCGGATCCCTGTTTGGCACCGGCGGCGGGGTCGCGCCGCAGGGCACGGGGTTGCGCATCCCGCTCGGACTCCCGGTGGCGATGCTTGGCGCGCTCGTGCTGGCGGTGCCGGTTTCCTGGGGGTACATGTCCATTCGCGAGTCCGAAGGGTTTGATCAGTCGGTTGTGCAGACCATCGTCAGCCTGCCGCTCGTCGTCGCCGCCATCATGCTGGTGATCCAGCACAGCCTCGCGTTGGCCTTTGCGCTGGCCGGCGTCGCGGCCGCCGTCCGGTTCCGCAACACGTTGAAGGACATCGGTGATGCCACCTTCGTGTTCCTCGCGTTGGGCATCGGGATCGCCGCCGGGGTGGGCGCGCTCGGGTCCGCCGCGGTCATCTCCATGGTGTTTACGGTGGCCTCGGTGGTGCTCTGGCGCTGCGACTTCGGTCACTGCCCGACTCCTAACGTCCGTACGGTCGCGGGCAAGCCCGCGGGGCGTCGGGGGATCCTCGACATTGTCCTTCACGACCTGGGCGCCCAAGGTCGCATCGAACGCGTGCTGGACCACGAAGTCCGGAAGTGGCGCCTGGTGGAAACGATCCCGTCGCCTGGTGGGACCGTCACCCTGCGGTACCAGGTGCGCCTGCGCAAACGCACGCCTGCCGCCCTGCTGTTCGACCACCTGCGCACGAGCGCCGACGGGGCCGTGCGCGACGCGCATTTCGAGGCCCGGCGCGTGCGGTCGTCGGGATGAGGGGGCGGACCGCCGCCGCCGTCGTCCTGGTCGCTTCCGCGTGCGCCGGCGCGATCCCCCTTGAGCCACTTCCCCCACCCTCGCCCCCGCATCTCGTGGAGCGGACGCTGTTCCT
>JBBDNM010000022.1:2494-34932 GCA_040877595.1 Gemmatimonadales bacterium | reverse complement strand
CGGCGGGGGGCAAGGTGCTCGGACACTTTCAGGTCTATTTCCCCGAGGAAATCGCCGACGCCGCGGGCATGCTGCCCTTCAAGATGCGGGGGGCGCCCATCGAGGCCACCAAAGCGGAGTCGCACTTCGGGTCGTACCTCTGCTCGATACTCAAGACTTCGCTTGAGTTGGTCCTCTCGGGCCGGGTCGAACTGGATCTGTTCGTCACGCACCCCATCTGTGACGCGGCCCGCAATCTCGCCGGTGTCTGCGGGCGCAACACGTCGTATCCCTGCCAAATCCTGTACCTCCCGCAGAACCCCAACTCCACCCACAGCGCGATCTATCTGCGTGACGAATACGATCGGTTGCGCGACTTGGTGGGAGCGATCGCCGGCCATCGGGTCAGCGACAACGCCCTGCGGGCCTCCATGACGGTGTTCAACCGGAACCGGGCCCTGCTCCGGGAACTGTACGCGCTTAAGCGAAGCGAGCCGTGGCGGCTGCCGGTGGACGAGGCGTGGGTTCTCACGGCGCTGGGCGGGCTGATCACGCGCGAGGAGCACAACGAGATCCTCGCGTGGCTGATGCCCCGGCTGGCGGCACGCGATCGTCGCCCGCAGGACCGCATCCGCGTGGTGTTCGAAGGGGGGTTCTGCGAGCAGCCACCGCTTGACCTCCTGCGGGCCATCGCGCGCAGTTGCTACGTCGTGGACGACGATCTCCTGATCGGGCTGCGGTGGCTCCTCGAGGATGTCCCGACGGCTGGCGACCCGCTGCGTGCCCTGGCGGATGCGTACATCGACGGTTCCGCCCACAGCCCGGTTCAGCACGATACCCGCAAGCCCAAGGAGCGCATGTTGCTCGAGCGGATTGAGGCCGCGAAGGCCCAGGCGGCCATCGTGACCTCTGCCAAGATGTGCGAACCGGGCCTTGAGGAACAGGTCGTGTACACGCGGGCCCTCGACGGCGCCGGTATCGCGTACTTCGTGAGCGAGTTCGAAGAGAACATGTCGAGCTTCGAACACCTCGAGATTCAGCTCGAGACCTTCGTCGAGAACCTCTTGTACGAATGAGGATGCCATGGTAACGGGTACGGACGGCCTGGTCGGCCGCGCGAACGCCGAAGGCGCTCAACTGATCCGCGACTGGTTCACCGCCCTCGACGCCTCGGCGCAGGCCGGCCGCCCGGCCGCGTATGTATTCGTGATGGGCAGCATGGCCGAACTGCTGCGCGCGTTCGACTTCCCGATCGTGTTTCCCGAGATCAACTCGCTGCAGACGGCCGTGCGCCGTGTCTCGCACGAGTTCCTCGATGAAGCGGAGGACTACGGGTACTCCCCGGACATCTGCGGCTACGTCAAGGCCGATGTCGCGGTCCAATTGCGCGGCGGCGAGCACCCGATGGGCCGGATTCCCAAGCCCGCGGTCGCGGTCCATACCAACGCCTGCAACACCTACATCAAGTGGGCGGAGATCTGGGAACGCATGTACCAGGTCCCGGTCCTGACCGTGGATGTGCCCGGATCCCGCGAGGCGGGACGCCGTCCGGCACCGGGCACTCCCGATTTCGAGCGCGACCGGCGCTACGTCGCCGCCCAGCTGCGCGAGATCATCCCGCAACTGGAACGTGTGAGCGGCGTCCGGTTCGATGTGGACCGTCTGCGCGAGCACATGGCGCACGCGAATACAATGAACCGCGCCTGGGCCCGCCTGCTCGAACTCAATGCCTCACGGCCTTCGGTGTTCAACGCCCTGTCCGACGGGACCATCTATCTCGGCATCTCCAACGGTCTCCGCGGCACCCGGGAGGGCGCCGAGTACTTCGAGCGCCTGGTCGAGGAGATGGAGTACAAGGCCGCTCACGGCATCGGCACGCTCACCGAGGAAGAATGGCGGCTGATCTTCGTGGGCGTGCCTTGTTACCCGATCTTCCGCCGGTTCACCGAGATGTTTTCCCACTGGGGCGGCACGTTCGTGGACTCGACCTACCTGTGGTTCGCGTCCGGAGGCTCCAATCTGGGGCTGCAATACGACCTCGCCGACCCGCTGGAAGGGTTGGCCGAGGGTCTGCTCCTCGGGGTCCGCGACGCGATGGACAGCATGTTCTTCCAGACGGATCTCCTGCTGGACATGGTCGAGCGTGACCAGGCGGACGGGATCGTCTACCACCCGATCAAAAGCTGCCGGACCGTGAGCACCGGACTCGCCGACACGCGACGGGCGTTGATGGCGCGCCGGGACGTCCCCAGCCTCTTCATCGAGTCCGACATGATGGACCGGCGGGTGGTCTCCGAGGCGCAACTCAAGAACCGCGTGGACGCCTTCTTCGAGGGCCTGGCGGCGCGCCGCCGGCAGGCCGCGCCCCGGGTCACGGAGTAGTCATGGCCTACGCCGCCGGCGTGGACGTCGGTTCCACCCAGACCAAAGCCGTCATCGTGGACGAGGCCGCTTGCATCGTTGCGCGCTCACTGGGGCCCACAGGCGCCAACGTGGTCAAAGCCGCGGAGGACGCCTTCCAGCAGGCGCTCGACGACGGGAAGCTCCGCGAGGAAGAGGTCGAGTTCATCGTGGGCACCGGCTACGGTCGCTACAAGGTCACGTTCGGCAACACCCAGGTGACGGAGATCTCCTGCCACGCCCGCGGCGCCGTCCACATGTTCCCGGGCACACGGACAGTGCTCGACATGGGCGGCCAGGACACCAAAGCCATCCGGGTCGCCGCAACAGGCGACATCGTGGACTTCTGCATGAACGACAAGTGCGCCGCCGGCACGGGCCGGTTTCTGGGGGCCGCCGCGTCCGCACTCGACATCCCGCTCGACGACCTCGGAGCGACCGCCCTCGGCGGCGAGCGCCCCGTGAAGATCTCTACCACGTGCACGGTGTTCGCCGAGTCCGAAGTGCTGAGCTGGCTCGGCCGCGGGAAGAAGATCGAGGACATCCTGCTGGGCGTACACCAGTCTATTGCCGCGCGCTCCGTGGGCCTGCTGCGGCGTGTTGGCATCGAGTCTGAGGTGACCTTCACGGGAGGCGTGGCACGGAACCTCGCCATGATCGCCACGGTCAACGAGCGCCTCGATGCCCCGGTCAACGTGAGCGAAGACTCGCATTACATCGGTGCGCTCGGTGCCGCCCTGTTTGCGCTGGATCACATCCACACCAGCCGCGCCCCGATCACCGGAAGCCGGGAGGCGTGATGGCACTCGTTGCCGGCATCGATATCGGCTCCACCTACACCAAGGCGATCGTGCTCGATGACGATGGCACCATCGTGGGTCGTGCGCTCCGCCCGACGGGATTCCGGCTGGGCGAGGCCGCCGAGCGCGCCCTGGCGGACGCATGCGGGCACGCGGGGGTCGGCCGCGACAACATCGTCTATGTCGCCGCCACCGGATTCGGGCGACATCAGGCCGTGAACGCCGACGTGCAGATCACGGACCTGACGGCCGCCGCCCGCGGCGCCGCTCACCTGTTTCCAGGTACGCGCACCGTGCTGGACGTGGGCGGGCAGACGATGAAGGCCAGCAAGCTCGACGAGCGACACAAGGTCCACTCGTTTCGCCTCAACGACAAATGCGCGGCGGGCACGGGGGCGTTTCTGGAGAAGACCGCCCGGTACATGGGGTACGCGCTGGAAGAGATCGGCCCGCTGGTGGCGACCTCGCACGACGTGATTCCGATCTCCGGTGTGTGCGCGGTGTTCGCCGAGTCGGAGGTCATCAACCACCTGTCGCAGGGCGTGCCGCCCGCCGACATCATGCATGGCGCGATGGTGTCCCTGGTCGGGCGCTCGGTCCAGCTCATGAAGCGTGTGCGCATGGAACCCGAGTTCACGGTCATCGGCGGCATCCTGCGGTTCTCGCGCATGGTGGAGGTCATCCGCACCGAGCTGGCGAGCGAGGTCAACGTTCCGCCCGGCGACATGGTCCAGTTCGTCTCCGCCTTCGGCGCCGGGCTGCTGGCCACGCGGCGCGCCGCCAAGCGGAATCTGCTGAGTGCCTGAGGCATGCTCCGGCATCTCGACCCGATCTCGCCGGACCCCGCGCGCCTGGCCGACGGCTGGGAGTATCGCTGTACGGTCGCCCGCGGGCGGGCGGATGAATTGATCCAGGTCTATCGGGAAGCAGGACTCGCGGTCGTGGCCGACCCCGTGGCCCCCGAACGGCTCGAGGAGGACTGCAGCGGCTGCCGGCTGGCCGCCTGGGCGTTCGTCACCCTCTACGTCAGGCCAGAGTCGCGATGAAAGCTGCGGTGTTTCACGGCGCAGGCCTGCTGCTCACGATTGAAGACGTTCCGACCCCGGCGCCGGCGGCGGGTGAGGTCCTGGTCCGGATCGCGGGCTGCGGCATGTGCCATACGGACCTCCATTACCTCGACCACGGCGTCAAGACCTTCCGCGATCCGCCGTTGATCCTGGGACACGAGGCGGCTGGAACGGTGGCGGCGCTGGGGCCGGGGACCTCCGGATGGGCAGAAGGCGACCGTGTTCTCATCCCCTCGGTGCTCTCCTGCGGGCGCTGCGGCTACTGCCGGCACGGCCGGGAGAATCTGTGTGACCACCTCGCGATGCTGGGGAACCATCGCGACGGCGCCTACGCGGAGTTCGCCGTGGCGCCCGCGGCAGACCTGGTGCGTGTCCCTGACGTGATTCCGCTCGAACACGCCTGCATCGTGGCCGACGCGGTCTCGACGCCCCACCATGCAGTGACCCGTCGCGGCCGCGTGGCAGCGGGCGACTGGGTGGCGGTGGTGGGCTGTGGCGGGGTGGGACTCAACGTGGTGCAATGTGCGGTCGCGGTGGGCGGCCGGGTCATCGCGCTGGACCTGAACCCCGACCGTCTGGCCCTGGCCACCGAACTGGGGGCCGACCATGCGATCAACCCATCCAAGCACGACCGACCGGACAAGGTCGTGCGACAAATCACGGGCGGCGGCGTGCATGTGGCGTTCGAGGCGATCGGCAACCCGAGCACCATGCGGGCGGCATTTGATCTCCTGCGCCGGGGCGGCCGGCTGTGTGTGATCGGCTACGCCAACGCCGAGGTCACGTTCTCGGCGGCACGCATCATGTTCAATGAGCTGGAGGTGGTGGGCAGTCTCGGCTGCGGCGGCGGCGAGTATCCCGAACTGCTGCGGATGGTCGAGGCCGGTCGCATCCGGCTGGCCCCGATCGTGAGCGGGACCCTCCCGCTCGCGGAGATCAACGAGGGGATGGATCGCCTCCGTCGTGGCGAGGGCGTGCGCTGGGTGGTGGTACCCTAGGCCGCCGCGTCCTCGACCGCACCGCACCATACACTCACGGCAACCCGCGCAGCGTCTCCGCCAATCCCCGCATGCGGCGCGCGTCTACGGCCGGGGCCGAGCCGGCGTCCCGCTCGAGCTGCGTCGCCGCCTGTTGGCGTTGCGTGGCATTGCCACGATCCGCCATCTGGCGCAACTGATTGATGCGATTGCGCGGCAGCGACTGCGACCGCGCCAATTGATCCAGGTACGCATGGGCCACAACCGGAATCGCCGGCCACGTAATGTGCGGCTGGGTCTGCGCGTTGAACACGTCCATCTGCACCGCCGCGGCGGCCGCGATTTCGTTCGCGCTCAGGTGGTCACTCGGCGAGAGCTGGAACACGTCCAGGCCGCGCGCGATTTCCGCCCCATACATGAAGCCGTTATACCAGTACGTGGACCAGAATCCGCTGAGCACCATCGCCGAGTCGCTCAATGGGCCGCGGTCAAAGAACGCCACTTCGGTGGTGTGGGCGGGATCCGTAAAGTCGATGATGGTCAGCCCGCCCTGATACCACGCCTGCACCATGAGATCCCGGCCGGGAACGGGAATGACCGAGCCGTTGTGCGCGACGCAGTTCTCCAACGACGTCTGCGGCACGGGCAGTTTGAAGTAGCCCGCCAGTTCCAGGCGGCGATTCTCCAGGCGGAAGTTGGCGTTCGCGCCCCAGGTTGGCGGGTCGGTCTCGCGGCAGCGAGGCTGCGTGCCCCCGCCCCACTCGTCCGTATAGATCACGGTTGACGCATCGTTGTTGAACGTGGCCGAGTGCCAGTAAGCGAAATTCGGGTCGGCCACTTCGAAGATGCGGACGGGATTGGCTGGATTGGAAATATCGAGCAGGATCCCGTTACCGGCGCAGGCTCCAGCGGCGAGGCCCATTGCGGGATACGCCGTAATATCGTGGCACTGGTGGGTCCGGGAACTCCGCTGCGTGCCGGGGCCATAGTCACCACCCTGCCACAGGCCGGCGATGTTGCCTGCCGAGTCGGCAAAGATGCGGGGCTCGGCAATGACGCGCGCGTTCTGTGGTGCGGCCAGCGGCACCTGAATCACTTCGATACGGAACAGCGACGTGTTCGGGTCTTCATCCGGCCCGAGGCGCGAGCAACCGGGCAACTCCCTCGGCGAGCGCACACCACCCGTCCCCGACACGTAGATGTACACCGTCTCGTCATCCTCGGGGTGCGGTACCAGCGTATGCGTGTGCGAACCGCGGCAGGTCTGGACGAGCCCGATCTGGCGCGGCGCACTGACGTCCGAGATATCGAAAATGCGGATGCCGCGGAAGCGTTCGCCGCTCACCGTGTCCTGTACCCCCTGCGTACCGCAGTCCGCGCGGCCCAGCGTCTGCTCCACCGACATGAACAGCAGGTTGCCCCAGACGGACAGGTCACCCTGGCCCCCCGGACAATGCGTCATCGAGACGAGCTGAGGCGCGCGCGGATTACTGATGTCATAGATCAAGAACCCGTGGAAGTTGCCCTGAAACAGGTACTGATCGCGGAACGCCAAGTCGGAGGTCGCAAACGCGAAGTCACCGGGATTGGCCGGATTGAAGAAGCCATCGGGCTTGGGCACCGACGCCACGCGGCGCAGGTTCCAGGCGGCTTCGCCGGCATCGTGCAGGCCGGCCCGGAGGCCGATGCGCGGGTCCCGCGCATCCCACGTGAAGGCGGGTTCGCGGCGGTCACCTTCCTGCGCGGCCATCGGAGTCACTGCTGCAAGGGCAAGAGTCAACGGGATCAGACGACGCATTCCTACCTCGAAGAAAGGGTCTCGAGCAGACGCTGCATACGGGCGATTTCCATTTGCTGGTCCGCATCAACTTCCGACGCGAACTGAAACATCTCGGGATCCTGCCCCGCCCCCTGCGTACTGAACAACTCGGCCACCATGCGGATGGCGCCCTCGTGGTGTCGCATCATGAACTCCAGAAACAACCGGTCAAATGCGACGCCCTGCACCACCGCCAGACGATCCATCTCCGCACGGGTAAGCATGCCCGGCATCAGCATCTCCTGGTCGGCATGAGCGCCGTGGTCCATCTCCGTCGGTTGATCGCGATCGCGCAACCACCGCTGCATGGCAGCGATCTCGTCTTCCTGGGAAATGGTAATGCGCTGGGCCAGCAGCATGATGTCGCGGGTCATGGTCCGGCCCGGCACCAACGCCGACATCTCGATGGCCTGCTGATGATGGGGGATCATGCCCTGCATGAAGCGCACATCGGCGTCAGTATGCGACGGACGGGTGCTGGCAGGCGCCGGAGCTGACGCCCCCGGAACGACCGCCGGTACGGGAGCAGGCGCAGCCTGCCGGGGTGCGGGACCGCACGCCAGCAGGCCGAGTAAGGGAAGGTAACGTGCGGTCATGGTCCTCATGGAGGCGCGGGGATTCGAACCCCGGTCCGAGCCTCGATCCCGATCCACCACTACGTGCGTAGGCTGCGCTTGGTGTCGCCGCCGGCAGGAGCGCAACCGCCCAACCTGCGGCCAATCCCCCTGTGTTCTCGTATCACGCGCAGAGGAGTACGCGCGACACCAGCCCGAATTTGCGATACTCGGGGGTCGCCTCAGGCGGGCTACCTTCCGAGCATGGTGCGCTAAGCCAGAAGCTTAGGCAGCCAGAGCCAAGTCAGTGTTGGCAGTTGTGCATTTTCCAGTTGTTTAGCCAGGTAAACCGGAGACCTGGGCACGCAGCGAATCATTCACTAGACCCGTCGAAACCAGTCGCCCCCTCGATCAACTGACACCGGACAATATAACTACCCCCGGGGCTCCAAGCGGTATACCACCACATGGGGGTCGCCGGTTCCCTCGTGCTCGTAGGTCCCGATCACGTAGTCATCCCCCATGTCCAACACCCTCAGTCCGTGCGGAATCCGCAGATCCGGTCCCACGTTCCCGTCGACATTCACCGAGCGAAGCCACGTCAACGTGTCACCCGGGTGCGATATCACCGCCCACAAGATTCCTCCCGGGCTCACGAAGAGGCCCGAGTATCTCGGCCGAACCTCGGGCATGGGAACCCGGCGCATGCGCTCGATCCACTCCAGCTGCCATGCGCGGTCGCGACTCATGGCCACCCGTTCGCCAATCGCGTAGTCGTAGTTGGCGGTCGTCGGAGGGACCTCCGGTAGCTCCAGCAGGATGAACCCGCGCAGGCGGCCATTCAGGTCATAGACGTCCACGGTGTCCGACGCCGAGGCGCCGACGAATAGGGCATGGTTCGACATCGCGAACTGCATGAGGCTACCCAAGGGCCGCATCTCGGCGGCGAACACCTCACCAATCGTGTCGGTGATCTCTCCGTCCCCATCAGCGATTGATAGCAAGGTGTGCATCGGCTGGCACGCATGCATGTCATCGAGACAACCGCCCGGCAGGAGCCGCGGGAACCCAGCGAAGGCCATGCGGCCATCGGGCGCACAGCGCATGAAACTCAACGACATGGATTGGCTGGGATGTGCGGACGGCTGGAGCCGCCGCTCGATGTCGCCGCGGGGTGATACGAGGGCGACCGATCCGGTGTTGTTGTCGAACGCGACGATCCGATTGCCACACCGCCCCAACCACCCAATCGTGGTGAACTCCTGCGGCCCACGACCATGGCGGCCCACGGTCCGAACGAGATCACCCTCCGGACTGAAAAACTTGAGCGCGCTGGCCAGGGCGTCCGCCACGACGATCGTGCCGTCAGCGAGTCGCACGGCACCGGTGACCAGTTCCAGCACCACCTCTCCGTCCGCATCGGAGCCCGCGATCTCCGTCACCAGGACCGCGTCCCATCCCGTTACCGGGACGGCGATGGGCGGAGCGTCACCATCGCACGCACCCATGAGAACCACGACCAATGCCAATGACACGCGCACGTCACACCTCTCAGCTTCCGGCCGCAACCTTCACCCGATTGCGACCACTCTCCTTCGCCTTGTACAGCGCCTTGTCGGCCACCGCCGGCAAGTTCGCCACTTCGCTCGTGGTCTCGGGCTTGGCGGCCACGCCGACGGAACACGTAATCGCGATCTCCCGCCCACTCACCACCACCCGACTCCCCTCAACCGCTTTCCGCACCCGCTCAGCGGCCAGCTCGGCTTCGGCCAGGTTGGTAGCGGGCAGGATCACCGCGATTTCCTCCCCGCCGATCCGACACGGAATGTCCTGCTCGCGCAGCGTGGCCTTGAGGACGCCAGCGACGTGCTTGAGGACCGCGTCCCCAGCCGCGTGACCCAACTCGTCGTTGACCTTCTTGAAGTGATCCAGGTCCAGCAACAGGAAGCCGAGATGGTCGTCGCCAACATGTTGGGCTAAGCGTTCGTCCATCGCCCGACGATTGCCGAGTCCCGTGAGGGCGTCGAGCGTACTGCGATGTCCGGCCGCCCACACCGCCTGCATCTGTGCCACGCGCGGGCCGAACTCCATGGCGATGCGTTCGAGCTCCACGGCCACGGCGTGCGCGGCGCTGCGGGACAGACCATAGACCACGACGGCACCTGCGGGCTGGCCACCATCACGTAACGGAAAGGCCATCGAGAACTCGTCCCGTTGACGCCGGTCGTCGAGGCGCTGGCCGAACATCTCCTCGAACGTCTCGCAGGTAATCGTCGTGTCTTCCATAGCGGCCCGCCCAGCGCCCGCCGACGCCGGCACCGACAGGTTCTCCAATCGTCGATCGGAGCCGTACGACACGCGGCGCACGTGGGCGCCCTCACCAATGGCGTCGCGCAGCACCACCACGGCCGGGACCCCCGCCAGGTCAGCGGCCTGCTCGCACAGATCCGCCAGCGCGGCCTGCAGCGTTTCCTGCCCTGCCCTGCGGTAGGCTCCCCACCGGCGTTCGCGGGCATACTGGGCTTCCAAGCCGGCACACAGCCGGCGCAGGTCGCCTAATGCCCGCGAAATCGTCTCCTCCGGAACGTCCTTGTCCGGGAATACCATCGCCACGCCGACGCCGCCGTCGCCAACGGCCAGTACCGTCTCCGCCTGTTTGGTGACGTGCTGCCGGCCGTCGTGCAGCGCCACGCGGGCCAAGGCCTCCCCGCGTCCTACCGCGTCACGGTTGACGCCGCGCGGATGCTCAGCGACCACCGCTTCGTCGTCTTCATAGACGAAGACGGCGGCCAACGCCCGGTGTGCCCGGCGCAACAGGTCCAATAGGTGCTGGTGGTCTGCCGGCAACACCTGCTCGGCGACCGGCTCCGCCGCACCTGGGCCACGCCGGCCAGCCACCCAACCAATAGCGGCGGACGCGGCGGCCAACCCTACAAGCGCAATCCAACTCATCGGCTGGAACTCGTCACGCGGCAACCGCCTCGGTAGCCAGGTAGTCGGCAAAGATCCGCTCGATCTCTGCCATGGATTCAATCTGGTGCAGCGTCCGGCGCAACTCGGCCGCCCCATGCATACCCTTCATGTACCACCCCAGATGCTTCCGGAACTCGATCGCTGTGCGGCGACCGTCTCCCTTGATATCGCGCTGGAGGCGGGCGTGGCGCAGGGCCACGGCAAACCGTTCCGCCGGGTCCGGGGCCGCAGGCAGGGCCTCACCCTGTAGCAACGCCCTGGCCTCGGTGAAAATCCACGGATTGCCGAACGACGCGCGTGCGATCATCACGCCGGCACAGCCGGTCTGCTCCCGCATCCGGAACGCATCGTGCGACGTCTTGATGTCGCCGTTGCCCACCACCGGGATCTCGAGGGCGTCCGCGACACGCGCAATCTCGTCCCACCGCGCCTCACCCGTATACATCTGGCTGCGCGTCCGGGGATGCAGCGTGAACACCTGGGCGCCCGCGTCCTGACACCGCAACGCAATGTCCACGGGATCGCGCTGCGATTCATCCCAACCCGAGCGCGTCTTGACCGTCACCGGCAAGTGGGTGGCGCCGCGTACCGCGCGGATGATGGACGAGACCAGCCCGAGATCCTTGAGGCAACCGGAACCACCGTTCCGGCGCACCACCTTTTTGACCGGGCACCCGAAGTTGATGTCAATGAAATCGGGCTGGTAGTGCTGTGTCACCAGCCCGGCCGCCTCGGCCATGCTGACCGGATCCGCCCCATAGAGCTGGATGCCAATGGGACGTTCCGCATCCGTGAACCAGGCACCGTCATGGACCGACCGGATGCCCCGCCGGAGCCCCTCGCACGACAGAAACTCGGACACGACCACGTCGGCCCCGAAGGCGCGGCACAGCGCCCGGAACGGCGGTTCCGAGACCCCGGCCATGGGGGCCAGAAACAACGGCGTGTCGTACGCGACGGGATACGGGAACGGCTTCATTGACCCCAAGATACAGCCCGCTTAGGTTCCCGCCAACGCCTCCAACATCTGATCCCTCATGCACTTGCGCGACTTCTTTTCCCCCGATGCCCTCACCCTCGACCTGCAGGGCCAGTCGAAGGACGATGTGTTGCGCGAGTTGATCGCTCTGCTCAAACTCGATGAGAAGTCCGAAGCCATGCTGTTCAAGATGCTGAAACGGCGGGAAAACCTTGGATCCACGGGCATTGGCCGCGGGATCGCCATTCCACATTGTCGTTCCTTGGTGGTGAGCCGGCTGCGCGTGGCATTCGGTCGTCGCACGGAAGGGATGGACTTCAAGGCGATCGACGACAAGCCGGTTCACTACTTCTTCCTGATTGTCGCACCCCCGCTCGAAGTTTCCAACCAGTATTTGCCTGTCCTGGGCAAGATTGCCCAGTTCGCCAAGGAAGCCGATGTGCCGGAGCGGCTGGCGAAGCTCAAGGAGCCGGGGGAGTTTCTGGCGCTGCTGGAGCAGAAGAAAACCTAAGGGGAGGTAGTCGCAACGCGAGCAGGCGGGACCGCGCCACGCGCCGGCGACCTGCCGCCGTCACGGCGAGAGGTGACACGGGCGGTGGAGCGAGACTCTGCCGCCCGTGTTTCGTTTGGCTCGTCGTCGTCTGGCGGCATCACGACGGGTGGGGCGGCCCCTCCGGTACGCGTCATTCCCACTCAATCGTGGCCGGTGGTTTCGAGCTCACGTCGTACACCACCCGGTTCACGCCGGTCACCTCATTGATGATCCGATTGGCGATCCGGCCAATCACCTCCGGCGGGAACGGGAACCAGTCCGCCGTCATGCCGTCCACTGACGTGACGGCCCGCACCGCCACCACCTTCTCGTAGGTCCGTCCGTCCCCCATCACGCCCACGGCCCGCACCGGCAACAGCACCGCAAACGCCTGCCAGATCTGGTCGTAGAGACCGGCATCACGAATCTCGTCCAGGTAGATCGCGTCGGCCTTCCGGAGGATGGCGAGATTCTCCCGACTCACCGCGCCCAGAATGCGGATGGCCAGGCCCGGGCCGGGGAACGGATGCCGCCCCACCATCTCCTCGGGAAGGCCGAGTTCGCGGCCGGCGTTCCGCACCTCATCCTTGAACAGTTCGCGGAGTGGTTCAACAAGCTCGAACGGCAGGTTGGGACGGAGGCCACCCACGTTGTGGTGGGTCTTGATGGTCACCGACGGCCCGCCGCGCGGACTGACCGACTCGATCACGTCGGGGTAGAGCGTCCCCTGCACCAGAAAGCCCACGTCCCCACCCACGTCCTTGGCTGCCTGCTCGAAGACGTCAATGAAGGTGTGTCCGATGAGGGTGCGCTTTTGTTCCGGGTCTTCGACCCCGTCGAGGCGTGACAGGAACAGATCGGACGCATCCAGCACACGCAGGTCCAGCCCCAGGTTGGCCCGGAATACCCGCTCCACCTGATCGCGCTCATGCTCACGCAGCAGACCGTGATCCACGAAGATGCAGGTGAGCTGGTCGCCGATCGCGCGATGCACGAGGGCCGCGGCCACCGAGGAGTCCACACCGCCCGACAAGCCACAAATCACACGCCGTGATCCCACCCGCTCGCGAATGATGCGAACCTGTTCCTCGATGAAATGGCCCGCGGTCCACTCAGGGCTGCATCCGCACACGTCGAACAGAAAGTTCCGGATGATATCGGCACCGCGCAGCGTGTGGTGCACTTCGGGGTGGAACAGGACGCAGTACAGTCCTTTCCCCGGTGCCTCGAAGGCGGCGATGGGACTGTTGGCGCTGGAACCGCTGTGGATGAACCCCTCGGGAAGGTCGGTCACATGGTCGCCGTGACTCATCCAGACGGGCGTGCGTTCTCCCGGCGCAAAGCCGCGGAACAGGCCATTCGTGGTCCGCACCTCCACCTCCGCGCGTCCGTACTCGCGGGCACCCGCCTGCTGGACGCGCGCCCCAGCCGCCCGTGCCACGAGCTGCATGCCGTAGCACAAGCCGAGGATGGGTATACCGAGCCCGAGCAGACCGGGCGTGAGCTGTGGCGCGTCGTCGTCGTACACCGAGTTGGGACCGCCGGACAGGATGATGCCCTTGGGGCTACGCGCCCGGATGGTCTCGATGGCCAGCGATGGCGCATGGATCTCCGAGTACACACGCGCTTCGCGCACGCGTCGGGCAATCAGCTGCGTGAACTGGGAACCGTAATCGAGTATCAGGATGCCGTGGGCCAGGTCGCTCACGGTCGCCGCCTCGGCGGAGGATAGAGTTGCTCACCGCGGCGGGCCCCACCGAACAACACCTTCCCCAGCAATGCACCAACCAGGGTCGAACCACTCACGAGATAGACCTGGGTCATCGTGCCCGGTCGGTCGAACGGGTCCTGGATCTGCAGGGCGGCGAACACGCCCAGGCCCAGGATCGCCGCCCCCACCGCCATGGAGCGTGTGCTGGCGCCCGACCGCGCGCGCCAAATCCCGGTGATGTGGCCCTTGCTGATGCGGACCGTGTCGTCGAAGGCCCGGCTGACGGCCACCCAGTCTCGCTCGGCCTCGAGGAGCACCCCGTGGAACTGAATGAACCCCGTCATACTCCGCGCCACAGGTCCGGTCCGGCCAAGGTCCTCTTGCGCGTGAATGATGACCGACTGTCCGACTACCGGTGAGAGTGCGCTGTCGAGCCGCGGGAACAGCTCGCGCTCGAGCGGGGCCATGCCGAATTCCCCGCCCGCATACGGGCGGGAGCCGCACCCACTCAGGAGCACGACCGCCAGGCCGGTCAGGATGATTCGTGCCATGCGAGCTCCGCGGGCTCTCCGCGCCAGAGGTCCTGTACCGGTTCGCGCTCCCGGGCAACAGCCCAGCGGTCGCCGTCCACTACCACCTCAGCGGCACGGGGGCGTGAATTGTACTGACTGCTCATCACAAAACCGTACGCGCCCGCTCCACCCACGGCCAGCAGCGTGCCGGACCCGACCCCGGCCAAGCGGCGCTGGTGGCCCAGGAAATCTCCGCTTTCACACAACGGCCCGACCACATCCATCATCTCCTCATCCCCTGCCCCATCGCCCTCGGGCCGCACCACCCAGATCGGGTGCTCCGCTCCGTACAGGCTGGGTCGCAGCAAGTCGTTCATGCCCGCGTCCACGATGGCCAGGTCGCGCCCCCCCGTGTGCTTCCGGTGCTGCACCCGGGTCAGCAGCACGCCCGCCGGTCCCACCAGCCAGCGACCGGGCTCGGTAATCAACGTCAGCCCCAGCGCACGCGCCACCGGTACCACCGCGCCGGCAAAGGCCTCGGCACTGAGGGAGGTGCCATCGCCATAATCCACCGCGAGACCACCACCCACATCAACGTGTTGCAGCGACTGAAATCCCTGGTCGCGTAGCGCCCCGACCAACGCGACCAGCCGCGCGCCACCTTCCCGGTACGGCGCCGGTTCGGCAATCTGGGAGCCCAGGTGCATCCCGACACTGACCAGGTCAAGGAGCCCTTCGTTACGAATCGCGGACGCCATGGGCAGGACCTCGTCCCAGGGCACCCCAAACTTCATGCCGCGTTCGCCCGTGCGGGTGTAGGGATGCGTATCCGTTTCCACGTCCGGGTTGACCCGAATCCCGACGCGCGTCCGCAAGCCGACCTCGTGCGCGACCTCCTGCAGCATCGCCAGTTCCGCGAACGACTCCAGGTTGATGACGGCCACGCCGGCCCGGCAGGCGTGCTCCAGCTCATCCCGTCGCTTCCCCACGCCCGAGAAGATGACATCGTCAGGCGCAAAACCCGCCGCCAGCACCCGTTCGAGTTCACCACGCGAGACAATGTCCACCGCCGCACCGCACGCCTTAAGCGTCCGCAGCACGCTGAGATTCGAGTTCGCCTTTACAGCGTAATGAATCCGGTGCGGCACCGCCGCCAAGGCCCGGTCCAGCGCATCGTACCGGGCCCGCACCGCAGGGACGTCATACACCCAGACGGGCGTACCGACCCGGTCGGCGACGGCGGTCAGTAGGCTCGGGCCCACACCGCCTCGGCCGTCGAGGGTTCACCACACCAGACGCAGCGCGCGGGCGCCTCTGGTGAGCGGAACTCCGCATCCGGCAATACCCGGATCGTGGCCTTGGTTTGCTCCTTGATCTGGGCCTCACACGCGCCCGACCCACAGAACCCGGCGTAGGCGAAGCCGCCGACCCCTTCGATGAACTCGATGAACGCTTCCTTGCTCACGAAGCCGCGTTGCGAGTTTTCCTCGCGTCGCGCGCGGGCCGCCGCCAGCAGCGCGACCTGCATCTCGTCCAGCACCGCGCGGCAATGCGCCACGATACCATCCAGCGCGGCCGCCGCTTTGCCGCCGGTCCGACGAGCCACCATTACCTGGCCACTGGCAATATCGCGCGGCCCAATCTCCAGACGCACCGGGACGCCCTTCCCCTCCCACTCGTAGTACTTGGCGCCGGGCTTCATGCCTTCCCGCCCGTCCATGTGGGCACGGAGGCCGGCCGCGCGCAGGTCCGTGGCCACGCGGGCCGCCACCTCTCGTGTCTGGTCCCGCTCGGCGTCCGTCTTCCAGATCGGCACGATCACCACCTGCTGGGGCGCCAGGCGCGGGGGACACACAAGGCCCCCGTCGTCCGCATGGGTCATGATGAGGCCGCCGACCAGCCGCGTGGTCGCGCCCCACGACGTCGACCACACGTAGTCCAGCCCGCCCTCGGCCGTCTGGAACCGCGTCTCGAACGCCTTGGCAAAGTTCTGGCCGAGGAAGTGCGACGTGCCGGCCTGGAGCGCGCGGTTGTCCTGCATCAGGGCCTCGCACGCCCAGGTCTCGACGGCGCCGGCGAACTTCTCCGACGCGGTCTTCCGGCCCGTCAGGACCGGCATGGCGATCCAGTCCTCCATGAAGGTTCGGTAGGTGGCGAGCGCCTGCGCCGTCTCGGCCACGGCCTCGGCTTCGGTGGCATGCGCCGTGTGGCCCTCCTGCCAGAGAAACTCCGTCGTCCGGAGGAACAACCGCGTGCGCATCTCCCACCGCACCACGTTGGCCCACTGGTTGAGCAGCACCGGCAGGTCACGATAGCTCTGCACCCACTTGGAGAGCATCGCGTAGATCATCGTTTCGGACGTGGGCCGGATGACGAGCGGTTCCTCGAGCTTCGAGTCCGGATCCACCACCAGCGTGCCGTTCACCGCCTTGAGCCGCGTGTGCGTCACCAGGGCGACTTCCTTGGCGAATCCCTCGACGTGCTCCGCCTCCTTGGCCAGGAAGCTCTGCGGAATGAACAGTGGGAAGTAGGCGTTCTGGTGACCGGTGGCCTTGAACATGTCATCCAGGGCCTTCTGCATCAGTTCCCAGATGCCGTACCCCCACGGTCTGATAACCATGCAGCCACGCACGGGCGAGTAATCCGCCATCTCGGCCCGCATGATGACGTCGTTGTACCACGCCGCAAAGTCCGCTGCGCGCGTGGTGATGCCCTTACTCATGGAATCGTCCCATCCACCTGGGGCAACTCCTGCAAGAGTACGAAGTGTGTGCGGTAGCGCGCCGTGCGACGGCGACCGGTGACGCCGATCGTGTCGGTGGGCATCCAGATGGCCGACATCATGGGGTTCACGTCCAGCTCCTCGGTGCCGGGGCGCGGACGGCCGATCATGAATCCCGTCAAACGAATCGAGCCGATCATGGTGTCCGCCGCCGCAATCGAGTCGATGACATGGCGCAACGTGGCACGGGCAGTCGCCTCACCAATGCCGACGGGCAACAGCACGTCCGCATCCATCCGGAAGATGCCGTTCCCACCCGCGGGTTGACGGTCCGATCGCAAGATGTTGAACTCACTGACCGCGGTGGCCGTGTCAGCCTCAAAGCCGAACTCGGCGCCTTCATTCGGGCGCTCACCACTGCACGCGATCGTCACCAGGGCGGCTATCCAGCTACGTCCAGTCATAGTGCTCCACCAAGGCGTCCATCGGGACGCGTTCTTCGTGTCCATCCGACAGGCGGCGCACCAGCGCGACGCCTGCGGCGCGTTCATCGGGGCCGATCAGGACCGCACGGCCCGCATCGCGGGACGAGGCAACCTTGAGCTGTTTCCCGACACTCTGTTGATGCAATGAGAACTCGACCGCCAACCCGGCATCCCGCAGCCGGTGGGCCAGCGCCAGGATCGCCACCTGATCTTCGCTGGTCACGGCGATCAGAAACGCATCCAGCTCGGAGGCCGGTGTGGGCTCCGAGCGTCCCTTGAGCAATTCACCCAGCACGACGTCACCCATCCCAAACCCGACGGCGGGCAGGTCGGCGCCGCCAAGCGACTTGAGCAGGTCGTCATATCGTCCGCCGCCACAAATGGCGCGCAGGGACTTGCCGGCATCGAACAGCTCAAACACGACGCCGGTGTAATACGCGAGGCCGCGCACGATGGACAGGTCCACATCCACGAAAGGCCCCAGGCCCATGTGCTCCAGCGCGTCGAGACAGGTTACCAACGGCTCAGCGGCTGGAGCGACCCCCGCCTCGGCAAGCGCGGCGAGCACCGCATCCCGGCCCTTGAGCGAGGTCAGTCCGAGTACGCGGAGACCGGTCGCCTGGTCCACGCCCACCGCCGCAAGCTTGCCGAGCAAATCCTCTCGGCGGTCCCGCGCCGACTTGTCCAGCACCTGCAATGCCGTCGGCACTTGTGCAGCCGTCACACCACACGCCCCGAGCAGCGCCTGTACGACCCGCCGATCCGACACACGGGCTCGCATGGCGTCGGGTCCGAACCCGTGGGCACGCAGCACATCAAGGGCCGCCGCGATGATCTCCGCGTCGGCCAGGGGGCCGGGCTCACCGATCAGGTCCATGTTGAACTGGAAGTGCTCGCGCAGGCGTCCGCGCTGCTGGCGCTCGTAGCGGAACAGCTGCGGGATGGCGAACCAGCGAATAGGCTTCTTCAAGCCGTTGGCGCGCGCCGCCACCATCCGGGCCAGCGTCGGAGTCATTTCGGGTCGGAGGGCGACCTCGCGGTCTCCCTTGTCGGTGAACGCGTACAACTGCCCGACGATTTCGTCACCGCTTTTCCGAGTGTACAGGTCGAGCGATTCCAGCGGCGGGCCGTCGTACTCCTCGAACCCGTACGCGTGGGCGACCGCGCGCCAAACCTCGAAAATGTGATTGCGGAGAGTGATATCGTCGGGGTAGAAGTCGCGGAACCCCGGTAACGCCTGCGCCAGCATGGCCCAATCTAGTCGAGCGGCGCGAAACCCGGCAAGCGCGCCATCGCATCGCCGACGGTGTGAAATGACCCCGTCACCAGCACCGTCCCCGCTCCCACGCGTGCGGTCGCCAATGCCCGATCAAAGTCGGGCTCGACCGGCACCGTCACCAGGGCCAGATCGAGCCGCCGGTCCGCGGGCGCCGAGGGCGGATCGGTCATCCACAGGCGGTCCACCACCGCGTGGAGGCGCTGGAGCATGACCGGCCAGTCCTTGTCCGCCAGGATGCCGACGATGGCGTGCAGCGGCCGAAGGGGGGGATGTGCGGCCAACGCCGCGCAGAGGGCGTCCACGCCATCGGGATTGTGCGCGACGTCAAACAGCCACGGGCCACGGGCATCGAATCGACCGTGCACCGTCGTGCGCGCAAAGGCCTGTGCGACCGCATCCGCCGACGGACGGAGGTCGGCCGGCAGGTGGCGCAGAATGCCCAAGGCCACGGCCGCGTTCTCTCGCTGGTGGGCACCGACAAGGGCCAACGGGCCGTCCCACGGGTCCTCGGCACGCATCACCGGGGCGCCAACCTCCTCGGCATGCCGCCGAATGACCTCGACCAGCGACGGATCGCGCTCCCCGACAATCAGCGGCACCGCCGGCTTTGCGATGCCGGCCTTCTCGCGGGCGATGCCTTCGATACTCTCGCCCAGGTACTCCGTGTGCTCGCGCCGCACCCTCGTGATGGCCGTGACGACCGGCGTGACGACATTCGTCGCGTCCAGGCGTCCGCCGAGTCCCACTTCGACGACCGCGACGTCGGCGCGGCGCGCCGCGAAATCCGCGAAGGCGATAGCCGTGGTCTCCTCGAAGAAGCTGGCGCCTTCCCGCTCCACGACCGGACGGAGTCGCTCGGTCCACATGGCCAAGGCCTCACGACGGATCGGTTGGCCGTCCACCAGCATCCGCTCGCGGAGGTCGACGAGGTGGGGTGACGTATAGAGGGCCGTCCGCCACCCCGCGGCGCGGAGCGCTTCCGCCACCAACCAGCAGACGGAACCCTTCCCGTTGGTCCCACCGACGTGGATGATGGGGTACTGTGTTTCCGGGTTGCCGAGCGCCGCGAGCAGGGCGCGGGTGGGGTCGAGACTGAAGGTCAGGCGGGCTGCTCCAGCGCATCGCGCTTGGTCATCATCCGGAGCAATCGGGCGACCGTATCGCGGAGGTCGTGACGTGGCACAACGATGTCCACCATCCCGTGTTCCACCAGGAACTCCGCCGTCTGGAATCCCTCCGGCAGATCCTGACCGATCGTCTGCTTGATCACGCGGGGTCCGGCGAACCCGATCACGGCCCCTGGCTCAGCGATATTCACATCGCCTTGCATGGCGTACGACGCCGACACGCCGCCGGTCGTGGGGTTGGTCAGCACAGACAGGTACGGGAGGCCTTGCTCGCGCAACTGGGCAATCAGTACCGAGGTCTTGGCCATCTGCATGAGCGAGAGGGCGCCCTCCTGCATCCGGGCGCCACCCGACGTCGAGACGAGTACCATCGCTTCCTGCTCATCGAGCGCCCGCCGAGCGAGGCGCGCGATCTTCTCCCCTACCACCGAACCCATGGACCCCCCCATGAACGAGAACTCCATCACGCCCAGGTTGAGCGGAGCGCCCTCGATGGTGCCGTGGCCGGTCACGATGGCGTCGGGGGCGTTGGTCTTCCGGTGCGACGCCGTAATCCGATCGGCGTACCCCTCGAACCCGATGGCATCGACCGACCGGAGGTTGGCGAACAGCTCGGTGAACGAGCCCTCGTCCGTCAGGAGCGCGATATACCGTCGCGCGCGAATCCGGCGATGATATCCGCACTGCGGACAGACCTGAAGATTGCGGTCGAACTTCTCGCGGATATCGATGAGACCGCATTCCTCGCATTTGTCCCACGCATCCGGCGGAATCTCCAGCCGTTCGCGGGTCGAGGGCCGCGGTTTACGCTCTTTCTTGAACCAAGGCAAGGGAGGCTCCTATTCGCCGTAACCCAATCTACGCCCTTCCCGCGCCACCCGGAACACCACACCCAAGCCAAGGAGGCAGGCCAGCATGAATGACCCGCCGTAGGAGAAGAACGGCAGGGGGATTCCCGTGATCGGCATCAAACCCACCGTCATGCCGACATTTTCCAGGATGTGAGTCAACAACATGCCGGCGAAGCCGAATACGAGCATACAGGCAAACGCATCCTGTGCGCGGCGGGCAATACCAATCAGGGTTGTGCAGAGGAGCGTGAACAGCACGAGCGTCACGACGACACCGAGAAATCCCCATTCCTCGCCGAGCACTGTGTAAATGAAATCCGTACTCTGTTCAGGGATGAAGGCAAGACGCTTCTGGCTCCCATCGAGGTAGCCCTTCCCGAAGATGCCCCCGGAACCGATCGCCACTTTTGACTGGATAATGTGCCAACCGGTAGCGCGCGGGTCGATCTCCGGGTTCAGGAACGACAGGAGTCGGTTCTGCTGATAAGGGGCCAGCCGGTTCCATAGCTCCAGGGCCATGACACCCATCCCGACGTTCACCAACCAGACCGTGAGACCCTCCATGACGTACGGACGGATCCACAGAATGAGTATCGTCAAGCCAACGATCCACAGCCCCCACGACAACGTCGAGAATGCCATCATCAAGCTGATGCCCGGCGAGGCGAGGAGCAGGAGCAACCACCCATTCGTGCCAACCCAGAACAGCATGGCCAACAGAATCCCGAGGAATACGATGGCGCTCCCCAGATCCGGCTGCAGCCCCACCAGCACAAACGGCACCGCCACAATCGCGCAGGCCGGGAGCAACTCCACCAGATTGCGCGGCGCGTTGCGCCTGCCTGCCAAGTGTCGCGCGAGCATGAGAATCGTGGCGAGCTTCGCCAGTTCCGAAGGCTGTCCCAGCCGTATCCCCCCAATCGCCAGCCAGGACTTGGTGCCGGCCGCGGTGCCTGCTCCCGTGCCCACAATCAGCGTCAGCACCAACAAGCCGACGGCCAGGAAATAGATGTACGGCGTGGCCCACTCAAGAATCGGGAGGCTGACACGAGACATGATGATCGCGAGGACAAACCCCAAGCCGACGAATATCAGCTGTCGCTGCCATGCGAGGGCCGCCGGACCCAGGACATCCGTCTGGCCGGCGGAGTACAACGTCGCCAGGCCGATGCTGAGCAACACCGCGACCAGCGCGGCGAGGGGTCTATCGAGTCCCCGGTCCATTGTCCACCCGAGGGGCGACAGGCACGATCGGTACGGACGTCGGCACGGAGTCGAGGGGGACCACCAGCCGACCATCCGACTCGCCCGGCCGGCTTGGTCCCAGGAGGTGCCGCGCGATGATGGAGGTGACCATCGGAGCAATGATCGAACCGTGCAACCCGAACTCCACCACGGCGGCGACCACGATCTCCGGCGCCTCTACCGGCGCGAAGGCGACAAACCAGCCGTGGTCGTCTCCCTGAGCATTCTGAGCGGTCCCCGTCTTCCCGCCAATGTGGAGTTCACGAATCCGCGACCGGGCAGCCGTGCCACCTTCCACCACGGCGAGCAGCGCTTGGCGCAGCCCGACCAATTGCTCGCCGGTGAGCTGGAGGCGACGCTCCGCGGCCCCACCGCGGCCCGCACCCCGCACCAGGTGCGGCGCCACGGCCTGGCCCGTGGGCGACGAAAGCATCGCGTAGAAGTGGGCCACGTTGATCGGGGTCTGCGCGTTCTCGCCCTGGCCGATGGCCAGGTTCATGGACACGCCACGCGTCCAGCCGCGCGGTCCGAAACGTTCGTCGTAATACTGGGTGGACCGCGGGAAGAACGAGGCGCGCTCGCTGGGAAGGTCAATGCCCGTGCGCTCGCCGACGCCTAGCAGGGCCGCATCCTCGAGGAAAGAGGTCAGGCCGAGCTGCAACGCCAACTGGTAGAAGTACACGTTACACGATTGGGCGATCGCGTCTTTGAGGTTGAGGTGCCCGTGACCTTCCGTGCGCCAGCAGCGCCAGAACCGGTCGCCGAACTGAAACCCGCCTCGGCACGGAACCTCCATTCGTGTATCGAGGTTCACGAGCCCGCGACGCATGGCGATCGCCGCCACCAGCAGTTTCCACGGAGAGCCAGGAGGATACGCGGCCTGAATCGCGCGATTGAACAACGGGTGATCGGGATCGGCGCTCAGCCGTTGCCACTCGCGGAGATCCACGGCGCCGATGAACACATTCGGGTCGTACGAGGGCGCCGAGTACAGGGCGAGGATATCGCCTGATCGGGGGTCCAGCACCACCACCGCCCCACGCATCCCCGCCGGGAACACTTCGGACACATATCGCTGGAGGCCCGCATCAATCGTGGTGTACAGGGTATCCCCGGGCTGCGGCGCAAGCGCCGGGGCGACACCATGGTCACGTACCGTGCGCCCCAGCGCGTCCACCTCGACAAACCGCTGGCCATCGCGCCCGCGCAGTCGGGCGTCGTAGACGCGCTCGAGACCATCCCGTCCCACGAGCGCCCCAAATCGGGCGTCCGTCACGGCGCCGTCGCTCAATTCCTGTTCCGTGATCTGCGAGACGTACCCCAGCACGTGCGCGGCGAACGCCCCACCAGGATACAGCCGTTTCGGCTCCGATTGAATCACCAGGCCGGGAATAGCCACTCGCCGCTCTTCCATCGCCGAAACAGTGGAAAACGGCGCGTCGCGAAGCACGACGACCGGATCCTGGGGGCTGCGGCGCCACGAGCGCAGGATCACGTCTTCCTGGTCGGGCGAGAGCGACAACAGCGGATCCATACGGACAAGGAGCGATCGGAGCGAATCTTCCGAGGACGCCAGCAGCGCAACCGAGTAGCCCGGCACGTTCTCCGCCAGCACCTCACCATGGCGGTCGACGATGAGACCGCGCGGCGCCGGCACCGGGACCCTCCGTACGCGGTTCTGCTCGGACTGCAGGGCGTATTGCCCGCCGGTGATCACCTGCGTGTGGAAGAACTTGACACCCAGCATCACTGCCACCACCATCACGACGACCTTGGCGGTCTCGGCCCGCCGCGCGACAGCATGCGCATGGAACCAGGTCATGACGCGAGGCGCGTGGGAATCCAGCGCTGGAAGAGGATGAGCACGATCGCGCCCGCGATCGCCGTGGCGAGCGCGTTCAGCGGAGTCCAGAGAAACACCTGCCAACCGAGCGTCGCACCCCGCAGGTGACCGCCCCACAGCAGCACGAGCACGTCCCGACCGACCGATCCGGCAAACAAGAACGCCAGCGTCACGGACAGGTTCTCTGCAAAGAACACGGCCTTGCCCCACGCCGCCAGAAACCCGACGAACGTATGCGCCAGCATCCCGGACCCGAACGCCAACGGACGCAACGAGTCGCTCAGCAGACCCACCAAAAACCCGGCCACGGCCGCAGATCCAGGCCGCGCCCGAATCGCGTACAACAGGAGTGCCAACAGCAGGAAATCCGGCGCCAACACCAGAAAGCGCTCGGGATACATCGGGCGCACCGTGAAATGCAAGACCACGAGCAGGAGCAGGACGACCGCGAAGTGCCGGCCCGTTGGCTTCGGACCGATCATTGGCCCGCTCCAAACACGGTAGCGAGATTCACGGCAGCCCCGAGCAGCACGATGACATGGCTCGCTTGCGCGGGCTGTACCGCAGGCTGCACGTAGTACGTGCGCTCCCATCCCGCCTGCTCGGTGGCGACCCCCAGGACGCGGCCCAACGGGATGCCCCGTGGGTACACGCCCCCAAACCCCGCCGTGAGCAACATCGTGCCCGTTTCGACTTCCTGTTGGTAGGGGACCCCCGAGAGGCGGAGCAACGGTGTCGCACGGTCGCCTCGCGCTGCGGGCTCGACGATGCCGAATACGGAGCCGTCAGGCGTCATGGCGCTGGCGCGGAAGTCAGGATGGGTCCACGCGATGACCACGGAATGATGTTCCTCGACGGACCGCACGACCCCCAAGAGGCCGAGTGGTGCGAGGACCGGCGCAAGCGGCCTGACGCCCTGGGCACGACCGGCGGAGATCAACAGCACCAGCCCACCCAATGGGCCGCTCTGGTGCAGGACATCGGCGGCTACGTGCGCCGTTCCCACCCGCCGGCTCAGCGACAGGATATCGCGCAGGCGGTCGTTCTCCTCGCGCAGGGCCGCGACCAGCATGGCGCTCAGTGCGAGCGAGTCACGTTCGGACGCAACCGCGACGTAGCGCGTACGCGACGTGCGAAACAGCTCGGCTTGTTGTTGGAGCGCGAGGAAGGGCGCCAACACCGACCCGCGAACCGACGAGGCGATGCCCTCCTGGAGGGCGTCGGGAGCCGCCCGTGCACCCACAGAGAGTGCCAGGCAAACCACCACGGCGAACGTATCGCGGCGCGAGGCAAAGCGCTCGGCCATGGCGCCCCGCTAGGTGGAGAGCACGGTGCGGTACTTCTCGGGATCGTCCAGAATGCGGCCGGTACCGCGCACCACGCACGTGAGCGGATCCTCGTCCACCCGAATGGGCAACGAGGTCTCCTGCGAAAGTAAGACGTCGAGGGCACGAATGAGCGACCCACCACCCGCCATCACAATGCCGCGGTCCACGATATCGCTGGCCAGCTCGGGCGGCGTGATCTCGAGGGCACGGCGCACGGCATCCACGATCTGCTGGATGGGCTCCTGAATAGCCTCGCGGATTTCGCTGGAGTGCACTCGGACCACCTTGGGAATGCCGGACACCAGATCACGGCCCTTGGCTTCCATCTCCCGTTCGTCACCCGAGGGTGCCGCCGACCCGATCTGGATCTTGATCTGCTCGGCCGTGGGCTCGCCGATCAGCAGGTTGTAGTTCTTGCGCATGAACTGCACGATGGCCTGGTCCAGCTCGTCCCCACCCACGCGGATGGACGTGTCGGACACGATGCCCGACAGCGCGATCACCGCGATCTCCGTCGTGCCGCCACCGATATCAATCACCATGTTGCCCGTCGGCGTCTCGACCGGGAGGCCGACCCCAATGGCCGCCGCCATCGGCTCGGCCACCATGTACACCTCTTTGGCACCCGCCGACTGCGCGCTATCCCGCACCGCGCGCTTTTCCACTTCGGTGATGCCGCTCGGCACACAGACCACCACGCGCGGTTTCACCCGGAAGAAATGCTTGTTGATGATGGTGGAGAGGAAGTAGCGCAACATCTTTTCGGTCACGTCAAAGTCGGCAATCACGCCGTCCTTGAGCGGCCGCACGGCAATGATGCCGTCAGGCGTGCGGCCGAGCATACGCTTGGCCTCGAGCCCGATGCCCTTGACCTTGCCGGTGGCCTTCTCCATCGCGACTACCGAGGGCTCGTTAAGTACGATGCCTTCACCCTTCACGTAGATCAGGGTGTTGGATGTACCCAAATCCACCGCGATCTCATTCGCGGGCATGAAGTTGCCGAAACTGAAACGGGGCCAGCGCATAGGAAGCCCCAAGTTATGACGGGCGGTAAGTCAAGGCAAGATGGGGGTTTAGCCGGTTACCCTATACCGGCAGGGTCAACCCAGCTCATCCCTCGGCCCAGCAGACCGATCACGAAGGCGCCCACGGCCCGGCCAGGGTACTCAACGAACCGAGCCTCCGGGAAACCCGGGGTGGTACAGGATCCGTCAAATCGCCTTTGCGAGAGGAGTCAACGCCATCCCAAACGCCTCGGCAACCCCACCGTACACCACCTTGCCCCTCACGATGTTCAGCCCCAACGCCAAGGCCCGGTCCGCCTTGCACGCCTTTTTCCAGCCGTGCCTCGCCAGCGTCCGCGCGTACGGGAGCGTCGCGTTGGTGAGCGCCAGGGTGGAGGTACGTGGCACCCCGCCCGGCATGTTGGCCACCGCATAGTGGATGACGCCGTCCACGACATACGTGGGGTTCTCGTGGGTGGTGGGCTTGATCGTCTCGATGCAACCACCCTGATCCACCGCCACGTCCACGATCACGGACCCCTTCTTCATCGTCTTGAGGTCGGCCTTCCGAATCAGCTTGGGCGCCTTGGCCCCAGGCACCAGTACGGCCCCGATCACCAGATCGGCCTTCCTGATCAGCGCGCGCAGGTTGTGGGCGTTCGAGTGCACGAGATCGACGTTTGCGGGCATCACGTCCGACAGGTAGCGCAGGCGATCGAGCGACAGGTCAAGGATAGTCACGTGCGCGCCCATCCCGGCAGCCATCTTGGCCGCATTGGTACCCACGACGCCACCGCCGATGATGACCACCTCGGCCGGCGACACGCCCGGGACGCCACCCAACAGCACACCGCGCCCCCCAAACAGCTTCTCCAGATACTTGGCACCCTCCTGGACCGCCATCCGGCCGGCCACTTCGCTCATCGGTGTGAGCAGGGGCAGTTCGCCGGTGGCGAGCTCGACGGTCTCGTACGCCAAGGCGACACACCCGGACTTGATCACCGCGCGCGTCAGTGGTTCGTCCGCCGCAAAATGGAAGTACGTAAAGAGCAGTTGGTCCTTCCGCATGCGCGGCCATTCCACTGCAATCGGCTCCTTCACCTTCATGATCATGTCGGCGCGCTTCCACACATCACCCACGGACTTGCCCATCCGGGCCCCGACATCGGTGTACTGCTTGTCCGTGAAACCGCTCCCCTCCCCCGCGCCCTTCTCGATGAGCACGGTGTGCCCATCCGCCACCAGCATCTCCGCGCCCGCGGGAACGAGCGCTACACGGTTCTCGTTCGTCTTGATTTCCTTCGGCACACCGATGATCATGGCGGTCATCTCAGGTTGGCATCGCGGTGGCTCGCCGCGCAACGTGCATCGTGCAACGTGCGCCGAACCACGTGCTCCCTTGCTCCCTTGCTCCTCTACTCCCTGCTTACGTCTCCGGCCCCAGCCACACCGCCGTCTGCCGCGCGGGATCAAAATACTCCGCCGCCACGTCCGCCACCTGACCCACCGTCACCGTATCCAGTTCGTGCAGCGTTTCGTCAATCGTGCGGTACGGCTGGTCGTGCAACGGAAAGCCCGCCAGTCGATACATGCGGGCCGTCGTGCTCTCCAACCCCAGAGTCACCTGGCCCTTCACCTGCTGCTTGGCTTCGGCGACTTCGTCCGCGCTCAACCCTTCGCGCGCCAGGCGGGCCATCTCGTCCCTGATGACCTCGGCCGCTTGCTCCGCCGTACGTGGCGCCGTCCCCACATACACACCGGCCACGCCGGTTTCGCGATAGAACGACTGGAACGCGAAGACGGCATACGCCAATCCCAGTTCCTCACGCACGCGCTGAAACAGCCGGCTCGACATGCCGCCGCCAAACACGGTGGTCAGCAGGAGCAAGGGCAGGCGCCGTGAGTCACGATAGGGGAACGTGTCGGTGCCCAGCACGATGTGGGTCTGCTGGGAATCCCGCGCCATCCGCTGTTCGCCGCGCCATGCCGGAGGCACCGGCGCGATGGCGGGCGGCTCCGGTCCCGGCTCAAACCCCATCCAGCCGAACTTGCCGAGCAGCTTGAGCAGGGCCTCATGCTCCAGGGACCCCGCCGCCGCGATCACGACGTGCCGCGGGTGATAGCTGCCGCGATGGAGGGACTGGAGGTCCGCCGCGGCCAATGTGCCCACGGAGTCACGCGTGCCAAGGATGGAGAAGCCGTACGGATGGTCCGGCCACATGCTCCGCGCGTGGAGATCAAACACCAGGTCGTCGGGCGTGTCCTCGACCGTGGAGATCTCTTCGAGCACGACCCGGCGCTCGAGATCCAGATCGGCCTGCCGAAGCATGGGGTGGCGCACCAGGTCGGTCAGCACGTCCACGGCCCTGGGCAAGTCTTCGTCGAGGACTCGAGCCTGATAGGCGGTGTGATCGCGGGAGGTAAAGGCATCCAGCGAGCCGCCACGGCTCTCGAGCGCCAGCGCAATGTCCCGCGCGGTGCGTCGTTCGGTGCCCTTGAACACCATGTGCTCGAGCAGATGGGAGATCCCCATCTGCTCGGGCACTTCATGCACGGAAGAGCGGCGGACCCAGATGCCGACCGCGGTGGAGCGAACCCGCGGGAGCGCCTCGGACAGCACCGTGACCCCGTTATCGAGGACGGTGCGGTAGAGCCCTTCGTCGAGACGCTCGCTCCGCACCAGAAATCAGCTGGGCTTGTCGATCAGCGCCTTGCGGGACAGCCGCATCTTGCCGCGGCCATCAACCTCGAGGAGCTTGACCCGCACCCGGTCACCCTTCTGCACCACGTCTTCAGTCTTCTCGACGCGGCCGTGTTCCATCTCGGAAATGTGCAGCAGGCCTTCGGTGCCGGGCAGGATCTCGATGAACGCGCCAAACGGTGTCGTGCTCTTGACGATGCCCTCGTAGATCGCGCCTACCTCGGGCTCCTGCACGATGGCGGCGATCATGTCGCGCGCCCGCTCGCCTGCCGCACCATCCACGGCCGAGATGCTGACCAGGCCCGTGTCGTCCACGTTGATCTCGGCGCCGGTCTGTTCCTGGATGCCACGGATGACCTTGCCCTTCGGACCGATAATGTCACCGATCTTCTCGGGCTTGATCTGGATCGTGATGATCCGGGGCGCGTACTTGGACAGGCTCGCTCGGTGTTCGGCCAACGTCTTCTTCATTTCGCCGAGGATGTGCAGCCGCCCGGCCTTGGCCTTCGCCAACGCATCACGCACAATGGCCAAGTCGAGCCCGTGAATCTTGATATCCATCTGGATGGACGTGATGCCGTCGGCGCTGCCGGCGACCTTGAAGTCCATATCGCCCAAGGCATCCTCTGACCCGAGAATGTCGGTCAGGATGGCCACCTTGTCGCCCTCCTTGATGAGCCCCATCGCGACACCGGCGCAGGGCGCCTTCATGGGCACACCGGCATCCATCAGCGCCATCGAACCACCGCACACCGTCGCCATGGACGACGAGCCGTTGGACTCGAGGATCTCCGACACGAGGCGAATCGTATACGGGAACTGATCGTACCCCGGCAGCAAGGCCTGAAGCGCCCGTTCGGCCAAGGCGCCGTGGCCAATCTCCCGGCGCGACGTGCCGCGGATCATCTTCACTTCGCCTGTGCAGAACGGCGGGAAGTTGTAGTGCAGCATGAAGCTCTTGGTGGTTTCCTGCGCCACGTCAATGCTGTCGATCCGCTGTTCGTCGCGCGAGCTACCCAGCGTCGCGGACACCAGCGCCTGGGTCTCGCCACGCGTGAACAAGGCGGAACCATGTGCGCGGGGGAGAATGCCCACGTCGGTGGTAATGGAACGGACCGTATCCAGATCGCGGCCGTCCACGCGCTGGCCCTGTTTCAGGACCTGGGCGCGCATCTCCTCGTACTCGATGTCCTCGAGGACCCGTTTGATCTCGCTGTCACCCTCGGGAAACTCTTCGGCCAGGGCCTGTCGCACTTCAGTCATTGCCGCCCGGAGGGCCAAACCCCGCTCGGCCTTCTCGGGCCGATTGAGCGCCTCACGTACTTTGGCGGGCGCGATGGCACGGACGCGCCCGACCAGTTCCGGGGTCGGAAGCGCCGGCGTCCAGTCCATCTTGGCTTTCCGGTCGCCCTTGAGCAGCTCTTGCTGCATGCCGACCAACTCGGCGATCCCCTTCTGGGCAAACGCCAAGGCGTCGGCGACGTCATCTTCGGACAGTTCGAGCGCGCCGCCTTCGACCATCATGAGCGAATCGGCGGAACCCGCCACCACCATGTCAATGTCGCTGTATTCCAGGTCGGCGAACGTGGGGTTCAACACCCACTTCCCTTCCACACGACCCACGCGAACCGCCGCGATTGGACCGTTCCACGGTACCGTCGACTGGGCCAGCGCGAGCGACGCGGCCGTGAGGCCGATGACGTCCGCGTCGTTGGTCTGGTCGGCCGACAGCACATAGATGAAGACCTGCACTTCGTTCTTGAACCCCTCCGGAAAGAGCGGTCGCAGCGAACGGTCAATGAGCCGACAGGAGAGGATCTCGTCGTCCGAGGGACGGCCTTCGCGCTTCAAGAACCCACCAGGGATCTTGCCGGCGGCGTAGGTCTTCTCGCGGTACTCGACAGTGAGGGGGAAGAACGGCAGGTGGGATTGCTTGTCCGACACCGTGATCGCGGCGAGCACCATCGTGTCGCCGAACTGCATGACGGCGGAGCCCGCCGCCTGTTTGGCCATGCGACCGGTCTCGAACCGCAGGGTTCGACCGGCGAACAGCCGCTCCAAATTCTGTACCATGATTGTCCTTGCGAGCACCAGCTTGTGCGTGGCGTCCGGCGTGCTCGGCCCGGATCACCCCGCCCCGCGGCGGCCCCTAGTGACGGAGTCCGAGCTCCTCGATGAGCTGCCGGTATCCGGCCAGATCCTTCCGCTTGTAGTACTCCAGCAACCGGCGGCGACGGCTCACCATCTGGAGCAGGCCGCGGCGGGAGTGGTGGTCCTTCAGGTGGGACCGGAAGTGATCCGTGAGCGAGTTGATCCGCTCAGTCAGCAAGGCGATCTGGACCCGGGTCGAACCATTGTCCGCCGGGCCCTGCTTATGCTTCTCGATGACCGCCTGCTTGTCAAAGCTCATGAAACGCGTATCCTCAGTGGGGCGCGGGGATGTATTGCGCCAATTCTCTATTCGCTTACAGTCTTATAATTTAGCCAGCAGTATTTACCCTGTAAAGAGCACTCCGTGACCCTGAATCCTGACGACCTGGTGGGCCGGCAAGTGGGCCCATATACCCTCGGACCCCTCCTGGGCCAAGGCGGCTTTGCCTGGGTCTACGCCGGCACCCGGGCCGATGGGACCGAGGCGGCCGTCAAGGTCCTCAAACCCCGGTACGCCGGCGATCCCCAGTTCGAATCACGGTTTCGCAACGAGTTCAAGACCGCCGCAGCCTTGGTCCACCCCCACATCGTCCACATCCATGAAGTCGGGAAGGAGCGCGAGCTCACCTACTTCGGCATGGATCGGTACCCGGACTCCGTGGGAGCCGCCATCGAGCGGGAGGGCCCGCTGGCGGAGGATCGGCTCCTCACGATTGCCCGCGACGTGGCCGATGCGCTCGCCTTTGCCCATCAGGCCGACATCGTCCACCGCGACCTCAAAGCCGACAATGTCTTCCTGGCCGAGGATGGCCGGGCCGTACTCGCCGATTTCGGCATCGCGCGAGCGGTTTCAGGCTACGCCACCGCGACGGGCGTCAACATGACCATCGGCACCCCGGGCTACGTCTCGCCTGAACAAGCCCAGGGACGTTCACTGGATGGTCGGAGTGATCTCTACGCGCTGGGGGTTCTGCTGTACAAGGGCGCCACCGGCCAGATCCCGTTTCGGTCGTCCGACTGGTTTGAGCTCGCGCGCATGCACGTGGAAGAGGCACCGGAAGCGCCGAGTGCCAAACGGCCCGGTCTGTCGCCCCGCCTGGAACGGATCATCCTGCGCCTGCTGGCGAAACATCCCGACGACCGCTATCCCTCTGCCGCAGCCCTGCGGAAGGAGATTGACGACCTGTTGAGCGGCGCCATGACGACGCGGGAGATGGCGATACCCCAGGCCGGCCTGCACACCGCTGAACAGCCGGCGTCACCCCGCCGCGTGCCCGGCTGGGTCGTCTGGGGGGCCGGGACGCTCGTCTTTCTCGGCGTGGTAATCGGGATTGTGGTGCTGGCGAGGTGACGAGAGACGAGAGACGGGAGACGGGAGACGGAGCAACGTCTCCCGTCT
>JBBDNM010000022.1:0-2484 GCA_040877595.1 Gemmatimonadales bacterium | reverse complement strand
CCCCCCCCCCCCCCCCCCCCCCCGTCTCCCGTCACAAGCCTACCAGCCGCCGGATATCGTTGAAGAACACGAACACGACCAGCATCAGCAGCAGGAACATCCCCACCTGCATGAAGCGGTAACGCGTCTCGATGCTCAATGGCTTCCGCCGGATCGCTTCCACCGCCAGAAAGACCAGATGCCCCCCATCCAGCACCGGCACGGGCAACAGGTTGAAGACCGCGAGGTTCACCGAGATCACCGCGATCAGCCACAAGAGTTCCGCCAGCCCCTGACGCGCCACCTGGCCAGAGATCTGCCCGATACCAATGGGACCAAGGAGTTCGTTGGGTGACACACGGCCTGCCACCAAACCACGCAACGTCGCCACCACCAAGTCGAGGTCACGTCCGGTTTGCACCAGTCCTTCCACCACTGCGGCCCCCAGGGGCATCGCGACGCGCACCACCGGGGCGGGCGCCGGCAGGGCACCGATGCGGCCGATTACCGTGTCCCGTCCGGCAATGGTGGTGTCCATGCCGTCGGGAACAAGCGCCACCACGCGCGTCACGCCCGCGCGGGCCACGACGAGCGCGAGCGTATCGCCGGGGTGGGTGCGCAACACTTCCACAAAGGCGGGCCAGGAGGCTACCGAATCGCCGTTCACCGTGAGCACGCCGTCGCCCACTGCGAGACCGGCGCGTTCGGCGGCCCCCCCGCGCACGATCTGCCCGAACGCGACGGGAAAGCGCGGGCCGATGGCCATGACCACGGCTTCGCGGTCGCCTGACTCCTGCAGCGGCACGACCACCGGATCACGATCCGCGAACTCGAAGCGGAAACTGGTGGCGCTGGGATGGACGAACATCTCGATCAGCGCGCGCCACGTCGTGACCGAATCACCGTTGAGCCGGATGAGGTGGCCGCCATCGGCCGTCGCCAGCGCCTGCCCCGAAAACGGAAGCGCCTCCGCGCGCACGGCAATGCGCTCGACCGGCAGGTTACTGCGCCCGGCAAACGCGAGCACACCGGCATGGAGCCCCCAGGCCAGCAGCACGTTCATGATGACGCCGGCCGAGAGGATGAACGCCCGCTGGGCAATCGACTTGTTCTCGAACAGCTTGTCGTCGGGGAAATCGTCGCCGACCTGCCCCTCGATGGCCGACGACGGGTCCTCTTCCTCGCGCGTGGCCAGCTTCACGTATCCGCCCAGCGGAATCCAGGCGATGACGAACTCGGTCTCGCCCCATTTCCAGCGGATCGGCGTCGCCGGTCCGAACCCGATAGAGAATCGCGGCGCCCCGGTGCCGGTCATCTTGGCCGCCAGGAAATGCCCCAACTCGTGGACGAAGATCACGAGGCCCAGGGTGAGGGCAAGGGCTCCAAACGTCAGCATAGCGCCGCCGCCGTTATCCGGGCCCACTGGTCGGCCCCACGCACCGCTTCGAGCGTCGACGCCGGACAGGGACGATGCTTCGCCAGCGTTGCGTCGATCACGGCAGGAATCCGCCCGAACGTAATCCGTCCGGCCAGGAAGGCCTCCACGGCCACTTCATTGGCAGCATTGAAGACAGCGGGAGCCGTCCCACCCGCCCGGCCGGCCGCAATGCCCAAGCCGAAGGTCGGGAACGCGTCGTGCCGGACCGGCTCGAACGTGAGGGGACCGGCCGCCACCGGATCGAAGCGTCGCACACCCTCGTCAGGCAGGCGCTCAGGATACGTCAGGGCGTACAGGATGGGCAGCTCCATGGTCGGGAAGCCAAGCTGGGCCAGCACGGATCCATCCGCGAACTCACACAGCGCATGGATGATGGACTGCGGGTGGACCACCACCTCGACCGCCTCGTACCCCAGTCCGAACAGATGGTGCGCCTCGATCACTTCGAGCGCCTTATTCGCCAGCGTCGCGCTGTCTACAGTGATCTTCCGACCCATGGCCCAGGTCGGGTGATTCAGCGCCTGCTCCACCGTCGCCTCAGCAACACGATCGGTCGCCCACGTCCGAAACGGTCCACCCGAGGCGGTCAGCGTGAGACGGGTGAGCGGCGCGCGCCCTCCAGCGAGACATTGCAGTACGGCACTGTGCTCGGAATCAATCGGGATGATCTCGCCGCCTCCGCGCTGGGCGGCCGCGAGTACCAACTCGCCTGCCGTCACCAGAGACTCCTTATTGGCCAACGCGACGCGCTTCCCCGCCTCCAACGCCGCCAGCGTCGCCTCAAGTCCCACAGCACCCACGACGGCATTCACGACGATGTCGGCCTCTGGATGCGTCGCCGCTTCGAGCAGGCATCCCACGCCGGCGGTACTTGCGAGCGCATGATAGACCGGTCGGAACTCGGCCACCTGCGTCTCGAGCGCTGCTGCCGACCCGTTCGCCGTCAGTGCCACCACCCGAAATCGCGGCTGCCGCCGAATGACGTTCAGCGTACTCTGGCCGATCGAACCCGTCTATCCACACTCACACTCACGCTCAGGGGGAGGCTAAATATAAGTCACTCTGGG
>JBBDNM010000021.1:0-35297 GCA_040877595.1 Gemmatimonadales bacterium | reverse complement strand
GCGATGACCGGTGCGCCCGCGCCCCCAGTAATGAGGCTGATCCCGATGCGAATGGGCACCTCCCGCAACACGGCTCGGGTGCCGTGCTGCAACAGCACATGCTGTATCTCGTGCGCGAGGACGCCGGCCAGTTCTTCCGGTGTCTCGGCCGTTTCCAGCAGGCCACGGTACACCACAATCGCACCACCCGGGGCGGCGAGTGCGTTCATGATCGGTGCGTCGAGCAGCGTGACGCGCATGCGATACGGAGCGTCGGGCACAGTGGCCATGAGCCGCGCCACAATCTGTTCCAACCCGGCGGGCGTGGCGCAACTGTCGTCCGATGCCGGCAACGACCTGATGACCGTGCGACCGACGTTCTCCTCCCACGATAGCGGCACGCGCGTCGCCATGTGGTTGGCCAGGGCCGGAACGCCCCACGCGTAGGCCAGGGCGATGAACGCCGCCGCGGCCGCCGCGATGGGCAGATAGTGGAGCACGCGTTCGCGTCGTCCGCTCTGCCGCAAGCGACGCCGCAGGTGGGGTGCCGCGGTCTCGAGCGCCTGACGAAAGCCAGGATCTTCAACCAGGAGGATCTCGGGTTCCTCCTCACGGCCGTGCTCGAGGCGCAAGGCGCCACGCGAACCGTCCGCCGGCATCCGTGTGGCGGCGTACGGCCAACGGACCAGCGTGGCGAAGGGATGCTCGATCCGGATCCCTTCGGGCGTCAGCCGGACCGTGACTTCATGCCGGGTGGCGACCTTGCCGTCGAAGTACGTGCCGGGCCAGACCCCGGTCTCGCGCCACGTCACTCAGAGGCCGAAGAAATCGGCGCCGACCAGGTCCACGTCCAGCATGTCGCCCATGCCTTCGCCCATCACGTCGGCCGGCTGCGCGTCCTGGCGGATGGTGTCGAGCAAGGCGAGACCGTCAACGGCGAGATGGTCGCAGTAGTACCGGAGTACGCGGGTCTTGACCCATGCAAACCCGATCCCCAGGGTCAGCACCAGGAGCAGTCCGTTGACCAGCGTGAGCCCGAACAGGCTGCCGCCGGTGACCGATGAGGAAAAGCGTACGTCGCCAAGGCGCGTGTGCGACCAGTAGTAACGGTCACGGAATGCCATCCACCAGAACCAGTAGATCCCGAGCGTCAGGGGCGTCAGGATCACGGCGAGTACAAAGGGCCCGAACAACTCGCCACCCTGTCCACTGAAACTGAAGTCCCGGTCGCCGAGCGACGAATGATCCACCAGGAACCGTCGCATGTTGGCGTGGAAGTACGGGAAGTAGAGGCCGAGCGTCACGACGGTGAGAAGCACGCCCGGGACAAACACGCCGATGCAGTCGTCGAGTTCACCGCGGAAGGAGAGTCGGATGCCGCGCCATGAGGTCCGGGACAGGCGGTACCCACGCGATCCGATGAGGGCGAGCGGGAAGAACCAGAACGCAATCGCCCCGTAGAACAGCAACACAGCAAGCATCACGCTCAGAGCGTAGCCAATCATGGCGGCCACGATGCCGACGCCCAGGATGAGGCCGAAGGCCTTAATCCAACCGCGAAACAACTCGCCGCCGAGCCCATGGTACGCGAAGCGGTCCCCACCGAGGTCCGTGTTGCCGTACAAGTAGGCGCGGATGTTGGACTTGCCCCAGAATGCGTAGATGCCGAGGGTGATGATGGAGAGCAGCGCGGTTTTGAGATACCGGCCGAACAGGGCCCCACCACTGCCGTGATACGACGGTCTGACGATGCCGGGCATACAGTAACCCTCCCAGAGGTTGGGGCTACGGTATCGCTTCCGGGGCTGGCGCGCAAATGGTGCGGTGCGGATGTCGGGCAGGACGTCGTGGACGGCAAACCGTATTCGCGAAACGCTCGGCTACACGACCCGCCGACTCGAGGGATGCCGGCGATGCTGATCGCGGGACTCCTGGCTCCGCATCACGATCCGCAGAACACCCGTTGTCAGGTCCACGTCCCATGACCCGAGCCGGGGCTGGATAAACTCGGCCACCTGCCCCACGGTGACCGTGTCGACCGTTGCATCGAGATACTGCAGGATCAACGCGCGCTGGTCAGGATACGTGATGCCGCGGCTGCTTGCCGCGACGCGCATGGTGACCGCGTCGCCCAGCGTGCGGAGCACGGACGCCTGCATCAGTGCGAGCAGACGCTGGAGCGTGTCCGTGAGCAGTTGGCGGTTGCCTCGCTCCTTGAGCGTGGCGGTGGTGGTGGGGTTGCAGAGGGACAACAATGCGGCTGCCACCGGGGCCCCCGGAGCGGCCAGCGTCGCAACGACGCGCTCGGCATCGGCTGCCTGCGCCAGTTCCTTGCGATCCACCTTCAGGCACCGCGTCATGCGATCATAGATATCCGAGCGCGAGGGCTTGGGAGGGCGTCCGGATCCGTCGAGTAGCGCTTCGACGTAGGCAACGGGGAGGTCAACGCTCGCGGCAAGTTCTTCCGGAGTCTTCTTGGCGCTCTGCAGCCGCAGACGCAGGAGTGCCGCAAACGTACCATTCACGTGATGCCTCGATTGCCTGGCCGAAACGGCGGAGAAGAGAACGGACCCCGGCCCGTGCGAAGGCCGAATCCCGCACCGTAACTGTTATGGTGGAGTCTAACTGGTTGGCAGCGGTGGGACCACCCGGATCAAATGGTCAGGGCCGTCGTGCGGGTGCTGCCATACCGGGACGCCGCGGGGTGCGGAGGTCCTCAGGCAGCAGGTTCCATTGCTCCTCGGTCAGAATGGTACGTACCGCGCGCGCGGTCGCAAGCAGGTGGCGCCAGGCTTCGTCTATGCGGGGACGCAGTGCCTGCAGCAGGGGTTGTGGGCCAGCCTCGAGTCCAATGCGGGCGATGTCCGCCTGCGCCGAGTCGGCCACAAGGTCGAATTTGGCCTGCAGGGAGTCCCGCGCGCCTTCCAACTGGCCGATCTGCGCCGCATCCAACACCAGGCCCAACGAGTCGTTCAGGGCGAGTACCCGTTCAGCCGGGTTCACCACGAGTGTGGCGAAGCGGTTGAAGAACTCGCCCGCGTTGGCTCCGGCGCCACGTCCACCACCGCCCGCGCCTGGCCGTGCACCGGGTCCCGCCTGAGCGGCCTGACGTACTTGATCCAGCGCCTGGCGCTGGCGGTCGGGTCCGATCGTGAGGCGCGCCTGGATGCCGATCTGGAACGGCGCGCGGAACCCCGCCGCACCGCGCGTGGAGCCGAAGCGCTCATTCATGGTGTACTGGAAGGTCTGCGTCCCATGATCAAACCCGGTGACGGCCTGGAGGATCGGGTTGGGCCGCAGGGTCATGCCCCAGCCGCGCGCATCGTCGCTGCCGTGCACCAGCTCATCCACGCCGCGGAGGAGGTTGACGGTCACGATGGACACCGCGAGGCGCCGGTTCAACCCGAACAGATTCGGGCGCCAGTTGGCCTGCAGGTCGAAGGTGCCGGTCCACGGACCGCGGCAGCTGTTGCGGCCCGCAATGGTCCCGACCTGTCGGGTGAGGCACGCGATGCCGAGGGTAGCGGCATCCGGGAAAACAAACGCCCGGTCATTCCGCGCGCCATCGCCGTTGATGTCGCCGTCCACCAGCGGCGTAAACGCCGCGCCGGATGTGAGCCGCCCGATACCGGTCAGCTCGAGCGTGGGCCCGAACGGCCACGTCAGCGTGGCCAGGAAACTGTTGCGGCGCTCGAAGTCGCTCGGGCCCCACGCGCGCACCGTGGGGTCCCCCGCCGTTGTGGTGCCCGCCAGTCCTGACCGCGCTCCAAATTGGCCGCCCGACTCCTGGTCCCGCGCGCTGGCGTGCGTCCACGAGACGTTCACCAGGGCGCCGCGGCGCAACACGCCCTGCACGCCCATCGTCACTTGACGCGACTCCGAGGCCAAGTCGCTCCGCGCCTCGATGACTTGACCCAGGGACGGTACCAGACGCGCTGCCGTGTTCGACACGGCACCGGTCGGCGTAATGGCTGCGAGCGGCGCGTACATCGGGCGGTCGGATTCGTTGGACAGCGTGAACGCCGGTGTGGTGGGGAGGTTGAGGTCAACAAAACCGTACTGGCTTACCCCGCGAGCCCATGAGACGTCCACATTCAGCCGCAGGAGCGTACTCAACGCCCGCATTACGCCGAGGGACCCACGCCACGAGCGGGGCGCCGCGAAATTGTCGGCGAGGAGGATGACCCCCGGGGCGGCGCCGCCCAGGGAGGGGAGGGCGGCAGCGCACGACGTTGGTACAGCGCTCGGATCACTGAGCCAGGTGCTCCAGTCGGCCTGCGGCACGCCGGCCCCCACGCAAATGAGTTGCCCGTCCGAACCCCCCAGGCCGGTCCCGGTCTGCGCGCTGCGCATGAGACCGCCTGGCAACGGGCTGCGATACTCGCCGAGGCCACCGCGCAGTGTCCAGCGCGGGGGCGCGAACCCCGCCAGCCCACCGGGCGCAGACCCGAGCGTCCACGTGAAGCCTGCGCGAGGGCTCAAGTGCCGCTCGCTCGGCAACCGGTCGGTGCGTCGGCCGAAGGTGCTGTCCACGAGTGGGTTGTATTCGGGTGCGGGGCCCGCAGCGCCGCCCTCCAGCCGCAGGCCGTACGTCACCTGAAGACCGCGGGCCGCGCGCCAGACATCTCCGGCCCATGCCGCCCATGCCGTGGTGGCAGAGTGAAGATCCGCTCCGGGCAGGGTGCGTCGGTACTGCACCGCTTGATTGGCCTGGAGCGCTGCCAACGACGCGTAGGTGTACGTGCCGAGTCCGTCCGGACCGTCGAGGCCGGACGCCGTTTCACGTCGTACCAGGGCACCGAGTCGGAAGCGATGGGCCGCCCGGCCCGGCAACCACGAGAGCTCATCCGTGATTTCGAACGTTGACGTCTGGTTGGCGGTGGGCATGCCGGCGTTGCCGCCGAACTGCAGTGTCGACGTGCCCGTGGCATCGCCCAGATCGGATACGACCAGTACCCGGCCACTCGGCAGCGTGAGCAGGGGGTCGCTCTCGCGCCCGCCGCGTGAGCCATAGGTCCGTATTTCGTTGATTACGGTCGGCGTAACCCGCGAGGTCACGGCGAACATGAGTCCGGCACCCCAGTTGCCGGTGGTGCCGCCCGTCTGCGGCAAGCCAAGCGCGGCGATGCGCGTCGGCTCCTGGCCTGACCCCTGCCAGTCACCGCGCACCGTCACGGTATGGGAGCCCGTTGCCACCCAATCGAGCCGGAGCAGGGCGGACCCGCCCGTGGTGCCGCGGTCGTCAGGCGGGAACAAGTCCGGCTGGATGCCCAGGGCGGTGACGGCTTCGCGGAATCGCACCACCGAGTCGGGATGGACCCCGAGCCGGGTCAGGTCTTGCGGCGTGGCGCTGAGCAGGGTGAGTTGCGCGTCGCTTCTGATCTGGGTCTGGCCCGAGACAAACACGAACAGGCGATCGCGCACCAGCGGTCCGCCCAGTCCCAAGCTCACCTGATGCTGCGTGAAGGCCGTTGCGGTGGGGGAGGTGGCATCTGACGCCAGGGCGAGGTCGTCGTCTCGCAGGGTATAGCGGGTGCCGCCTTGCACCACGTTTGTGCCACCGCGCGACGTCGTGCTGATCAGCCCGCCCGAGAACTGCCCGCGTGCCACGTCGTAGGTGCTGGTGACCACGCGCGTGGCGCGGAGGCCTTCCTGAGGGACGCTGCCACTGCCGTACGTCAGGCCGTCCATCGTGATGGCATTGGCGTCGGGGCGCAGCCCGGCCACCGAGAACCCGGCGCCCGCGCTGTCACTGCCGTCCAGCCCGACCACGCCGGGCACCAGCGTCGCCAGAATGTTCAGGTCGGCGTCATCAATGGGCAGCCGCGCCGCCAGTTCGGGGGTGATGGCCCGCTCGAGGCTGCCGGGTGTCGGTGGGTCAGGCACGCGCACGGGCCTCGGTGTCGCCCGCACGATGATCGGTTCGAGCGTGAATACCGATGCCGCCAGCACCGCATCGAAGACCAACCGGTCCTCATCGGTGAACCGCTGGAGCAGGGTCTGCACGGGCTGCATGCCTGGATACCGCACCGTGACACGATACTGACCTCCGCCGTCGGTAAACACGATCGTGTAGCGACCGGCGGCGTTGGTTCGGGTGGTGCGGCGGATCTGGGTTTCCAGCGAGATCGCTTCCACGTCGGCCTCGGCAAGCGGGGTGCCTGCGACCGAAGTGACCTGGCCGGTAAGGATGTCGGTGGTTTGGCCGATTTGCGCGGCCAAGGGAGTGGTGGCCAACAAGGTGACCCAGAGGATGGCGCGCAGCATGGGGCTGGCGGTAGACGCCCGAGGGCGATGCGCGTTAAGCGCGCGCCTGCCGGAAGCTCACCAACTTGCCGCGGTCCTCGTCCCACAGGCCAAGGCGCAGCGTCTTGATGCCCTCCCAGATGGTGATCTTCGTGACGTGCTGGAACACAGGTTGTTCTTGCCACACCTTCTGCAACCGATAGTTCGGGATCCGGCTGTTCACGTGGTGGATATGGTGCAACCCGATGTTGGCCGTGAACCACTGCAGCACGCGGGGAAGCACCAGGTACGAACTGCCTTGCAGGCCAGCCGCGTGGAAATCCCACTCCGGGTGTTCGCGCCAATACGTGTCCTCGAACTGGTGTTGCACGTAGAACAGGAACACGCCGATCATGCCGGAGAGCAGCGTGATCGGCGCTTGCACCAGGAAGAACGCCTTGAAACCGATGGTGACCCACACGATCGCCGCGATCGCGAGCAATCCGAGATTGGTGTACACGACACTGAACCACTCCCGCACCCAGTTCTTCGGGATGTCCAGCGGCAGCCGGTGCTTCAACACGAACTGGTAGATCGGACCAACGATCAGCAGGACAAAAGGATGACGGTACAAGCGGTACCGGAAGCGCCCCCAGAACGGTCGGGCCTGATACTCCTTGACCGTGATCGTCAGGATATCGCCGAATGAGCGGTAATCGAGGTCGCCGGACGTCTTGTGGTGGATTGCGTGCGTCTTCCGCCAGTAGGTGTACGGCATAAGCGTGAAGATGCCGATGATGGCGCCGAACAGGTCGTTCAGGGCGTGCGATGGGAAGAACGCGCCATGGCCGCAATCGTGCTGAATCATGAAAAGCCGGAGCGTGAAGCCGGCGCCGAACACCGCGAAGGCCAGGGTCAGCCAGTAACTCACGCCGAGCGCCCAATACGCCGCTGCCCAGCTGGCGGCAAACCCGATAGCGGTACTGCCGAGTTGCGTAAATGCGTCGCGGTATGCGGGGGTCCGATACGGCGCGAGGATGTTGGTCAACGTCTTGGCGTCAGGGATCTGCACACGAACTCCGGGTCAGGTCTGCAAGGCTGAAACCTAAGGGGGCGCGGGGTTTGACGCCACGGGATGGGTCTTGCCTAAAAGGGCCAATTCATGAGGGTTACCCCTCCATGAGCCCGGTGAGCGACATCAAGGCGAAGGTCCAGGCACTCGAGACCGAGGGGAAGCAGGTGGGTGATTTCGAGACCCGGCTTGGCAATACCGCGGCGGCCCTGACCTGTTACGAGCGGGTCACCGCGTCAGTAATGTTCTGGATGGCGAGGCGTGCCGCGTGACCGATTCCGACCGTCCTGTCCCGCGGGGGTTCCCCCTGCTGCAGGATCCCCGATACAACAAGAGTACGGCCTTCACGGAGGCCGAACGCGATGCTTTGGGCTTGCGCGGCCTGTTGCCACCGCGTGTCATGACGCTGGCGCAACAACTGACGCGGGTGCGGTCCAATCTCCAGCACAAAGGCAGCGATCTCGACCGCTATATCTTCCTGGCGGCGTTGCAGGACCGGAACGAGACGTTGTTCTTCCGCCTGCTGGTGGACGATGTCGAACGTCTGATGCCAATTGTGTACACGCCGACGGTAGGGGAGGCGTGCCAGAAGTTCGGGCACATCTTCCGCCGGCCGCGGGGGCTGTATCTCTCGACACAGGACCGTGGCCGCATCGCGCAGGTGCTGGCCAATTGGCCTGAGCCCGATGTGCGGGTGATTGTCGTGACCGACGGAGAGCGGATCCTCGGCCTGGGTGATCTTGGCGCGCACGGTATGGGAATCTCCATCGGCAAGCTCAACTTGTACGTGGCGCTCGCGGGCATCCATCCGCATTGGTGCCTGCCCGTCATGCTCGACGTCGGTACTGATCGCGAATCCCTCCGCCACGACCCGCTCTACACCGGCCTGCCGCAACCGCGCGTTCGCGGTGGTGAATACGATGCCCTGGTCACGGAGTTCATCGAGGCCGCTACTGCGCGGTTCCCCCGGGCGGTGATCCAGTTTGAAGACTTTGCCACCGAGAACGCGATCCGGCTGCTGTCCCTCTGGCGCGACCGCGTGCGCTGTTTCAACGATGACATCCAGGGCACGGCCGCCGTGACGCTGGCGGGCCTGTTCAGTGCTGGGCGCATCACCGGCGTTCCGCTCGAGCAGCAGCGCATCCTGTTTCTCGGCGCGGGATCAGCGGCGACCGGCATTGCCGACCTCATCGTTGGTGCCATGGTGACCGACGGGATGCCGGAGCCGGAAGCCCGGGTGCGCTGCTGGTTCAGCGACTCGAAGGGCCTGGTGGTGGGTGCGCGCACCGATCTCCCCGCGCACAAGCGACCGTATGCGCACGACGCGCCGGGCGCCACCGACCTGCTGGGCGCCATTGACGTGGTCCGGCCCACGACGCTCATCGGTGTGTCGGGCCAGGGGCAGACGTTCACCGAGGCGGTCGTTGACGCTATGGTGAGGCATAACGAGCGCCCGGTGATCTTCGCGCTGTCAAACCCGACGGCAAACGCCGAGTGCACCGCGGAGCAGGCGTATCGCTGGAGCAAGGGCCGGGCGGTGTTTGCCAGTGGCAGTCCGTTTGACCCGGTGGACCTTGACGGTCAACGTTTCGTGCCGGGCCAGGGAAACAACGCGTACATCTTCCCGGGTGTGGGATTGGGCGTGATGGCCAGTGGAGCGAAACGGGTGACCGACCGCATGTTCGCGATTGCGGCCCGTACCTTGGCGGACCTGGTTGACGAGTCGCAACTCGCGGCCGGTACGCTCTACCCTCCCCTTGGCGCCATCCGGTCGGTCTCGGCGGCTATCGCGGTGCAGGTGGCGGCGGAGGCGCGGGACGCGGGGCTCGCGACCGAACACGTGCCAAGCGGTGCAGACCTCGCGGCGTTGATCCGTGAGACGATGTATGAGCCGGCCTATCGCGACTACGCCTGAACCTCCGGTGCAGGCGGCTCAACGTTGGGTACGGCAAACTCAAGTTCGGGCGCGAGCGCCGAGAACTTCCCTTGGGCACGATCGAGGGCCATCTCGACGATGAACGCCAGCGTTTCCTCAAAGCTCATCCCATACCACTCCGCCGACTCCATGAACGACACCCCCTCCGTGAGGTCGGGATTGGGGTTCACCTCAAGGACGAACGGGTGGTCGAGCGCATCCAGCCGGATGTCGAGGCGGGCGTAGTCGCGGACGCCCGTCACCTTGTACGCCGCGAGCGCCGCTTTCTCCACCCGGCGGCGCACACGATCGGTCAGCTTCGCCGGACAGATGCTGTGCACCTGGTGGAAGACCTCTTCGAGCGGGTTCCACTTCGCGTCGAAGCTGATCAAGGCCGGATGGTCGGGGGGCAGGTTCGAAAAATCGTACTCGATCATCGGCAGGACCACCGGCGCTTCGTTGCCGATGATGCTGGCGTGCAGTTCGCGCCCCTCGATGAACTCCTCGACCAGGATCGGTGGGTCGAACTCGGCGAACATCGCCACCAGCCGCTCGAGCAACTGGTTGTAATCGTGCACCACCGATTCCTTGCTGATGCCGGAGCTGGCATCCTCACGCGCCGGCTTGACGATCAATGGATAGTGCAGGCCGTGTCGCCGTGGGATGCGGACCTCATGCAACACACGAAAGCGTGGCGTGGGGACGCCGTTGGCCTCCAATAGCTGCTTGGTGAGCCCCTTGCGTTGGCACAGCGTGAGGGCAAAGGGGCCTGATCCGGTAAATGGAATCCGCAGGAGTTCGAACAAGCCGGCGATCGCGGCCTCGAGTATCGGGTTGTCCTGGTAGATCTCGACGAGATTGAAAATGACATCGGGTGGAGAACGACGCAGTCTTCGCTCAAGGCGCTGCAGGTCGTCCTGCATGTTGAAGACCTGTGCCTTGAACCCCTGGGTTCGCAGGGCGCGGGCGACCGCCTCGTACTCTTCCTGCGCCGTGCCCACATCCACGTCGTACTCGGGCTCGAAGCCGAGCATGATGTTCTCGGCGCCGATCTCGCGGATCTTCTCGTACACATCCTCGCCGACCTGATTGTACACCACGAGGACGTTGGCGCGGGCCGTCGTCATGGTTACAAGTTAACGCTGCAACTCGTCCATGTATTGCTGAATGGCGTTGCGCGTGGCGTCGTCCTTCCACGCGGCAAGCAGTTTGGCTTCCATCAAGGGCTCATCCTGCCGAATCCGTTCGAGCGTCGGTCGGCGCAGCTGTTCCTTGGTCAACCGGAAGCGCGCTGCCGGTCCCATCGCAAACCGCTCCGCCACAACCGCCGCGCGGGTCGCCACCTGCTCCGCCGGCACGACTTCATCCACCATGCCGCGGTGCAACGCCTCGTCGGCCGAATAGGTCTTCCCGACGTAGACGAACTCCTGCAAGTGCGGATCCGCCAACGCAAAGCGCAGGATCTCGAGGGGAGCGACGGGGAAGGGTACGCCCACGCGCAATTCCGGCACGCCGATGGTCGCGTCCTGACTCATGACCTTGTAGTCACAGGCACACGCGATCACGCAGCCGCCGGCAATGGCGTGGCTGTTGATTGCGGCGATCACGGGACCAGGGTGCGCGAACAGCCGGACCAGCATGCGGGAGAGGGCCGGGAGAAACTGATCCACATAGTCGTCACCGCCGGCGAGGAGCTGCTTCAGGTCCACCCCAGCGGAAAAGGCGCGCCCCTGGCCGATGAGCAGGAGCGCACCAGCACCTGCGACCTCCGCCAAGGCGTGGTCGAGCGCGCTGACGAGGGCCACGTCGAGTGCCTGCACCTTGCCATGCTGCATGCGTAACGTCACAACCGGGCCTTGCGACGTGTGTTCAACGGGCGAGGTCATCGCGCTGCCGAGCGTCAGTTCCGGACTTTCTCGACGACGATGGTGAGGTCGGCCGCGATGGCCGCGATGGCCCCGACCGCCGCCCAGACGGGCAGCAGCATCGCGCCAACGACACCCACGGTGAGCGGGATCTCGATCAGGATCTTGCCCTCGTCGTTCTTGATGATGACGCGACGGATGTTCCCCTGGTGCAGCAGTTCCTTGAGCTTGGTGACCAGGCCATCACCCTGCACGCGGAACTCCGTACGCTCGACTTGCTCTTCGGTCATAGTGCCTCCTGTTACCTCTGACGGTGTGCGGCCACCGATGGTTTCATAGCGGGACCACGACGGTGGGGTGGGCGCCGTAGGCCGCATCCGCGGCCGCCGGACTCACGAATCGTAGTTCCAGACGCTGGGCGGTCGGACGCCACTGCGCGGCCACATGCTCGCCAGGGGCTCCGGCATCCAATAACCACTGCGCTTGCGGGCCGGCGCGCGTGTCGGGGGCATCGAACCGGTGGTCCCCCCACGCTTCGAGCGCCAGCCGCTGTAGCACGAGGTACTCAGGAATGGTGAGTCCGGTGTGGCCCGCCTCACGGAACCGGTCGGTGAGAATGTCAGGGGCCACACCTACCGTTTCCGGCGGCAGGCCGCGGGACCGGAAGATCAGGAGGTATGGCCCTACCGGGCGTCGGCGGGGCATGGACATCCGCAGGGAGTGCAGATCACTGACCCACGGTTCGCGATACTGGTCCCCATCGGCGATACGGCGCACGGGCCGTGTGCCGAGCGTCTCGAACAGCAGGGTGACGGTGGCCACTTGGACCGGGACAGGTGGAAAGAGGAACGCGGCGTCCAGCCCCGTCGTGCGGGGTACCTTCGGCCGGGCTTGCCGCGGAAGGGCGGTTATCCATTCCTTCATCCCGTGCGCCCGGTAGAACGCCCGGGCGGCCCGGAGTGCGGCTCCGGGGTCTCGGGCGGGGAAGGCACGGGTAGTTGGCACGGTCCGAATCTGGCGTCCGGAACGAGGGGGGCGGAAGAGGCTTGCCGAAGTCCGGTCGAGGTGGTTATTCACCCCCTAGTCATTTCTCCCCGGAGGCCCGGATGGGCAGCATGTCGCAGGAGTATCTCGGACCCGTGCATGATGCGCTACGCGAGTTCGAGGAAGCGGTCAAGCGGTACGAGAAATTCTCGTTCGAGAGCGAGGTCATCAAGCGGCAGGAGGCGGACCGCGCGCGCGAGAAGGTGATCGAGGCGGTGATTACGATGGCGAAAAAGCTGGAAGGGCGCGGCTGAACCGCCGTACGACCTCGCCTGCCGGCAGTATCTCGTCAATGGACGCGACGCTCTTGCCGGCCTGCCAATAACTCTCCCGATCCTGCGCTGCTGCGTTCCCGCTCTTCAGTGATTTGAGGCTTCGCAGGGTGTAGTACGCCCGCATCCAGTGCTTGGTTCGCCGGCCGCGCAGCAGCCGCCGTGCAAGCCAGCCCGCCGTGAGGCCAATGCGGTCAATGAGTGGCGTGCGGATGACGGCCACGGGGACTCCGGTAAGACGCTCGCTCCACACAATATCGTCCTCGCGCGCCTCCAGGATCGCCCGCTTGTAGGCGTCAGACGCCGTGCATTCTGTTGTGGCAATGAACCGAGTGCCCAACTGCGCTCCGTCGTACCCCAGCTTCACGACCGTGGCAAACTCCTCCGGCGAACCAATCCCGCCTGCGCACACCACGGGCAGCCCGAGGTCGCCCGTCTCCGCCAGTAACTCCTCGGCCATGCGCGGTCCGGGGTGCCCGCCCGCCCGCCGGTTGACGGCGATCAGGCCGTCCACGCCGGCGTCGCGTGCCTTCAGGGCCCACCGCCGCTCGGTGACATCGTGGTAGACCTTGCCAGCCGCGGCATGGACGCGATCGGCCACCCACCGGGGATTGCCCAGGGACGTGATCACGAAGCGAATGCCCTCCTCGAGGGCAATCTCGAGCCAGCGTTCCATGCGCGCGCGATACACCCGGCTCGATCCCTCGATCAACGCGTTGAAGCCCACGGGCCGCTTCGTGAGTTGCTGGATGGCACGGAGGCCCTCGCGATACTCGTAGCCGTGGACATACGTGAGGGAGACCGGCTGCACGATCCCGATGCCGCCGGCCTCGCTCGCGGCAGCCACCAGCTCCGGGTTGCTGCACGGGTACATCGCGCCGCAGATCAGCGGAACCGTGATGGCCGCATCCCGCGTGAGCGCCGTTGAGGTCACGGGCGCAGATCCAGCTGCCAGGTCACGGTGACCTCCGCGACCGCATCACCGGCTTCATCTCGAATCAGGGCCGTCACTTCGTGGGCCATGGGTGCCGTGACGTCCGGCAGGACCACGACGGACTCGGCCACCAGCCGCCCGCGGCCTTTTTTGGTGAACGTGATGCGAAGGCTGGTGACGATGCCGCGCAGGCGGGCCGGCATCAGCGTCCACATCGCGAGGCCGCTCGTCAGCTCTCCGAGGTTCGCGAGTGCCACGGCATGCACGGAGGCAAATGGATTGCGCAGCGCGCGGCGCTCGCGGATGGTGACCCGGGCGCGGCCCGGCGCCAAGTCCATCACGGTGGGGCGGATGGAGCCACTGTACGGTGCAACCCGGCCGATCAGGCGGGAGAACAGCCACCGGCCACCCGGAATGCGCGACCAGCGGTTCCATGTGTCCAGCAGACGGGCGCCCATGGTGCTCATGCCGGAAGGTAGTAAACGAGCGGGTGCCGTGCCTGCGCCGTACATTATCGCCTCATGCGCGAGGACATTCGTCGCCGGACGCTCAAGTACCACCTGTGGACCGTCGTGTCGTATGTCTTTACAAACATCACGGCGGGCACCCTGTGGGTGTTCTTCTTTGTGTTCAGCCGCACCACCGTGGTGGGCCGAGAGCACTTGAAGCGTCCGTCGTTCTCGAATACGCTGCTGGTGTCCAATCACCAGTCCATGATTGACAGTTTCCTGATCGGGGGCGCGGCTTTCTATCCCCGCTCGTGGCTCTGGCCCCACCTCTTGCCCTGGAACGCCGCCGCCTACGAGAACTTCTTCAAGCCGTGGTGGCTCGGCGTCCTGTCCAGCCTGTGGAAGTGCATCCCTGTACGCGAAGGACGTCGCGACCTGGTGGCCTTGAAGCGCATGATGGAAGTGCTGCCCCGCGGCGTGATGACGCTGTTTCCCGAAGGCACGCGCACCCGGACAGGCGAGGTGGGGCCTCCGCGAGGCGGCGCCGGCATGCTGGTGCTCATGATGAAGTCCACCGTGATTCCGGTGGCGATCGAGGGCATGCAGGACGTGCTGCCGATTGGCAGTTACTTCCCGCGCTTCTTCCGGCGCATCTACATCGCGTACGGTCCGCCGGTGGATTACAGCGACGTGGGAGATGACCGGTCAAAAGAAGCGTCGCAGATCGTGGCGGACCGGATCATGAACGAAGTGCGGAGGTTACATCAGGGGCTAGTGGAAAGGAGGAAGAGTGGAAGAGGGGAAGAGTAAAAGGACTCTTCATCAGTTTTTGTGTCGGAACGTAATCCGGCCCCTCGTCAGATCGTACGGAGACATCTCGACCGTGACCCGGTCGCCCGCCAGCACACGAATGCGGAACCGCCGCATCTTGCCGGCAATGGTGGAGAGAACATTGTGTCCGTTGGAGAGCTCAACCCGGAACGTGGCGTTCGGCAGGACTTCCGTGACGGTTCCTTCGAGTACGACCGCTTCCTCTTTCGACATACGACTCCGCTTCAGGGGCATCCGGGCGCGGGAACCCGCGCAGTGATCGTCAGGAGGGTAGCCGCTCCCGGGTTGGATGTCAAAGGCAGTCTCAGTGGCGGCTGAAGCGCTCGAGGAACGTCCGTTCGGCGGCGGACAGCGCTGCGAGGCCCTCGCGGCCGATCTTGTCGAGGATGCGGTCCAGTTCGTCCCGGTTGAGCGGATGCAGCTCATCCCGGTCAATCTGTTCCCAGCGCTTCCGATCCGTGCCGGAGGGGCGCGGCGGCGGCGCCATGGCCTGCGCCTTGAAGCGCGCCGCCGGTGAGAACCGCTGGGCGAGTCGAAGGTAGATGAACGCTGCCGCAAACCCGCCCAGGTGCGCAAAGTGTGCCACGCCCCCGCCGCCGCGCACACCGAGGAGCAGCGAGAGTCCCGCCGCGAAGAACACGAGGATGCGGGCCGGGATCGGGAACGGGAGGGGAAACACCAGGATGCCCGCGTGAGGCCAGAAATGCGCGAACGCATACATCACGCCAAAGAGCGCCCCTGAGGCGCCGACGATGGCCGAGGCGGGCGTGAGCAGGCTCAGGAGCGCACCGCCGAGTCCGCTCAGCAGGTAGAGCATGATGAATCGCCGCGGCCCCAATCGCTCCTCGACGCGGGGTCCGAAGATGAACAGCCCGAACATGTTGAAGAACAAGTGCATGGGGCTGCCGTGCAGGAACATGTAGGTCACCGCGGTCCACGGTTCCACCAGCAGGCGATTGGGCAGCAAGGCCAGGCCGAAGAAGAAGGCCGGGAAGAGCCACTGCAGGAGGAACATGCCTGCGTTGAGGAACAGGAGCCGGGTGACCCAGGGAGTCATGCCCAGTAGGGTAGACAGATGGCTCGTCTGCCGCCACCCGCGTTACCCTTCGTACATGTCACGATGGCTCCTCCTGGTGTTCCTGACGGCGGTGGCCGCTTGCGGCCCACTGCGCCGGATGTCGTTCACGCCGCCCGAGGTCGCGGTCTACGAAGTGGCCGTGACCGGGCTGGGCCTGACCGGCGGGTTGCTCGACGTGTCCATGCGCATAAGCAATCCGAACAGCTATGCCCTCCGCACGACCGCCGGGTCCCTGGACCTGATGCTGGAGCAATCCCCCTTCGGCACGCTGGAGATTGTCCGGCCCATCGTGGTGCCTGCCCGCGGTGACACGACGGTGACGGTCCCGATGACCTTCTTGTGGAGCGGTGTGGGTGCTGGTGCAAGGGCCCTGTTGGGCCGCGGTTCCGTGACCTATCGGCTCACCGGGCGACTGCGGGCGGATACGCCGGTCGGGCTGCGGGAGATAGACGTCAGTACTGGAGGCACGGTGCGCCTCACCGACCTCATCCGCTGAGAGCGGCGACTTCCGTATGTCGAAAACAGGTGATGACGTGATCGTTCACCATCCCTGCCGCCTGCATGTAGGCATAGCAGATCGTTGACCCTGCAAACCCGAAGCCGCACGCCTTGAGCGCCTTGCTCATGGCATCGGACTGCGCAGTCATCGCGGGCACCTGTTTCATGGAGCGCCAGCGGTTCCGGCGCGTACCACCTCCCGTAAACTGCCAGATGAATGCGTCGAACCCTCCCTCGGCCTTCTGCACGTCGAGGAAGGCGCGGGCGTTCCGGATGGTGGCGTCAATCTTCTGGCGGTTGCGGATGATGCTGGCGTCGTTCAGCAGGCGAGTGACTTCTCGCTTCCCGTACCGTGCCACGCGGGAGGGGTCGAACCCGCTGAACGCCTTCCGGAAGTTCTCGCGTTTGGCCAGCACCGTCTTCCAGGACAGGCCGGCCTGAAACGCGTCGAGCACCAGGAACTCGAAATGCTTCCGATCGTCGTGCAGCGGGACGCCCCACTCCTCGTCGTGATAGCGGTGCATGAGCGGATCCGTGATCCACGCGCAGCGGGTCCTTCCGTCCATCATGGCGTAGCGCGGCTCGGCCTCACGTTGGCCAGGTTGGCACGACCGAGCGTGTTCGCGTCGGTCCCGAACCAGATGCTGTTCGTCGGTTCGTGGTAGTACATGTGCCGAATAGTGCCGGCCGCAATGGTCACGGGCTCCAGCATGGTGAGCGTCCGCGTGTCGAAGCCGACGAACGCGTTGGGTCGCAACCCGGTCTCGACTACCCAGACACGATCTTGGGCGTCCACGGCCATGCCATACGGCAGCGACTGCAGGCCACCGGGCAGGGGGTACTCGTTGAAGGAGCGGTCGGCGGGGTTGTACACCCCGAGCATGCCCCGCGTGTAGTCGCCGTACCAGATCCGCCCATCGCTGGTGATCTCGATGCGGCGCGGCCGGGATCCCTCATTGGGCAGGGCAATCTCGGTCAGTGCGAAGGTCGTCGGGTCAATCACGGCGAGCTTGTGGCTGCCGAACAGCACGGCCCAGACCTTGCCGTCAGGCGCGATCTTGATGCCGTAGGGCCGGGCGCGCGGTGTGGGCATCTCGACCACGCGCACCTGACGCGTCGAGGTGTTGAGGAAGCCCATGTAGTTGGTCTGCTGCGCCGTGAACCAGATATTGTGGTCGCGGTCGAAAATCAGCGTATGGGGGTCGCGCACGCCTTCAGGCATCGGGATCTGCTCGATGGTGCCGGTCGCCGGATCCAGCCGCCCGATGTGTGCCGCGCGGTTGCCGGCATACCAGATGATGCCGTCCGGCGCGACGATCAGGTTGTGGGGTCCCGCCTCGTTCGGCAGTTCGTAGCGCCGGAACTGCTCCGTCCGCAGGTCAAACACGGCAACGTAATGCGTGCGCTGTCCGACAAACCAGACGCGGCCGTCCGGGGCCACCATGGGGTCGCGCGGGCGCGATTGCTCCCAGGGAACCTGCCATTCGGACAGTTCCTGGGCCGCTGCCGGGGCGGCCGGGGTGAGGATTGCGGCGGTGACGAGCGTGAGCAACACTTGACGCATGGAATACCTCCTGCCCGAACAGTATAGGGTCATGGGATTACCCGCCATACGCGCCGTACGGTCCACCCGTTGAGCGCACAGCGCCCCTTCTGGACCAGTTTCGGCCCCGGCCTGCTGTGGGCCGCGGCAGCCATTGGGGTGTCCCATCTGGTGCAGTCCACGCGCGCCGGCGCCGACGCCGGATTCGCGCTGGTGTGGGTGGTGCTGGCGGCCCTGGTCCTCAAGTACCCGTTCTTCGAGTTCGGGCCCCGCTATGCGGCAGCGACGGGTGAGAGTCTCGTGGAGGGCTATCAGCGTGTTGGCCGTTGGGCGCTGTGGCTCTATCTGGGCATCACGATCGCCACGGCGCTCGGGATCCAGGTGGTCATCGTCCTGTTCTCGGCGTACCTCGTGCGATTTGCGTTCGGCCTCGAGTGGAGCCTGGCGCTGGCCGTGGTCCTGGTGAACGGTGCCTGCATTGCGGTGTTGGCCGTGGGCCGCTTCCGCGGTCTCGACGCGGTGACCAAGGCCATCCTGGCGGCCCTCACGATCTCGACGCTGCTGGCTGCCGCCGTGTCCGCGCCCCGCGTGACCGAGTTGTCATGGACGCCGTGGCCCGCGAGTGGCCTCGTGCCGTTCGCGTTCGTGCTGGCGCTCGTGGGCTGGATGCCGTCTGCAATTGACATCGCCGTGTGGAGCTCGCTCTGGACGCTGGCCAAGGACCGTGCCAGCGGCTCGCGTGCCTCAGTCGCGAGCGCGTTGCTCGACTTCCGGATCGGGTACATCGGCACCGGCGTCCTGGCCCTGGCGTTTCTCGTGTTGGGTGCCGCGGTGATGCATGGCAGCGGCGAGTCCTTCTCGCCTCAGGGGACGGTGTTCGCCTCGCAGTTGGTGGATTTGTACGCGCGCACGTTGGGTGGATGGCTCAAGCCGGTGGTCGTGATTGCCGTCGTCACCACGATGCTCTCGACGGCGGTCACCGTGGTGGACGGCTTTCCCCGCGCTATCGGCCGGTCTGTGCGTGTGTTGCGCCGTCAGGCGCCGGATGCGTCGCGCGGCGACGAGACGAGCGCCTATTGGATTACGATGGGTGTGCTAGCCCTCGCCACGTGGGCCGTGGCCGCCCGGTTCGCGAGTACGCTCACGACCTTGATTGACTTCGTGACGATCGTCTCCTTCATGACCGCCCCGGTCCTCGGATACCTGAATTTGCGGGTGGTACTGTCCGATGCGGTTCCTCCGGAATACCGGCCCGGAACGGCACTCACGCGGCTGTCCTGGTTCGGCCTGCTGTTGCTGGGAGGCACCGCGCTCGGGTACGCGGTCTTCATGATCCGGGGGTAAGCGACGGGGCGTCCCCTTTCGCTCAGGGTGTTTTGAGGCCATTTTCCGGCAGTTCCGTACGTCAAAAGGGTGCCGTCATGGCTGTCATGCGAGTCACATTCCCGGCGCGAAACGCCACCGCGTTCGTCAACGAGGTCAAGGAGCGCGTTGCCGCGTACTTTGCCGCGACCGGCAAGTCCGACAAGGGTGGCTGGCGGATGCTGGTGAAGTCGGCGGTGCTGATGGGTGCGTTCTTCGCGCTGTACTTCGTCTTGATCCTGACGTCGCTGCCGGCTCCGGCCGTTGCGGGTGTCGCGCTGGCCATGGGGATCCTGCTGGCCGGCGTCGGCTTCTGCATTTCCCACGACGCGCTGCATGGCGCGTATTCCGAGAATCCCACGGTCAACAAGATTGTCGGTTACAGTTTCGACGTCGTGGGGGCGAATGGCTATATGTGGCAGATCACGCACAACGTGATTCACCACACCTACACGAACATTGAGGGCATTGACGAAGACCTCGCGGTCTCCCCGCTCATTCGGCTCTCGCCCAGCGCCCCCTACGCGTGGTACCACCGATTCCAGCACCTGTACGCGTGGGTGCTCTACAGCTTCTCGACGATCTTCTGGGTGTTCGCCAAGGACTTCAAGTATTTCTTCGCGCGGGAGCTCGGGCCGTACAAGGACCGCAAGCACGCGCGGAGCGAGTGGGTCCGGCTGTGGGTGTTCAAGGCGATCTACTACGGGTGGAGTGTGGCGATTCCGCTCGCGATGCCGCACATCTCGCTGCTCGAGTACCTCGCGGTGTTTTTCACTGTCCACCTTACCGGCGGCTTGATTCTGGGTGTCGTGTTCCAGCTGGCCCATGTGGTCGAACACATCGACTACCCGGAGCCCGAGCACGACGGGGCGATGCCGGACGACTGGATGGTGCACGAGCTTCGCACCACAAGCGACTTCGGCCGTTCCAGCCGCCTGCTCCGGTGGTACGTCGGTGGTCTCAATTTTCAGGTGGAACACCACCTGTTCCCCAAGGTGTGCTCGCTGCACTACCCGGCCATCGCGCCGATCGTCGAGGAGACGGCGCGCAAGCACGGCCTGCCGTATCACCACAATGCGACGTTCTGGGGAGCTGTCGGGTCCCACTTTCGGATGCTGAAGCGGTTCAGCAAGGTGCCGGCCGGCCACGCTTCCTTGGCGCAGGCGGCTTGACCTAAGGGAACCTCTGCACAAGTCGCCGGCAGATCGCTCCGGCCACTGCAGTGCCCCTGCGTTCGGCGCTTGCCCGTCAGGACGCGTGGCACTGACGCGGCCTCCGCGACTGCCGTCTGACTTGTGCAGACCTTCCCTAGCGCGCCGGTAGTTCGCAGCCGTCCCGCCGACGCGTGTCGGCGATCACGACGATTTGCGACCCAGTCGCGAAGCGCATCAGCATCACGGCGTCATAGCCGCAGTGGCTGATCGCGCCGTTAATGAGAAACGCGTAGGGGGTCCATACGACGGCGAGGTTGCCGTCCACCAGCACCGCGGGATCCCAAATCGACTCCTCGATATCTGTACCTGCTGGAAGGCGGGCGATGCTGCGCGCGAACTCGGCGACCGGCGTACGTGTGACACGTTCCTGGTCCCCTTGCCGGGTGTAGCCCAACAGCGCGGCGGACGTATCGAAGGTGGCGGCGATGGCGAGACTGTCCTTGGCGTGCATGGCTTCAAACAGCCGCACGACGACGGCCAGGGCCGAGTCGGCGGGCGTTTGGGCGACTAGCGGGGTGGCAAGTCCGCACAACACGGCGAGCATTGTCAGGCGCATGAGCGCTCCCTGGACTGGGGGTAGCGGGAATCTATTCAGCCCTGCCTGATGATAGTCAGGTTCCCGTACGTCTCTCCGACCGGTAGGTTCCCTATTGGCATGGATCCCCATACGCCCTATCCGGGGAGCCCGGACGACCTGTTCCTGACCGCGCCGATTGGCATCTATCGGTCAAGCCTCGATGGAACGATTGAGGCGGCCAATCCCGCGTTGGCGCGACTGTTGGGCTACGCCGACCCCCGCGACCTGCTAACCCACAACATGCGCGACCTGTACCTGGACCCTGACGAGCGGGACCGCCTCATCGCCGTGTTCGAGCCGTCCGGCCAGATCGCGGATGTCGAGCTTCAGTGGAAGCGGGCGGATGGGTCGCCGGTCTGGGTCACGCTGACCGCGCACGCGGTGAAGGAAGTGGACGGAGCCACGCGGTTCTTTCAGGGGTTCGTCCGCGACCTCTCGCACGAGCGCGAGCAGCAGTACCGCATGCGGGTATCCGAAACACGACTGCGGACGGTCATTGAGACCACGCACCATGCCGTGTGGGACTGGGATCTTGCGACGGACGAGGTGGTGTGGGGCGAGGGGTTTGCGTCGCTGTTCGGGTTCGCGCCAGACGAACGCTCGGACATCGCCGGATGGCGGCAGCGCGTGCATCCAGACGATGTGGACCGGGTGTCGGCGAGCCTGGAGCTGGCGATCGCCGAGGGGCGCAATCTCTGGTACGAGGAGTATCGGTTCCGTCGGGACAAGGGGGACTGGGCCATCGTCGCGGATCAAGGGCGCGTGCTCCACGATGAACAAGGGCGGCCCTTGCGGATGGTCGGGGCCATGCGTGATCTCACGTTGGAGCGGATGGCCGAGGACCACGTGCGTCATGCTCAGCGCATGGAGGCGGTGGGTCAGCTGACGGGCGGTATTGCGCACGACTTCAACAATATCCTGACCGTCGTGCTGGCCAATGCCGAGTTGCTCGCGTCGACCGTGCCGCCCGACGTGGCCGGTGCGGTCGAGTTGCGGGATATCCGCGAGGCGGCGCGCCGCGGGCAGACGATGGTGCGGAAGTTGCTGGGATTTGCTCGGCGCGCGCCGCTCGAGATGCGCCGTCAGGATCTGAGTGCGCTGGTGACCGAGGCGGGTTCCATGCTGCGTCGGCTCATTGCCGAGTCTATTACGGTCCAGCTCGAGACGGGCGGCGGCCCCCACGACATTGCTGCTGATGCGGGCGCGGTCGAGCAGATCCTGGTCAACCTCACCACCAATGCCCGCGATGCCATGCCTGATGGCGGCACCCTCAGGGTCGGGGTTCACCACACCTATGTGTTCGATGCGCCCGAACATGTCGAAGGCGCCCGGCCGGGGACGTATGTCTGTCTCACCGTCAGTGATACCGGGACAGGCATTCCGGCCGATGTACGTGAGCACATGTTCGAGCCATTTTACACGACCAAACCACCTGATCGTGGCACTGGACTCGGGCTGGCCATGGTGTTCGGCCTCGTGCGTCAGCACGACGGGTTTGTGCAGGTGCAATCGGCGGAGGGAGAGGGCACTGTCATGCGGGTCTACTTCCCGACTGCGGCCCGCGATGTTCGCCAACCCCAGATTGAAACTCCCCGCTCGACCGGCCCCGCCCCGCACGGGGCACTGATCCTGCTGGTTGAAGACGAGGACGAAGTCCGGTCGGCGGCCCAGCGCGTGTTGGAGCGGCTTGCGTATCGCGTAGTGACGGCGGCGGACGGCGAGGCGGGGCTGGAGTTGTTTGAACAACACGCCGCAGAAATTCGCCTCGTGCTCACTGATGTCGTGATGCCGAAACGGAACGGCCCCCAGTTAGTGGCGGCCATTCGCGCGCGTGGCAGCGACGTGCCCGTACTGTTTGCGTCCGGTTACCCCGCGCGAGACCTGGAGGCCGAGGCCTCGCTGCCGCCCGACGCGCCGTTGCTGCGCAAGCCGTGGACCGTCGAGGAATTGCGCGATGCCGTGCGCGAAGCGTTGAGCGCTACCACCGCGACTTGAGGTCGTCCAGGTCGCGACGCTGTTTCTTGGTCGGCCGACCCTTCCCCTCGTAGAACGTCGCAGGCGCCGCCTTGAGCTGGGCAACCAGCCGTTCCCGCGCGGCACAGGATTCCGGATCCTCTTCGTATAACGCCCTCGCCGACTCCGCGTTGCCACGCCGCTCGCTCACGGCACGCACGGTGACGCGGTGCTCGTAGGGCCCCTGCCGCATGCGGATCTGGTCACCGACGCCCACCAGCTTGGCGCGCTTGGCGCGATCGCCGTTCACCTGCACACGCCCGCCGTCTATGGCTGCTACGGCGAGCGCGCGGGTCTTGGCGAACCGGGCTGCCCAAAGCCACTTGTCGAGTCGCACCCGTGCATCGTCGGCCATGCGGCATAACCTGCGTTGATTACCTTTCGCGCGCCATGACCATCGCCCTTGTCACTGCCGCGGCCCTCCCCGGCTTGTTTCCGGATGACCGCATCCTGCTCCACGCGTTGCGCCACCGTGGCCACGCGGCCGAGCCCGTAATCTGGGAAGACCAACGCTACCCGTGGGCTGACGCCGAGGCGGTAGTGATCCGGTCGGCGTGGGACTACAGTTGGCGGCGGCCGGCGTTTCTCGCCTGGGCGGATGCCGTCCCGCGGGGGCGCCTGTGGAATGCCGCGAGCGTCGTGCGCTGGAATACCCACAAGCGGTATCTGCTGGACCTGGCAGAACGCGGCGTCAGCGTCATTCCCACCGTGCTTGTACCGGCCGGCTCGGGTGCCAACCTCGCGGCCGTGATGAGCGACCGTGACTGGCCGGACGCCGTGCTGAAGCCTGCGGTGGGCCAATCGGGGCGGTATACACAGCGCGTGCGTCCAGACGACCGCGTGGCGGGTCAGGCGTTCCTCGATCGTCTCCTTCCTACGGAAGACATGCTGGTGCAAAGGTTTGTGCCCGGCATCGGAGAGACGGGAGAGATGTCCCTCACGTATTTCGACGGCACCTTCAGTCATGCGGTGCGCAAGCGGGCCGCCGCCGGCGATTTTCGCGTTCATGATGATTACGGCGGCACGGTGGAGCGGGAGGCACCGTCCGCCGCCGAGCTGCGTGCCGCCGAGGCGGCGCTCGAGGCGGTGGATGGTGACCTCCTCTATGCGCGCGTGGATCTGGTACGGGGGCCTGACGGGAAGCCGACGGTCATGGAACTCGAGTTGGTGGAGCCCGAGTTGTTTTTCGCGCACGCTCCTGAGAGTGCGGTGCGCATGGCCGACGCGATTCGCGCGCGCTGCTAGCCGCTGGTACGCCGCGGGATGACCACGTTCGCGACGAGGAGTCCTGACACCATCGCGATCGCCGTGAGGACCATCGTAAACGCCGCCTCGACACCACTGATCACCTGACGATCGAGCAGGGACGCGAGACTGCGAAAGCCGATACTTCCGGGCACGAGCAGCAGAATGCCGGGCGCGAGCGGGATCTGCGACGGCCGGTCACGGAACAGCGCGTAGAGGTTGCTGGCGACGCCCACGAGGAGCGCGCCCACAAAAGCCCCGAGCTCCGGCCCGAGCATGATGCCGCCCACGCGGGCGCCCCCGTACGCCAGCCATCCGGCAAACGCAACCCAGATCCAGTCTTTCGGATCGGCCCGGAGCAGGATGGCGAGGCCAAATGGTGCAATGGCCAGGGCCATCCACTCCGTCCACACGGGGAGCGGCAGCGGCTCGACGATCACGGATGCACCGACCACCAGCGCCGCCACCTTCCCGCCCAGCGCCACGCCGAAGGTGATGCCCAGAAACGTCACGGCGGCCGACGCGACGCGCGCGGTGCCTGAAGCCAGGTGGCGTGTCGCGAGCTCGGTCAGGGCCACGGTGAGGGTGAAGCCGGGAATCAGGACGATCAGCCCGGCCAGCGTGGCGATAAACACCGAGTGCGGCACGATGATCACGGACGCGGCGGCCGCCGTAAACGCCACCGCAAACGCGGCTGCGGGTTCAAAAATCCGCCCGGTGGACGGCACGTGGGTGACGCCCACCGCCAGCAGCCCGGTAATCAGGCCGAGGATGGCCGCGATGCCGATCTCGATAAGCCCGCCGCCAAGGAACCGCGCGGTGGCGGCCGACGCGATGCCGAAGACGAACGTGGTGACCAAGGGGCCGTAGCGCGGCGTGGAGGCGACGATTGTCTCGACCTGCGCGGACCCTTCGGCCGGTGTGAGCTTGCCGGCGAGCACATCGAGGATCACGCGGTCCACCTGGGCGAGTTTGCCCAGGTCCTGATCCCCGGGCTGGACGCGAATCAAGAACGTGCGTTGGTCGTCCTGCGGTCCGAACGCGACCGAGATGGCGGTGGGTGTCGAGAAGAACTGGGCTTCGATGCCCATCTGTTGCGACACGGCGCCGAGCGACTCTTCCAGGCGGTGCGCGGCATAGCCGTAGCTGTGGAGCGCCCGCCCGAGGCGGAGAATGAACCCGATCGCGTCCTTGTCCTTCACGCGCCCTGCACGGGGTTGGTGACGGTGCCGATGCCCGGAATCTCGATGGTGACGGAATCACCCGCGGCGAGCGGCCCGACGCCGTCTGGGGTGCCCGTGAGGATGACATCACCCGGTTCGAGTGTCATGATGGTGCTGATGTACGCGACGAGCGTCGGCATGCTGAACACCATGTCCCGTGCCTTGCCGTGCTGCCGGACGGAACCGTTCACGCGGCAGAAAATCTCGAGGGTTGTGAGATCGAAGTCGGCGGCGATCGGGTGTGGTGTCCCGAGCGGGCAGAACGTGTCGAACCCCTTGGCGCGGGCCCATTGGTCGTCGGTCTTCTGGAGGTCGCGCGCGGTGACGTCGTTGGCGGGCACCAGGGCGCTGATGACGGTGCGGGCGGCGCGTGCGTCCGCGTTCCTGATGCGGGTACCGATCACCAGTCCGATCTCGGCTTCGTGCTCGACCTGACGTGATGCAACCGGGAGGACAATCGGCGTGCCGTCGGCGATGATGGATGACGGGGGCTTGAAGAACAACAGCGGCCGGTCGGGGAGCGGGTTCCCCAACTCTTTGGCGTGGGCGGCGTAGTTGCGGCCGACGCAAACGACTTTGGTGGGGCGCATGGGTGGGGAAATCTATACGCTGTCGCGGGGCCGTGGCGCGTGGGTGCGACCCCGTTAGCTTTCCACCACATGACGCGCCTCCTGATGCTCATCCTGCTGCTCACCGCCTGCACCGACCGCGCCCGCGACCTGCCGCCCGACCGCTGGCGCGGTGCCGTGCTCATGAACGCGCTGCCCAAGCCGGCGGTCACGCTCACGGCGACCGACGGCCAGCCCTTTGACCTGCGCGAGCGTACCGCGGGCACGGTGACCCTCCTGTTCTTCGGCTTCACCAATTGCCCGGATATCTGTCCGGTGCATATGGCCAATCTGGGCGCTGTGCTCCGGGACTATGCGCCAAGCGTGCGCCAGCGCATCAGCGTCGTGTTTGTCACCACCGACCCGGCACGCGACTCGCTGCCGCGGCTGCGCGAGTGGCTGAATAACTTCGACCGGGATTTCATCGGACTGTGGGGTGAGGCCGAGACCGTAAACCGCGCCCAGGCCGCCCTGGGATTGCCGCCGTCCATCCTCGGCACCCCCGACTCGACCGGCCGCTACGACGTGGGCCACTCGGCCGTGGTGGTCGCGTTCACACCCGACGACAGCGCGCGCTTCGTGTATCCGTTCGGGATTCGACAAGCCGACTGGGCCAACGACCTCCCGCAACTCTTGGCGTGGTGAGACGGCTGGCACTCGCGGCCGTCCTCATGGTCGCGTGCCGGCCGGGCGGTGACGCAACCCCGGCCACCCTCACCGTGTCCAATCCCCGTGCGCCTGCGCCGACCGACACGGTCACCGCGGCGGTGTACTTCACCATCACGGCCGGCCCGGAGGCCGACACACTGACAGGGATCACGAGTGGCCTCGCCCGGCGCGCCATGCTCCACACCAGCGAACGCGCGAACGGCCTGCGCCGCATGCGTCACGTGCCGCAACTCGCGATTCCGGCCGGCGGCACGGTGCGGCTGGCTCCGGGCGGGTATCACGTGATGCTGGAACAGTTGTCGCGCCGGCCCATGCTTGGCGATTCGGTCGTGGTCACCCTCACGTTTGCGCGTGCCGGCGTTGTGCGCGTGGCCGCCCCCGTCATTCGTTATGAGGATCTCGATCCATGAGTTGGTGGTGCGCGGCCCTGGATGAACCCTGGAGCTGGACCTGGCGCGCCTACCCCGGGATCTGGCTGTTCGTGCTGGCGATTGGTGCGGCGTACGTGTTCACCCACCGCCACGCGACCGAGCGCACGACCGCGCGGGAATGGACGCTCTTCGGGTTGGGTCTGCTGGCCCTCTGGGTCGCCGCAGACTGGCCACTCGGGACGCTGGCCTCGGGCTACCTGCTCACCGCACGCATCCTGCAGTACATCCTGCTTGTGCTGGTGGCCCCACCGCTGTTGCTGTCCGGAACACCCCGATGGATGCTGCGGCGGCTTACGCGCGGGCCGCGGGCCGAGCGTGTCGCCCGCTACCTCACGCGCCCGTTGGTGCCGTTGCTGGTCTACAACGTAGTCATGGTGGTCGCCCACCTGCCCACAGTGATTGACGGTCCCGCCCGCAGTGCGCTCGGAACGTTCGTTCTGGACATGCTCATGATCGTGTCCGGCCTGATTTTCTGGTGGCCGGCCCTGGGCCGGCTGCCCGAACTCAAGCCCATGACATATCCCGGACGAATCGGGTACTTGCTGCTGAGTGTATTTCTCCCCACCGTCCCGGCATCGTTTTTCACGTTTTCCCGGTACCCGATCTACGGATTGTATGAGTTGGCCCCGCCGGTGCTTGGCATCGGCGCGATTGACGATCAACGCGTGGCCGGCCTGCTGATGAAGACCGGCGGCGGGTTGATCCTGTTCGGCACCATGTCCGTGATGTTCTTCCGATGGTACGCCAAGGAGGAAGGCGCATGAACCGTCTGTTCCTGATCCCGCTGCTGCTGGTGGCACCCCTCGCCGCCCAGGACGCCATCGAGGTGCCCTACACGCAGTTCCGCCTCCCCAATGGGCTCAACGTGATCCTGCATCAGGACCGTTCCACGCCCATGGTGAGCGTCAACCTGTGGTACCACGTCGGTTCCGGACGCGAGACGCCCGGCCGCACCGGGTTCGCCCACCTGTTCGAACACATCCTGTTCGAAGGGTCGGAGAACGTCCCGGAGGGCGCGTTCGACCAATGGCTGGAGGCCGCGGGCGGGCAGAACAACGGCTCGACCAATTCCGACCGGACCAACTACTGGGAGAACATTCCCCGCAGCGCGCTCGAGCTGGCGCTGTTCCTCGAATCCGACCGCATGGGCTTCCTGCTCGGTGCGATGAGCGAGGAAAAGGTGGACGGCCAGCGCGATGTGGTGAAGAACGAACGCCGCCAGTCGTACGAGAACCAGCCCTACGGCATGGCGTTTCTCACGATCGATTCCGCGATGTATCCGGCCGATCACCCGTACTCGTGGCCCACCATCGGCTCGATGGAAGACCTCTCCGCCGCGAGCTACCAGGACGTGGTGGATTTCTTCCGCAACTGGTACGGCCCGAACAACGCGTCGCTCTCGATCGCGGGCGACATTGATACCGTCGAGGCCCGCCGGCTGGTGGAACGCTGGTTCCAGGAGATCCCTACGGGTCCGCCGGTGCCTCCGCTCCAGGGGCGGACGGCCACGATCGGGTCCGAGCGACGCATGATGATTGAAGACCGTGTCCAGCTCCCCCGCGTGTACATGTGCTGGCACACGCCCGCGCACTTCGCGCCGGGCGATGTGGAGATGGACATTGCGGGCAGCGTGCTGGCTGGCGGGCGCAACTCGCGACTGTACCGTCGGCTCGTCTACGAGATGGAAATCGCGCAGGATGTGTTTGCTTTCCAGGGATCGCAAGCGCTGGGCTCGCAGTTCTGCATCATCAGCACGGCGCGTCCCGGCCGGAACCTGGGTGAACTGGAAGCGGTCATTCAGGAAGAGCTGGATCGCCTGCGCACGTCGCCGCCCACCGAACGCGAGATCGCGCGCGTCGTGAACCAGACGGAAGCGGGTTTCCTGGATCGACTGGAACAGATCGGCGGGTTTGGCGGCAAGGCCGACCAGCTCAACGCCTATTACTTCCAGACCGGCAACCCAGACTACTTCAACGAAGACCTCTCGCGTTACAAGGCGATCACGCCGAGCGACATCCGGGCGGCGGTTGGCCGCTGGCTGGGCGACAACGCCCGCGTCATCCTGAGCATCGTCCCCCAGGGCCGCCCGGAACTCGCGGCGCCGGCCCGCACCACCATGGAATGATCATGTCTCGCACTGTCGTGGCGCTTTCCGCGCTCGTCCTGCTGGCGGCTCCGGTGGCCGCCCAGATTCCCGATCGGTCTCGGCCGCCCGAAGTCGGGCCGCCGCCGCCGCTGGCGCTGGCCCCCATCGAGCGGCGCACGCTGTCGAACGGCCTGACCATCCTGTATATGGGCAAGCACGAGGTGCCCCTGGTGCAGGTGAACCTGGTGGTGCGGGCGGGTTCGGCCGCCGACCCCGCGGCCGCCCAAGGCGTGGCCAGCATGACCGCCGCCATGCTCGACGAAGGCGCGGGCGAGCGTGACGCACTGGCCTTGGGCGACGCGATCGAGTTCCTGGGCGCAGGGCTCGGCATCGGGAGCGACCACCACTCGACCACGATCCGGTTGCACGTACCCGTGGCACAGTTCACGCCGGCGCTCGCGTTGCTCGCCGACGTCGCCCTGCGCCCGCGGTTCGATGCCGGTGAGCTCGATCGTCAACGTCGCCAGCGCATCACGAGTCTGCTGCAGGCACGCGACCAGCCCAATGCCATTGCGGCCCGCGCCTATGAACGGGCGCTCTTCGGCGACACGCACCCCTACGGCCGTCTCGCCAGCGGCGATGCCGCCAGTCTCGAACGCATGACGCGTGAACAGCTGGTGCAATTCCATCGCACCTGGTTTGTGCCCAACAACGCGGCCATCATCGTGGTGGGCGACATTGCGCTCGACGCCCTGATGCCGGCGCTCGAGCGAGCGTTTGGCGGGTGGCGGCGCGCGAACGTGCCCGCGGTGCAAGTGCCCACGGCGACGCAGGTCGCCAGCCGCACGGTCACCCTGGTCAACAAACCCGAAGCCGCGCAGTCAGCCGTGCGCATCGGCCGTATCGGGGCGGCGCGCGACACCGATGATTACTACGCGTTGACCGTACTCAATACGATTCTGGGCGGATCCTTCACCAGTCGGCTCAATACGCGGCTGCGGGAGGAGAAGGGCTATTCGTACGGGGCCAATTCGGGATTCGCGTTCCGACAGTCCGCCGGTCCGTTTACCGCCTCGTCCAACGTCCAGACCGCCGTCACCGATTCCTCGCTGTACTGGTTCATGCACGAACTGAATGCCATCCGCGAACCCGTGCCGGACGATGAACTGGCCCGTGCGCGCAATTACGTGGCGCTGCGGTTCCCCGGGGCGTTCCAATCCGTGGCGCAGGTGGCGGGCAATCTCGAAACCTTGTGGCAGTACAACCTGCCGCTCACGTACTTCAACACGTTCGTGCAGCGAATCCTCGCGGTGACGCAGGCCGACGTGCAGCGGGTTGCTCGACAATACGTCGACCCCGAGCGCATGGCCATCGTGATTGTCGGGGATCAGTCGGTGATTGAAGCGGGTGTGCGAGGGCTCAACCTGGGGCCGATGCGGGTGTTGTCCGTGGAGGATGTGATGGGCGCCCCACCCACCCTGGGCACGCGCTAGACGGTCAGGTCCCGGGTGGCGCCACGATGCTGGTCAGGCCGACCACGCGGTTGCGGCCGGCTTCCTTGGCGGCGTACAGGCGGCTGTCGGCCTTTTCGATCACGCTGCGCAGCGTGTCGGCGTCGCGCGGCCACACCGCGATGCCGATGCTGACGGTCACGTTGGTCACCCCGCGACTCCCCTTGAGCATGACCCGCTGGGCCATCACGGCCCGACGGATGTCCTCGGCCTTTTGCCCGGCCGAGTCACCGTCCGTTTCGAGGAACGCCACCATGAACTCTTCACCCCCGTACCGGGCCACCAGGTCGGTGCGGCGGACGCACGCGCGAATCGCGCGGCTCACCACCCGGAGGGCCTCGTCACCGCTCGCGTGGCCGTACGTGTCGTTGAACTGCTTGAACCGGTCAATGTCAATCATCGCGAGCGTCAGCGGCCGTTTGTAGCGCCGCGCGCGGATCTCTTCCTCTTCCATGCGCTCATCGAAAAACCCGCGGTTCATGAGCTGCGTGAGCGGATCGGATGCTGACAGCCAGCGCAGGCGCTGCGTGCGCAACACGATCATCGTGGCGATGAACGCCGCGCTGCCGAGTAACACCACGCGCGACATCTGCGCGATCCAGCTGAACATGCCGTACGAGTACGGTGCGTAGATGGGGTCGTTCAGGTTGTAGTTCGCGGCCGCCCATGTCAGCACCGCGAGGTACTGGACAACGGCCACCGTTCCGGCCACCACCGACGTGCGCGCATCGTAGCGCAGCGACGTCGCGGCGATGGCCAGGAAGTAGGTCGGGAACACCACCTTGCTGTTGACCGCCGCGTGTGGTTGGTCTGCCACCAGAAAGACGACCAGTGTGGTGGTGATGAGCGTGACGTCGGCCAGGCTCGTGACGAAACCCAGCCACGGGCAGTACTGCTCGCCCTGCGCGAGAAGGAGGAAGCCCAGCGCCATGAGAAAGGCGGCACCGGCGATGGAGAGACCGATGCCGGCCTCAAGGGCGCGGTCGCCGGTCATGAGCCGGACGAGGGGTACCACCACCAGAAACGCGGTGACAAACAACCGCAACTTCGCAACCACCAGCTCGCCGTTGGCACCCGCCGCGACCAGCAGGTCGTCGGGGGGGCTCCAGAACTTCCGCATGGCGCGGTACCAGTTCTGGCGGGGGTTGTCCGATCCGGTCACGAAGGATCCTGAGGGATGTACGCCCAATCCTCACTCAGAGGTGGCGTCAAGCGCAACCGTCTCCTGGCTCAGGGCCGACCATCTGGCATCGAGGTCGTCGGGAGCACGGGTCCTCAAGCTGACCATGACGGTCACCACGCCGGATAGCAGGAACGCAGGAATCAGCTCATACACGGCGGCCTTGAGCGGCGGCACGAAATACCACACGACGACGGTGACGGCCCCGGTCACCATGCCGGCAATGGCGCCCGCAGCCGTGGTTCGTTTCCAGAAGAGCATCAGGATGGACGGCGGCCCGAGTGCCGCGCCCAAGCCTGCCCATGCGAACAGGACAAGCCAGAATACCACGCGGTCAGCCATGCTCCCGAAGACCAGGGCGATCACCACCAGGGCGGCCACGGTCCATCGGCTCAACCGGACCAATCCGCGCTCGTCCGTGCCCCGCCCCAGCACCTTCTGCCAGAAATCGCGTACCACGGCCGAGGCCGCGACGAGGAGCTGGGAATCCGCCGTGGACATGATGGCGGCGAAGATGGCCGCGACCACCACACCGAACGCGATGGGCGGCAGATGCATCTGGGCCAGCGTGGGGAACAGGGCCTCGGTATCGGCGCCGGGCAGCAAGTCCCGCGTGGGCAGCAGCGCCCGCCCCACGAGTCCGATCATGACCGCGCCCACCCCCATCAGCACGTTCCAGGTGGTCCCGACCACCGCCGCCGTCTTCAGTTGTCGCGGATCAGCGATGGCCATGTACCGCACCAGGATGTGTGGACTACCGGGTGAACCCAGGCCGATCCCGGCCAGCCCGAGGAACGCGCCGGCGGTGATGGCGATCGGGTCAAGCAGGGTCGGGTCCAGCTGCCCGAGCGTACGGAACACCACGTCCCACCCGGCGTGTGATCCGGCGACCACGGGTACCACGATCAAGGCGGCGAGCATGATGAAAGCCTGCACGACATCCGTGAAACTGACCGCCAGGAATCCGCCGAGGGCGGTGTAGCCCAGGACAATCCCGGCGGTGAGCAGGATCCCGTTGGTTTCGGACAGGCCAAACCCGGCCGCGAAGGCTTTGCCGCCGCCCACGAATTGGGCCGCGAGATACCCGATCATGAAGACGAGGATCACCACCACGAGCACCAGCCGGAGCGGTTTGCCGCCACCCAATCTGGCCTCGAAGACATCAGGGACGGTGACGCAGTCGTACGCTCCGGCCAGACGGCGCAATCGGGGGGCGTACCACAGAAACAGTGCCGCTTCGACGATGGTGTAACCGGCCACGGCCCAGATGGCCGAAGCGCCGCGCGTCCAGGCCAGTCCGGTGACGCCGAGCAGAAGCCAGGCGCTCCGCCCGGAGACCACCGCGGACAGGGCGACGACGATGCGGTGCATCTGACGACCACCCACGAAGAATTGACCGATCCCCTGGGACGAAAACCGGGCCGCCCAGAGCCCGATGCCGGCCATGGCCGCCAGATAGAGCACGAAGGTCCCAACGGCCCAAGGGTCGGCGGAGGGGAGGGCGGTCTGGGCTGGTTCCATGGGTCTCCGGCTGGCGCTTCCCTTCGTGGTGCCCTATTCTAGAGGCTTGGACCTATGAAGCACCAGAAGCCCCCGCAGGACCCGGTTGACCACATTCGCCAGCGCCTCTCCTCGGCGTTGGCCGGTCGGTACGTCATTGAAGGGCCGGGTGGGTGGGGCGGGATGGCGCTGGTGTTCAAGGCACGTGACCTGCGGCATACACGGATGGTCGCCATCAAGGTGGTGCGGCCGGAGCTGCTCACCACGAGTGCCACCGGGCGGTTCCTCGACGAGGTGCGCCTGGCCGGCCGCCTGCAGCACCCGCATATCGTACCGGTCTACGACTCGGGTGAAGCGGACGGCTTGGTCTACTTCGTGATGCCCTACATCCAGGGCGAGACCCTCCACGAACGCCTGAACCACCGCGATAGCCTCCCGCTCACGGAGGCACTGGCGGTGGCGCGTGACGTCGCCGATGCGTTGGGCGCGGCCCACGAAGCCGGGATCATTCATCGAGATATCAAGCCTGAAAACATCCTGCTGTCGGGCAGCCACGCGCTGGTGGCCGACTTCGGGGTGGCGCTCGCGGTGGACCGCCGTTCCGGCGAAGGGCACACCGACCCGGGCTTTGCGGTCGGCACCTACGCGTACATGAGTCCGGAACAGGCCTCGCCCAGCAACGGGGTGGACGGCCGGACCGACGTATACGCCTTGGCGTGCGTGCTCTATGAGATGCTCTCCGGGCAGACCCCGTGGCCGGACATCAAGGATCGTCTGTACGGTGGGGTGGCAACTCGTGAGATGCGTCCCATTGCCCGTGAGGATGTGCCGGCGTCCATTCAGCAGGCCCTGGCCAAGGGCTTGGCCCTGCGGCCGGCCGACCGCTACGCCACCATCGGTGATTTCGCCGATGCGCTCGGCCTGTCGGGCGTGCAACGGGGAACGTTGCCGCCCCCGCGCGGCCGCATCCCCACGTGGCTCACGGCGGCTGCGGCGCTCACCATCAGTGCGGGCGCGGTGACCGTCGGGTTGGCGGTCGGTAGCGGTGCGGATTCCGGCCGCTATGTGGTGGCGCCATGCACCGGGGACACCGCCATCGCGAGCGGCGAGTATTGCCAGTGGCGCATTGCCGAGGCCTTGGCGCAGTGGGATGCCGTGCGCCTGGTGGACCCGTATGAAGCCGTGGATGTGTTGCGCCGCAGCGGGCTGGATCGCGCCGACAGCGACTCCTGGTATCGCGTGGCGGTGGACGCTCGGGCGGGGCGGCTCGTCCGTGCCGACCTGACGCAGGTTGGTGACACGACGTTCCTCGTGGGCCAGTTGCTGGATGGATCCCGCCGGCGCCCAGTCGGCCCGTCGCACCGGGTGCTGTTTGCCATCGGCGAGGCCACGCGATCCGAAGCGTTTCCAGCCCTCGTGAGCGGGTTGCTGGGCTTGGGTGACGCGACGCGGGAGCCGGGCATCCTCGGTACGCGCACCGTCGCCGCCGGAAGGGCGTACGCTGAAGGTCGCGCGGCCTTGGCGGCTGGAGACCTTGAAACCGCACACGCGCGTTTCGCCGAGGCGGCACGGACCGACCCCACGTTTGGCGATGCGGCCTATTGGCAGGCGCAGCTCGGCGCGTGGCTTGGTTTGCCGCTCATGGAGTTCCAGCTTGCGGCCGAGCGCGCCTATGCGTTCCGCGAGAGCCTGCGGGACCCATCGGCACGGCAGCTGGTGGCGCCGCTGGCCGATCTGTCGCGCCGGGCGTACGACGAGGCGTGTGACGGGTATCGTGCGCTGACCCGCGCCGACTCGGCGGGGTTCTCCCCCTGGCTCGGGCTGGCGGATTGTCTGCTGCGCGATCCCATTGCCGTGCCCTCGGCGGCGTCGCCGTCCGGCTATGTGTTCCGTGCGAGCTTCGAGGAAGCGCGTCGAGCGATGCAAGCGGCGCTGGTGCGGGAGCCCGGGCTGATCGCCGCCATGTGGCCGCG
>JBBDNM010000020.1:0-6756 GCA_040877595.1 Gemmatimonadales bacterium | reverse complement strand
AGCCCCGCGTGGTGGTGGCCGGGCGCGGTGCCGGCGAGACGGCCTTTGCCCGGGTGTTCGAGGGTGACACGGGGCTCGACCTCTACACCCCTGCCATCTCGGACGCGTATCACGACGTCTTCGGCGAAGGCATCTTTGCCGGCAAGGGCATTTACGACGTCGCGGCGTTCGAGCGGGCGCTCGCGGGGCGCGTGCCCGACAATACCCTGCTGAGTCACGATCTCTTCGAGGGGATCCACGGGCGCGCCGGGTTCATCTCCGATGTCCAGTTCCAGGAAGACTATCCCTCGCACGTCGTCGGCTATGCGCGCCGCCTGCAGCGCTGGATTCGCGGCGACTGGCAACTGTTGCCGTGGCTCGGACGCACGGTGCCGCTGGCCGACGGGACGCGCGCACCGAATCCGTTGTCGGTGATGGGTCGCTGGAAGATCCTCGACAACCTCCGGCGCAGTCTCACCGCGCCCACCATGCTCGCGCTCTTGCTGGTGGGATGGGTGCTGCTGCCGGAGTCGGCCTGGTTCCTCACGGGCATCGCGGCCGGCACGCTCGGGGCGCCCATCGTCCTGGGTGCGGCCACCAACGCCAACCGCATCGTCGCGGGCGCTGCCTGGCGGCCCACGGTCACCACGGCCATCCGCAGTGCCCGCATGGATCTGCTGCGCTGGTTGCTCGCCTTGATGCTGCTCGCATTCGAAGCCGCGATCGCGCTGAGCGCGATCGGCCGGACGCTGTTCCGTCTTACGGTGACGCACCGGCAGCTGCTGGAGTGGCAACCCGCGGCACTCACCGCGCGGCTCGTGTCGCAACTGCACACGGCGCGCCCGGTGTGGCGCTTCATGTGGACCTCACCGGCGATCGGCGCGGGCGGTGCGCTCCTAGTGGCTGTGGTCGCGCCGAGGTCCCTGCCCGCGGCGCTGCCGTTCCTGCTCGCGTGGCTCGCGGCACCGCTCGTGGCACACCAAATGAGCCGGACGTACGTACCGGCGGTGCCGTTGCTCTCGGGGGATGAACGGGGGCGCTTACGTCGCCTGGCGCGCCGCACCTGGTACTACTTCGAGCATGTGTTGAGCCCGGACAACAACTGGCTGCCGCCCGACAACATCCAGGAATCGCCGGTGGCGCTCGTGGCCCATCGCACCTCTCCCACGAATGTGGGCATGGGACTGCTCGCCACACTCGGTGCCTACGATCTGGGCTACCTCGGGCTCCGTTCGATGACCACGACCGTGGGCCACACCATGACCGGGCTCGCAGGTCTGGAGCGGTTTCGCGGTCACTGCTTCAACTGGTGCGACACGCAGACCGGCGAAGTACTGGCTCCCCGCTACATCTCGGTGGTGGACAGCGGCAACCTGGCCGCGGCGCTCATCACCCTTCGAGAAGCCTGTCTCGACCTGGACAACGTCCCGATCCTTGCGCCCGCCCTGTGGCGCGGGTTGCGCGATACGCTGGACGTGTTCCGCGACATCGTGGAGCGGCTCCCGGTGGTGGCCGACGCGCGCCGCGACCTGCTGCAGATGGTCGCGGCATGGCAGGACCAGCTGCGCACCCCGCCGCCGACGCCCGCCGCACAGCGCGCGTTAGCTGACGCCCTGCGCGCACGGGAACTGCCGGCCCTCGAAGCGAGCACCGCCGATCTGGTCGAGGCCACGGTCGGGACACTCGACGCGCCCAGCCTGCGCGCCCTGTTCCTGTGGCTGGACCGCGTGCGCTACCAGCTCGAACGCATGCTCATGGAGTTTGACCAGCTCGCGCCGTGGGCCGCACACGTCGAGCAGGCACCCGACGCGGTGCGGGAAACGCTCGCCCGGTGGCCGACCCTGCGAGCGGCGGCGGCACTGCCGCGGACTCTGGGCCCGCTTGGGCCCGAGACGGCATTCGGCCGAGCGATCACGGAAGGCGCACAGACTGCGCGAGCTGTGCGTGCCCAGTTGCAGCAAGTCGCGTCGGAAGCGGCCCAACTGGTCGGGGACATGGACTTCCGTTTCCTCTATGATCGTCACCGCCGGCTGTTTCACATCGGCTACGACGTGGATGCCGGCCGGCTCGACACCAGCTACTACGATCTGCTCGCTTCCGAAGCGCGGCTAGCCAGCCTGGTTGCGATCGCCAAGCGTGATGTGCCAGAACGCCACTGGTTGCACCTTGGTCGCCCGCTCGCTCGCGCAAGCGGCAGGGGCGGGCGCGTCCTGTTGTCGTGGGGCGGCACCATGTTCGAGTACCTCATGCCGACCCTGGTCGCGGAATCGCCCGAGCAGTCCTTGCTGACGCTGGGCAGTCGCGGCGCCGTCCGTCAGCAACAACGGTTCGGCCGGCGGCACGGCATTCCGTGGGGCACGTCCGAGTCGGCGTTTCACGTACTGAGCTCCGAGGGGCATTACCAGTACCGCGCGTTCGGCGTGCCGGGTCTGGGGCTCAAGCGCGACCTGGGCGACCGGCTGGTGGTGGCGCCCTACGCCTCGGTGCTCGCGTTGCCGTTGGCGCCCGGCGACGTGGCGCGAAACGTGGAGGCCATCGAGCGGCTGGGCGGGCTGGGCGACTACGGGCTCTACGAGGCGCTCGACTACGGCGCGCCGCCGGCCCACGACGGACCCCCGGCCATTGTGCGCGCCTACATGAGCCACCATCAGGGCATGATCATGGTGGCGCTCACCAATCACCTGGCGGGCGGCACGATGGTGCGCCGTTTCCATCAGGACGCGCGCATCGCCAGTGTCGAGTATCTCCTGTTCGAGCAGTCGCCGCACGCCGCGCCGCTCCACCGTCCGGAGCGGCGGCCGGCCCTGCGGGTTGGGCAACCGCGACGGGCGCGCTACGCGGCCTGGCCGGTGGATCTCGCGGGCGCGCCGCACATGCATCTGCTCTCCAACGGCCGGTACCATGTGCTCGCGACCAGCGCCGGGGGTGGGGGCAGCCGGTGGCGCGGTCGCGCCCTCACGCGGTGGCGCGCCGAGTCGGGCGCGAACCAGTGGGGCCACTGGTGCTACCTGCAGGACCGTGACAGCGGCGCGCTCTGGTCGGCGGCGCAGCAACCCGTGCACGATGTGGACACCGATGCGGGCGTGCTCTTCTCGGCGAGCCGGGTGGAGTACCGGGTGCGCGCGCACGACATCGCGACGCGCATGGTGGTCACGGTGCCCCCGGGCGACGATCTCGAGGTGCGTCGCATCACGCTGCAGAACGAATCCGGGCGCGTGCGCCGCCTGACCATTACCGCCTACTGCGAGATCGCGCTCGCGCGGCCCGCGGACGACCTGCGGCACCAGGCCTTCAGCAAGCTGTTCGTCGAGAGCGAAGTGCTGCCGGCGGCGCGGACCGTGTTGTTCCGGCGTCGGCCTGGTGGTCCCGATCCCGGCGAGCTGTTCCTGGGCCAGACGCTCGCCGTGCAAGGCGGGCGGCCCGTGGCGTGCTCGTGGGAAACCGATCGGGCGCGGTTCCTGGGTCCGGCGGGTCCGGCTCGACGGCCGGCGGCACTCATCGAGGGGATGCCGTTGGGGGGTGATGGCGGCGCGACCGTGGACCCTGTGGCCGCGTTCCGGTGCGAGGTAGACGTGCCGGCGGGCGGGCGCGTCGGTCTGGCGTTTGTGACGTCGGTGGCGACGACGCGTGCGGCCTTGTTGGACCGACTCGAAGCCTACCGGTCCTGGTCGCGGATTGAACGCGCGGTGGAGGAAGCCGCGGTTCACGCCGACGGCGAGCTGAACGCGCTGAACGTGGCCGTGGATGAGGTGCGCACCATCCAACGCCTGTTCTCGGCGATGCTCGTGCCGCACGCGAACCTGCGTCCGACCGACGCGCTCGCGGCGGAGCGGGGCAGCCAGGCGGAACTCTGGCGCTTCGGGATCTCGGGCGACAAACCGATCGTGCTGTTACGCGTCGTGAGCGACCGTGATGATACCGTCACCAACGTCCAGACCGCCCTCCGGTTTCGCAGCCTGCTCAAGGGACGCGGGTGCGAGATGGACCTGGTGCTCGTGGACGAGCTCTCGGCCGGGTACCACCAGCCGTGGCACGAACGGCTGCAGGCGCTGCTGCGCGAAGTCGATCTGCAGGGACACACTGGGCCGGTCCCCGGCGTGTATCTCCTGCGCGGGCGCGAGTTGCCGCCGGGCGATCGGCAACTGCTCGAGGCCGCCGCGCGCGTGGTGCTCGACACCGGGCGGTCCATCGCCGAGCAATTGACCGCGCTGGATCGTCCGCCGGGACGCCTGCCGGCGTTCGCGGCCCACGTCGCGGCCCCACCCGACACCGCGTTGCCGCCGCCCCCGCCGCCCGACCTCGCGTTCGACAATGGCGCCGGCGGGTTCAGCGCCGATGGACGCGAGTATGTCGTGACCCTGACGCCCACCACGGGGCCCCCGCGGGCATGGAGTCATGTGGTGGCGAATGCGCAGTTCGGCTTTCTCGCCTCCGCACGGGGCGGCGGATATACCTGGTCGGTGAACAGCGCGGAGCGGCGGCTGACCCCGTGGCGCAACGATCCCGTGACCGATGCGCCGGGTGAGGTCCTCTACCTGCGGGATGAAGAGACCGGCCTCGTGTGGTCGCCCGCCGCCCAGCCCGCGGGCCGCGGTCACACGCACACCGCCCGGTTCGGGGCCGGGTACGTCACGTACGAAGCGCACCATGAACAGCTGGCCCAGACGGTGCGGATGTTCGTCGCGCCCGACGATCCGGTCAAACTGATCGAGGTGACGCTCGAGAACCTGAGCGCCCGACCGCGCCGCCTGACCGCCACCTGGTACGCCGAATGGGTGCTCGGCACGTCGCGCCACCGCACCACGCCGCACCTGGTGCCGGAGTACGACGCGCTGAACGGCACCCTGCTGGCGCGGAACCCGTTTCATCCCGCCTTTGCCGCGCGTACGGCGTTCCTGACCAGCGGCCTGCCGCCGCATGGTCTCACCACCGACCGCGCGGAGTTCATTGGCGAACGCGACAATTATCGTCGGCCTGCGGCCCTGCATCGCATCGGCCCGAGTGGCGCGGTGCGGGCGGGCGGCGACCCGTGCGCCGCCTTGCAGGTGTACGTGCACGTGGAGCCGGGCGAGCGGCGCACGATCCATTTCGCGATGGGTGACGGCGCCGACCGCGACCACGCGCTCGCGCTGGCCAAGCGGTATTGCGACGCGGGTGCGGTACGCGAAGCGTGGAGTGCGAGTGCAGAGCGGTGGAACCATCTGCTCGGCGCCGTCCAGGTGCGCACGCCCGATCCGGCGCTCGACGTGCTGCTCAACCACTGGCTGCTTTATCAGGCCATGGCGTCGCGACTCTGGGCGCGCACCGGGCTCGACCAGTCGGGTGGAGCCTTCGGGTTCCGCGATCAATTGCAGGACGTGCTGGCCCTGACGCACGCGGCGCCGGCCCTGGCGCGGGCGCAGCTGCTGGAAGCGGCGCGCCACCAGTTCGCGGAAGGCGACGTGCTCCACTGGTGGCATCCGGGCGCGGATGCCGGGGTGCGCACGCGCTGTTCGGACGACCTGCTGTGGCTGCCGTATGCCGCGGCGCACTACGTGGCCGCCACCGGTGACAAGGGCGTGCTCGACGAGGCGGTGCCGTTCCTGGTGGGCGAGCCGCTCGCCAAGGACGAAGGCGACCGCTACGGCCACTTCCCGCCCTCCGACCAACCCGCGTCGCTGTACGAGCACTGCGTGCGCGCGCTGGAGTACGGCCACCGGCCGGGCGTGCATGGCCTGCCGCTGTTCGGCGCCGGCGACTGGAACGACGGCATGAACCGGGTGGGCGCGGCCGGCCGGGGCGAGAGCGTGTGGCTCGCGTGGTTCTTCATCGCGACTGCGCGCGCATTCCTTCCGCTCTGCGAGCGGCGGGGCGACGGGGAACGGGCGGTGATCCTCACCCGGCAGGCGGACGTCATGACCCGGGCCGTGGAGGAGCACGCGTGGGACGGCGGGTGGTACCTGCGCGGGTACTTCGACGACGGGACACCACTCGGATCACAGGCGGCGCAGGAATGTCAGCTCGATGCGGTCGCGCAGTCGTGGGCAGTCATCAGCGGCGCCGCCGATCCGGAGCGGGCCCGGACGGCGATGCACGCGGTGCTGGATCGTCTCGCGGATAAGGACCTCAAGCTGCTGCGGTTGTTCGACCCGCCCTTCGATCGGGCGCGGCAGGATCCCGGCTACATCCGCGCGTATCCGCCGGGCGTGCGGGAGAACGGCGGCCAGTACACGCATGCGGCGCTGTGGACGGCGTGGGCCGTCGGGTTGCTCGGGGACGGCGACCAGCTGGGCGAGCTGCTGCGTTGGCTGAACCCGGTGCATCGGACCAGCACGCCCGAGGGGGTCGCGCAGTATCGCGGCGAGCCCTATGTCGTGGCGGCGGATATCTCGACCAATCCGTACCGGCCGGGTGCCGCGGGCTGGACCTGGTACACGGGGTCGGCGTCGTGGATGTACCGGCTCGGCATGGAGGTGCTATTGGGCGTTCGCCGCGAAGGCGAGATGCTGGTGGTGAATCCGTGCATTCCGCGCGCGTGGGACGGGTTTGACGTGCGGTGGCGGGTGGGCCGGTCCGTGTATCACATCACGGTGCGTAATCCGGAGCACGTGTGTCGGGGGGTGGCGCGCATGCTCGTGGACGGGGTACCGCTCGACGGGGTGCGCATTCCGCTTCGGGATGATGGCGCGGCGCATGAGGTCGAGGTGGTGCTTGGGGGGCGAGGGTAGGGCCAGGCGCAAGGCGCAAGGTGCAAGGTGCAAGGTGCAAGGTGCAAGGTGCAAGGTGCAAGGTGCAAGG
>JBBDNM010000019.1:0-35490 GCA_040877595.1 Gemmatimonadales bacterium | reverse complement strand
TAGGAGACGACTTCGAGGTTCGGGGCAAGGCTGATCTGCGGATTCAGCCGCCGCTCGTAACCCACCAGAATCAGATCAAATTCCCGGTGCGGGAATAGCACCAGGTAGGGAATCTTGTCGGCGTCGGGATGGGGATCAAAGACCCGGTCAACCCGTGCGATGAGCGATGATGACTCGCCGACGTTCAGGACGCCAAAGACGGAGCCGACCGTGATCGTTCGGGAGGGATCCAGACCCATTTCCTGGCGTTGCGCAACGTATTGCAGGCCGACGCGCCCGCGGGCCGACTGCCACCCGCCGAAGATCTGCCAAGTCTGACGGTCGGTGTTCTCCGGCCGATCCTCGACGTCGGCGTACGCTTCAAGCAGCAGCGCCTTGCTCGGTGCAAAACCAACGGCCAGCGCCACTTTCTTCCCCTTGTTGGTCTCTGACTTCTCGCCCGCGCCGTTGCCGACACTCGCGTGGGCGAAGAACCGTCCATCGGTGCTGCTGGCCTTCCAGCTCAGCCCGAATTCACGGGAACTGCTGAGGCGGTAGAGGTCCGCAGGTGTCTTTTCGATGTGCCGGAGTCCCCAGAAGTCTTCCAAGCGGGCCCAGATCGGGGACGGTGAAATGCCGATCAGCAACTGGTGCGCTCCGGTTTGCCACTGCAAATAGAGATCCTTGACGAACGGCTCGAGCCGGGCGTCGGTCGAGAAGTCTCCCGGGCTGTTGACTTCGAACCGGAGCCGAGACGACCAGTGCGGGGCGATCGTGTGGTCAAAGGTGAGGTACGCCCGGCGGATCCAAAACCCGGTCTGGTCCTGGAGCCCAGGCTGGTGATGCCCGGCGACACCGTAGGCATCGCCGAACAGGTACCCGGAAATTCTGGTGGCCGGCGGTGCGGCCGGAGGGGCCTGGGCGGGGGCTGGAGTGGCGGCCACCAGCGCCAACAAGAGAAGGGACAGCGTGCGCGGCATGGTCATCGGACACCTTGTGAGTTCCGGCCAGCTTCGACCGGAGATGGAAGGGCTGGCGAGTAAGCGCACGGAGGTGATCACACAGGCACCAGGTTGACGAAGGTGTCATAGAAGCTCACGCTGCCACCGACGGGGTCGAGGAAGCAGGTGTTGCCGAGCGTCGGGTCCACCCACATCGCGGCGTTGGCGTGGAGCCCGGCCTGGCGACGCTTCTCGCCGGGAACAACCTCCCCATTGATCTCCACATCGTGGGACCCGGTGGCCCAGTGCCCGAAGCCCAGGGCAAAGCTCATGACCCCGGGCCGCAGAGTCTCGGTGTACTGGACCTTGCCGATCATCGTCACGCGGAAGCCCGGCCCGGGATGGTGTTCGCCAGTCGGGTTGGTCGCGCTGACCACCTTCACTGACTGGCCGTCGGACAGGCTGAGCTGGCGCGCGTCCACGGGATTGATGAGGACCCGGTTTTCCGGCATGAGCGGGGAGAGCCAGGGGTCGGCGACAGTCCGGCTCTTGGTCTGGGAAATCGTCCGATGCGTGATCATCGCGAGGGGGTATCCCTCCCGGAGCGCGACGGGCTCGTGGCCATGGTAGTCCCGCACCGGAAGGTAGGTGGCGATGCCCGGGTGTTTGGTGCCCGTCCCGCTGTGAATCACGGCGGCGGTCTTCTCCTGATAGAGATTCAGAAGCTTGGCATACCGGTTCTTGACCAGGTCGCCCGGAGGATGGCTGTCGGCATGGGTCTGAAAGCGTCCACCACGGTTCAGGATGGTCACGATCCGCGGGAACAGCTCGTCACCGACGACGCCCCGCCAGCGCGCTTCGTCGAAGACCGAGGGCGGCAAGTGGCGCCGCGCACGCCGGAAAATGGCGATCTCACGCGCTGACGCGGGTGGCGCGGCATCCGAGCCATCGGGCTGTTCCCCATGGGCCAGGTTACCCACACCGCGCAGATAGAAGTCGTCCGGGTGGGCCAGCGGTTGCCCGGCACCGAAGCCATGACGCCCGAATCCCGGCAGGTTGAGGGCCTCCGCAATACCCAGCATCATCGCTTCGAAGGACAGCGGCATGACCTGCCCGAACGCCGATACCTCCTCTGGAATCGGCGCCACGACGGGCTGCCGCACCGGTTGCACTTTCTGCGGGATGTTCGGGTGGGAACCCTGGAACTCCCATCGCTCCAGGAAGCTCAGGTCGGGGAAGATGTAATCGGCGTACATCGAGGTGGGGCCGATGAGAATGTCGTTCGCCACGAAAAGCGGGATCTTGCTCGTGTCCTGCAGGATCTCGGCGTTGGTGTGCCCCGCCGGCAGGGCGTAGGTCGGGGCTCCCATGTAGAGAAACAGGGCCTTGCACGGATAGGGATAGGCGTCACCCATGGAGGGAATGATTTCCTCATAGATGTCGCTGGAGAGCGGATACCAGTTGCGCCGCGCCGGATAGCCGGCAAAGAGGGAGGTCTTCTCGTAGGCGAGGTCATGACGGATGCTGCTGACTCCGAAAGTGGTCGGTTTGCCGGGATGGGCGTTGAGGTCGAAGGCTTTTCCCTTGGACCCGGCGTAATCGTAGGTTGCCGCCGCAATCATGCCGCCCTGGTGATCAAAATTGCCCAGCAGCAGGTTGAGGCTCATCCAGCTCAGCACATTGTAGAAGCCATTGGTGTGCTGGGCCGGGCCGCGATGGATGTCGACCGCCCCGCGAGGGCCAGCGTCCGCCAGCGCCCGCGCCACCGCCACCACGTCGGCCTCCTCCAGTCCCGCCATCTCGCACCACTCGGCCATGGTGTGCTGGTGCGCCGAATCCAGCAGGATTTGCAGGCTGCTCTTGATCCGGGTGCCGCTCGCCAGGGTGCGATCTACCAGCAGATCACCCACCACCGCGTGGGCGTCATCGTTGGGATCGAACGCGACCAGTGCCGCCCCTTGTTGCACGACGAAGGCCTTCGCCTCCCCCTCGCGGGCCAGACCGGCATCGCTCGCCCGCAGGAACTCCCCCGGGGCACCGGAGGGGTCGAGCGTCACCAGCCATGCGGCATTGCTCCACGACGTTTCTCCAATCGCGGCGGCGGCGGCCTTGTTGGCCGCGGCGAGAAACGGCCGGTTCTGGCGGTCGTGGTCCAGGATCCAGCGGATCATGGCGAGCGCGGCGGCCGCATCGGTGCCGGGCCGGATCGGCAGCCACTTCCAGGCCTTGCTGGCGAGCTTGCTGAAGCGCGGGTCCGCCACTGCGATCCGGGTGCGGCCGGTGACCAGGTTCTCGGTCAGGCGAACGGACCGGTTGGGCGGTCCGTAATTCGCCTCGAAGAGGTTGGCCCCCACAAACAGCACGAATTCACTGTGCTCGGTGTCGGCCTGCCAGTAGAACTTCTGGCCACCGGCGAACTGCTCGCCGGTCCACTGGTCGCTCATCGCCTTGCAGGTGAAATACAGCGATCCCTGGCAGACGGTGGTGTGGCCGTGGGCGTTCACGGTGCCGAGCGCGGTGGCAAACCGCTTGTAGAACTCCGACCGTCCACCCTTGAGCCGCCCCCAGGCGCACACGATCTGGTTGCTCTTGGGACCGAGGTCCGGATGGGCCGGATCGATCAGCGCGTCGAGGTGGGCGTCGTGTGTGGCGCGAAACTCCCCGAGCAGCGTCGCCTTGCGCGCCGGGTCCTTCTCCTTCCAGTAGGCTTCGATGTCGGCCTTCATCGCTTTGGCGACGTCGGTCGGCAGCATCGGGCGGATCTCGCGCAGGCCCTCGACCCGGCGCTGCTCCTCACCCGGCACTCCCGCGAAGAGCGCTCCGCCGTCGCAGATCTCCTGGACCGCCTGGGCGAAGGGAACCGAGATCCACTTGTTCTCGCCGCGTTTCCCCGCCCGCTTGAGCACCTGGCGCAGGCGATAGGGGTCATAACACGACTGCAGGCCCGCTTGACCCTTGGGGCAGATCGAGCCGTCCACGCGGGCGGCGGTATCCGCCGAAACCGTGCCGTCGAGGTGCGGCAGCAGGGTCCAGGGACTGTAAGGGTTGCCGTCAATTTTGACCGCCACACCCTCCTGGAGCTTCACCTTGATGCCACAGCCGGTGTTGCATTGCAGGCAGGAACTCAGCAGCTGGTTTTCCGGGTCGGCCAATTCGTACGGATAGTCGGGGCGATTGCTGTTGAGCAACGCTCGCTGCGGCATCTCCGGGGCACACGCGGCGGTGGCCAGGGGGGCGCCGAAGCCGAGGAGGGCGCCTTTGGCCAGGAAACTGCGGCGCGACAGGGTGTCGGCGGATTCGCGGGGCGTCAGGGTGGGGTCCACGGTCAGAGGGCCTCATGGCCAAAGGTGGGCACGCGCACCTGGAACCAATCGCGCACGGCCTGATTGACCCGGCGTCCCAGGACGAACACCGTCATCCCGAGCGCGACGCAGAACAGGCCCACGAAGTATTCCATGAGCGTGGCGTGGTAGATGTAGTCGAGGCGGGAATGCCGGAACGCCTCGTGGAGCCCCTTGAGCTCGGGAACAGCCTGTCCGGGCACCAGCACGTTGAGGCGGGCGCTCAGGAAACTCACCGCCACCAGCATCGCGGCGGGGGGCCAGTACCGGCGTGTCCGGCTTCCGAGCAGCGCCAGCGGGACGGCGACCCCGGCCAACAGGTGGACACCCCAGAACACCCACCAATAGGGGCCCCAGAGCACCAGCTCCAGCGCGGGGGCGTGGGAGGTGGGGTTCCAGAAGGCGATGGAAAACTCGGCAAATTCGAATCCCACGTAGGTGATCAGGCCGGCGACCAACCAGATGCGCAGCCGGTTCATCATCCAGTGTTCCTCCGCCTGCTCCTGGGGAGTCACCTGGTACCCGCCGGCCGCATTGGTCAGGACCCGGGCGAACAAGAGCAACGCCGCGCCCGAGGTCAACGCGGACGTCAGAAAGAGCACCGGCAGGAGGGCGCTGTGCCAGTACGGTTTGGCCCCCACCACTCCGAAGAAGGCACCACTCTGGCTCGGAAACAGCATGGCGAAGACAATCGCGAGGCTCAGGAGCGGCTTGAGCCACTCCGCGAGGGGTCGCCGCAGCCCGGCATCCTTGAGGTAGCTCAACCACCAGCACACTCCGGCCACCACGACAAACGCCGAATACATCCAGGCATTGAACGCCATCATGCTGGTAAAGCTGGGGTGGAGGAAGATGCTGGGGAATCGCAGCATATGGCCCAGGTCAAGTCCCACGGCCACAAAGGCCGGCACGATCGCCGACAGCGCCAGCACGATGACCAGACGTAGGTTCTTGCCGCGTTGAAATCCCGGCCAACCGAGCAGGTAACCGAGCGCGCCGATGAAAAACACGCCGCCCGCCATGCCCACCCCGTGGAAGTAGATGGCGATCCAGAGGCCCCACGGAACGTATGAGCCGTAGCCGGCCGGAAGGTGGCCCTGCACAAAGCGCTGGACCAGCCCGATGGTACCCAGCACCAGCATTACGGTCCAGGCGATCCAGAGCAGGCGACGCCAGACCTGGTAACGGGGCACGTAGTCGGTGGCGAGGGGGAGGGCGTTCATGGCAGGGTACCTGTCAGGCGATGTAGAACACCCGGGGCTTGGTCCCCAGGTGGGGCAGCAGGGTGCGTGTCTGGTGTTGCTGCAGGAGCTCGGAGACCAGGGAGCGCGGGTCATTCGCATCGCCGAAATACGTGGCCCGGCCGATGCACGTCGTCGCACACATCGGCAACTCCCCGACTTCGAGGCGGTGCAGGCAGAAATGACACTTGCGGGCATTGCCCATGGGCGACTGGTGTCCGGTCCGGTTCCAACGCTTGCCAAGTTCGTGATTGGGCTGGTGCTCCCAGGCCTTGGCCCCATCGGCGGCCAGGACGTCTCCATCGCCCGCGACGGTGCCATCCGTGTAGTACTCGCCGAAATCTGACGTCCGCGCACCGTAGGGACAGGCGGTGAGGCAGTAGCGGCAGCCAATGCAGCGGTCGTAATCGATGATCGTGATGCCGTCGGGGCGGCGCCAGGTCGCGTCCACCGGGCAGACCGGAACGCACGGTGGTTCCTCACACTGCATGCAGGGGCGCGGCAGGAACTGGAGCCGCACGTTGGGGAACACCCCCGTCTCTTCGGTGGTCACCGGCCGGTATACCACGCCAGGGGGTAGCTTGTTTTCCGCGATGCACCCGATCGTGCAGGCATGACAGCCCACACACTTTCGCTGGTCGATGACCATCACCCACTTGCGTTCCTCGACCGGCTTCGCCATGGCCTGGCGCAACTCCCGCTGCATCCGCAGCAGGACATCCTCCTCGGCGCCCGGGCCGGGCAGATCCGCGGGCTCAGGAAGCGTGCGGACCGTGTCCGGCCCGACCGGATCTCGCGGCGCACGGTCCCGTCGGCTGATCGCCACCAGCGCCACCGCGCCGCTGACCCCCGCCGTGGCAAGCCCGAGGGTGCGCACGAACTCCTGGCGCGTCATCGTGGTGCCAGTCTTGGGCGGCGCCACCGGCTCAGGGTCAGGCGGCAGGGAAGGGCGATCCCGGTTCTGCTCACTTGGCATGGTCTGATCCTCGCACCGGGCGACGCCGGTCCTTGCGTGGCGGTGCAACTGTGGTGGGGAACATGAACCCGCGGCCCTGTCCGATCTCGAAGTCGGCCACCGTCCGGATGGTCAATCGCTGCAGCGCCTTCCGGATTCGCCCGCGCTCCGCCTTCCAGAAGGCGTGGGTGGGACAGGCACGCGCGTCAGAGCATTCCGCCGATCCGAGCAGACAACCCGAGAGCCAATCCGTTCCCTCGATCATGTCCACGACTGTGGCAACCGTCAGGTTCTCGGCGGGAACCGCGAGTGTGAACCCCCCTCCCTGCCCGCGCTTGGCGTCGACGAGCCCGGCCACCGAGAGACGGTGAAGGACCTGGGATAGATACGGCAGCGGGGCACCCAGGGAGGCCGCGAGATCGCGTGCCAGCACTCGGCGATCGGTCTGCGCGAAGCTGGCAAGGGCCAGAATGGCCCAGGAGGCGGGGGTGGAGAGGCCAATCATGGTGGTATTTATGATATCTTGATCAACAAGTCAAGTGCTACCGCCGACCCGCTGAGGGGAGCCAGGATGTGCGGCGCTTCGTGGAGATGGGCGGCCAACTCGATGCGGGCAGTATTCCACGAACGAAGGGACACTTCAATCACCTGTACCGCGATCCCGATGGCTACGTCTGGGCGGGCATTCCGGCCGGTGAATCCGAGACCGTAAGATCCTGATGCCACATAAGAACCGATTGCTGCAGGCAGGGGCGCTGGGGGTGGTGTTCCGAGCGTAGAACTGCCCGGGCTCCTGCCGCAACACCGAACGCCGTTAGGGCGACTGAGCCCTTCTACAGCTTGGGCCGAATGAGGCGCTCACGAATCCGTCTTACGAGCGCTCCACGCGTACTACCGTAACGCGTTGAACAACAACGGATACGTCGCCAGCGTCTGGCCCCGATACTGCGGCCGGAATCCGAACATGATGACACGGCCCCGTCCTACGCGAGCCTCGACCAACGCCGCCCGCCCGGCGACCTTGTCGGGCCCGAGGACCCACCCGGACAGCAGGACGTCATCGGGATTGGTTGGGTAACGCCCGATGATGCGCACGCGGTCGGTGTCCAACACTTCGAACGTCGGGCTGTTCTCGAACCAGGCAATGGTGGACGCCGGCATGCCTCGGGTGAGGGTGTGATCCGTGTCCAATTCCATTCGAAAGATGCTGCCGGGCGCATAGAACTCCTGCGACGGCAGGCCGGCGATGACGTTGCGCACCGGCAACTCGAAGGCTTCAATGGCCCACGCGGACGCATCATCAAGCGTCACCAACGTACCGCCTTCCTCGACGAAGCGCCGGAGCTGAGCCGCACCGTCCTGCCCCAGGCCGCCGCGCAACGAGTCGGGATAGGGCGCGCCGAGACCCCGTGTGATGGCGTTCACGGACATCTGCGGCATGACAATAGCGTCGAACCGACGCCGCAGGTTGCCTGCGCGCAGGTCCGCGTCGCGCACCGTGGCATACGGAATGCCTTCAGTCTCGAAGATCCAACGCGTCCAACCTTCATCCATGGGCGCGGTCCAGCTCTGGTACAGCCCGACGCGTGCCCGATCGGCGGCTTGCGCTGACGGGACCCCGCTCGGCACGGGCAGCGTGGCCGGTGCTGAGAGCAGCACGGGAATCGAGTCCTGCACGGTCACTACCTCAACGCCCATCAAGAGGGGCAAAGTGTGCGCCGTGACGTCGTACGGTGGCCGGGGTGGACCACCGGGATACTGACGCAGGTCGGGGTACTCCTGAACTTCGAGCAGTGCCTTGGCAAAGGCCGCATACGGTTGGCGCAGAACAATGACCCAGCTGCCGGCCGGGAACGTGCGGCCTTCCGCGCTGAAGCCCGCACCGGCCGCGCGGATCTCCACGCCGCCGCGTTGCAGGATGCCGAGCATGCGCCCGAGACGGGTGCGGTCCTGATCGGCGGGGATCACAAAGGCGTACGGCCAGCTTGCCCAGCCGGTCACCGCGCGCTGACCGATGGTCACGAAGTTGTGCAGCCATGTGGCGCGATGCTCGGCGGCATGTCCGAGCAAGGCGAGCGCCCCGCTCGCCATGTAGTCCACGATGTTGGCCAGCGTCCACGATCCGCCGCGCCAGGGATCGGGGAAGTTGACCGACGTCGTACCCGCATCAAACCCGCGCCCGCCGCTCAGGCGGTCGGCTGGTACCTCGATGGATGTCGCGAGCCGCGCGCTCGCCGTCTCCGAGAGAATGCGCACGCCGCCATGGTAGTGCTGATACGCGCGTGCGGGCGTCCACGCGTCGTACGTGGCGTCCACCACGACGCCTGGCTTGCCCTGACCCGTCATCGTCCAGGCCATGTGACGCCCGAGTGTGCCGAACCCGGCGACAATCAGCGGGTCAACATTGGGTTCCACCGGATCGAGATAGGGTGGAATGAAGTACCGTGAACCGAACGGACCCTGCTGGTGGATGTCATGCACGATGTGCGGACGCCACGCGTTGTGCAGGGAATCAATGGTGAGCTGCGTTTCGACCTGCGTGAACGCATACCAATCGCGGTTGTTGTCATGGCCGACATAACGGTGGTACAGCTCGGGTGGTCCCGTGCCCTCGGCCGGGCCGCCCAGGGTCTGGTTGTACCACCGACTCACGATCGTGACGCCATCCGGGTTGAGCGACGGCACCAGCAGGATCACGGTTTCATCGAGGATCCGCCGTGTCTCGGCGTCGTTGCCGCGCGCCAGCCGATCCGCGATGACGACGGGCGCCAGATGGGCACCCACTTCCGTGGAGTGAATGCTGGACGTGATCAGCACGACGGTACGCCCATCGCGCAGCAGGCGCTCGCGCTCGGCGCTCGACGTCGCGGTGCGCGGATCGGCGAGGCGCTGATTGATGGCGCGGAGTTCTTCGAGGCGCGCCATGTTGGCGGGACTCGATATCACCATGGCAACAAACGGCGCGCCGAGGGTGGTCTGCCCGAGCACGCGGAATTGCACGCGATCGCTTGCCGCACCCAGCCGCTGGAAATAGTTCACGAGCGCCGGCCACTCGACCAGACGGCGTTCGGTGCCGGGGGTGAAGCCGAGAATCGCCTCCGGAGATGGTACTTGGGCGTTGAGTGGCAGCGCGCTCGCGATGATCGCGAGACGTGCAACGTGCAACGTGCAGCGTGCAACGGTGCTCATGGCTGGCCCGCGCCCGCGAGCAGGTTGATCTCCACCCGGCGGTTCTGGTTGCGGCCGGCCGCGGTCGCGTTGGTGGCGATTGGGCGATCTGGACCGTACCCGCGCGCTTCCATGCGGGTGGGATCCACGCCCTTCTGGGCGAGGTAGGCTCGCACCGCCAGAGCCCGCGCGAGGGAGAGTTCGGTGTTTGCCGCGCGCGCACCGGTAGCGTCGGTGTGGCCAGCGATCTCGATCCGCACCTCGGGGTTCGCCACCAGCGAGGCAGCGACCTCGTCCAACGTGGCGTACGAGGCGGGCGTCAACATGGAGCGACCGCTCGCGAAGGTTACGCCTCGGAGGACCAGTGGGCGACGCTGACCCTGCTCGACCTGGAACAGGATGGGGCAGCCATTCGCGTCAACCTGCCGGCCAGCCGCGGTGCCGGGGCAGCGGTCCCGCGCATCGGGGACGCCGTCACCATCGGCGTCCGCATCCGCGACCTCAAACAGTATCGGGCAGCCGACCGCATCCACTTGCTGGCCCTCACGGGTGTTAGGACAGCGATCGCGCGAATCGGGCACGCCATCCCCATCGCTATCGCGCTCGAGGGTGCAGCCGCGCTCGTCCACTTCGGCTCCCTCGGGTGTGTCCGGGCATTGGTCAATGCCGTCGGGCACGCCGTCGCGGTCCTGGTCGGTTGGACAGCCATTGGCATCCACCCGCGCGCCGGTTGGCGTGTCGGGGCACTGATCAATGCCATCAAACACACCGTCATTGTCGCTGTCGCTCGGACAGCCCTCGACATTGACCGCCGCGCCCAATGGGGTGTTGTCGCATTGGTCGATGCCATCATACACGCCATCCTGGTCGGCATCGCGTGGACAGCCGGATCCGTCCACGGTGGCGCCGGTCGGCGTGTCGGGGCAGGCGTCGAGGCCGGCCAACACCCCATCGCCATCGGAATCGGACGGACAGCCGCGGTCGTCTACCGTGGCGCCGAAGGGTGTGTCGGGGCAGCGATCCTGGCGGTCGGCCATGCCGTCGCGATCGGCGTCACGGGGTGGTCCGCCGAAGCTCATGATGGAAAGGCCGACGTTGGCGCCAAGGTTCAGGGCGCTCTCGCTTGTGGGGGTCAAGCCCGACGACGGGTGCATGGCCGCGCGTCCTTCCAGCCGGAACGCGACGCGGTTCCCAAGATTCAGGCGCTGTCCGAGCAGGAGCATTGGGCCGCCATCCGTGTTGGTGGCCCCTTCCTGGTAGAACGCGCGCTCGTAACCCGCGCCGACGTACAATCCCATGAGGGTGGTGTTATAGAAGACCGCGCCACCGGCCCGTGTCGCGCGGGCACGGTCGCCTGCGGCGGTTGCGGTTTCGGTGAAGTCGCCCTGGGCTTCAATGGAGAAGGCCCGATTCAGGAAGTACCCGAGCCGGCCTCCCGCGCCGACTCTCGCATCAAGCGTTGCGACAGGACTTGTGGTCCAGCGGGTCCAGGCGCCGAAGGCGCCAAACTCGACCGTGCCGCCAACGCCTTGGGTAGCCAGAGGGGTCGCCACCAGGCAGGCGGCGACCGCGAGGCAAACGCGATGTGGGCTCATAACCCTTGAATCTAATGATTTTGTGGGGCTTAGTGCCACCAAGCCTGCGCCGAGACCCCGGTTGAATCACGGCCGGCCAAAGTCGTGACCACAATTCGGCCCTGGGCGTCGCGGACCACAGGTGCCGCGAAGTCGCGGAGGGGGCCCCGCGGTATGGTCGCGGCGACGCGCTCGGCGAAGGTCCCAAGGGCGCCATTGGTGAGGGGGGCCCACTCGGTTTCCGGCGCCGTCGGGTCGTCGGTGACCCCTCCCACCACGATCAGGCCGTGGCCAGATGCGAACACGGCGTGTCGCGCGCGCGCGTGGGCTAGCGGCGGTTCCACCTGCCAGTCGGTTCCCACCACGAAGCCGGTGCGACGGCTCAGGGTGATCGAGTACACGGTCGCGCGCAACGTGCCGGGATCCGTGGTGTCCGGATGCACGGCCCCGGCGGCGCCGCCGAGCACGTAGAGCCGGTCGTCCACCACCGCCGTCGAAGCGAACGCGCGTCCCTCGGGGAGGTCGGGGCCGCGAAACCATCCATTGATGGTGCCTTCGGTGTTGATTGTGGCGATCAGGACCTCGCGTGCGGCGAGGGAATCGTTGCCGAAACCGCCCACGACGTAGATGGCGCCAAGGCCAATGGCAGCGGCCATGCCTGCGCGATTGACCGGCATTGCGGCGAGGGGCGTCCAGAATCCGTACGATCCCGTGCTGCCGATCGCGATGCCCCGGACGTCGGAAATGGCGCGTCCGGTCTGATCGAGTCCGCCGATCATCCATGCGACGCCGTCATTGGCCAGACGGCTCGTGAGACTGCTGGCGCCGACCATCGCATGCAGTCGCCGCGCCGCAGGAATTACGGTGTCAGGTGCCGCGGCCCACTCGGTCACTGCGCCGTTCTCCACCCGACCAAGCCATGTGGAATCGCTGAGCGAGCCGTCGGCGCGCTGCCCGCCGAACAGGACGATCAGGCTGGAGTACCCATCACCGTCAGGGAACGCGATGCCAGCGGCGGACGCCTGTGCCAATCCCAGGGGGAGGTCGGCGCTGGCCGTCCAGGTGCGGGCATCGGTGCGTGTCGTATCAATGGGAGCCGCGCGCACGCTGCGGGTGAGCGCGAGTCCGTCTGCGGTGGTCACGCTCAAGGTGCCCGTGGGGTCGGTGGGCGCGGTCGCGAGGACCGTCTCATTGGTCCAACTCGTGGCTTCCAGAGCGGCGGAGCCCAACTGGACCGTTCCCGGGGCGACACCGAACCCGCGGCCCTCAATGGCGAGCGCCGCGCCCGGCGCAATCAGGGGTAGGGCCGCGCCGTTGACGGCAAGAACTGCGGCGGCTTCCGGATCCGGGCCGCCGGGGTCGCCGCAAGCGGCAAGGGCGAGGAGGGCAAGCAAGCGACGCACAAGAGCAGGGTACCGCTCAGGTGCCGCCATCGTTCCCAAGGAAGCGCACCGTCCGTGCGAGGTCACTGGTGGTGGCGGCGAGTTCCCGGGCCGCCGAGGTGAGCTCGTCGAGGGCCGCGCGCTGCTGGTGGGCCTCGTGGGCAACCGCTGCCGCCTCTTCGGCGGAGCGGGCGGCGGCGGCGCTCGCGTCACGCAACACCTCGCCCGCCGCCGTCGCGGTCTCCATGTTTGACCTCGGCAGGTCGGCCATGCGTTCGCCGGCGTCGCGCGTCTGCTCGGCCGCGATCACGATGTTGCCCAGGTCATCGCGCCAGCGCTCGGACGTCGTGGCCAGCTCGCCGATGGAGCCGCCGATGTCCTCAAGCAGTTGGGCCGCGCGATCCAGGACGCGGCGCGTGGCCTGAGCACTGCGGCCCACGCGGCGCGCGGCGCCGCCGCTTTCCTCGGCCAGTCGCCGCACCTCCTCGGCCACAACTGCGAAGCCCTGTCCATGGGCGCCGGCGCGCGCCGCCTCGATGGCGGCGTTCAACGCGAGCAGGTTGGTCTGGTTCGCGATGGTGCCGATGGTCTCGGCAAACTTCTCTACTTCCTGCGCCGCATCACGGAGCCCGCCGACCTCTTCCACCCCCCGGCTGATGGATTCGGTGAGTTGCGCCATGCGCGTCGCCGCATCGGCACTGGTCTGCCGCACGCCGCGCGCCCGATCGGCCATGGCGCGGGTCTGGTCCCGTGTCTGCTCGCCCGCGGCCATCGTGCCGCGCATGCCCTCCGTAAGCTCGTGCAGAGCGGTGACCGCTTCTTCGACGCGGCTGGCGGCACGACGCGCCTCGGTCCCCGCGGCTTCGGCGCGCCGCGCCGCGTCATCAGCGGCGGCGCGCACGGCCGTGGCATGCCGAGCCAGGCTTTCGGTGAATCCTGTCGTGCGTCGCGCTGCTTCGGCCACCGGCATGACGAGCTGTCCGAGCGCCAATGAAAGACCGAGTTGCGGCGCGAGGAGATTGAGCAAGTCGCCATCTTCGGCCCGATACGTGTTGGGATCGCGATGGCGCACGCTCCACACGCCGACCAGTTCCTGACCTTGGAAGAGCGGAACCAGCACTTCGGATCCCGCCCGCTCGCCGTCGCGCAGCACCACGTCGGTTTCGTGCGCGGCGGCGATGACGGGTCGCCGCTCACGTAACGCGCGCCCCGTCAGCCCGGCTTCGGCCGGAAAACGCCGCCGCTCGGTGATCAACGTATCGGCCAGCAGTTCCATCTCCTTCCGTTCGCGGTCAAAGCGCGCGAATCCCATGTGCGTCCACGGCACCAAGTGGTGCGTGAGCTGCTGGATCCGGCTGAAGCTCCGCTCGATGCTTACCTCGGCGGCCACCTCCCCGGCCAGGTCCTGAATCAACCGCAGTTCGTCTGCCCGCACGGCATGCTGAATGATGTACTGCACCAGCATGAACGCCCCAACCAGCGTGCCTGCGAGCGCCACCGTCGCGACGGGTCCCAACTCCGCGCTGGCAAACGCGGTGAACCCCAGCGCAAGTGCGACGGACGCCGCGTACACCACGGCCTCCCACCGCATGGTGAGTCGCGCGTCGCTCCAGGAGAAATGGCCCTGCAGCGCGAGTTCGAGGTAGAAGGTGCCGTTCACCACGATGGCGAGGGCCAGGACGATTACCGCCAGCGGCACGAGGTTGTCAGCGGCGATGGCCGCCGCGCCTGTTGCCCCGCCGACGGACTCGTAGAAGCGGCCGACGATGCCCGTGCCAAAGGCCACGTGCCCACCCGTGACCAGGGCGTCCATCAACCGGCGGCCGCGCGTCAGGACGTCGCCAATGATGAGACCGACGGTCGAGACCCAGGCGGCAAACGCCCATCCATCGAGGGTGATCGCAAACAGCACGGCGCCGAGGACGAACGAGGCGAAGCCCTTGCCCGGAAGCGCGATGCCGTAACGGCGGGAGAGGACCACGGCGACGCCCACCAGCAGGAAGCGGGTGAGAAAGGCGACCGGATTGGCCGAGAGGTCGCCGGCCACCGGAACCAGGGCGGCCGCGAGGACCGCGCCTCCGCCAAGCTGAATCAGGACGCGCAGGTTTCGCGCCGAGTCTGCTCTGCTCGCCATTGGGTGGCGAATGTTGGGGGCGAGGAGCGGAAAGAGCAAGCGTTCGCTAGCTTTCCCCGTCATGCGCGTTGCTATTCAATACTGCGTCGTCTGACATTATGAACCGCGGGCGGCCGGTCTGGCTGCCGAGGTCCGAACGGCATGGCCCGAGGCCGATGTGCGGCTGGTGGAATCCTCGGGTGGCGCGTTTGAGGTGTCCCTGGACGGCACGCTCGTCTTTTCCAAGCTCCGTGAAGGGCGCCATGCCCGAGCGGGCGAGGTGATCAACCTGTTGCGGAAGCGCGTCAAGTCATGACCATGCGGGTGGCCATCACGACCGGTGGCGGTGACGCCCCCGGGCTCAACGCCGTCATTCGAGCGGTGGTCCTGGCGGGGACGCGGCGTGGCTGGAGCATGTTTGGCATCCGGCGGGGGTTTGCCGGCCTGCTCGACGATGCGGAGCCCACTCCCCTCCCGAGGGAGGCGGTGCGCGGCATCACGCACCTTGGCGGCACCATCCTCGGCACGACCAATCGCGGCAATCCCTTCAGCTGGCCGACCGTTCGCGACGGCGTCACGGTGGAGACGGACCGCTCGGACGAACTGCTGGATGCGTTTCGTCGGCACCGGCTGGACGCGCTCATCGTGGTGGGTGGGGATGGGACGCTGGGTATTGGTCAGCGGTTGTGGGAGAAGGGCATGCCGGTGATCGGGGTCCCCAAGACGATTGACAACGACGTGAGCGGTACGGTGGTCACGTTCGGATTTGATACGGCCGTGACGACGGCGACCGAGGCACTCGACAAACTGCATCCCACCGCCGAGGCGCACGATCGGCTGTTCGTGGTGGAGGTCATGGGTCGGCACGCAGGATGGATTGCGCTGCATTCCGGGATTGCCGGTACGGCGGACGTCATCCTCATTCCGGAGATTCCGTACGACATCGCGAAGGTAGCGGACAAAGTGCATGAGCGCGAAGCCGCGGGGCGGAACTTCACGATCGTCGTGGTCGCTGAGGGCGCGATCCCCAAGGACGGGACCGTAACGCTCAAGGAAGAGCAGCGCGCGGGACAGGCGGCGCGGCTGGGCGGTGTGGCGGAACGCATCGCCCAGGAGCTGGCGGAGCGCACGGGCAAGGAAACGCGTATGCTGACGCTTGGACACCTGCAGCGCGGTGGATCGCCCACGACGTTCGATCGTCTGCTGGCCCTGCGATTTGGTGCCGCCGCGGTGCGCGCCGTGGCCGAGAAACGGTTCGGCCAGATGGTGGCACTGCAACCGCCCAACGTCGTCTTTGTGCCGATCACTGAGGCGCTGCGCGGCTCGCGCGGCGTCCCGCTGGACGCAGATGTGCTGCGGACCGCCCGCGACCTGGGCATTGCCCTCGGTGACTGAGCCCCTCCTTCACAACATTCGCGATCATTACCTGCCGCCGGACCGCGAAGCGTTTCGGCGGGCGGAGCCGTCCACCGGACGCGTCATCGTGATTGCGCCGACGCGGGCGGCGTGCGAAACCATCGAGCTCGCGCTGGGACTCAACCTCGAGACGGTCCTCTCCCGCGAACACGGCGAGGAGATTCAGACGCTGGCGCGCTCCGGCCGCGGATTCGGCATCATGGCCGGCACCGGCACCGGCAAGACCCTCGCCATCCGGCCGATGGCCGAGACGATTGTCGGGGGCCCGCTCCGCGTCGGGGTCGTGAACCGTGAACGGGAGGCCACGCCCGAGACACCCACCTGGAATGTCGTGATCGTCACCACCGGCATCGCGCGACGCTGGTTTCAGAACGAGCTGATCACGCCGCATGATACGCTGATTGTTGACGAGATCCACCAGACCTCGGCCGAACTGGAACTGTGTCTCGCGCTCGGCAAGCGGGTGGGGTGCCGCTACATCTGGCTGTCGGCGACGGTGGACCCGGCGTTCTACGCGCGCTACCTGGAATCCGCCCATGTCATCGAGTCATCGGCGTTTGATCCGAAACTGGCCGCCCGGGTGCAGACGCGGATGCAGAATCCGATGCAGTTTCTGAACGAACGCTTCGTGCGCGAGGTGATCAAGGCGCGGCGGGGTGTGGCGGTATTTGTGCCGACGCGGGCCGAGGTTGAGGAGATCGCCGCCGGACTCCGCGCCGAGTACCCGCGACTCAATGCCGTGTTCTACCACGGCGGCGAGCCGATCCGCGTGATTCGCCCGTTCCTTGAGGGTGGGGCGGAGAAGCCGTTTGTGCTGGCGATGACCGCGGCCGGGCAGTCGGCGCTGAACATTGCGGGGCTCGATACCGTGATCATCTATGATGCGCGCTACGGCAACATCGTCGAGCGGGGTCGCAACGTGCTGACGCGCCAGTATCTGGGGCCGAACGAGATCTTGCAAATGGCGGGCCGGGTACATGGGCGCGTCGCGAATGGTCAGGTGTTCATCCTGACCGACCGCGACCTCCACTTCCATGCGCTGCGGCCGGTGCCGCCGGAGTTCCAGTTGGCGGGGGATTCGGAGCGCGTCGCCCTGACGGCGGCTGCGATCGGGGTGGACCTCGAGCAGCTGGACCTGCCGGTGCCGCTCGACCGACTGGCGTATCGTGAGGCTGTGGAACGCTTGACGAGTCGTGGGATCGTGTCCAACGGTCGACTGACGCAGTACGGCAAGGACGTGGAAGCGCTGCCGGTGGACCGGCCCTGGGGCGAACTCCTCGTGCATGCGGATCCGGAGTTGATCCCGTTCGTGGCAATTGCGGCGAACATTGACTCGCTGCATCGCATGACGCGCGACGAGTATGATCTGCGTGGGTTACTGGTGCGGGGCAGCGATCACCTGACCACGGCGGCCATCTTCGCCGAGGCGGTGGAAGTCTGCGGGTACATCGGGCAGGTGTACGGCCTGCCGCGGCATTTGTTCAGGGAGGAAGTGGCCAAGTGGGCGGAGGGGCGCGGGGTCCTGGTCAAGACGATCGAGGATGTCGCGCTCGGTGTGGCGTCCGTGTATCGCACGCTCGAATTCCCGTTGCCGGAACAGTTTCCCGCAGTCACGGAACAGGTGGTCCGCCGGTTCCGTGACCTCGTCGCGCGGATCATGCCGTTCGAGTTGGTGATCGAGGGCGAGACCGCCCGCGGCGAGTCGGTACGCCTTTCCCGCAGTTCCGTGTGCCTGCAGGGCGGCGCGGTGGCCGGCGCGATTCGCTACTTCGCGGACAAGTTTGGCGTGTCGCGCGGCTCGATTGAAGGCACGAGCATTCCCGGGAACCTGATTCAGCAGTATGCGACCCGCGATGCGGCGGCGGTACGGTATGGGGATGACCGGAAGTATCGGGGCCTCATGCTCGAGCGGCGCACGGCGTACTTCGGGTTCGAGCTGGACCGCACGCGCGAGCCGCTGCGCAGTCCGTGGCCGGCCGAATATGCCCAGGGGGCGCGTGACACCCTCGTGACCGCGCTGTTGGAGGGCCGCACGACCCACCCCCGTCAGGGCGACGTCGTGCGGGTGGTGCGACGCGTGGACGAGTACTGGCGTCGCAGTGGCGCACGCCTGGCGACCGCGGGGCCGGAACGGGTGCGGGATGCGCTCCGCGAACAACTTGTGGGAAAGGATAGTTGGGAGGGTTTTCTGAAAGCGTCCATTGCCCTTGACCTCGACGCCTTTGCGAACGAGGCGGAGCGCGACGCGCTGGATCGATTGCCGACGTCGTTCAAGCTCTTTGGTGATCGCATTCCCATTAGCTACGAGCTGGATCAGGGCGAAGCGGTCGCCCGAATCCGACTGCGCGACGGGAAGGCCCGCCGGCTACGCGTGGATGATCTCCCGGCATTGGATCGCCCGCTGCGGTTTGCGATCGTGCGCGGCGGTCAGGACGTGCTACGGGCCGGGACCATCGAGGAGTTGGTGGACGGACTGGACCGGTTGTCGCGTGGGCTCAAGCGGACCGGGTCAGGGCAAAAAGGGCGGCCCAAAAAGCGAGGTAGGCGCCCTCGAGGCGCTTGACGTCCCCACCCTGCGCCAAGGCCAGCGCGAAGCCAGGCAGGGTGACCGCGCAAAGACTCGCGATCTCATCGTCCGACACTTTCGGAATCCTCCCAGCCCGGTTGAGAACCTCGAGCGCCGCGCGACCAATCGTCGAAGAAAACGAATTATTGCCTGACCAGTCAGTCAATTTGATGGCCTGATGGATAGCCACCCGCGTTTCGGAGTCTTTCTTGATGATGGTCCAGCACGCGTCGATGGCCGCCTGGGCGTCTTTGGTGGCGAGAGCCGCCTTCCATTCGACCAGCCGGCGATTGCCGATTGATGTGTCAACTTCGTTGAAAAGTCGGTCTTTCGTCTTAAAATGGTAGGCAACAAGGCCTTTGGCGCACTTCGCCTTTTCGGCGACTGTCTCGACAGTGATGTCTTGGTGACCGCTCTTCAAGCGGAGGTCGATAGCAGAGCTGAGGATCTTGTCGCGCGCGGCGTCCGGCATACTCTAAATATGGTGCTGACTGGTTGGACAGTCAAGACGTGAGCCGTGCACCGTGTACCGTATACCGTGTACCCGTGTACCGTAACGCCGTGAAACCGTGCCGGACGTGACGGCGTAGAGCCAAGCATGTCGGCGGTATTCTCACCTTACGCCCGGGCCGTGATGGACGGGTTTGCGGAAGCGGTCGTCCTCTTCGATGCCGACGGTCGCCTGACGTACGCCAATGCCAGCGGTCGGCGTCTGCTCGAACGTCTGGGGGATACCATGGGCGCGTCGGGCGCGTTGCTGCCGCGATTGGGACGGCGGGGCGGTCGGATCGAGCGGATTGCCCTTGGGGGGGTACTGGTAGGCCATGCGGTGTACTTGTCTGCCGTGCCTGTGCCTGTGGATGACGCGCCCACGCTGGCCGATCGTGAGCGGTCGGCCATCGAGGAAACGCTCGACTCCACGGGGTGGCGCTTGACGGAGACCGCACGCCGGCTCGGGATCTCGCGCACAACGCTGTGGCGTCGCATGCGGGAGTGGGACCTGAAACCGGTCAACGGTGGCGAGCCGACGCCATGAGTGCGCTCGGGCTGGCCCTGCTGATGGCCGTGCAGTCTCCCGATACCGCGACGTACGCCAATCTCGAAACACTCGAACTCCTGCAAATCGCGCGCGAGCGTCACCGCGCGCAGGACACACTCGTTCACGACTACCAGGCGGTGGTGACGACCCGCATGGAGGTCCGTGCCGGCCGGAGCCTCTTCGCCCGCCTGCGCCCGCTCTGGGTTCACGAAACCCGGGCGCGCGTGGCATGGCACGCCCCGAACGACATGAACCTCCATATCGAGTCCATGCGCGGGCAGTCGGCGTTCGGCGACGTGGAGGGCACCGTGCGCTTCGGGCGCCCCTGGTTCGTGCCCCGGGCCTTGGGCGACAGTATCCGCCTCCTGAGCATTCCGTCGACCGCGGCCCTGCATCCCCTCGCCGCCGATGCCGAAGACAGCTACCGGTTCGTGATCGTGGATTCCGCCACTATCAGCACACCGGGACACGCGGTGCGCGCGATCGCCGTGCAGGTGACGCCGAAGCATGTGGGCGCTTCGCTGGTGGCCGGCACCATGTGGATTGACCGCGCGGGCGGCGATGTCGTGCGGCTCTCGGTCACGTTCCTGGGCGAGTACGTGTGGGACACGCCGGAGGGCGAGACGCCCGAAGACAGTGCCAGCGCCCGCAGGTCCACGCGAACGGCACAGCGGTTTGTGAGCGTGCACGCGGACCTCGAGTACCTGCTGGTGGACAATGCGCATTGGATGCCGTGGCGCCAGCTCCTGTCGGTCAACATGAGCGTGAATTTCATCCTGTCGGCCGCCATGCCGGCCCGCGTGCTCACCACATTCCGCGACACGCGGGTGAACACCGGCGTCCCTGTTCTGTTCACGCTGGAACCCGACTCCGGCCGCAACCGCCGGACCCGCGTGCATTACCCGGAGGGGGAACGGGTCGCCGTGCGTGATCCCCACGACAGGTACGGTTATACAGTGACCGGCCGCACCGCGGCCATGCGGTGGGAGACCACGATGCCCCCCCGCGACTCGGCGCGCGCGTTTGTGTGGGACACGCCGCTCGACGCGGACATCACGCCCATCGACCGCGACCGCATCGAGCGCTTCATCGCCGACATGGAACGCTTGGGCGAAAACCTGCCCGGCGAGTGGATGGCGCGACGCGTCCTTCAGGTCGCGTGGATGGATCCGTCGGATATCCTGCGGTTCAATCGCGTGCAGGGTACGTCCATCGGTGCCGGCGTCACGGTGAACCCTGGGTTGTCGTTCACCACGCTCCACGCCGGCGCACGGTTCGGGTTCAGCGACACACGGTTCACCGGCAGTCTCACACTCACACGTGACGCGCCGGCCGGTCGGCTCGAGGTGCGCGCCTATCGGGACCTGGCCGAAGCCGAGCCATGGTCCCGCGGCCAGTCCACCGGCAACTCCGTCAACGCACAGTTCACCGGGCACGATGACGCCGACTACTACCTGCAATCGGGCAGCGCGGCGCAGTTCGAGTTCTATCGTGGCGGGCTGGCGGATTGGACACTTGGTGCCTCGGTGGCGCGCCATCGGAGCGTAATCACCGAAGCGAGTGCGGGGATCGCCGGCTTGTATGGCAGCTCCACGCTGGCACCGAATCCGGCGGTGGCAGACGGCGACTGGTTAGGCGGGCACCTCTCGCGCCGGTTGGGCGGTCCCCTGCGCGGCTCGCTGGGCGCGGACGGGCTGCTCGGCGAGTCGGGGCAGGGTGCGCGCGCGTGGCTCGACCTCGGCGTGCCGTTCCTGGTGTTCAGACGCTCGGGCCAACTCTCCGTAAAGGCCGGTACCACGGTGGGCGATCCGCTGCCGCAGCTCGCGTTCCGCTTGGGCGGTCCGTACACCGTGCGCGGGTACGGATACGGTGAGGCCATCGTGCCGGATCTCTGGGCGGCGCAACTCGATGTTGCGCTGCGGCCGCATTGGGTCCTGAGTCCCGTGATCTTCGCGGACGTAGGCGACAGCGACTTCTCGGGTCAGCCTCTGGTGGGCGTCGGCGGCGGGTTCTCCTTCCTTGGGGGCTGGTTGCGCCTCAACGTGGCCAAGGGATTGAATCCGGATCGTCGAGTGCGTTTCGACCTGCTGTTCGGCGCTCCGCGGTGACCCTCACCCCCTGTCCCCCTCTGCCTTACGGGAGAGGGGGGACGCTTGGGTGGCTCCTTTTTCTGATGACGAGTCACCGGGCTACCCGAATAGACTCGTAGGTCACGCTCCAGTAGTTTGCGGGCATCATGCCCGCTCCCTTCACTATAGATGAATACGTCCGTTGGTCGGACGTGGACTTCGCCGGGATCATTTTCTACGGTGCGTATGTGCGGTTTTTCGAGATTGCCGAAACCGAGTTGTTCCGTGCGGCGGGCGTCCCTTATTCAGTGGTGTTTGACCGCTTCAACATCTGGCTCCCGCGGGTACACCTGGAAACGGATTTCCTGTATCCCACGCGCCTCGATGACCAGCTGCGGGTGGCGACCTACTTCTCCCGGTTCGGGCGCACGTCCATCACCATCAATTTTGAGGTGCAGCATCTGGGTACCGGGCGCCTCGCGGCGACCGGCCACGAAGTGCTGGTCTGCACGAACCGCGAAGATCTCAAACCACAGCCGCTCCCAGGCGAGCTCAAGGATGTCTTTGCGCCGTACCACATGACCCCCGACGCGGCGCGCGCAACCCTCGGCGTGGTGGCATCATGAAGTGGCTGCCGTTGCTTGCTGTTGGAGTCGCGTGTGGTGGTAGTGGCGACCAACAGGCGGAAACCCAGCCGGTCGACACGGTGGTCGCGGACGCCGAGCTGGTGATGCCAGCGATTCCCGAGGCCGCACGAGGTCGCCTCGCGGTAGCCAGTGCGGGGCCACTCGGCCTCTCGGCGACGTTTCGGGCGCGGGCCGGCCGCTGCACGGATCCGTCGTCGCTGCAGATTGCGGTGCACGAACCGCTTGAGGGGATCATGCTGCTCGTGATCATTCCCGCCGATGACGATTCGCTCGTTGTGTATCCCATTGTGCGGGGTGACGCGCTGCCCGCAGCGCCGTCCGCGCGCGCGGGTGTGCAACGCATTGTGGATCATCGGCCGTACAGCTGGCGTGCGGGCCGTGGCGAGGTGACCCTGACCGAGTGGGCGGGCAACCTGGTGTCGGGCACGTTCACGCTCACCGTGCAGGCGACCGACGGATTTGACGAGGCCATGATGGCAGGAGCGTTCCGCTCACTGCCTGTGACCGCGCTCGATTCACTCGTGTGTCGCCCGTCGACTCAAGCCCCCACGCGTTAGATTGCTGCGCGATGACTGATACGTATTTCCGCAAAGGGTTTGGCCTCGGCAAGGAAATCGAGGGGGAACTCAAGGCGTACCATAGCCAGCTGGTGGACCGGATCCGGCAGGATGGATACCGCCTCACCGTGGGCGACATCACGTTTCGCCTCGCCAAGGAGTTCGGGTTCTGCTACGGGGTGGACCGGGCGGTGGAGTACGCGTACGAGACGCGCATGAAGTTCCCCGACAAACGTGTGTTTCTGGTTGGCGAGATCATTCACAACCCGCACGTCAATGATGAGCTCGAAGCCAGAGGTATAGCGATCATTCACTATGATCCGGACCGTGACTTCGATTTCTCGATGGTGACACCCGATGATGTGGTGCTGATGCCCGCCTTTGGCGTGACGGCGAAGGACTTCCAGCGGCTGCGTGATGTCGGGTGCGTGCTCGTGGATACCACATGCGGTTCCGTGCTGAACGTGTGGAAGCGGGTGGAGCGGTATGCCAAGGAAGGGTTCACGTCGGTGGTGCACGGCAAGCACTATCATGAGGAAACCAAGGCCACCGTGAGCCAGGCCACGAAGTATCCGGGTGGCCGGTATCTCATCGTGCGGGACATGCACGAGACCGAGCTGCTCTGTCGCTTCATTGAAGTCGGGGACAACGCGGACGAGATCGGGGCGTTGTTGCGGGAGCGTGTCTCGGAGGGCTTTGATTTTGCGAACGACCTGGAGCGGATCGGCGTGGCCAACCAGACGACCATGCTGGCCAACGAATCATTGGCCATCGCGCGGCGGATCGGCGAGGCCCTGGCGAAACGCTGGGGCGGCGCCAGCATCCCCGAGCACTTCCGCAGCTTCGATACGATCTGTTCTGCGACGCAGGAGCGTCAGGATGCGGTGCTCGAATTGATTGAGGAGCCGCTCGACGTGATGATCGTGATTGGCGGCTACAACTCCAGCAACACGAACAACCTGGCCACCATCTGCGCGCGCCGGCGGCGGACGTACCACATCTCGGACTCGAGCCGCATTGACCCTGAGACGAACACGATCCGCCACAAGCTGCACGGGCAGACCGAAGAGATTGTGACGGAGCATTGGCTTGATCGGGACGTGAAGCTGGTGGGGATTACCGCCGGGGCGTCCACACCGAACAACAAGATTGGTGAGGCGATCGAGCGGATACTGGCGATACGGGGCGTGGCCGTGCCGGCCTAGCGTTTCCTCGCCCGTTCCAGATCCCGCAAGGCATCTTTTCCAACCCAACGTTCTGTCCCGTTCGTCGAGGTGGCCAGACGCCGTGCTATTGCGAGCGACGCATCGCGCATGGCAACGTTTCTGCGTCCAACGCCTCGTAGCGCCCAGCTCACACCTTTCTTGACGAAGTTGCGTTCGTCGGAGGCGTGGAAGGGGGAGCCGCGGATTTTCGGCTGCCGATCTACCTCTTTACCGAAGCCCAGTGGGTGTCGCGGTCCGGTCCACTGACTATCAGGGATGCTCACGCCGTGTTCGACGAGTCACGCGGTCAACTGATCATCTTTGGTGGCACCAACACGTCCGGTGTTTACGAACGAGCCACATATCTATGGTCTCCGGCTGGCGGGCTAGGAATTCGAGGGGCAACAGACTCTGGCCCAGCCGGCCGAACCGGGCATGCAATGGTGTACGACGCCGAACGCGAGGCCGTCCTGATGATCGGTGGCTTGGGCGAGGACGAGATCGACTTGGCGGACGTTTGGGTTTTCGACGGGACGGAGTGGACAGCCATCGAGGCGCCTCCCGCGGCCGTTGAGCGACGGCGACATCAGGCCATGTTCGACCGAGAACGAAACGCCGTCGTCATCTTCGGGGGACGCCGCGGCTTGGGGCTATCGGTTGGGATTGATCGACGGGTCATGCCGCCGCTTGGGCGAGGTCGGCCGGGGAACCGGCGACGTAACGAGCCGGGCTCGTGCTCGGTGTGTGGGCGATCGGCGTCTGCGTCTGACAATCTGAGAATCGTATCATGTTGCAATATATACAGTTAGCCTGCTAGAGTCGGCCTCTGACCTGCCTGCGCTCTCTGATCAAAGACAATTTATAGCTTGCCGGTATCGCCATGCACGACAATCTATAACTTGACATATTAATAATATAACGACAAGTTATAGCTTGCCAACACAAGGCCAGCCCCATGAAGACATCACTCAAGCAGTTGCGACTGCGTCAGCTCGACGAGCGCACTTCGCCATTCCGGGACCGCGAGCACGCTACCCCACCCCGCGGTGGCTGGCTGCGGGCTGTCAGGACGAGTCTGGGAATGTCGGCCAGTCAGTTTGCGTTCCGACTCGGCGTGACTCGTCAGGCCGTCGCCGATCAAGAACGGAGAGAGGTCGACGGAACCACGACGCTCGCGTCTCTGCGCAAGGCCGCCGATGCCATGGAGTGTGACGTGTTCTACGCCATCGTCCCGCGTCGCCCGCTCGGCGAGATGGTTCGGCTACGAGCGCGGGAGGTCGCGGAGCATCGCCTGAGAGGTATCGCGCACTCCATGGGACTGGAGGAACAATCTGTGCCGCATCAGGAGTTCGAACGTCAGGTGGACGATCTGGCAGATCAGATAGTTCGTGAGCTGCCCCGTGACCTGTGGTCGCTAGTCCAGCGCTGAGCGTGCCTGACAATCTCCCGGTCGGCGCGACCTGAACGGTCGGCATGCTCGCCTTATGGCGGATGCACTCCTTCACGAAATGGGGGCCGAAGCGTTCACATGGGGTTCTGGCTCGATTGACGATCGCGGTGTTGTTCGAGACCGTTACCTGCGTGCCCTGCGCTCAGCGGATGATGCAGACTATGCTCCCCTCATGGCCTTCGTGCGGAGTTGATCGCGTCACCCCCAACTCTTCGCCTCCGGCGCGAGACGGCGGAGGATCCGGAGGGATTTCCAGGGAGAAGGGGCGGAAGCCGTGGACGCGTGGACGCGTGGACGCGTGGACACGCGGAGTGGCCGCACCTCCTTCGCGATCACGTTGGTCGTTCCGTCGTCCTTTGCCAGCGTGCCCGTCACCGTTACGAAGGGTTCCGTCCGGATCACCAGGCGGTCGCGCTCATAGATGTCCGGGTGCACGATTGCGTTGGACATGCCGGTTTCATCTTCTATAAGAAGAAAAACGAACCCCTTGGCGGTCTGCGGGCGCTGACGGCAGACCACCAGGCCGAGTATGGTGACATCGCTGCCGTGATCGAGCGTTGCGAGGTCGGTGCTCAGGGTGTGCGGTGGCAAGGCACCGCGCAGCAGATCTAACGGGTGACCGCTGGCCGTAAACCCCAGCGCTCCATACTCGGCCAGCACGCGACCGGACGCGTCCACCTGGTCAAACCGCATGTTGGCGTGCGGGTGGTCGAGGCCGAGTTCCAGTTGCCGGCGTACGCGCTTGGTGGACTGCCGCTTGGGCGGCAGGTACAACCCGATCTGCCACAACAGGTCTCGGCGTGACACGCCGAAACTGTCACACGCGCCCACCCAGACCAGGCGTTCCAGGGCGTCACGATTGATGGACTCCGGTGCTCGGCGTATCAGGTCGCCCAGGCCGGCAAAGGCGCCATGACGTTCGCGCTCCTCGATGAGCGCGGTGGTGGTCTCCTCGCTCCAGTTACGAATGAAGCCGAGTCCCAGGCGGATGGACTGGTCTTCCGGCATGCACCACACATCGCTCCGGTTCACGTCGGGCAGCAGCACGGGAATCGTGTTGCGCTTGGCCTCACGCACCAGCGTATCCAGCGAATAGAACCCCATCGGCTGGTTGTTGAACAACCCCACGTAGAACTCGAGCGGATAGTAATGCAGCAACCACGCCGACTGATACGCCAGAAGACCGAACGCCGCCGCATGGGATTTGGGAAACCCGAATTCCGAGAACGCCACCACCTGCTCGAATACGCGCTTGGCGGTGTCTTCCGGCACACCGTTGCCCGCCGCCCCATCCCGAAACTGCTCCCAATAACTCTCCAACAGCTCGCGCGACCGGCGGCGACTCATCGCTCGACGCAATCCCTCGGCCTGGCCTGACGTAAAACTCGCCAGCGACTGGCACACCTGAAGCACCTGATCCTGATAAATGATCACCCCAAGTGTTTCACTCAGCGCCTCCTTCAAGAGAGGATGGTCTACCGGTGGCTCGTACTCCACACCCCGCGCCTCCGCGTGACGCTTTGCCTCTCTCCGGCGCACGTAGGGGTTGACCGCGCCGCCCACGATGGGGCCCGGCCGCACGATGGCGACCTGCACCGCCAGATCGGTCAGGTTGCGCGGGCGCACGCGCCGAATCATCTGGATCTGCGCGCGACTCTCGATCTGGAACAGGCCGATGGTGTCGCCCTGACAGATGCGGTCATAGACGGCGTTGTCGTGGAAATCAATGCGCGAGAGGTCGGGCGGCGTGCCCTCGCGGCGCGCGATCAGCTCGACGGTCTCTTCCACCAGCGAAAGCATGCCGAGGGCCAGGAAATCAATCTTGATGAACCGGGCATCGTCGCAGGAATCCTTGTCCCACTGCACCAGCACGCGGTCGGGCATGGCGGAGAGTTCCAGCGGGACAATTTCCAGCAGGGGCTTGCTCGCGATGATCATGCCGCCCACGTGCTGGGAGATGTGCCGCGGCAGGCGCCCAATACTTTCACACAGATCGCACAGATGTTCCCAGATGGGCGCAGATACCTTCTCCGCGAGTCGCGGGATGCGTGCCATCTCTTCGCGTACATCTTTGGCTGATTGAAAGCCGTGGGCCATCTTGGCAAGCTGTTCGATCTCGCCCACGGGCAGGTCCAGCGCCTTGCCCACATCCCGCACCGCCGAGCGGAACCGATAGGTGGGGAACGTACAGACCAGCCCCACATGGTCTCGGCCGTAGCGTGTATACACACGGCGAATCAGTTCCTCGCGGATCTCGCGGGGGAAATCGAGGTCAATATCGGGTACGGACGCGAGCGAGTCGTTCAGGAACCGTCCGATGAACAGCTTGTTGGCGATCGGGTCCACGTGGGAGAGACCCATCAAGTAGCACACGATGGACGAGACGGAACTGCCGCGCCCGCGGCCCGGCAGGAGATTGCCGGCCACGCGCCGAGTGCCTGCGCGCACAAAGGCGGCTACCTCCTTGGCCAGATCGAACAGGTCGTTATAGACAAGGAAGAACCCGCACAGCTTGTGATGGCGAATGAGCCGGAGTTCTTCCTGCAAGCGGGACTCGGCTTCCGCGCGCAACGGATGATCCGCAGGGTAGCGTTCGTTCAGACGGGTAGCACACAACTCGGCCAACGCGCGCGGCGCGTTATGGAAATCGGGGAACTCGTAGCTCAGGTCGGTGGTGAGATCGAACGTGCACCGTGACGCAATCTGTTCCGTGTTCGCAATGGCGTCGGGGCGGTCCACGAACAATCGCGCCATGGCCTCGGGCGCCTTGAGATAGAACTCGCCATTGGGCCGGCGGACCGTATGGGAGCCATCCAGTGTGGTGCGATGCCGGAGCGCCGTGAGCACGTCGTGCAGTTTCCAACGGGCGCGATCGTGATAATGCACGTCGTTGGTGGCCACCACGGGCAGGTCGGTCACGTCGGCCACGGCCATGAGACCGCGGGTCCGGGCCATGTCGCCCCGCATGAAGTGGCGTTGTAGTTCCACATAAAAGCGATCAGGAAACAGGTCGCGATAGCGCTCGGCCTGCCGCAGATCCCGCAGATGTACCCCACTGAACAACCCTTGCCGACAGCCCGACAGGATAATCAGTCCCTCCTGGCGTTCGACCAACGTGGGAAAGGCGACCTTGGGGTCGCGACGGTCTTCCTGGCCGAGGTGCGACTCGGTGATCAGGCGGCAGAGATTGGCGTAGCCCGTGGCGTTTTCGACGAGCAGGGTGACGTGGCGGTCGTCGGTGAGAGTGAGTTCGGCGCCGGTGATGGGTCTTACGCCCGCGCGCTTGGCGCTTTGCGCAAACTCCATGGCGCCGTAGAGACCGTTGTGGTCGGTGAGCGCCAGGCCTGAGTACCCGAGTGCCACGGCCTGCTGGACCAGCTCGTCGGGGTGCGACGCGCCGTCCAGGAAGGAGTAGCCGGAGTGGCAGTGGAGTTCCGTGTACATGAGAAAAAAGATTGATGATTGCTGATTGACGAGCTGCAATCATCAATCAGCATTCATCAATCGTCATTCCCCTTTCTGCTACGCCGCCAACACGTCCACGTCGTACTCGTGAAATCGTGGATCAGCGGTCATGATCGGCATACGCTCAAGTTGAGCCTGGGCAATGACCAGCCGGTCGAACGGATCGCGGTGGTGCGGTGGCAACTCCCCCACGCGCAGCGCGTGCTCGGGCTGGATGACCATGGACGCTACTCGTGTGGCGGCGAGTTGCGCCGGGACATACACAGTGGGCGACGTCGGCAGACGCAGCTTGCCCAGTCCGTGCTTGATGGCAATCTCCCAGACGCTGGCCACCGAAAGCCAGAGCGTGTTGTCGCCATCCGTCAGCAAACGCTGCGCGTGGGGCGACAGTCGATCCGGATTGGTGATCATCCAGAGCCAGCACTGCGTATCAAGAAGGATCTTCACCGTCAAACGCCGCCTGGAGGTCGGGAGGAAGCGGGGCATCGAAATCGTCCGCGATCCAGATGCGGCCGCGATCGGTACCCAACGTGCGATTTCCCAACGCCTCCTGTATAGGCACAAGGCGGGCGATGGGTGTGCCCGACTTGGCGATCACGACTTCCTCGCCAGCGGCCACACGCTTGAGAAGACGGGACAGATGCGTCTTCGCCTCATGAACATTCACGGTTTTACGGCCTTTCATAGTGTCATGATAAACTAAGGTCTTAGCTAAGTCAATTAAGGTTGCTGGACAAACCAAGTCCTGGTATTCAGGTCTTCGAACAGAACCAGGTGTGACCCGCCTTCCATGAGAACTTCCACGTAGCGCCGGTTGAGGCCCGGCGGTCGCCACCATTCATCGTGTACCACCCACACCTCCATTATCTCCCGGACTCCCTTTCTCCCTTTCTCCCTTTCTTCTCCTATTGCAACCGGCATCCCGTTCTCATCACAAACGACGTTGACGGGTTGCGGGACATTTACGGCTCGTAAGCGATCAGCGCGTACCGTCGTTCCGGCAGGCGGGACCATGGCTGGACCTCCACGATGCGATAGAGCATGGTACGGCGCATGCGCGCGACCATTTCGCGGGCGGCGCTCCGGAGCGCGCCCACACGGCCGGCGCGCGCGGCGGCCGCCGCGTCGCGCGCAAAGAGTTGCAACTCGTCGGTGCCGCGCACGAAGTCCGTGAACTCGACGACGATCCGTTCGACCGCGCCCGTGGGCGGCGTCATTTCGAGTTTGGCACGGAGCGGTGCCGCGATGCGTTCGCGGTCGGCCGAGGGATCCTTGAGCACGGTGTCGATCATCCAGGAGCCGCCCTGCTCGAGCGCGGCCCGTACGCGGGCGCTTACCACGCGCCACCCGGTACGCCGCGGATTGCGCAAGGCGTGCTCAATCAACACGCTCATGGTATGCGCGAGCATGCCGCTGTCGGCGACGGGTGCGGGATAGCTCAGGCCCTGCATGATGGGTTCGGGAGCGGGTTTGCCGACGACCGGATCGAGCACCTGGCCTGCGGCGAGTCGCCAGGCGGCGCGACCTGGGTTGCCCAGCTGTGCGGTGAGCGCTTCTTCGGGGAGAGCGACGAGCTGACCGAGTGTGTTGAGGCCGAGCTGGCGCAGCCGATCGAGATCGTCGCGTTCGAGCGGCAGGACGGCGATGGGTTGGGTGGCGAGGAATTCCGCTTCGTCACCTTTGGGAACGACGAGGGCTTCACCGGGACGGGCACGGGTCGCCGCGACCCAGGCGGGAAACTTGCCGGTCGCATAGCCCAGGCGATAATCGTCTGTCTTCCCGCCTTCCCGCCCTCCCGCCTCAACAATCACCGCCAGTTGCTCTTCCGGTCCTCCATACAATCGTTCCAATCCATCCACACCAACGTAGACTCGCCCTAACTCTGCGGGCTCAATGACGGGGCTCACGTTGATCAACCGGCGCAGCAGGTGCGCGAACTGTTCGTCGTAGAACACGGGGTCGGGTTCGAGCAGGGCGAGTGCGGGGCAGAGGCCGATGGCCTGGCTCACGGTCATTTTCGTCTTGGCGCCGTCCCTCCGCGCCTCTCGCGAGAGATGCCACAAGCGGCGGCCGTCTTCCGGCGCGAGCAGGGCGTGCGGTGTGCCCACAAGTTCAGGGCGGCGGAGCGTCTCGCAGTGCAGTGGCCAGGCGGGAACCCAGAGGCAGGCAGCGGATCGGCTCGACAGGGCACGGGTCATGAAAGGACACCGAATATATCCCGAAGATATGTCTCTGCAAACAGCTCCAAGTGGCGAAGCTACCATCTGCAAGTTATCATACAAACGTATGAAGCAATCAATTACTGCCGACACGATCAAGTCAGCAGCGCGTAACCTGTTTGCACACAACGGGTTCGATGCGACTACCGTCCGCGACATCACGGGGTCTGCTAAAGCAAACATCGGCGCTGTCACGTATCATTTCGGCTCGAAACAGGCGCTCTACTTTGCCATTCTGGACGAGGTCTTTGATGACTTGGCCAGTCGCGTGGAGTTGACGGCTGGAACCAACGGGACGCCGGCCGAGCGGTTGCGGGCCATCGTCACCTCCTTCTTCTGGTTCTTCCGAGGATCCCCCGACGCACCCCTGCTCGTGATTCGCGAACTCGCGCGCGGCACGCCGCCGCCCGCCCCCGTGATTCCACGCGTCCGCCGCGTGCTCGCCGCCATCACTGGCGTGGTACGCGACGGCCAGGCGGCGGGTGCCTTCCGCCAGGTCGAGCCGTTTCTCGCCGCGTTCACTCTGGTATCGCAATGCGTGTGGTTTGCCGTGGCCGGTCCGCACATGCCGGGCATGCTCGGTTTGCCTATGCCGCCGGGAGAGCTCCGCACGCGGATGGAATCCCATATCGCGGATGTGGTCATCCGATCGGTGGTCCTATGAACAGCAAACACTGGTCGCTTGCTGCGGCCCTGATGATGGCATGCAGTCCGGCGGACGACCATATCGCAATCGCCGGAACGATCGAGATTCGCCAGGTGAGCATTGCGCCGCTGGTGAGCGGGAGGCTCACGCGCCTCGTTCGCGATGAAGGCGACACCGTCCGCGCGGGCGACACGCTTGCCCTCATGACGCAGCCCGGTCTCGCTGAGCGCGTCACCGAAGCCCGCGCTCGGCACGCCGCCGCTGTGGCCCGCGTGCGCGACCTCGAAGCGGGAGCTCGCCCGCAGGAACTGGAGACTGCACGTGCCGCACGCACCGCCGCGCTCGCCGATTCGGTGCGCGCCCAGAACGAGTTTGCGCGCGTCGAGACCCTGCACGCCGACAACAGCGCGAGCGCCAGTCAACTGGACCAGGCGCGCAATGCGGCCGACGGCGCCACCGCCCGCGTCCGGCAGGCGCGCGAGTTCCTCGATCTGGTCGCGGCCGGCCCGCGCGGCAATCAGCTCGCCGCCGCGCGTCGCGAGGCCGAAGTCTTTGACGCGCTGGTCGGCCAATTGGTGGCGCAACAGGACGAACTTGTGTTGCGGTCGCCGGCGGATGGCATCGTGCTGTTACGGTTGGCTGAGGCAGGTGAGGTGCTTGCCGCCGGCATGCCGGTACTGATCATCGGTCTCACCACGCAGCCGTGGGTGCGCGCATACGTCGGACAGGAACACATCGCGCGCGTCCAGCTCGGCGCCGCGGTCGAAGTTGCCGTGGATGGATACCCAGGCGTCACATTCCCAGGCACGGTGAGCGAGATCAACCCCGCCGCCGAGTTCATTCCGCGCGCAGCGCTCACCGAACGCGAGCGCGCGGACCTGGTGTACGGCATCAAGGTGCGGATTGACGACGCACAGGGCCGGCTCAAGGCCGGCATGCCGGTGGATCTCGTCGTGACCCTGGCGCCGCGTCCGTGACACCGGCGCTGAGCGTCAAGGGTCTCACGCGACACTTCGGTGTCGTGGTCGCGGTCAACGATGTGACGTTCGACGTGGCGCCCGGCGAGATCGTCGGGCTACTCGGTCCCAACGGCTCGGGAAAAACCACCACGATCCGGATGCTGTGCGGTCTTTTGGCGCCCACGCAGGGTACGGCACAGGTAGCGGGTGTGGATGTGACGCAGGATCCCGAGCTGGTGCGGCATCGCATTGGATACATGTCGCAGAAGTTCGGCCTGTATGACGACCTCACGGTGCAGGAGAACGAACGGTTCTACGGGTCGCTCTACGGTCTGACCCGCAAAGCGCTCACGGACCGCATCGCCCAAGTGGAGGCGTTCATCGGGCTCGGCGGACGCCGGCACCAGATGGTGGGGACGCTGTCGGGTGGCTGGAAGCAACGGGTGGCGCTCGCCTGTGCGATTCTCCATCAACCGCCCATCCTGTTCCTGGACGAACCGACAGCCGGCGTGGACCCGGCGAGTCGCCGCCTGTTCTGGGCGACGATCAGGAAACTGGCGGATGCCGGGACGACGGTGCTGGTCACCACGCACTACATGGATGAAGCGGAGCGGTGCGGCCGCGTGGCCATGCTGCACGGCGGCAACCTGATTGCGATCGGCGCGCCGCACGAGGTCGCCCACTTTTTCGGTGAAGGCATGACGCTGGAAGATGTGTTCGTGCATCTCCAGGAACAGACGGGCGAGGTGGCATGACCCGTCTGCGCGCCATGATTGCCAAGGAATTCATCCAGATGCGGCGCGACCGCCTGACGCTCGGCATCATGGTGGGCATCCCGATCGTCCAGATGTTGTTGTTCGGCTGGGCCATCCAGACCGAAGTGAAGTATCTCCCGACCGTGGTGCTGGACGAGTCGGCAACATCCTCGAGTCGCGAGCTGACGCAGGCCTTTGCCAACACCGCGAGCTTCCGGCTGGTGGGGTATGTGCCGAGCCGAGCGGAGCTGGATGAAGCGCTGGCGAGCGGAAGGGCCAAGGCGGGCATCGTGATTCCGTGGAGTTATGCGCGCGATCTGGCCCGGGGCCGAGAGGCGACGGTGCAGGTGATCGTGGACGCCACGGATCCGCTGGCGTCGCAGGCCGCCATCGCAGCCGCGCAGGCGGTTGGCCGGGTGCAGTCACTGCGACAACTGGAACAGCGCGGGGTCGCGGTGCAGCAGCCGGTGGATGTCCGCGTGCGGCCGCGCTACAACCCGGGGCTCCGCAGCGCCAACAATATTGTGCCGGGTCTGATGGGCGTGATTCTCACGATCACGCTCGTGGCGGTGACGTCGATGGCCATCGTGCGAGAGCGGGAGCGGGGCTCCCTCGAGCAGCTGATCGTGACGCCGCTCACGCGGTTGGAGCTGATGCTCGGCAAGATCGCGCCGTATGTGCTGGTGGGCTACGTCCAGATCACTGTGGTGTTGATCGTGGGCCGGCTGGCGTTCGACGTGCCGATAACCGGGAGCTTATGGCTCTTCTACGGTATCACGGTGGCGTTCATCGTAGCGACCTTGGCTGTCGGATTGCTGGTGTCCACTTTGGCCCGCACGCAGCAGCAGGCGTTGCAGCTGAGCTTTTTCTTTGTACTGCCGAACATCCTGTTGTCGGGATTCATGTTTCCGCGCGAGGCGATGCCGGAGGTGGCGCAATGGATCGGGCTGGTTTTGCCGCTCACGTTTTATCTCCAGATTCTGCGCGGGGTGTTGCTCAAGGGGCTGGAGTTGCACCACATCTGGCCGCAGGTGGTGGCCCTGGTGGCAATCGGGGCGGCGTTCATTGCGTTGAGTACGAAGCGGTTCCATAAGACGCTCGATTGATTTCACCCCGCCTCAGTGTCTCTGTGGTGGTGTTGCTTTTGGTCTTAATGCGGTCGATGCTTCTTCATGATCCGGATCGGTGTTGCCGGCTGGGATTACGATGACTGGTGGGGCATCGTCTATCCCGCCCCAAAGCCCAGTGGCTTTGATCCACTGACCTATCTGTCCGGCTACTTCGACACCATTGAGATCAACTCCACGTTCTATCGGCCGCCGGCGGCGAAGACCGCTGAAAAGTGGGCCCGTCGCGTCGAGCGGAACCCGCAGTTCAAGTTCACGGCCAAGCTGTACCAGCGGTTCACGCATCAGCGGGACGATGCGTGGTCCGAGTCGGAAAGGAAACACGTGCTAGAGGGTATGCAGCCGCTGCTGGATGCGGGGCGACTCGGGTGTCTGTTGGTGCAGTTTCCGTGGTCATTCAAGCGCGACGATCGCTCACGCGAGTGGTTGGGTGACCTGGTCCAGGCTTTCGGTGAGTTCCCGCTCGCGATCGAGGTACGGCATTCGTCATGGAACGTGCCGGAGTTCTATGCGGGGCTGGCCGAGCTGGGGATTGGCGCCGTGAACATTGACCAGCCCGTGTTCCACCACTCCATCACGCCGGATGCGAAGGTGACCACGGGCATCGGCTATGTGCGGCTGCACGGGCGGAATTATGAGAACTGGTTTCGCGAGGATGCCGAGTCACATGAACGCT
>JBBDNM010000018.1:9352-35676 GCA_040877595.1 Gemmatimonadales bacterium | reverse complement strand
CTGGAAGATTGCTAATCCATGACTACAACGGGCGACCAGTGGACACCGCCGAAACGCCTTTTGACTTAACACCAAGGTTTCGCGTAGGTCGCCGCAGCGGTCAACCGAGCTTGGTCCCCGGGGCCGACATGCGATACGGATACCTGAGTCTTGCTGTCACGGCTACCCGCATCTTTGCCCTCTACTCCGGTCAAACGCGCGGCGAAGGGAACTCGCGTGACATCGGGGGGACGGACATTCATGTGTTCGACTGGGATGGCACTCTCCTTGGCGTGTATCAACTAGCTGTCTCGATGGTCGGTATTGCTGTAAGCGACGACGGTGAAACCGTCTTTGCGGTGAGGCTGTCGGATGATCCGTCGGTTTGGACCGCCCGCCTCCCTCCGCTTCCCACCAACCACCTGACCGCTGCTACGCACCCGTATGACAGACCCTGAGCCCAAGAAGACAGGTTCCTATACCATACCGGCGATTCTGGCAATGGTGGTCGCCGCCTTACTCTTGGACCCAACGGATTGCTGGGCAGCCGTATCCGGGCTTGGCCGCGTTGTAGCCCCAACCCCCGAACCGCGAGGACGTGACCGAAGGTAGATATCCTAGTCCCCTTAAGACGCTTACGACTTGCCATCGCGCCAACTTGGTCGAACGGTTCAGAACTCCGGTGCCGGATTCCGCCGCATACCAGGCTCACCCATGCGTTGCTGGAGGATCTGGTCCACCTGTCGCTCAAACCGCGTCAACATGATGAGCAGTTGCGCGCGCTGGACGGGACTCAGGAACTCGGCATAGGCCTGCAGGTCCGCTTCGGCCCGGGCATGTCGCTCCCGTTCCAACGCCATCAGGCCGTCCAGTATCCGACCCACGCTGTCCTGGCTCGCCGCCATGCCCGGCCGCATTTGCCCTTCGAGCGCCATGAAGAGCATCCGACGCCGCTGGTCTTCACGCGTTCGCGCGTCCCACGACGCTCGGGCCACCCGTTCAAATCGGGTGAACTGATCGTCGGTCAACCCCGCCTGCTGGCGGTAGGTCGTCATGAATCGTTCGGCGATCTGGGCGCGCAAGCGCTCAGGATTCGGTCGCTGTTGCTGGGCGCCCAGGGGTGCGATCACCATCGCCACGGCGCCAATGAGTACCGTCCATCGCATGGTCAACCCTCCATCGCCGCAAGCAAGGCCTGCAGCTCATCCGTCGTCATGGTGCCGAGCCCAAACCCGACATACTCCGATGCCGGCGCGTCAAACGCCAGGGAATCGAGCACTTCCGTGAGGCCGTCCACATCCAGCTCGCTGACCGCCACGGGGGTGGCCGCCACGCCGAGGCCAGGCACCGTGGTGTCCTCGAATTGGGTAAGCACCGCGACGGTGAGGGCGGCCGCGACCGCCAACCCCCAGCGCCCGAGTCGCATCGGGCGGCGCACGTGTTCCCCGCGGGCTAGCCGCGCGGCCACGCGCCCTGCCACCCGGTCCGGGTCCACGCCGCGCGCCGCGCGCTCGCCCACACGTCGCGCCAGTTGTTCCAGGTCCTGATCACGCATGGCCTTCTCCTTCCATCGCCTGCTTCAGTCGTTTCACCGCATGGTGGTAATGCACTCGTGCGGCACCTTCGCTCGTGCCCAAGGCCACGGCAATCTCCTGATAGGACAGCTCCTGCTGGGCCCTGAGCAGGAACACATGGCGCTGCATGGACGGCAGACGCTGCACCGCCGGTCCGAGCCTCCCCAACTGATCGTTCGCCACCGCCTCGCTTGCCGGGTCGCGGCGCTCGTCCGGAGCATCGCGGTCTTCCAGGGTCAACGTGGCATGCCGCTTGGTGCGGCGCCGGAGGTCCTTCAGGGCGTTCACGCCGATGGTCATGACCCACGTCCGGAAACTCGCTCCGGCCCGCCAGCTGTCGATTTTCCGGAACGCCCGGAAAAAGGCTTCCTGCACCACGTCCTCGGTGTCGTCCCCTCCCCCAGCTCCGGCAAGAAACCGCGCCACCGGCCCCACGTGCCGGCGCACCAACGCGGAGGCCGCGGCCTCGTCCCCAGTGGCCTTCCATTCGGCAATGAGATCCTCATCGGACCGTTCGGCCGGGGCCGGACCGGGAACTGTCACAAGACGATGGACGCCATAGGGACCCCAAAGTTAAGTTCCCGCACAGACTTCGACTGTCTGTGGACCCTCGTACGACCCCACCCTGCACCGACCGAGGATGACCGGCAATGGCTGACAAGACACTGGTGGATTTTCGCTCCGAGAACGGCTTGGGCATCATTGAGCTCAACGACCCGCCGGCGAACACCTATACCTACGAGATGATGTTGCAACTGGACGTCGCCATTCTCAAGGCCCGGATGGACGACAGCGTCCACGTCATCGTGCTGCGCGGCAAAGGCGACAAGTTCTTCTCCGCCGGGGCCAACATCGAGATGCTGAACTCGGTGACGCCGCGCTTCAAGTACTTCTTCTGCCTCCATGCCAACGAGACCCTCTCCCGCCTCGAGCAAACCCCCAAGCTCGTCATCGCGGCCCTGAACGGGCACTGCGTGGGCGGCGGCCTCGAGATTGCGATGGCAGCCGACATGCGGATCGCCGCGCGCGGCGCCGGCAAGATCGGCCTGCCCGAGATCAACCTGGGCGTGCTCCCGGGCACCGGCGGCACGCAACGGTTGACCCGGATGGTGGGCAAGCACGCCGCGATCGAGCTGATGATCAGTGGCCGGCTGTTCGACGCCGAGGAAGCCAGGCAGCTGGGCATCGTCAACGAGGTCTTCGACAAGGAAGGCTTCTGGGACAAGGTCGTCGAGTTCGCCCGGCAGTACTGCCCACCCAACAAGGCGTCCAAGGCCGTGGCCTTGATCAAGCGGTCCTGCCAGTCCGGCGCCGAGGTGCCGTTCGAATACGGTCTCGCGATTGAACGGGAGCTGCAACAGCAGCTGTTCCAGAGCAGCGACGCCAAGGAAGGCCTCGCGGCGTACGTCCAGAAACGGACGGCCAAGTTCACCGGGAGCTGACATGAAGCCGCGGGACCCAATCGAACAGGACCTGATAGACCGTATCGCCGGGGGCTTCATGGTCGAGTCGGAAGAGGACATGACCCCCGGGTACAAGAAGGCGCTCATCACGCAGCTCATGGTCCAGGGTGACACCGAGCTCCTGAGCGCTCCGGCGTACTACCTGGCGTCCCGCGACGCGCCCAACCTGAACAGCCGGATCGCGGTGACCGCGATCGTCCACGATGAGCTCGGTCACGCGAACATCGCGTACCGGATTCTCGAAGACCTCGGTGTGGACCGGCGCTGGCTCGTGTACGGTCGCCAGCCGCATGAATTCAAGCACCCGTATGGCTTTGACCAGTCGCTCGACAACTGGGCGGAGATGGTGGTCGCCAACGGGTTCTTTGACCGCGCCGGGATCTGCCTGCTCGGGGACGTACACGCCAACACGTCGTACGGACCCCTCAAGCGGGCACTCGTCAAGGTGGATCGTGAAGAGGTCCTGCATCTTCGCCATGGCGAGTCATGGATGAAGCGTCTCGCCAAGGCGGGCGGCGAAGCCCGCGAAGCCTTGCAACGCGCCGTGGACTGGATGTTCCCCATGACCATCGAATGGTTTGGCCTGCCGGACGACCGCAAGCGCCACAGCGGCCAGCTCGACTACCGGCTCAAAGGCAAGACCAACGACCAGCTCCGCCAGACCTGGATGGAAGCCACAGTGCCCCTGTGCGAGGGCATCGGCATCGAGGTGCCGGCCCATTGCGACGACGCGACCAAAGCCTTTGTGCTCGACTACCCCTTCCCCTGCCAGTACGACCCGGACGCCAAGCAGTGGCTGTTCAACGAGCCATTGAACTGGGATCAGGTGTTCGATCGCTGGAAGGCACGGGGTCCGATGAATATCCGCTACATCGAGATGATCCAGGGTGCTTTCGGCCGTCGCCTCGCCGCCTGAGGCGGTCGTGTGGGACGCGCTCCGAACCGTCATGGACCCGGAGTATGCGCTCTCGCTCGTGGACCTGGGCCTCATCTACGAGGCACAGTGTCACGAGGGCACGGCGCATGTCCGCATGACCTTCACGTCCATTGGATGCCCGGCCATTGACATGATGGTGGATGACGTACGGGAAGCCCTCCATGCGGTGAACGACGTCCAGCGCGTGGTGGTGGACGTGGTCTGGGATCCGCCGTGGACCAAGGATCGCATCAGCGCACGCGGCCGCCAGGTGCTGGCCGCCTACGGAGTCACATGAGGGTCTACGAAGTGTTCGCGCGCAAGGCGCACGACGAAGAGCTCCGACACGTCGGCAGTGTCAACGCCGGCGACGACGAGCTCGCCAGGGTCTATGCGTGGACCGTGTACGACGAGGAGCGTTGGATCGAGATGTGCGTTGTCCCCCGCGATGCGGTTATTTCCGTGACGCACACCGACCGCCGCCTGCCCCTGGCTGGCAACTGACATGAGCGACCACGCCCTGCGCGACCTGCTGATCGCCTGCGCCGACACCAAGCTCCTGCTGGGGTATCACTACGGTGAGTGGACGTTCGGCACACCGGAACTCGAGGCCGCCGTCGCCAGCTGTTCGTTATCCCAGGCAGAGATGGGACACGTCCGCCTGCTGCATGCGATCCTCAAGAAGCAATGGGATTGCGACCCGGACGCGCTCGTCGAGACCCGTGACCGTGCCGAGTTCGCGAACATCGCGTTTCTCGACCGGCCCCTCGCCGACTGGGCCGACTTCGTGGCCATGAATGTGGTGGTGGATCTCGCCGTCACGCGGGTGCTGCACAGTCTCCGCGAGAGCACGGTCCAGGCCATTCAGGTCAATGTCGCCAAGATGCTCGACGAGGAGCGCTACCACGCCCATCACGGGCGCGGCTGGTTCCGCACCATGGCTGCCGACCCGGCGCAACGCGACCGCCTGAGCGCCGCGACGGCGCGTGCCCTGGCCAGTGCGCGAGTGTGGTTCGGCCCGGACCACGCCGACCTGGCTGCTGCGCTCAAGGCCGACATTGATGGCATTTCCCCCGCCGGCGTCGCCGTGCGGGAGCTACCCGCTCCGGATTTCGCCAAGTGGAATCCGGTCACCCGCCGCATTGGCGGTGGGGCGCCCGAGGAGGAGATTCTCTATCATCTCCGGGGCACGCGGAACGCTATCTTCAAGCTCAACTGATGCCGACCTGCCCGTTCTGCGGCTCCGCCGATACCGTGCGGGAGACGCCGTTCGGGACGTCGCTCATGGTTGCCCGGCATTACTGTCGCGCATGCCGTTCGTTCTTCGAGAACATCAAGTGGGGTGATCGCGACGCGTCGCTGGACTTGCCCGAGTTCCTCGACACCGACCGCGACCCGGAAAGGCCAGCATAGTGCGGACCGACCTGTTCATCGGCAATGAATGGCGGAAAGCCCAATCGGGTTCGACCATCCCCGTCGTCAATCCCGCCACGGAAGAGACGCTCTGCTCCGTCGAGGCGGCGGGACCGGCCGACGTGGATGCCGCGGTCCGGAGCGCGCGGGACTGCTTTGACGGCGCCGCCTGGCAGGAACTCCCGGCACGAACGCGCGGCGAGATGCTCTACAAGGCGGGCACCCTCCTCGCATCCCGCCTCAACGAGATGGCCGATCTGGAAACCCGCCAGAACGGGAAGCCGCTGTTCGAGTCGAAGATTGATGTGTCCATGACCGTAGACACGCTCAAGTACTACGGCGGGTGGGCGGACAAGATGGGCGGCAACATTCTCCCGGTGGCCGGCGACTTCGTATTCACCGACCGCGTCCCCATGGGCGTGGTCGGCGCCATTGTGCCGTGGAACTTTCCGCTCAACCTGGCCAGCTGGAAGTTCGCCCCAGCGCTCGCGGCCGGCTGCACCGTCGTGCTCAAGCCCGCGTCCGAGACACCGCTCACGGCCCTGCTCATGGCGGAGATCATGCAGGAAGCGGGTTTTCCTGCGGGCGCGTTCAACGTGATCCCCGGCGGCGGCAGCACGGCGGGCGCCGCACTCGTCAAGCACCCCGGCGTGGACAAGATCAGCTTCACCGGCTCGACGGCCGTGGGCAAGCAGCTCATGCGCGACGCCGCCGACACCGCCAAGCGCGTGACGCTGGAGCTGGGCGGCAAGAGCCCCAATATCATCTTCGCCGATGCCGACCTCAAGGCCGCCATTCGCGGCGCGCAGAACGGCATCTTCTACGGCAAGGGCGAGGTGTGTGCTGCGGGTTCGCGCCTGCTTGTGCAGCGGTCGGTACATGATCAGGTGGTGGAGGAACTGGCCGCGCGGGCCAAGAAGCTCACGCCCGGCGATCCATTCGACAAGAACACGCGGCTGGGCGCGGTGGTCTCCAAGCAGCAGCAGGACACCGTGTTGTCGTACATCGAAACCGGCAAGAAGGAGGGTGCCCAACTCGTGGCCGGTGGTAACGCGGCCACAGTGAACGGCAAGGGCTATTATGTCGAGGCCACCGTCTTCGATCAGGCCAAGCCCGGCATGCGGATTGTGGACGAAGAGATCTTCGGACCGGTGTTGGCCGTGGTGACCTTCGAAGACGTCGACGAAGGCATCCACCTCGCCAACCAGACCATGTATGGTCTGGCCGCGGGCATCTGGACCTCGGATATCAAGAAGGCGTTTCGCGTGGCGCGCGCGGTGCGCGCCGGCACCATCTGGGTCAACACGTACAACCTCTACGACCCCTCGGCCCCGTTCGGCGGCTTCAAGCAGAGCGGATTCGGACGCGACCTGGGGCGTGAGGCCTTGGACGGGTACACCGAGTCCAAGACCATCTGGGTTGGACTGCGGTGACCGACGCGTTCATCTATTCCGCCGTACGCACGCCCGTTGGGCGCGCGGGCGGCGCCTTGGCCGATGTGCGGGCTGATGACCTTGCGGCCATCGCGGTGCGTGCGGCCGTAGACCGCGCGGATCTCGACCCCGCCCAAGTCGAAGATGTGATTCTCGGTTGCTCCAATCAGGCGGGTGAAGACAACCGTAATGTCGCCCGGATGGCTGCGTTGTTGGCCGGGTTCCCCGTTGACGTGCCTGGCCAGACCGTGAATCGTCTGTGCGGGTCAGGCCTCCAAGCCATCATCACTGCCGCGCACGCCGTCCGTGCGGGCGAAGGCACGCTGTTCGTCGCGGGTGGCGTGGAATCCATGACACGGGCGCCGTACATCATGCTCAAGCGCGGCACCTCGTGGGATCGACGCCCGCCCGACATGGCCGACTCCACGGTGGGATGGCGCTTCGTCAATCCCCGCATGCCGCCCGAATGGACGATCTCCCTGGGCGAGACCGCGGAAAAGGTCGCCCGCCAGCATCATATCAGTCGCGCCGAGCAAGACGCGTTTGCGCTGGAAAGCCAGCAGCGGTCGGGCAAGGCGCTGGCGGCTGGCGTATTCAGGGACGAGATCGTCCCGGTCGAGGTCCAATCCGGCAAGCAGCGTCACGTCGTGGACACCGACGAACACCCCCGCCCCGATGTCACGCTCGAACAACTCGGCAAACTGAAGCCGGCGTTCGTCGAGGACGGGACCGTTACGGCGGGCACGTCGAGTGGGATCAATGACGGCGCGGCGGCCTTGGTTATCGGAGCAAGGGAGCAAGGGAGCAAGGGAGAAGCGCTCGCGCGTATCGTGGCTTCGGCCGTGGCCGGCGTGGACCCCTCCGTCATGGGGATCGGACCGGTGCCAGCGGTCCGCAAGGCACTCAAGCGGGCCGGACTCACGATTGGCGACATCGACCTGGTCGAACTCAACGAGGCCTTCGCCGCCCAAGCCATTGCCTGTATCCGTGACCTGGAGATGGACCCCGCGAAGGTCAATATCTATGGCGGCGCCATTGCGCTGGGACACCCGCTGGGGTGTACGGGCGCCAAGGTCCTCACCACGCTCGTCCATGCCCTGCACCGCACGGGCGGTCGATACGGGCTCGCCACCATGTGCATCGGCGTAGGGCAAGGCCTCGCGCTCATCGTGGAACGCACATGACCTACGAGAACGTCCTGCTCGACAGGACCGACGGCATCGCCCGGATAACGCTCAATCGACCGGACAAGCTCAATGCCTTTGCCGGCACGATGCGTCAGGAGATCGCGGACGCCATCCGGCAGTGCGCCGCGGATGACGCGGTGCGCGTGGTGATCATTACCGGCGCCGGCCGTGCGTTCTGCGCCGGGGCGGACATCCGTTATCTGCAAGAGCTGCTGGAGCGCCGCGACACCGTGGCGTTCCGCGCGTTGGTTGAGGCCGGACGGGAAGTCGTCACCGTGATTCGCGACACCCCGAAGCCCGTCATTGCCGCGATCAACGGGCCGGCCGCGGGTGGCGGCGCCAATCTCGCGTTGTCGTGTGACTTCCGCATTGCCTCTGACCGGGCCACGCTGGGCCAGACGTTCAATCGCATTGGCCTGCACCCGGACTGGGGCGGCACGTTCTTCCTGCCGCGCCTCGTGGGCGCGGCCAAAGCCCTGGAACTGGTGTTCGGCGCCGACCTGATCACCGCCGATGAGGCCTACGAGATCGGCCTGGTCACCAACGTCGTGCCGCACGACACCCTCCTCGCCGAAGCCGACGCGTTGGCCCGCCGTCTTGCGGCGAAGCCCCCGCTCGCCGTCGCCAAGGCCAAGCGCGCGATTTACGCCAGCGAACGCCACTCGCTCGACGAGATGCTCACCGTCGAGCTGGAGAACCAGCTCGCCTGTTTCGCAAGCGCCGACGCGCGTGAAGGACTGGCGGCGTTCCTCGAGAAGCGCGACCCCGTCTTCCGGGGACGCTAGTGCCGGCCATCATCGCGCATCGCGGCGCCTCCGCATATGAGTTAGAGAATACGCTCGCGGCGTTCCGGAAGGCCGTCGCCCTCGGTGCCGATGGCGTCGAGCTCGATGTGCATACCACCCTGGATGGGGCGTTTGTGGTGCATCACGATGACGAGGTTCACGGTAGACACATCGCCGATCACTCGCTCGCCGATTTGCGCGAGCGCCCCCTCAGCAACGGTGAGGTGATACCAACACTCGAGGAGGCCTTCACGGCCATCGGGCCCGACGTGGACGTCTACGTCGAGGTGAAGTCCCTGCCGGAAGCGCATCAGGGAGCGTTCCTGAACGCACTCACGCGGACCACCAACGTGCATGTGCATAGCTTCGACCATCGCCTGATCCTCCGCTTGGTGGGCGCCCGCCCGGGATTGTCGGCCGGCGTGCTCTCCGCTTCGTATCCACTGGATCCCGTGCCGCAAGTTCGCGCCGCCGGCGCCAACACGCTGTGGCAGCATCGTGAGCTGGTGGACGCGCCCCTCGTGGCGCAGGCACACGCCGACGGCGTCACCGTGATCATCTGGACGGTCAACCGTCCGGCCGACGCCCGGCGGCTCGCCGCCCTCGGCGTGGACGGACTGTGCACCGATGCGCCGGACCGCATCCGGGAGGCGTTGGCGTGAAGCGGATTGCCGTCATCGGCGCGGGTACCATGGGACACGGGATCGCCCAAGTGGCCGCGCAGGCGGGCTGCACCGTCCGCATGACCGACGCCCGGACCGAGGTCCTGCCCCACGCCTTGGACCGCATCCGTGCCAACCTGGCTGGAGGCGTCACGCGCGGGAAGCTCGCCCAAGCGGATGCCGACGCCACGATCGCCCGCCTTTCAACCAGTGCCACCGTCGCCCACGCGGTGGCCGATGCCGATATCGTCATCGAAGCGGTAGTCGAAAATCTGAACCTCAAGCGCGACTTGTTCCGCGAACTCCACAACACGGCGCCGACCGCCGCCACGTTGGCGACCAATACGTCGTCGTTGTCCGTGGCAACGATCGCCGACGGCTCGGACCGCGTGGTCGGGATGCATTTCTTCAATCCCGTCCACATCATGAAGCTGGTGGAAGTGGTGCGTCCGGAGGGAGCGGCCGAATCCCACGTCACGGTGGTCGTGGATCTCGCGCGCCAAATGGGCAAGGAACCCATCATCGTGCGTGACACGCCAGGGTTTGCCTCCTCGCGGCTCGGCGTGGTCCTGGGTCTCGAAGCCATGCGCATGGTCGAGCAAGGTGTGGCAAGCCCCAAGGACATTGATACGGCGATGGAGTTGGGCTACGGGCACCCCATGGGCCCGCTCAAGGTCACGGACCTGGTCGGCCTCGACGTCCGGCTCGCTATCGCGGAGTATTTGCATCGTGCACTGGGCGACCCGCGCTATGCGCCGCCCGCGATTCTCAAGGCCAAGGTCGCCGCCGGCGAACTGGGCAAGAAAACCGGAAAGGGATTCTACGAATGGCCGACGACGTCCTCCTCATGAACATCGCGAACCGGGTGGCGACCCTCACGGTCAACCGCCCGGACAAGATGAACGCGCTCAACGCCGCCGTGCGCGCCGCACTGCTCAAGGCGTTCACCGACCTGGCCGCCAACGACGAGGTCCGCGTGGTGGTCCTCACCGGGGCGGGACCCAAGGCGTTCATCGCGGGCGCCGATATCGGTGAGTTCGAGGGCCGCGCGCCCATGGATCAGTTCCGCGTCATGAGCGAGCAGACGGTGTTCGACGCGGCCGAACAGTTTCCCAAACCGGTCATCGCGGCGTTGAATGGGTTCACGTTGGGTGGCGGGTGCGAGATCGCATTGGCCTGCGATATCCGCATTGCCTCCGACAAGGCCAAACTCGGCCAGCCCGAAGTCAACCTGGGGATTCTGCCCGGCGGTGGCGGCACGCAGCGCCTTCCCCGGTTGGTCGGCCTCGGCATGGCGTACAAGCTGTTGTTCACGGGCGAGCTGATTGGCGCCGATGAAGCGTTGCGTATCGGTCTGGTGGACGAAGTGTTGCCGGCCGACCAGCTGATGACCCGGGTGACCGCGTTGGCCGAATCCATTGCCCAGAAAAGTCCTGTCGCCCTCCGGCTCATCAAGGAAGCCGTCCGCGCGAGCGTACGCAGCCCCCTGGATGCCGGCCTGCGCCACGAGCGTACGCTGTTTGGGTTGGCGTTCTCCTCGGAGGACAAGGCCGAGGGGGTCGCGGCGTTCCTGGCCAAGCGTCCGGCCGACTTCAAGGGCCGATGACCGAACGTCCCGGCGTCTCCGATCTCCACATTCACATCCAACCGTGGCGTGACTTGAAGCCGGAGGTGGCGGACGCCATGCGGCGCGGCAAGGAAGACCATTGGCAACGCTTGATCGCGCTGATGGATGATCCCAAGGCGCTGCTCGAGATCCTCGACGCATCTGGGATCTGGCGTGTGGCGTTGATCAACTACCCCAGTCCCGACGTCATGGGGTTCGATGATTCCACCAACGAGTTTGCCGCCAACTACGCCGCCGCCAATCCAGAACGGTTGCTGCCCTATGGTGGTGTGCATCCGCGATTCACCACCGATCCCGAGGGCCAGGTCGAGCACCTGTTGCAGCTCGGCATCCGGTGCCTGAAAATTCATCCTCCCCATCAGGTCTATCCCGCCAACGCCTACACGATGGGTCTCGAAGCGCTGGGCCGCATCTATCGGCGCTGTGAGGAACGCGGGATGCCGATCTTGATTCATACGGGCACCAGCATCTTCCCGGGCGCCCGCAGCAAGTACGGCAACCCCATGGAAATTGATGATGTCGCGATCGATTTTCCGGACCTGCAGATCGTGATGGCCCACGGGGGGCGCCCGCTCTGGATGGACGAGGCGTTTTTCATCCTCCGGCGACACAAGAACGTCATGCTGGAGCTGTCGGGGATACCGCCGCTCAAACTGCTCAAGTACTTCCCGCGTCTCGAGGACATCGGCGAGCGGGTGGTCTGGGGCACGGATTGGCCGAGCCCCGGCGTCAAAGACCTGCGCCAGAACCTGGATCAGTTCTTGTCCCTGCCCCTTTCGGACACGCTCAAGGACAAGATCACGCGGTATACGCCGCTGGCCCTCATCCCGCCGCGGTGATCCGGCGCCTGCCGCTCGTGATGGGGCCACTCCTCGCCATCACGAGCCTGATCGCGCCGCCCCCGGCGGGACTCGATCCGGAGGCGTGGCGCGTGGCGGGGATCGCCGCCTGGATGGCGCTCTGGTGGCTTACGGCCGTCGTCCCGCTCGAAGCCACGGCCCTCATTCCCCTGGTGCTGTTCCCGCTGGTCGGTGTGGGATCCATGCCCGCCACGGCCGCGCGCTACGCGGACCCCGTCATTTTTCTTTTCCTGGGTGGCTTTCTGCTGGCGGCAGCGCTGGAACGCTGGGGCCTGCACCGCCGTTTTGCACTCCACATGCTGCGCCGCATGGGCACCGCAGCGCCGCGTGTACTCCTCGGCCTGATGCTGGCGGCCGCGTTCACGTCCATGTGGGTCTCCAACACGGCCACCGCCGTGATGCTCCTGCCCGTGGCGCTCGCCCTGGCCGGGTCGAACCAGCGGTTGGGCGGAGGATTCGCCCTGGGCGTGGCGTACGGCGCGTCCATCGGGGGCGTCGCGACCCTGATCGGCACGCCCCCCAATGCCCTGCTGGCGGCCGCAGCCCGCGAACTCATTGATCGCGAGGTGTCGTTTGCGGGCTGGATGCCGGTCGGCCTTCTGGCCGCCATTCCCCTCCTCGCAGGTGCCTGGTGGGTACTGCGCCGTGTGTTCGACGTGCAGGGCGAGGTTGAGGTTCCTGCACTGCTGTCCGGTCGCTTGCCGCCGCTTTCCGGCGGGGATCGCACGGTGCTGGCCGTCTTCCTGCTCACGGCGGCCGCGTGGATTTTCCGCGAGCCGAAGGACATGGGCAGTCTGCGCATCCCCGGACTTACCGATGTGGTCCCGGGGCTCACCGACCCCGGCATCGCGGTCGCCGCGGGCATCCTCCTGATGGCCTTGCCGCTCCGCGGTCAGCGCTTTGCGACACCGCTCGATTGGGAGACCGCTCGACGCATCCCATGGGGAGTGCTGTTGCTCTTTGGGGGCGGCTTGGCCTTGGCGGGCGCGTTCGAGACGAGCGGGCTGTCCCGGGCCATTGGCGGCGCGTTGGCTGGCCTCCAGGACGTTCCCTACCCGGTGCTCCTTGCCGCGACGATCGCCTTGTTCGTCACGCTCACCGAACTCACGAGTAACACGGCCACCGCGGCCCTGGGCCTGCCGCTCATCGTAGGTGTGGCCAACGGCCTCGGCTTGCCCGCGTGGCCCTTGATGGTCGCGGTCGCGCTGAGTTGCTCCATGGCGTTCATGTTGCCCGTGGCGACCCCACCCAATGCGATTGCCTACGGGTCTGGTGCCCTCACGGTGCGCGAGATGGCCCGTGCCGGCTGGCGACTCAACATGCTGTCGGTGGGGGTCATTCTGGTGATAACTTTGTTCCTGTCATGACCGACACCGTGGTGGTGGCCACATTCCGCACGCGGGCCGAGGCAGAGCTGGCCGCGCTTTCGCTACAAGGCGCGGAGATACCGTACCTGATTCAGTCGGCGGAAGGCATGATGCATGGGCCCCTGGGGCCCGGCGCCCAGATTCGCGTGCTCTCGGCGGCGGCGCCCGCCGCCCGGGAACTACTGGGCGAGCTTGCCGCCGATGCACCCGAAGCGGCTACCCGTCGGTTGGTCGCCTTGGGCACTTGGCGGGAAGCCGATCTCGACCCCATTGTCGCCAGACTGGACGGCGTGGACATTCCGTACGTCATTGAGCATGCCGGTGACGCAACAGGCCCGTGTACCGTGTTTGTCCGCCGGGAGCACCAGTTGCCGGCGGGGCGGGCGCTGCGGCACGGCGCCTAGCACGGGAACGTTTTGGGCGTCGCCACACTATCACGGGCATCGCGCTCAGGAGAACGTTTCGCATGAGCTCTCAACCGTTTGCTTCGTTCGGTCTCGCGTCGTTGCTCGTCGCCGTGGCCTGCGGGACCGAACCGCCGGCGCCGGGTGCCGTCACGATCACGCTCGACGACGTGCCTGCGCTCACCACCACGACCGGCTTGATCGTCACCGGCCACGTTGCGCGGTCACCCGAAGTGCCCGACATGCCCATTGTGGTGAGCCTCACGCAGGGCACTACCGTGGCGACTGATACGGCGGCGGCCGAAGGCACGTTCAGGTTCGGCCTGACCCTGACGGCGAATCAGTCCACCACGCTGACGATCAGCGCCACGGATGCCTCAGGCTCCACGAGTGCGCCCGTCTCGGCGGAAGTGCGCCACGATGGGGTGCCCCCAGGAGTCGTGACCCTCACGCCTGGCGACCTTGCCGACGACGTGACGCCCACGCTGATTCAGGCCCTCTTTGGTGAGCCCATCGTCCCGGGGACCGCTACGATTGCGCTCTCACATCAGCGCATCCCCGTCCCCGGCGCGCTCGCCCTGTCGGTAGACAGTCTCACCCTGTCATTTACGCCGACCGCAGCGTTGTTCGGGAATGCCATCTACAACGTCGTGGTTTCGGGCGCGCGGGACGTCGCCGGTAATACCGCAGGCAACAGCGCGGCCTGCTTTGTGACCGGCGCAGCGCAGGCCACGTTTGCCGACCCCACGAGCGATTTCTTCACCGCCGTCACGCCACCCGCGAACCTGGTACCCATTGACTTGATCGGGCTCAGACTGCGGCAAACGGGCGACCACCTGTACGGCATCGTGCGCTTCACGACGCCACGGTCGTTCGATGTTACATCGCCGAGCAACACGTTGATCATCGTTGACCTGGATGTGGATAGCGATGGCACAACCGGATTCACGACGGCCAAGGACACAGCATTTGGCGCCGTCCTTCCCAATAGTGGAACGAAGGCGGAGTACGGCATCTGGCTCCTGCCGCAGGCCTCCCCCGGCGATAGCAGTGCCGTCGTACAGTATACGCAGCCACTGGGCGGCACCATCACGCAACGCATCATGCCCAACACATGCGGCCAGGCGGTCTCGTTCATGGTGGCACGTTCGGCGCTCGGGAATGACGACGGCACATTCCGGACGGTGCTGTACTCGGACACGTTCTTCGAAGAAGGTGGATACGCCGACCCGGGGCCAGACGCCGGCTTCTACGCCGCCAACCTTCCCACCGCCTCCGCCACGGCCGCGAGCGCCTTCACTGTTGCGCCGCTGGATCGGGTCAACCTTCGGCAGTGGCGCCCACGCATCGATGTGCTCCACCCACGACCACGATGACACCCGCTGGCGTCCAGCGCTGGCTCCACACCCTGCCCTACAATCATGAGCGGGGTGGCCGGACGCTACGCACCCTCCCTGGTGTGCTCAAGCAGGGCTCCGCGCACTGCCTCGAAGCCGCCCTGGCCGCGGCGACCCTGCTCGAGCCCCACGGGTATCCGCCGCTCCTGCTTGACATGGAGTCCGCGGACCGGCTGGATCACGTGGTGTTTGCCTTCCAGCACCGCTGCCGCTGGGGGGCCGTGGGCGCCTCACGCGATGATGGCTTGTGGGGCAGGAAGCCGGTCTACCCATCCCCATGTGCCCTCGCCCGCAGTTACTATGCTCCCTACATCACCGAACGGGCACGGGTGGAAGCCTGGGCCTTGGCCGACCTTCGTGACCTGACGGGATGCGACTGGCGCGCGAGCCCGCGGAACGTGTGGACGGTGGAACGCTGGCTCACAGTCATGCCCCACCGGCCGCTCCGCACCAGCGACCAGCATCACGAACGTCTGCGGGCAACATATCGCCGCTTTCGAGCCCAAGGCGGGCGCCCGCACGAGACGCCGTTTCGCACCCACGCCGTGCATTGGACGTGAGATGACCGCGATTGCGTTCCACAACGGGACGTTCCAAGCCAAGGCCGACATTCGCATCTCACCCGAAGACCGCGGCTTCCTCTTCGCCGACGGCGTGTACGAGGTGGCCCGCGCGTACGGCGGTCGTTTCTTCGAGCTGGACGCCCATCTGGCTCGGCTCCGCGATGGATTAGCCGCCCTGATGATCGGCGGGGCGCAGGTCGAGGCGCTTCCGGCGATCTTTGCTGAGCTGCTCACCCGCAATGCGCTCGCCACGTCGGACGCCCTGGTCTATCTCCAGATCACGCGGGGCGCCGCGCCGCGCACCCACTTTTTCCCGGATCCCGCGGTCCCGCCCACGGTGTACGCCGAGGCCCGCGCCTTCCAGCCGAAGGCCGATCCCAGAAAGGGCATCGCGGTCATTACGACACCCGACACGCGCTGGGCGCGTTGTGATATCAAGTCCGTCGCCCTGCTGCCGAATGTGCTGGCCAACCAGCAGGCGCGGGCCGCCGGGGCCACGGAGGCGGTGTTCGTACGGGACGGCGTGGCGCTGGAGGGAAGCTCAAGCAGTTTCTTTGCGATTGTGGACGGCGACGTGCGTACGGCGCCGTGTTCCAACTACATCCTGCCGTCCATTTCCCGACGGGTTACCCTTGAGCTCTGTCGCGAGGCGGGGTTTCCACACCGCGAGACGCCCATCTTCCTGCACGAATTGCCAAAGGCATCCGAAATGTTCATGGCCGGTACCACCCTCGAAGTGATGCCCGTCGTGGCGGTGGACGGCCGTCCGGTCGCGGGCGGAACGCCGGGCCCCATGGCCACGGAATTGGCCCGCCGGTTCCACGCGCGCGCCCTCGCTTGACCCGGCTGGACCGAGGGGCAACCTTCCTACGCTGAATTCACGTTCCTCCCCACGAGGTACCTGTCCATGTCCCGTCTGATGCTCGCCGCGCTCTCTGTGAGCGTGTCCCTCGCCGCCCAGCAGCCGGTGCCATACGAGTACTTCCCGCTCGACAACGGCCTGCGGGTGTTCCTGATCGAAGACCACGACACGCCCGTCGTCACCGTCAATGTCTGGTACAATGTCGGCTCGCGGAACGAACGCCCCGGCCGCTCCGGATTCGCCCATTTGTTCGAGCATATGATGTTCCAGGGGTCAGCCAATGCCGACAAGGGCGCGCACATGCAGCTGATTGAGCGCGCGGGCGGCAATATGAACGGGTCCACGAACACGGATCGAACCAACTACTACCAGACGTTGCCGTCCAACCGTCTCAATCTCGGATTGTGGCTGGAGGCTGACCGGATGCGCTCGCTGGCGATTACCCCTGAGAATTTTGAGAATCAACGCGAGACCGTGAAGGAAGAGCGGCGATTGCGTATTGACAACCAGCCCTATGCCCGCGCATTCGTGGACGGGCTGGCCATGCAGTATGACTCAGTGACCTGTTATCCGTACTCACACACGGTGATCGGGTCGATGGATGATCTCAACGCGACCACGACACCCGACGTCCAGGCGTTTTTCGATTTGTACTACGCGCCCAATAACGCGACCCTCGTGGTCGTAGGCGACTTCCAGCCGGCGGAGGCACGCCGCCTGATCCAGCAGTACTTCGGCGACATTCCGCAGGGCGCCGAACCGCCACCGGTGGACTGCCGACAACAGCTCAACCAGGGGGCGCAGCGCATCGTGTGGCCGGATGCCATGGCCAACCTGCCCGCCGTGCTGAGTGGCTTCCTGATCCCTGGGCATGACAACGCGGATACGCCGGCGCTGAGCCTGCTCTCGACCATCCTGGGCGGCGGAGAGAGCAGCCGTCTCAACCAGGCCCTCGTGCGTGACCAACAGTTGGCCGTGCAGGCCGGCGTGTTCACCGATTCGCGCCGCGGTCCCGGTCAGTTTGTGGTACTCGCGGTGGCGAATCAAGGCGTCACGACCGACACGCTGGAAGCCGCGTTGATGGCCGAAGTGGCCCGGATCGGGGAGGAAGGGGTCACGGAGGAGGAACTTGAGCGCGCGAAGAACGCGTTTCGCTCCACCGATGTATTCGGCCGTCAGACCTCGATGAACATCGCCGAGCGGATCCAGCATTACGCGCATGATCACGCCGACCCGTCCGAGATCAACACGGACGCCGACCGGTATCTGTCCGTGACCCTGGACGACATTCACCGCGTGGCCCAGCGCTATCTAGTCCCCAACAATTCCCTCCTGCTGATCGTGACACCGGCCCGCCAGGCCGAGGTGCAGCCATGAACCGCTTCTCCGTTGTGGCGGCCCTTGCCGCTCTCGCCACCGTCCCGGTCACGGCGCAGTTCCCGACCCAACCACCGGCACCCACGGCCTTGGCACCGGTGCAGTTCCCACCGTTCCAGCAGGCCACGCTGCGGAACGGTCTGCGCTTGATTCTGGTGGAAAACCACCAGCTCCCCATCGTGAGCTTCTCGCTGGCCATCCCGGCGGGCGCGGTGAATGAACCCCCCGCTATGCGCGGCCTGGCCGGCATGACGGCCGAACTGCTCACCAAGGGAACCACCACGCGGTCGGCGGAGCAGATCTCACAGCAGATCGAAGGGGTGGGTGGTTCGCTGGACGCCGGCGCCGGCGACGACTTCTTCACGCTGTCGTCGACCGTGCTCACCGACCATGCGGACCTCGCGCTCGGACTTGCGGCGGACGTGCTGCTGAACGCCACGTTCCCGGCGGAGGAGCTTGAGCTCGCCCGGCGTCGTTCCCTGTCCGGCCTGCGCATCGAACGATCCCAGCCCGGCGCCGTCGCGGCCCGGTTCTTCAATCGTGAGTTGTACGGCGACCATCCGTACGGCCAGGCACCCACCGAGACCACCGTCCAGGCCATCACGCGCGAAGCGGTCCAGCAGTTCGCCCGCGAACACCTGCGCCCCCAAGGTGGCTGGCTCGTCGTGGCGGGCGCCATCAGCCTGAACGACGCCCGCGCCCTTGCAGAGCGCCACTTGGGCACATGGTCCGGGCGGGCGCCGGCACGCGCCTACGGGCGCCCGCCCGCTCCTCGGGCCACCGACATTCTGCTGGTGCATCGCCCCGGATCGCAGCAGTCCAACATCCTGATCGGCAACCTGGCCATGCGCCCCGGTGATCAGCAGTACTATGCCGCCACTGTCGCGAACAAGATTCTTGGTGGTGGAACCGACGCCCGCCTTTTTCAGATCCTGCGCGAAGAGCGCGGCTGGACCTACGGCTCCTACTCGAGTTTCAACCGACCGTTTGACGTCGGCCGGTTCCAGGCCACCGCCGAAGTCCGGACCCCGGTGACCGACAGCGCCCTGGCCGAGATGCTCCATCAGGTACGCCGCATCCGGACCGAACGTGTGCCGGATTCAACGCTGGAGTCAGCGAAGGGGTTTCTGACCGGCGTGTTCCCGCTCACCATCGAAACGCCACAACAGGTCGCCGGCCAGGTGGCCGTTCAGGAGCGCCTGGGACTCGGTCAGGACTACCTGCGCCGCTATCGCGAGCGCATTGCCGCCGTCACGCCACCACAGCTGATGGCCGCGGCTCGCGCTACCGTCCGCCCCGACTCCGCCGTCATCGTGGTGGTGGGCGATGGCGCGGTGATCTTCGAGGGTTTGCGCGCCATTGCATCGGTACGCATCGTGGATGTCGAAGGCAACAGCCTCACGCCAGACGATCTGGCGCCATCCGCCGCCACCGACCTGAACGTGGATGCCGCCCGCATGCATACGGGACGGGATTCACTCAATGTCACGTTCCAGGGCCAGGCGATTGGCGCCATGATCAGCGAAACGACTGTGGACGAGGAGACGGTGCGTTACAGCACGACCCTCATGATCCCCATGATGGGAATGAACGCGGGCAACGCGGGCGTGCTCCAGCGAGCCACCTTCCGGCCGGTTGAGACGACCTCACGCCTGGCGATGGGCGGCGGCGCGGCGGTGGAAGGCACGCTGCGATTTGACGGCATGCGCGTGCATGGCCAGGCCATGGGTGCTCCAGCCGGGCCCGGCGCACCTCCCGCACTGCGCGATGTGGACACGACCTTTGCGCTGGCGCTGTATGACAGCGACCAGATTGCCGCCACCCTCACCGCGCTGCCGCTGGCGGTGGGCACCAGCTACACGTTCCCCACCTTTGGGGCGGATCACGCGACCATCTCCACGTACACCGCCCGTGTCGAGAGGCGAGAGTCCGTTACCGTCCCTGCAGGGACATTCGATGTCTGGCGCGTTGGTGTGGCGGGAGAGGAGGCATCAACGGTGTGGATTACGGCCGATGCCCCTCACCGACTCGTGCGCATGGAACTCGCCAGCCAACCCATCGCGTTCGAACTCGTCCGATAAGGAGCGATATGAACCGCCATTGGCGCCCGCTCTGCCTCGTCGCCGTCCTGGCGGCCTGCGGAGCGGGTGGGCAGACCCAAGGCCCGACACCGGCCGCCTCGGCGGACGCCACAAGCCTGGACCGCCCCCAGTACCCATCCACCTATGCGCGGCGGGACTACCCGCCCGTGATGATCCAGAACGCGACCATCCTCACGGCGACCGGCGAGGAGATCGAGCAGGGCTCGATCCTGTTCCGGGATGGACGCATTGTCGCGATCGGGCGACGCGTCGAGGCGCCATCCGACGCCATCGTCGTGGATGGGACAGGCAAGTTCGTGACCCCTGGCCTGATTGACACCCACAGCCATCTGGGGGTGTATGCCGCACCGGGCACCGACGCCGAGTCCGACGGCAACGAGGCGGTGAATCCGAACACCGGGTACGTCTGGGCCGAGCATGCCTTCTGGCCGCAGGACCCCCAGATCCCGCTGGCCATCGCCGGCGGCGTCACCACCATTCAGGTGCTGCCGGGATCGGCCAACCTGTTTGGCGGCCGGGGCGCGACGCTGCGACTTGTCCCCGCCCGCTCCGTGCAGGAGATGAAGTTCCCCGATGCGCCCCACGGCCTGAAGATGGCGTGCGGTGAGAATCCGAAACGGGTGTACGGGAACCGCGGCGGCCCCCAGACCCGCATGGGCAACATGGCGGGGTATCGCGCCGGCTTCATTGCGGCCGAGCGGTATCGCCGCGACATGGAGCGCTGGGAACGAACCCGCCAGGGGCAGCCTCCCCTGCGTGACCTGCGCAACGAAACACTGGCCGGCGTCCTGGCCGGCACCATCCTCGTGCAGAATCACTGCTACCGCGCGGACGAGATGCTGCTGATGCTCGACCTCGCACGGGAGTTCGGGTTCCGGATTCGTTCATTCCACCATGGCGTGGAGGCGTACAAGATTGCGGACCACCTCGCGGCAGCCGGCACAGCCGCCTCGGTCTGGGCCGATTGGTGGGGCTTCAAGGAAGAAGCCATGGACGGCATTCTCGAAAACGCCGCCCTCGTGGAGCAGGCCGGAGCCCGCGCGGTCATTCACTCCGACAGCCCTGACGGCATCCAGCGACTGAACCAGGAGGCAGCCAAGGCCATGTGGGCCGGTCGCCGCGCGGGCCTCACCGTCACGCGCAACCAGGCGCTACGGTGGATCACCGCGAATCCCGCGTGGGTCCTCGGCATCGATGGGGTGACGGGCACACTGGAAACCGGCAAGGCCGCCGACGTCGTCCTTTGGAGCGGCGATCCCTTCAGCGTGTATAGCCGGGCCGAACAGGTCTACAACGACGGCTGGCTTGTGTACGATCGCAACGATCCCTCGCGGCAGCCGCGCATGGATTTTGAACTCGGGCAGGTCCGGAGGCCCCAATGATCGCGCACCTCCTTCTGGCGCAGGTCATCGCCATCACCGGCGGCACCATCCACACGGCCGCCGGTGAACCGATCCGGAACGGCACCATCATCATCCTGGACGGTCGCATCACCGCGGTCGGCACCGAGGTCGCGATCCCCGCGGGGGCCCGACGCATTGATGCCACGGGCAAGTGGATCACGCCAGGATTCTTTGTGCTCGGCACGCAGATCGGCCTCGTGGAGATTGGCTCCGTTCCCGGCACGCGGGATGGGTCGTTCGGCGGGTCCGATGTGTCGGCCTCCTTCAATCCGCTCGAAGGCGTGAACCCGGCGTCTCAACTCATCCCGATCGCCCGCATGGCTGGCGTCACCACCACCATGGTCATGCCGGGCGGCGGACTCATCGCGGGCCAATCGGTGGTGCTGGACCTGCTCGGCGATCACACGGAGGCCATGCTGGTGCGTTCGCCCGCTGGTCTGGTCTTCCAGTTGGGCGAGGCCTCTCAAGGCGCCGGTGGTGGAAGCCGCGCCGGGGTGATGGCGCGCCTGCGGCAGCTCTTCCGCGACGCCCGCGAGTACGATCGGCGGCGCCAGGACTTCCGCCGGGATGAAATGCAGGCCCTGGCGGCCGGACCGGACGACCTCGAAGCCCTCCTGCCGGTGCTCCGACGCGAGCAACCCGCCTGGGTCCGCGCCAGCCGACGGGCCGATATCGAGAACGCCCTGCGTCTCGCGCAGGAGTTCCAGCTGAACCTGATCTTGGTGGGCGGTGAGGAAGCGTGGCAGGTCGCGGACCGTCTGGCGACGGCTGGGGTCACTGTCGTCCTCGACCCCATGGTGGACATCCCGTCCTACGACGCGCCCAGCCCGCGGCTCGACAACGCGGCCCTGCTCCATCGCGCCGGCGTCACCATCGTGCTGAGCAACTTTGACACCCACAACGCGCGCAATATCCGTCAGGCGGCGGGCAGTGCGGTCGCCTATGGCATGCCGTGGGACGCCGCTCTCCGCGCCATCACAGTGAATGCGGCCATGGCGGCCGGCGTGGGCGACCGCTACGGCACGATTGAGGTCGGCCGGGTGGCGAACGTCGTCATTTGGAGCGGGGACCCCCTCGATTTCGCGGCCGGGACGGACGCGGTCTTCATCCGCGGCCGCGAAGTGCCGGCCGACAGCCGGCAGCGGGAATTGTTCGAGCGCTATCGTACCCTGCCACCCCGATACTAGCGAGCGCCACAGGCCCGGGCCGCGCACCTTCGAGGGCACAAGTCACAGGGCCCCAACGCGGGAGCGCCGGGGCCCTGATCGATGTCACCGATGGGGTACGCGTTCAGGAAGCGACGGCCGCCTTGGGATAGACGCTGACCTTGAGGCGCTTCTTGTTCTTGTGTTCAAACGTGACCACGCCATCAACCACCGCGAACAGCGTGTCATCGTTGCCCCGGCGAACGTTGTTGCCGGGATGGAACCGCGTGCCGCGTTGGCGCACGAGAATGTTGCCTGCCCGCGCGAACTCGCCGCCGAACTTCTTGACGCCGAGGTACTGCGGATTGGAGTCCCGCCCGTTGCGGCTGGAACCGACGCCCTTCTTATGTGCCATGGTATACCCTCAGCCGACCTTCACGTCGGTGATTTCGATCGCCGTATAACGTTGGCGGTGTCCGGTCTTCCGCCGGTAGTTCTTCCGGCGCTTGAACTTGAAAATCGTCACCTTCTCGCCCTTGACGTGGTCCAGCACGCGGGCAGCGACTTTGGCACCCTTCACGAGCGGTTGCCCAGCCACCACGGTCGCGCCGTCCGACGCGAGCAGGACTTCGTCAAAGGTCACTTTGCTGCCCGGTTCGGCCTCCATCAGGGGCACCTCGAGTCGGCGTCCCTTTTCGGCGCGGAACTGCTGGCCGCCAGCCCGGAAAATCGCGTAAGTCATAGACACGAATGATACCCAGAGTCCTGCGGGACGGTCAAGCCTACGCCACCCAATACTTCTCCGTCACGTCCCGCCCTGCTGGCCGGGCCACCAGCCGGAATTCGTCCACCCCCATCACAGGGTCATCCCGGATCTCCAAGTCTATGCCGGTCCCCTTCCGGAGGGCCTTCAGGAACCCTGGCTCTTCCTCCAACAGGTGCAGGGCGACCTCCGGATGGAGCCGGACGGTGAGCTGGCGTTCCCCACCGTTCGTGCCGACCCGCCGCAGCGCCCGTTCCAGTCGGCCGAGCACGACCTCCGGCTTGAAAACCCGGCCGGTGCCTGCGCATGACGGGCACGGGGCGGTCATCGCCTGGTACAACGACGGCCGCACACGCTGGCGCGTCATTTCGATCAAGCCCAGATCCGACACGTGGAATGCCCGGGTCCGCGCCCGGTCACGGCCCAGATGCGCGCGCAGTTCCTGCAGGACCTTGTCCCGGTTGGACTGCGTATCCATGTCAATGAAGTCAATGACGATGATGCCACCGATGTCCCGGAGCCGAAGCTGCCGGGCCACCTCGCGCGCCGCCTCGACGTTGGTCCTGAAAATCGTGTTTTCGGGATCCTTCTTGCCCGTGTACCGCCCCGTATTCACGTCAATGGACACCAGCGCCTCGGTGGGTTCGATGACCAGATACCCCCCGGTGGGCAGCTCGACCCGGCGCCGGTGCAGGGTCGCGATCTCCTGCTCGATCTCGAACTTGTCAAACAGAGGGGCATCACCCTCATGCAGGGTCATCCGTTCCAGCAGACTGGGGTCGATCTCCTCGAGGTACTTCCGGATCTCATTGTAAAGCTGCTTCGAGTCCACCCAGAGATGGTCCACCTTTTCACTGAACAAGTCGCGAATGATCCCGCTGGCCAGCGAGGCTTCGCGTTGAACCAGCGCCGGGGGCCGAACGAAGCCGGCCTTTCGCGTGATCTTTTGCCATTGGTTGAGCAGGGTGGTCAATTCGCGGGTCAGGTCTTCCGCGGCCACTCCTTCCGCCACGGTCCGCACGATCACGCCACCTGAATCCTTCGGCAGGACCGCGTTGAGCGCCTGACGCAGCCGGGACCGCTCGGCCCGATCCGCAATCTTGCGACTGACGCCGACACGCGACGCGTGCGGCATGAACACGAGATACCGACCCGGCAAGGAAATCTGGGTGGTGACCCGGGGGCCCTTCGTGCTGATGGGTTCTTTCGTGACCTGCACCAGGATGGTTTCGCCACGCTTCACGTGGTCCTGGATATTTGGCAACGGTCCGCGGCCGTGACCGTGACCGCGGCGTCCGTTGCCGTTCCCCGACCCTTCCTCTTCGTCGTCGTCTTCGTCGGGTTCAATCAGGTCGGAGGCATGGAGGAACGCGCTCTTTTCAGCCCCGATGTCCACAAAGGCCGCCTGGATGCCGGGCAAGACCGCGTCGACCTTGCCACGGTAGATGTTACCGATGCTGCGTTGGAGTTCGGGCCGGTCGACCAACAACTCAACCAGCCGGTCGTCCTCGAGGATCGCCACGCGCGTCTCGCGCTGGCTCCCCTGAATGAGGATCTCCCGTTTCACTGCCACCTCATCGGGATGACGCCGAGTGACTCAGGGTGTCCCGGGTCCTGCGGGCGCGCGCCCTCGGGGGAATCCGTGGCGCGGACCGGCGGAACGAAAAACACACTGGCTCTCGACCTGCCCCCGCGTAGAATGTTCAATGCGCCCCAACCATGGAGCGCCGTAAACCTATGCTTGACAGGGATTTAGGTCAACCTCAACCATCGATGAGATCCCCGAGGAGCTCTCGGGCGATCACAATCCGCTGGATCTCGCTCGTCCCTTCCCCAATCTCACAGACCTTGGCATCACGCATCATGCGTTCCACGGGGTAGTCGGCCGTGTACCCGTAGCCGCCGTGGAGCTGCACCGCCGCCGTGGTCGCCCGCATGGCCAGCTCGGAGGCATACAGTTTGGCCATCGCCGCTTCCTGTTTGAACGGAAGCCCTTGCTGACAGAGCCATGCCGCGTGGTACACCAGATGCCGGGCCGCAGCCAGTTCTGTGGCCATGTCGGCCAGCTGGAAATGGACCCCTTGGAATGATGCAATGGGACGGTCGAACTGCCGCCGGCCGCTCGTGTAGGTCAGGGCCTCGTCAAAGGCGCCCTGAGCAATGCCGAGCGAGAGTGCGCCAATACCGATCCGGCCGCTGTCGAGCGTCTTGAGGAAGTTGACGAACCCCTTCCCCAGCTCGCCCAACACGTTCTCCTTGGGTACAATCGCATCGTCGAAGATCAGCTCACGGGTGTCTGAAGCCCGCCACCCCATCTCCTCTTCCTTCTTCCCAGCCGCGACACCCCGTGTCTTGGGCAGGTCTGCGGCATGCCCGATCCCCACTCGCCTGGCTTCGTCCAGATCGCATGTGTCCTTGGTCACGATGAACGACGTGATACCCGCGTTCCGCTTGCCTGCCTTGGCGTCTGTCCGCGCCGTCGCCACAAAGATCTCTCCCACGCCTGCGTGGGTAATGAAGATCTTCGAGCCGCGCAGGACATAATGGTCACCCCGGTCCTCGGCGACGGTCCGCGTCCCGCCGGCATCGGACCCCGCCCCCGGCTCCGTCAGGCCAAATCCACCCAGCACTTTACCCTCGGCCAGCAGGGGCACGAACCGACGCTGCTGTTCCGGCGTCCCGAAATGGACGATGGGCGACGTACCGAGTGTGGTATGCGCGGAAACCGTGATCGCGTGGCTCGCATCGACTCGGGCGAGTTCTTCGATGAGCACGATGTAGGAGAGGTACTGCATCCCGGCCCCACCCAGGTCGGGGCTCCACGGCGCTCCCAGAAATCCCAGCTCACCCATCTTCCGCACATTGTCCCACGGGAACCGCTGGTCACGATCCATCTCGCGAGCGACGGGCTTGATCTCCCGCTCGGCAAAGTCGCGGGCGATCTCACGGACCTGGTGCTGTTCCTCACCGAGGTACGGGAGGTGCTTCGTGCTCGTCATGCGGTGCAATATAGATGGAACGACGGCCCGTCCAGAGGACGGG
>JBBDNM010000018.1:0-9342 GCA_040877595.1 Gemmatimonadales bacterium | reverse complement strand
ACCGCATCCGCGAGGTGGCGCTGGAGGACGCCAGCCGGCCCGTCGTGGTGCTCAGGTCAGGCTCTTCGGCGGCCCCAGTATCTCGGACCACACGATGGCGGAGCGTACCCCCCCGGGAGGGCGGATGGGACGCCGCGCCCCGCTCACCGGCAGGGTCAACGGCGAGCTGTACTTCTCGTGGAACCGTACATGGGAGGCCTCGCCCGCCGGCTCCAACGTTTCCAACGACACGACCTCGCCGTCGTGCGTCTCATCATAGGAATAGACCGGAGTCGACGCCCCTGGCATCGGTGTTGGCTTCGGTTGGGGCGTCGGCTTGGTCGCTGACGGTCGCGGCGCGGGACGGGGTCGCGCCGGCGGCACCTTCTTCTTCTTTCCGCCGCCCAACAGACCAAAGAGAATGACGGCCAGGGCGATCAGCAGCTCAAACAGGTCCATTGATCAGCTGGCTCCGCCCGGCTCCCCGGGACCACCCTTGGCGATCGAGCGTCGCATCTCGGTGTCACTCTCGACGTTCTTGTACCTCACGAAGTCCATCACGCCCAAGTGGCCCTTGCGGAACGCGTCGGCCATGGCGAGCGGTACCTGCGCCTCGGCCTCCACGACCTTCGCGCGCATCTCCTCCACTCGAGCCCGCATTTCCTGCTCCTGAGCCACGGCCATGGCGCGACGCTCCTCGGCTTTCGCCTGCGCAATGCGTTTGTCTGCTTCCGCTTGATCAGTCTGGAGTTCGGCGCCGATGTTCTTGCCCACATCGACGTCCGCGATATCAATGGAGAGAATCTCAAACGCGGTGCCGCTGTCAAGGCCCTTCGCCAACACCGTCTTGGAAATATTGTCCGGGTTCTCCAGCACGGCCTTGTGCGACACCGATGAGCCGATGGTAGACACAATGCCCTCACCGACGCGGGCCAGAATGGTCTCTTCGCCCGCCCCACCCACGAGACGATCAATGTTCGCCCGCACCGTGACACGCGCGATTGCGATGAGCTGAATGCCGTCCTTGGCCATCGCGGCCACCCGAGGCGTCTGGATGACCTTGGGGGTCACGGACATCGACACCGCTTCCAGCACATCGCGGCCAGCCAGATCAATCGCGGTCGCCCGTTTGAATGGCAGCTCAATGCCCGCCTTATCGGCCGACACCAGCGCCCGCACGACCCGTTCGACGTTTCCGCCCGCGAGGTAGTGCGCTTCGAGCATGTTCAACTCGAGCTGCAGTCCCGCCTTGGTGGCCGTAATCAACGGCAGCACCACAGCCGACGGATTGACGTTACGCAACCGCATACCGACCAGCGTGGTGATGCTCACCCGCACGCCCGCGGCGAGGGCATTGATCCAGAGAAGCACCGGAATCATGTAGGCGATCGCCGAGATTACCAGAATGGCAATCAGCAGCGCCCCAACCATGACTACTGGTCCAAGATCACCAACGTTCATAACAGACCCTCGTTGCGAAGTGAGACGTCAAATGGACGCGACCACCAGCCGATACCCGTCCGCCCGCACCACCTTCACGCGAGCACCCTTGGGAACGTATCCCGTCTCGCAGACGACGTCGAGCCGCTCCCCCGCGATCACCACCGTGCCACCAGGCCGCAGGTCCGTCGCCGCAATGCCGGTGTGCCCGATCAGGTCTGCCCGCGTATCGCCAGAGACATAGCCCTCATCCCTGGTCGTCGCGGCCTGCAGAAAGATGCCCTGCCAGCGCGCGCTGGTCGGCAGCCGCCGGACCAGCGTGTAGACCATCGCCGTAATGAGGATGGCGGTGAAAGTCAGTATCCCGGATGCCCGTGCGATGTCGGCCCACGTTGGCAGGTTACCAATGAGTGCCAGGAAGATCGCCGCCCCAATGCACAGCAAGGCCACGACGCCGGCAAGACCGAAGCCGGGAATGACGAAGACCTCGAGTCCCAACGCCACCATGCCAGCGCCCAGCAAGATGATCTCCTCCCACCCCGCTAACCCTATCAGCAGGTGGCTTCCGAAGAACGCGGCCAGCGATGCCAGACCCACGGCACCCGCCAGCCCGAACGACGGCGTCTTGATCTCGACGATCACACCGAGGACGCCGATCGAGAGGAGCAACGGAGCCACAATGGGGTTCGACAGGAATCGGACAAGGCCTTCCGCCCAGTTCGTACGGGGCGTGACGATCTCCGCCCGACCAATGTCGAGACGATCAAGCAGGTCATCAAAGTCGGCCACTTCCAGTGCGTACCCAATCCGTTCGGCCTCTGAGGCGGTGAGCGTGAGGAGCCGACCGACCTCGACGACGCCCTCCACTTCAAGCGTTTCATCCACCATGGATTCCGCAACCCGCGGGTCCAGGCCACGGCGTTCGGCCAAGGCACGGAATTGCGCGCGCATGACGCTCTGCGCCTTTTCCGACACCTTGGCGCCCTCGGCATCCACCACCGTGGAGGCACCGAAGCTCGCTTCCGGGCTCATGAAGATGGAATCCGAGGCCATGGCAATCAGCGCGCCGGCGGAAATGGCCCGGGGATCAATGAACGCGTAGACCGGGATTCGCGTGCCGGTGACCGCGTCCACGATCACCAAGGCTGCATCTACGCGACCACCCAGCGTATTGATATCGAGAATGGCGGCACGGGCCCCTGCGGCCTCAGCCTCACGCAGTGCCCGCCGAATGAAGGGGGCGATACCCAACTCGATGACACCCGTGACGGGAATGCGGTATACGACCGCCTGTTGAGCCCGCAGGGCCTCGGGTGCCAGCATGCTGCCCGCCAGCAGGGTCGCCAGGAACCACTGACGCATCGGACGACTCCGGTTGAGTTGCATGGGAGGAAACTAACGGTTCTGTGGGCCGCACACCCGTCGGTACTGACCTGTGAGGCCCGGAGTATGGGTCGGGTGGCTAATTCGGGTCCCGAGCGGCACGACAACAGTTCCGACCACCGCACCGAGGCGCGGCATCGCCCAGATATGAAAGGAGGACCTCTCGCCGACAGCCCCACGTGCCCAGGTAGCGCTTCATGGCGGCAAACCCGGCTGCGGCCGCCGGACCCATCCCCGCCATGGCGGCCGCCAGCTTGACGTCACCGGTCGTCCAGAACATCACGCAGTCCGACGGTTGGCCATCCCGTCCGGCCCTCCCGGCTTCTTGCCAGTAGGCCTCCGGGCGGGATGGCACGCCCCAATGCACCACGAGACGGACATCCGGCTTGTCGATCCCCATGCCGAAGGCACTGGTAGCAACCATGACCCGGATGCGGTCCTCCGTAAACCTCCGGAGCAGGGCGCGTCGGGCGGACGCAGGCAGTCCGGCGTGGTAGGGCGCGGCGTTCAGCCCACGCCGACGCAACGCTCCTGCTACCCCATCCGTGCGATCCCGGGTCTGGACATACACGATGGCCGTCCCCGTCGAGGACCGGATCCGTTGGAGGGTCCACGCGAGCCGCGTGGAGTCGTCCGGCGCGCGCCACGCGGCGAAGCGCAAGTTGGGGCGATCGGCGCCGGTGGCGACGCGAATCGGGCTGCGCAGGCCAAGCACCTGAACGATGTCGTCCCGTGTCTCGAGCGTGGCGGTGCCCGTCACGGCGAGAACCGGCGGCCGACCCAACGCCGAGAGGCACGTGCCGATGGCGCGATAGTGGGGCCGGAACTCATGGCCCCATTCGCTGATGCAATGCGCCTCGTCCACCGCGACCATGGGCGGGCGCCAACGGGTCCCAGCAAACTGCTGCAAGCGTTCGGGGGCGGCGTACAACAGGGACAGGCGGCCTGCCAACAGCGCGTCGCGCACAGCCGCCTGCATTTCCGGCTTCTGGCTGCTGCTCAGGTACGCAGCAGCAATACCCCGCTGGCGCAGCGCGCCGACCTGGTCTTGCATGAGGGAAATGAGCGGCGAGACGACCAGCGTCGTGCCACCTGCCAGGAGCGCGGGCAGCTGAAAGCAGATGGATTTGCCTCCGCCCGTCGGCAGCACGGCGAGACAGTCCCGCCCAGTGAGGCCGGCCACGATGACCCGGCGCTGCGCCCACCGAAAGTCATCGTACCCCCAGTAGCGCGTGAGAATGGCCCGCGCCTCTTCAAGTGATGCCACCGAGAGAGAATAGGCGCCCGCACTCCTGGCACATCACCAAACGAACGCGGAATGGTACGATCTAGCGCTTCAGGAAGGATGCGATGATAGCGGCAAAGTCTGGTGTGGAACGGGCCAGCGCGTTCACGTCAGCCCCCAGCCGAATCCCCTCAGCGACTGGCATGCCGTCGAGGGCATAGAACTGCTGTTTCGTGAGGGCGAGGGCGGTCGGGCTTGCCGAGGCGAGACCTCGCACGATCGTGGCCACGTCCGCGGCGAATCCGTCCGCGGAGGACACCCGGCTGATGAGTCCAAGCGACGCGGCCTCGTCGGCCGACACCACACGACCCGTCGTGACCAGATCGAACGCACGCTTCTCGCCAACCGTTCGTCGCAGCAACGCCATCACCATAGCCGGTACAAAGCCGCGCTGGACTTCCGGGTACGCGAACTGCGCGTTGGCGTGCGCGAGCACCAGGTCGCACGCAGTGGCCAAGCCACTCCCCCCGGCCAGCGCCCGTCCTTGCACGATCGCGACCACGGGCTTCGGCAGGCGACGCATGGCAAGGAAGAGGTCGCCCAATCGCATCGCGTCCCTGGCGTTCGCCTCCGGAGGCTGACTCGCCGAGGCCAGTAACTCGTCCAGGTCCGCGCCGGCGCAGAAGTCCTTCCCCGCCCCTTCGATGGTCACCACCCGAACCTGCGCATCAAGGTCCGCCCGCTCGATCGCCTGGTGCAGGGCGTCGATCAGGGCCAGGTTCAGCGCATTGCGCTTGTCAGGGCGATTGAGCGTCAGTCGCAGGACGCCGTCATCCAGCTCGGTCCACAGGATGTCAGTCACGCAGGATGCCGGCCGGTACGGGAACGGCCATCCGAAGCAGGGCTGTCGAGAACACCTTGCCTTGGGCATCGGTCTTGAGCGACAGCGTGCCGCCTCCGCCCAATGCGCCATGCAACAGGAAATTGAGCGCGCCCAGATTCGGCAATTCGAAGCGCTCGACGGGTCCGCCGATCACGCCGCGGAAATGCCGGGTGACTCGGGCGGCGGTGACCTCACGACGCAGGACGTCATAGTAGGCGGGCTTGAGCGCAATCAAGCCCACGTTGGCGGTGTCGCCCTTGTCGCCACTTCGGGCATGGGCCAATCGCACGAGCGGCACCCACTGGGCGCTCGCAGCTCGGGAACGACGCTTGCTTCCCATAGTGCCTCAGGCCGTGAGGACCGTGACGCTGGGCGTCACGAGATGCTTGGGGATCAATGCGGGCCAATACGCCACAATCTCTTCCACTTTCGGTCGCCCGCCGGCGAACCCCGTCACGGAGGGCGGTCCGTTCAGAATCAGCGGCGCGATTTCTCTCGTAAACCGTTCCACGGGCGCGCGCTCGCGGGCTCGGACGCCGATACGGAGCTGCACCTCGGGCAAGTCGGGTGACGGCGGACCGGCCAGCGGTCCGTGCGTCGCGTTCACGCCGACGTACTCCGTCAAGGTTTCCTCGAAGGTCAGTCCAAGCGCCTTGAGCCGAGCACGCAGGATACGATTGGCGGCCTGCGCCTTGGCATACGCCTCCGGCCAAGCGTACACCAGCGTCCCGACCGCCTTGTAGCCGTAGAAGTAGGCGATGGACACCTTGAGCATGTCGGTGGCCGGGCGACCGCGAATCCCGCGTACGCCGACCCGGTTGGCGCCTGCGGACCGCACGTCAATCGTGGTGAAATCCGCAACGACATCTGGCGTGATGTAGTTCTGCGGGTCACCCATCTCATACAGCAACTGTTCCTTCACCGATGGCACGGACACCCGGCCTCCGGTACCTTCGTGTTTCGTCACGACAAACGTGCCGTCCGGCTGCGCTTCGATGATGGGATAGCCGGGTCGTTCCATGCCGGGGATGCGCTGCCAGTCATACAAGCAGTTGCCGCCGGAGGCCTGCGCGCCGCACTCGATGATATGACCGGCCACCGTGCCGGCGGCGAGACGATCCCAATCATCGGCGGCCCAACCGAACTCATGGATCATGGGACCGAGTGTCAGCCCTGTGTCCGTCACCCGCCCCGTAATGACCAAGTCAACGCCTTGGCCTAAAGCATCCACCACGGGTTGGGCGCCCAGGTAGGCGTTGGCGGATTGAACGTGCTCGCGCACGGACGACAACGGCGCGCCCGTGTCCATGTTGGTCAGCGCGTGCCCTTTGGCCAGCAGCCCGTCCAATCGGTCGAGGAGATCGTCGCCGGTGACCACGCCGATGCGGACCTTGCCGGCCAACCCGCGCCGACGCGCGGCTTCGAGCACCGCTTCGGCACACGCAGGCGGATTGACACCGCCAGCGTTGGCCGTCACACGGACTTCGCGTCGAATCAACTCCGGCAACAACTCATCCATCAGTGGGACGAAATCGCGGGCATAGCCCATGCGCGCGTCCCGGGTGCGTTGCTTCTGCATGATGGACATGGTCACCTCGGCGAGGTAGTCCATCATGAGGTAGTCAATCGGGCCGTCGAGCACCTGATGCACCGGGGCTTCGGGCCAATCACCCCAGAACCCCTGCCCAGCCGCGATACGGACGATGCGGGTCGTCATCGGCCGGCCTCCGCGGATGCGGCGGTCACGATCGTCGTGGATCGGCGAACGGTGGTCACTTCGTCGGCCCGCACCTGCACCTCCATCAGCAGCTCCATGCCCGCCGGGAACTCCCCGGTGTATTGCGGCGTGAGCCGGCGTCGGCCGCCGGCTTCCAGCACGAAGGTGGTATCGGACGCCCCACCCAAGACCTGCATCGGCTCCGGCGTACCGTGAAAAGCCACCGTGACGACGCTCGACCAGCGACGATCGGTTCCGGTGTCGGCGAGTGCGGGAAACAACTCCACCCGTACCGCCTCCGGCACGACGTCAAACGGCACCCACTGGCGTCCGGTGGCGTAGTGCAGCGGCTCCGTGCCCAGCAGGCGCCCCTCACCATCGAACACGGTGGAACCGAAATCTGTGAACCAATTCCAGCTGGCAGGGTCCAGGACGACCTCCACGGCCACGCCGCTCGCCCACGCGGGCGTGGCAAACCGCCGGTCCACGGGGCCGCGGTCGCCCGAGGCGCTCCAGTGGGAGGCCACCCCCAAACGCCGGGCGGAGAGATGCACGGTCATCGGGCGCACCTCGGCATTCACGAGCTCGACGCCATCGGTCCGGTGCTCCAGTCGCACGCGCGGCTGCTCGAGTACCACGGCGACGGTGGCAGGCGACAAGGGAGGGGCCACCACGACCACTTCCCAGACCCCCGGCACCAAGTCCTCGGCGCGCACGATGACCGTCGCCTCGGTCTCCGGTCCGCTGAGCTCAACCGTCAGCTGGTCACGCTGTGGCCGCCCGGACGGCTCGAATAACGCGATCGTCGCCGCCTGCCCGTCCGGCACGCGTGCGGTGAGTTGCAGTCCGCCAGCTTCCACGGGCACGCGCACGAACAGCCGACCTTCCCGGCCAGCCGGCACGCGTTTCTGCCATCGCACAATGCCCTCGGCCAGGTCATACGGCACCACAACGGTGCTGGTCAGTCCAAACAACGCGCCCGCGACCGGGTTCGTCGCCGATCGCGCCCAGACGGTGCCGACATACAGCCCAGGTTCACGCATCATGGCGGGCTGATACTGCACTGGAATCGTAGCCGGCCCACCACGGAACGCGACGCGCGCCGGGGCGGAAAGCCATGGAACGTCGGGTGCGAGCACCACCTCGGCAGTTGGTTGCCCATCCACGGAGGTGACTTCGAACCGCTGGACGGTATCGCCGGGGGCCACACCGTTGCGTCGAAACGCCGCGGTCGCCCGTGATTGATTGCCCCCATCCGCGAGCGCACGGATGCGGAATCGACCGGGCTGGTGGCCGGCCAGCAACCAGCGGAAAGCCTCGGCCACGTCGGGGATACCGGTGCCCGCATCAATCACGGTCGCCCCAGCCACCGGGCGCGCCGTGGACATCAGGGCCGCTCGCAGGTCAATCGCGCGGGCTGGGCGGACGTTGCGGGTCAACAGGGCTGATTGCAGCAGTGCGGCCGCGCCGCTCACTTGCGGCGCCGCCATGCTGGTGCCCCCCGACACCTCCTCACCCGTCTGCCACGGTGGGACGTTCGAAAACGCGACGCCCGGTGCGCAGAGATCCGGCTTCTGCACTTCCCCACCCCGGCTGCTCCACCATCCCATGACATCCGCACGAGGCGGTGAGCCCGGGATCGGCGGCTCCGCAAACACCCCAGGGAACAAGGCGCACACCGTCAGCGCGAACTCTGCCGAGCCGGGAAAGCCGACACTCGAAAGTCCGGGACCGTCGTTGCCAGCACTGATCACCAGCAGGACTTCGAGATGTTCGATCGCAAACGCATTCACCAGCGAGTCAATGACTGCCCAGCCCTCCGTTTCATTCCCGACGCCGTAACTCAGGTTGAGCACGAGCGGCTGGCCACGCCGGGCCGCGAGAGATGCGGCATATCGCATGGCCGCAACCATACTGCCGGTGACCGACACACCGCCGCGGGCGTTGTTGGCAATCTTGAGGCCAATGATCTGCGCGCCGGGTGCGGCGCCATCGAATCCGGGAATCCCGAAGAGGTGGTGGCCCGCAGCAATGCCCGCCACATGGGTTCCGTGCCCTGACGTATCGAAGAAGAGGTCGAGGATCGGATCGCCATTCTCTCGCTCGGCAAGGTTCACGGCGATCGTCAACGGACCGTACGCAAAGGTCTCACCTGCCACGGCAAAATCGCGGATGACCCGCTCGCCGACGAGCGACCCGTTGGCGTCCGTGTCGGCCATCAACACCCAGCCGTCGCTCGCGCGGGTCACGATGATGGGGAATCGGTCGTCTGCGTCTCCGTCGCCATTTACGTCGGCGGCCGGCGCACGTCCCAGGGTGCGCTCGACGAGCTCCCCAGCCCACAGCGGCCCCCGCGTGAGGCGAAGGATGCGGCCCACGCCATGCACCACCTGCCCATGGACGACAACCGAGTCCCCCTCGGCCACCACCCGATGGAGCGCGATACGACCCTCGCCCGAGAAGTCACGAAGGTCAATCAGCTTCGGTTCGTCCGTGCTGGTGCGTTGGAGCCCTGGCACCCCGGCATCAATCCCGCCGTCGAGAATGGCGATGAGCACGCCGCGCCCATCGGCCGCCGGGTTCGCGAGTCGGAACTGTTCAATGCCGAGCGACCGCAGGGGCATCAGGCCCGCCAGGCGCGCCACCTGGGGGGGCAGGAACGGCTCCGCCGCCGTGGACAGTGCCGGCATCGGCGCGGGGGGGGGGGGGGGGGGG
>JBBDNM010000017.1:267-35958 GCA_040877595.1 Gemmatimonadales bacterium | reverse complement strand
CAGATCGGCACCCTGTCCAGCACTGAAAGCACGTTGCCGCTCTACGCCATGCGCATCCCGTGGGCGCAGATCAGCACCACCGAGTGCCCGCTGTTCCGGGTGGTGCCCGACTCGTCAACGAACTGATTCAGGCGCTGAGCGGCGGGTACCGAAAGGCGTCACCGGCCTGGCGCATCAAGCGATCGGGCGTATGGTACCGCGGGAACAGCGCCGTATCGGCCATCTGGTTCAGGGCAATCCGCAGCCGAGGGAAGCCCTCCGCCGCCACGCTGAACACGTCATCCAGGGCCATGTCCCGCGCCAGATGGTGATCGGCCGCCTGCCGATACCCGCGCGCTCCCATCGCTTCGTAGTAGGTCAGGTCGGGTCCGCCCCGTCGCTGGCGGTGCTGGATCCAGTCGGGGAACAATCCCGACAACCACAGGCTGAAGTTGCCCAGATGCACCGTGAGGAGGAATGCACGCCGCGCATCCACCCGCTCGGCGTCCGCCAGGAGATCCACTAGATACCGATAGGATGCGTCGTCGTGCTGCGCGGGACGATACGCGCGGTCGCGGTCGCCGAACTCCAGGACCAGTCCGCCGAGATAGTCGGCCATCCGCACATCGCGCACGCCCATATCCAACAGGCAGTGACGGACCAGGACGTAGACGTAGAGCGCCACGGACGGTTGGCGCACGCCCGGCACGTCGCGCAGGGCCTGCGGCAGCCCCGGCGCGTCGAGCAATGCGTCGGGATCTTGTTCCGTGGTGGACCCGACGAGCTCGCGGACGAGCGCCCAATCGTCGGGGGTGAGCCGGTGCCTGAGATTCGCAAGGATCATGGCGCCTCCCACTTGGAGTACCCTATGGATGTGGTATCGGGTCCCCGGAAGCAAGGGCTGGAATGCTCGGGTGACCCATTAGATTGGGTCCGGGTACTACGCCATACCAACACATTGAGACGCCATGCTCTATATCGGAACTGTGGCACATAACCACGCTGCCACGGTGGGGTTGCTGCTCTGGAAGGTCCGGCGGGTCCTCCACGATACGCCACGGGAATACCAGTTCCTCGTGGTGGACGACGGGTCCACCGACGGGACGCTCGAGCTGCTCGAGCCCTACCAGCGCGCACTTCCACTGACGGTGTATCGCCGCGACGAATCCTATGGATGGAGCCGCGGTGTGGATCTGCTCGGCCGCGAGGCGCTGAAGCGCAGCGATCGCCCCAGGCGGGACGCGCTGGTCATCTTCCCGGCGGATTTTTCCTGCACGCCGGAAGCCCTGCCCGAGCTGGTCAAGCGCCTTGACTCCGGCGTGGACTTCGCGGTCGGCGAAGCGCCCAACACCGGTGCCACGCGCATGGAACGCCTGGTACGCCGCTGGGCCCCACGCTTGGTCGGCGCCGGACTCCGGGTGGAAGGCGTACAGGACATCCTGTCCGGGTGTTTTGCCGTCCGGCTGGTCTGCGTCAAGCAGGCATTGAACGAACGGCCCCGTCTGCTCGAAACCGAAGGCGTACCAGCGCGCGCCGAATGCATCGCGCGACTCGGCCAGCAGGCGCGGCAGGTGTCCACGGTATCCCTGCCACCGGCCCCCCAGATGGCACCACCCCTCGCGCCGTTCCAGACGGCGCTCGACCTGTATCGCGCAGGCCGGCAACTCCGCTTGCCTGCGCCCGTCGCCACCGCATGACCCGCGTCCTGCTGACCGTTCTGGGTGTGGCACTCACCGCACCACTCGCCGCGCAGACGGATTCCGCCTTCGCGGCACGGTTGCGACGCTCAGTAGGCGAGCGCCTGGTCTACGAAGGACGGTTCGGTCCGGCCACACTCGGCGATGCGGAAATTCTTGTGGTCGGCGTGGATTCCATCCGGGGCCGGGAAACGCTGCACGTCCGGTTTCGCCTGACCAGCAGCCCGTTCCTGCTCAAGATCAACAACATCATGGAATCGTGGTTCACGCTCGATTCCCTGACGAGCCTGCGGTTCATCCAGGACAACGAAGAAGGCCGCAATCACCGGTACAACCGCTACGAGATCCATCCGGACTCAGGGTTCTACCGGCAGTTCGACGACTCGCTGGCGACCGTATCCGATACCACCGCAGCAACCATCGCCAACCCGTTGGACGACGCCGCGTTTTTCTTCTTTGTGCGGAACCTGCCGCTCGAAGTGGGCGACCGGTACGAGCTCCATCGGTACTTCAAGCCGGATCGAAACCCCGTGGTACTCGAGGTCCTGCGGCGGGAAGTGCTGGAGGTGCCGGCGGGACGGTTCAACACGATCGTCCTCAGACCCCTGATTCGCGGCAACGGCATTTTTCGGGAGGGGGCGGAAGGCGAGATCTGGCTGACCGACGATCCGCTGCGGCGGGTGGTACAGATTCGCAGTCGATTTTCCTTTGGGCGGATCACCCTGCGACTCGTCCGGATCGAACGACTGGACGAGCCGCAGGGGAACCGGAGCGAGCCTTAGGCGCCGGGCTTGCCGCGCACCATGCCGCTCACCTTGGCGGCCATGTCCGGCGCCACCATTTTGAGCAGCAGGAACAGGCAGTAGCCGATCGCCGCCCAAACAAGCACCTTGATGGCCAGTCCCAAGGCGAACCCGAGCAGGCTCAGGACCAGGTTGAGCGCGATCCAGGCAATGACCGCAATAATCGCAAATCCAAGAATGCTGCGCATACGGGGACTCCTCCCGAGGCTGTGCGTGCGTTATATCGTACGAACGTAGGACCATCCCGGTTTCACGCAAGGCGGCTATGGCGACCCCGGACGTCCTGGTGGTTGGCGGAGGCATCATCGGCGCCGCGTGTGCTCGCGCACTCGCGGTGGCCGGCGCGTCCGTGGAAATCGTGGATTCGGGCACCGAACCCGGCATCGCCACTCAGGCGGCGGCCGGCATGCTGGCCCCGCTGTCCGAAACCCAACGCGACGACCCCGTCCTGGGATTGGCCGTGCGGGCACGCGACGGCTACCGCACCCTGGTCCCCACCCTCGAAGAAGAAGCCGGCGTTTCCGTCCATCTCGAAACCGATGGCATCCTCAAGGTGGCCTTCACCGAGGCCGAAGAGGACTCGGCGCGGGCCGCCGTCGCCTGGCAACGCCAGCAGGGGCTGAATTCCGAATGGCTCACCGCCAGCGAACTGCGCGAGCGGGCCGCGGGCGTCTCGCCCGATGCGCGTGGCGCGTTGCTCGCCCCGGAAGACGGCTCGCTCGAACCATTGAGCCTGCTGGAAGCGCTCTTGGTGAGCGCCACCAAGCGGGGCGCCACGCTGGTCCGCGGCACGCAGGTCACCGGCCTCCAGCGCGAAGGCCAACGGGTCACGGGCGTTCATACCAGCGCGGGCGACCGCACGGCGGGCGCCGTGGTGATCGCGGCAGGCGCCTGGGCCGGCAAACTGATGGGACTGCCCCGACCCCTGTCCGTCGAACCGATCCGTGGGCAGATGCTGGCCTTCGACAGGCCCAATGACGAGTTCTGCACGATTCTGTACGGCGCCGGCGGATACGTGCTGTGCCGTGGCGACGAACTGCTCGCGGGCTCGACGATGGAGCACGCCGGATTCGACTCGACGGTCACCACCGCTGGCCGAACCACCGTGCACGCCAAGGCCGCCCGGTTGATCCCCCGGTTGGCCGACGCCACGCCGCGTCGCGCCTGGGCCGGACTCCGACCCGTCACCCCCGATGGCAACGCCATCGTTGGCAAAGACCCCGACGTGCAGGGCCTGTACTACGCGGCCGGCCACGGCCGCAACGGCGTCCTGTTCGCCGGACTCACCGGCGAGGTCATCGCCTCGCTCTACACCGGCCATTCCACCGAGTACGACCTCACCCCCCTCGACCCGGCGCGCTTCTGGCAATTCTGAGGCATCAACCAAACGGTTGAGAATAGGCGTCCGCGCCTAGTCGGCCCGTGGGACGGTCGCTATGTTACCCATCCCATGGAACTTGTCCCGCTGACATCTGCCCGTTCTGGCGCCATCCTGGGCGAGTCCCCCAATCCGTCGCGCAAACCGCCCTGGCTCAAGGTGAAAGCGCCGGGCGGCAGCACGTACGTCGAGGTGAAACGCCTCATGCGCGACCTCGGCCTCCACACCGTGTGCGAGGAAGCGCGTTGCCCGAACATCGGTGAGTGCTGGGATCATCGCGCGGCCACGTTCATGGTGCTCGGCGATGTCTGTACCCGGAACTGCGCGTACTGCGCGGTGGCCCACGGCACCCCCGCCCCGTACGATCCCGTCGAACCGGAGCGGCTCGCGCAGGCCGTGGCCGCCATGAACCTGCGGCACGTGGTCATCACGAGTGTGGATCGCGACGACCTGCCGAACGGCGGCGCCGAAATCTTCGCCGGATGCGTGACGGCGATTCGCAAGCGGTTGCCCGAAGCTTCGGTCGAGCTGTTGATCCCTGACTTCAAGGGCTCCGACGAGGCGTTGCGCCTGGTGGTCGAAAGCCAGCCCGACATCCTGAACCACAATCTCGAAACGGTCGAGCGGTTGTACCGCATCGCGCGGCCCGGCGGTCGTTACCCGCGAGCCATCCGTCTACTGAACGTGGCCAAGGCGATGGGCCGCGAGCTCGCGCCCCGCATGCTCACCAAGTCCGGCATCATCTGCGGTCTGGGCGAGGAATGGGACGAGTTGCTCGACGCCATGCGTGACGTGGCCGCCGAAGGCGTGGACATCCTGACCCTGGGCCAGTACCTGCGGCCCTCCGGCTCCCACCTCCCCGTGGCGCGCTACTACACGCCGGACGAGTTCGCCGAGCTCAAGCGGCTGGGGCTCGGCATGGGCTTCCGGCACGTCGAAGCGGGACCGCTGGTGCGGTCGTCGTATCACGCATGGGAACAGGCGGAGGCGGCACGATGACGCTCGAACCCGGTCGGGCCGACTTCTATCGGGGGCTCTACCGTCAGATGCTGTTGGTGCGGCGGTTCGAAGAAAAAGCCGGCGAGTCCTATGCCCAAGGCAAGATCGGCGGGTTCTGTCACCTGTACATTGGTCAGGAAGCGGTGGCGATCGGCGCCCTCGCGGCGCTTCGCGCCGACGACTACGTCTTCACGAGCTACCGCGAGCACGCCCATGCCATTGCGCGCGGCATCACGGCCCGCGCGGTGATGGCCGAGCTGTTCGGCAAGGACACCGGCTGCTCGCGCGGCAAGGGTGGCTCGATGCACCTGTTCGATGCGTCGCTCGGGTTCCTGGGCGGGCACGCCATCGTTGGCGCTCACATTCCGCTGGCGGCCGGCGCCGCATTCGCCGCCAAGTCGCGCGGCACGGACCAGGTGGCCATGTGTTTCTACGGCGAAGCGGCGGTGAACATCGGCTCGTGGCACGAGACGCTCAATATGGCCGCCCTGTGGAAGTTGCCGGCCGTTTTCCTTTGTGAGAACAACCGCTACGGCATGGGCACCGCCCTCGAACGCGCCGCCGCCGTGTACGATATCGCCTCACGGGCCTGCGCCTACGATATGGCCGCCGAGACGGTGGACGGCATGGACGTCCTCGCGGTCTATGACGCGGCCACGCGCGCCGTCGAGCGCGCGCGCGAAGAACAGCTCCCAACCCTGCTCGAAGTGCGCACCTATCGTTACATGGGCCACTCCATGTCCGATCCGATCCACGGGCACTATCGCACCAAGGAAGAACTCGAAGAGCAAAAGGCGCTGGACCCCATCGAGCGCCTCGGCCGGCAGTTGCAGGAAGCCACGTTGGCCGACGCCGACGCCTTGGGACAGGTCGAAAAGGATGTCGTCGCCGAGGTGGAAGACGCCTTGCGGTTCGCCGACGAAAGCCCCGATCCTGCGCCCGACGAACTCTTCACGCACGTCTACGCCGACTGATGCGCACCATTACCTACCGCGACGCCCTGAACGAGGCACTCCGCGAAGAAATGTCGCGCGACCCGTCCGTGTTCCTGATGGGGGAAGAAGTCGGCGTGTACCAGGGGGCCTACAAGGTCAGCCGCGGCCTCCTGGAGGCCTACGGGCCCACCCGCGTGGTGGACACGCCAATTGCCGAGCTGGGGTTCACCGGCATCGGGGTGGGTGCCGCCATGGTCGGCATGCGACCCGTCATCGAGTTCATGACGTGGAACTTTGCCCTGCTTGCCATTGATCAAATCGTCAACTCGGCCGCGAAGATGCTCTACATGTCGGGCGGCCAGATTCCCATGGCCATCGTGTTTCGCGGGCCCGGCGGCGCCGCGCTCCAGCTCGGCGCCCAGCACTCGCAGGCCCTCGAGTCGTGGTACGCGCATATTCCCGGGCTCAAGGTGGTGGCACCCGCCACGCCCTACGATGCCAAGGGACTGCTCAAGTCATCCATTCGCGACAACAACCCGGTCGTGTTCATCGAGGGCGAGATGCTCTACAACACGAAAGGGGAGGTGCCCGAGGAGGAATACCTCGTGCCGATCGGCAAAGCCGATGTGAAGCGCGAAGGGGACGGCGTCACGCTGATCTGCCACTCGAAGACCGTGCCCGTTGCGCTCAAGGCGGCCGAACGGCTGGCTGAGGAGCACGGCATCCAGGCCGAGGTCGTGGACCTCCGAACCATCCGCCCACTGGATCTGGACACCGTCCTCACGAGCGTGCAGAAGACCAACAGGTGCGTGGTGATCGAAGAAGGCTGGCGGTTTGCGGGTGTGGGCGCTCAGGTGGTGGACGATCTCCAGCGCGAAGCATTCGACTACCTCGACGCGCCGGTCATGCGGGTGACGCAGGCCGACGCGCCGATGCCGTACAACAAGCGACTCGAAAAGGCCGCCAAGCCGGACCCCGACCAGGTGATCGAGGCCGTGCGTCGCGTGGCCTACCTGGACTGAAGGCGACCATGGCGACCAAAGTCCTGATGGAAGCGCTCTCGCCCACGATGGAAGAAGGGCGCATCACGAGTTGGCTCAAGCAGGAAGGCGATGCGGTCTCCGTCGGCGACGTGCTCGCCGAGGTCGAGACCGACAAGGCGGTGATGGAGCTCCAGGCCCGCGGTGGCGGCGTGCTGCGCAAGATTCTCGTGGCCGAGGGCAAGACGGCGGATGTGGGGAGCCTGGTGGCGGTGATTGCGGGGAAGGACGAAGACCTGGGCGATCTCACCGGCACACCACAGCCCGCCGCGAAGGAACCGTCGGCGCCGAGCAAGGCCACGCCACCGGGGGGCGCCACCCCAGCGCCAACACCGGCACCACCCGCCGCGCCCTCGGCGGATCGCCTCAAGGCGTCGCCCCTTGCACGCCGTATCGCCGGCGAAAAACAGCTAAACCTTTCGCAGGTCGCCGGATCGGGCCCCGGTGGCCGGATTATCAGGCGCGATGTCGAGGGCGCGGGACCGGCAACCGCCGCCTCGGGCGGATGGGACGACGTTCCACTCTCCCAAGTCCGCAAGACCATCGCCAAGCGGCTGTCCCAGTCCATCGGCCCCATTCCGCATTTCTTCCTCACCGCGGAAGCCGACATGGAACGGGCCGCCGAGGCGCGCGCCGCGCTGAATGCCCAGGGCGACGCCAAGATTTCGTTCAACGATATCATCCTCAAGGTGGTCGCCACGGCGCTCACCCAGCACACGGCGTGCAACGCGTGGTGGCAGGACGATCACATCCGCTATTTCCGCGAAGTGCATATTGGCGTCGCGGTCGCCATCAAGGACGGGCTCATCACGCCGGTGATTCGCCACGCCGACCGCAAGTCGCTGCGCGCGATTGCGTCCGAAGTGCGGGCCCTGGCCGATCGCGCCCGCGCAAAGAAGCTCAAGCCCGAGGAGTACACCGGCGCCACCTTCTCGGTGTCCAACCTCGGCATGTTCGGCATTGATGAGTTCACCGCCGTGATCAACCCGCCCGAAGCGGGCATCCTTGCGGTCGGCGCGCTCACCGAGAAACCCGTCGTGGTGGACGGCCTGGTCGTCGTGCGAAAACGCATGCGCGTGACCATGAGCTGTGATCACCGCGTCATTGACGGCGCCACGGGTGCCCAGTTCCTGCAAACCGTGGTGCGCATGCTTGAGAACCCCCTGGCCCTCGTCTGGTAACCATGTCCAAAACCTTTGATATCGTCATCCTGGGCGGCGGTCCCGCCGGCTATGTCTGCGCCATCCGCAGCGCCCAGCTCGGCTTCTCCACCGCGGTCATCGAGAAGGAAAAACTCGGTGGCGTCTGCGTCAATATCGGCTGCATCCCGAGCAAGGCCCTGTTGCACAGCGCACACATCGCCCACGTCGTCCAGCACGACGCGAAGGCGCTGGGACTCAACATCACCGGGCTGACGCTGGACTACGGGGTCGCGATGAAGCGGTCGCGCGGCGTCGCCGACCAGAACGCCAAGGGCGTCGAATACTTGATGAAGAAGCACAAGGTCACCGTGATCACGGGTACCGGCAAGGTCGGCAAGGACCGCAAGGTGACCGTGAACGGCGAGACCTACACGGCCACGAAGGCGCTGGTGATCGCGACCGGCACGCGCACCAAGGGCATTCCACAGATCGGCCTCGAGCTCGACCGCAAGGTCGTGATCTCCTCGGACGAAGCCTTGTTCCTTGAAACCGCGCCCAAGACCATGGCCATTGTCGGCGCCGGGGCGGTGGGGGTGGAGTTCGCCGACATCTTCAGCAGCTTCGGCACGCAGATCACCTTGATCGAGGCCCTGCCGCGCATCCTGCCGAACGACGACGCCGAAGCATCGGCCACCATTGCCAAGGTGTACAAGAAGCGGAAGATCAACGTCCTGGCCGGCGCCAAGATCAGCAACGTCAAGGTGGCCAAGGACAAGGTGACCATGGACGTCGAGAGCGGCGGCAAGACCGAAAAGATCGAAGTGGAGCGAGTGCTGATGGCCGCGGGCCGCGCCCTGAACCTGGACGATCTGGGCCTCGACGCCGCCGGCATCAAGCGTCGCGACAACGGGTTCATTCAGGTGGACGCCAACCTGCAGACCACCGCTCCGGGCGTGTATGCCATCGGCGACATCGCGGGCCCGCCCATGCTGGCGCACAAGGGATCGCGCGAAGGCGTGTATGTGGCCGAGCATGTGGCCGGCCACAAACCCCACAAGATTCGCTACGATAACATCCCGTCCGTCACGTACTGCCATCCGGAAGTCGCCAGTATCGGCCTGACGGAAGAGCAGTGCAAGGAACAGAAGCTCGACTACACGGTCGGCAAGTTCCCGTTCTCGGCCAATGGCCGCGCCCGTGCCACCAACGAGACCGAGGGGTTCGTCAAGATTCTGCGCGAGGCGAAGTACGGTGAGATCCTCGGCGCGCACATCGTGTCGGGCAGCGCAAGCGAAATGATCCACGAACTCACCGTGGCCCGCGAGAACGAGTACACGGTGGAAGAGGTGGACCTCGCGGTGCACGCCCACCCCACCCTGTCGGAAGCGATCGCCGAGGCGGCACTCGACTCGATGGGTCGCGTCATGCACATCTGATGACGACCGATCGGGTCAGCACGGCCCTGTGGACCATCGTGGCCGGCTCAAGTACGGGCGGGGCCGTGTGCGCCGCCACGCTCTTTCTGATCCCGAAGACCGAAGACACGCTGCTGTTCATGTTTGCGGGCAGCCTCACGGTCGCCGTCATCACCGGCTGGTTCCTGAGCCGCCCCATCGAGGACCTCTGGCGGCGCGCGGTCACAGCCGCCATCTGCGCCTTTGGCGCCACCCTGCTGATCATCGGCACCATGGCCGCCGCCCTGATCGGCCAGGCCATCGGTCTCGCGGCCTATGGCATCGCGCTGGTCGTGATCGCGGTGCTCGCGGCCCGGCGCGCGTGAGAACGCTCGATGTGGTCGGACTCGGCCGCATGGCCTACGGCGAGGCCCTGGCCCTCCAGCGCACCCTCGCCCACCGGAAAGTGGCCGGAGAGATCCCGAACGACCTGCTGTTGCTCGTGGAGCATCCGCCGGTCGTTACGCTCGGGCGTGGATTCAAGACCGAGCACCTGAGCACGCCCCGTGAGTTCCTTGCGGCACGCAACGTCGAGGTCTTTGAAGCGGAGCGCGGCGGCGACATCACGTTTCATGGTCCCGGCCAACTGGTGGGGTATCCGATCTTCGACCTCACCCAGCACAAGCCGGACCTGCACTGGTTCCTGCGCCAGCTCGAGGCGGCGCTGATCACGGTGGCCGCAGACTTCGGTCTCGTGGGCGAGCGCCGCGAGGGTTACACCGGCGTGTGGACCGGCGGCCGCAAGCTCGCGAGCATCGGCATCCACGTGAAGCAGTGGGTGACCTGGCATGGCTTCGCGCTCAACGTGATGACCGACCTGAGGTACTTCGACTTGATCGTGCCGTGCGGCATCCCTGACGTGACGATGACCAGCCTCCAGAAGGAGCTCGGCGAGCGGACCCCGCGCGACGTGTGGGCTCGGGCGATTGATCAGACCGTGCTCGCCTTTGCCGACACGTTCAGCCTGCGCCCGCAGATGGTATCACGCGACGATCTGGCGGTCCCCGCGTGAGCGATAAGGTTGACGTACGGGACCGCGGCCCCCTCCCGCCCGGCCAGGTGGGAACCCGGAAGTGGCCGGTGCTGCATTACAGCAACGTCCCGCGCGTCCCGACGGACACGTGGACGCTGCGCGTCTTCGGCGCCGTGCGGAACCCCACCACACTTTCGTGGACAGACTTCACGACCTTGCCCCAGCGCACCGTGCTGTGCGACATGCACTGTGTCACGCACTGGACGCGACTCGACAACGAGTTCCGGGGCGTCGCGGTTGCGGACCTGTTACAGCAGGCGGGCGTCCATCCGAACGCCACGGCCGCCCTGATCCACGCCGCACCCGACTACACCACCAACATGCCGCTCGCAGACCTGGATCGGCCTGCCAACCTGATCGCCACCCATTTTGCGGGCGAACCGCTCCCGCCGGAACACGGCGGGCCGGCCCGGCTGCTGGTGCCGCACCTCTACTTGTGGAAGAGCGCCAAGTGGGTGACGGGCATCGAGATCCTCGAAGAGGACGAGCCGGGATTCTGGGAACAGAACGGGTACCACATGCGCGGGGACCCGTGGGCCGAGGAACGCTACGGTCGAGCGGAGCCCATGCGCATGCGGCGCGGGGGTCGAGCCTAGGGGCGCCCCATCAACTCAAAGAACCGCGCAAACACCCGTACGCCCTTGAAAATCTGCTCCACGTTGATCTTCTCGTTGGGCGCATGCAGGCGGTCATCCGGGAACCCCACGCCAGCCAACACCACGGGCGCCCCGCGTTGCGCCAGCGCGGGCACAATCGGGATCGATCCGCCCGAACGAATCGGCACCACCCCCCGCCCTTCCACCTCACGAAACGCCTGATCCATCACGCGGATCGGCGCCGAGTCGGGCGAGACCTGCACCGGGTCGGCCCCGTGCAGGAACCGCACCTTGACCTCGGCCCACGTGGGCGTGAGCGCCTTGATCGCGGCGAGCAACTGCTTCTGCACCTTCTTTTCCTTCTGATTCGGCACCAGGCGCAGCGAGATCTTGGCGCGCGCCTCGGCGGGAATCACGGTCTTGGCGCCTTCACCCGTGAACCCACCCATGATGCCGTGGATTTCGAGCGTCGGAAGGGCCCAGGTCCGCTCAAACACCGTGGCACTTGCGATGCCTGTCAGCGCCTTGGCGCCGACTTCTTCCTTGAGATACTTCCGCTCATTGAACGGCAATTTGGCCCACGCCGCGCGCTCGACCTTGGACGGCTTGGCCACGTCGTCATACAGGCCCGGGATGCGGATGCGCCCGTTGGCGCCCTTGAGTCCTGCCAGAATCCGCACCAGGGTCTCATGCGCGTTGGGCGCCACACCGCCGTACAGCCCGCTGTGCAGGTCGCCCTTGAGCGTCCGCACGCTGACCTCGGCGTACACCATGCCGCGGAGCGCGGTCTCGACGGCCGGCCAGCCCGGCGCATAGTACGGCATGTCCGCCACCAGCACGGCGTCCGCCTCCACGCGGTGCGGCTCCCGTTTCAGCAGATCAAACAGCACCTTGCTGCCGGACTCCTCCTGGCCCTCGAGCAGGAACCGCACGTTCACGGGCGGCTTGCCGTGGGCCAGCAACGCTTCGAACGCCTTCACCATCGCGAACAGCTGGCCCTTGTCGTCCGTGGCGCCGCGGGCCACCAGGTCGCCGTTCTTGATCACGGGCTCGAACGGCGGGCTGTCCCACAGGTCCAGCGGGTCGGGTGGCTGCACGTCATAGTGCCCGTAACACAGCACCGTCGGGCCATCCACGCGCGGTCCCTCCGCCCACACCACCGGATGCGTCTCGCTTGCCAGCAGCTGGACCACCGGGCATCCCAGCGCCTTCAGGTGGTCGCGCAGCCACTCGGCCGCGCGACGGCAGTCGGCGTTGTGGGCGGGATCAGTCGAAACGGACGGAATCCGCAGGAGGGTCATCAGTTCCGCGAGCATGCGGTCCCGATGCGCGGTAACAAAGGGCTGGTAGTCAGTCATGGGACCAAATATAGGCCCCCTTGCCGCGAGTCGTGTGAGACCGTATCTCCAAGGTCGACCACAATGGGAGCTCCATCAGTATGAACGCGCCCGACCCGTCGGCCATGAACTCCGGCTCGATCGTTACCAACCAGTTCGACGTCGCCGCCGACCTGATCAACATGCCCCTGCACCTCCGGAGGATCCTCCGGACCCCGTTCCGGTCGCTCTCGGTCGAGGTGCCTGTGCGCATGGATGATGGCCGCTTCGAGGTCTATCGCGGATACCGCATCCAGCACAATGGCGCGCGCGGGCCGTGCAAAGGCGGCATCCGGTTCCATCCCGAGGCCGACGAGCACGAAGTCCTCGGGCTCGCGACGACGATGACGTGGAAGACCTCGCTGCTGGAAATCCCGTTCGGCGGGGCCAAGGGCGGCGTGCAGGTCAATGCCCGGGAGCTTTCCCTGCGGGAACTGGAAGCCGTCACCCGCACGTTCACCTCCCGCATCGCGATCATCCTGGGACCGTACCGCGACATCCCGGCCCCGGACATGGGCACCAACGCCCAGGTCATGGCCTGGTTGCTCGACGAGTACTCCAAGCGGAATGGCTACACACCGGCCATCGTGACCGGCAAGCCCGTGAGCCTCGGCGGCTCGCTCGGACGTGAAGAGGCGACGGGCCGCGGCGTGATGTACGCCATGCAGGAGTACGCACGCGACTTCAAGATTCCTTTCGAAAAGGGCGGCACCTGCGTCGTGCAGGGCTTCGGCAACGTCGGCGCCCACTTTGCCCGCCTGGCCCACACCGAAGGCGCCAAAATCATCGCCACCAGTGACGTGGACGGCGGGATATACAATCCCAAGGGTCTCGACATTCCGAAACTGTTCGCGCACGCCTACGAACAGCGCAAGTCGGTCGCGGAGTTTCCCGGCGGCGACCGCATCACCAACGAACAGCTCTGGGAACTGGAATGCGACTGGCTGGTGCCCGCCGCGTTGGGCGGCGTGATCTGCAAGGAATCCAACGCCAACCGTATTCGCTGCAAGGTGGTGGTGGAAGCCGCCAACGCGCCCACCACACCCACCGCCGAGAAGATCCTGGACGAACGCGGCATCGTGGTCCTGCCCGATTTCCTGGTGAATGCGGGTGGCGTGGTGGTGAGCTACTTCGAATGGGTCCAGAATCTCCAGCAGCACTTCTGGACGCACGAATACGTGAACGACGAACTGCTCAAGAAAATGAAACGCGCCTACGTCAGCGTGCGGGACATGGTCAAGGAACGCAAGGTGTCATGGCGCACCGCCGCGCTGGCGATCGCGATGGCGCGGGTCGCGGAAGCGGAGCACCTGCGCGGATACTGACGTCCGTGAACGGCGGCGAGTCCGTCCGGAAGCGCGCGTCAGTGCACGGAGGATGTACCCGCTGGTGCGACCGCGTCCGCACTGCAGCGCGCCGAGGACGGATCAACCGCCGTTCGGACCACAGCGATGACGGCAGCCAGAATCCCCCCGCAGGACTGGTAGAGCGCCTCCAGTCCATCCAGATCACCGTGATACAACCCTGCCGCGATCACCGCGGCATTGTTGTATTCCGCGATCGCTACCCGGAGCGCCCTTCCCGGGTTGATGCCCGACGACTGAATCGAGGAATCGGCCGCCGCGAACGCCGCTGACCGCCGAGCTTCCCGCTCCTCGGGCGTGCGTCCATCTGCCAGTGCGTCGCGCAGGGCCGTCACGAGGGCCATTTGAATGCGTGACGTCACGCGACGCTGTTGCCACGCCCGATCCATGAGCCGGGCGTTGGCCGTGTCGCCGCGCGAACGGAAGAACTGTTCCGCGCCGCGATACCCGATCAATTCGGCCAGCGACTCGCTGAACTGCGTCTCACCGGTAATCCAGATCGTGTTGTGGGCCAGTTCATGCATCACGGTGGCAGCAATCCAGGGTCCCGGACCGAGCGACGTGGAGAACAACGGGTCCGGCAGCCAGCCCAGCGTGCTGAATGCGCCTGCGGTGCGCAGATAGGTATCGTACCCGCGCTCGGCGAACCGGGCCGCCGCGTGTTCCGCCGCCGCCAGTGAGTAATACCCGTGATACGCCACGCGACCGGTAATGGGAAACCACCAGGTATATGCCGCGAGGCGGTCATGCGGGCTGGCCGAGAGCACCAGCACCAGGGTATCGCGCCCGACGTCCACGTAGCGGGTGAAGGACTTGTCGGCATTGAGTGCGAGGGAATCCACGGCGAACGATCGGGCATCGAGCACCAGCGTCAGTTGCGAGCGGGTTGCGGAATCGAGGGCGGGATCCTGCAGCAGAGTCGTAATGGATGTTGCGCGCCATTGAATGCGCAACAGTTCCCAGCCACCGCGATACACAAAGCGCACTTCGGCCGAAACCAGCGGTGCCACGACGAGCAGTAGTCCGAACCCCAACGCCATCCACTGCACCACCCGCCAGACGCGTCGCCACCTCACAGCATGAACCGGACACCCACGCGCTGGCCCCGGGATCCAAGGGGATCCTCCGGCTCGAGCGCGTAGTCCACCAGTACCCAACCCAACTCGGCGGTCAGGCCGTAGGTGAACCGCGACGTAGTCGAGCCATCAAAACGCCCGCCATACGCCACTCGGCCGATCAAGCCCACAGCATGTCCAACCACCAGCCCGCCTTCGACACCAAGCACCAGCCGCCCCCCGCGCCCTTCCGACCATTGCCCCTCGACGGTCGAGAGCAGCCGGAAGGCCTCTTGCGGATCCGTGTAATTCATGGTGAAGCCAAGCCGCGAAAGCCGGGGCATCACGAGCGGGGTCTCGTCCCAGTTGCCTGAAACGTTCTGGACCGCGAACCCGAGCGCCAGGATGTCGAAGACGGCGAGCGCCACGCCGATATCTCCGCTCACTCCCTGCACGCGCCCTGTCACCGTCTGTTCGCGCAGCACCTTGGCCGAGCCCCCGAAGGCCAGCATACCCAACCGGTAGATCAGCGAGCCCACCGCCAGCGCGTCGTACTCGGCTCCACCACCGTAATCGAGCAACTTGAGCCCGGCGCCGAGGTCGAACTGCCCCAGCCGCCAGCCGAGCGCACCGGCAAACAGCGCGTTATCGGTGGCGACGCGGTAATAGCTGGCTTCGATGGAAAGGTGTGGAATGATCGCGAGACCGGCCGGGTTCGTGAACACGCTCCCGGCATCTCCCATCAGCGCGGCGCCCGCGCCCTGCAACCCCGCACCACGCACAGACCCGGGTTCCGTCAGGGTCAGGCCGCTGCGCTGAGCTCCCGCCGGGATGGCGAGCAGCAGTGCGCCCACCATCACCGCACCGCGCACGCTACCGCACCCTGAGCACCGTCACCCGCGCCCGGTCGGACGCGAGCAGCGGCTCGCTGACCGGATTGGTCAGCCGCAATGAGAATCCTGCCTGCCCGGCCTGCTGCACCACGCGATAGTAGTTGCCAGTGCCGGACCGGATCGTGCCCGTCGTGCCAAACTGGCCGCCCGCGAACAGCGTGGGCACAATCGGAAACGGCCGGTCGAACCGGCTGGGCAACTGGTCATGCAGCGATCCATACGTGGTCCGCAGACGCCAAGTGGTGTACTTCAGGCGCGCCGGCGCGGTGAAGTCCGGCAGGTCCGAGGCCCAGGTCGCCATGAACCAGTCGGCCAGGAGCCGCGACATCGGCTCGCCGGTCACCGCCTCGACGTTGGCGGCCCCTCGGCGGCCTGTCTCGACCAGTCGGCGGACGATCCCCTCGCCGTGCTGGTCAATCAGCCACCGCAGGAACAGCCACGCCGAGCCCCGTTCCTCCAGTGAACCGGTACCCGTGGTCGAAATCACGACATGGGCGTCCGGGTCGCTCAGGAACAGGTAGGCGTTGAACAGGTTGCCGATCGCGAAGCGCGAGAACAGATCGGCCCGGCCGAGGGCGTCGAAGCGGTGCGCGGCCAGCTCTTCCGAGAGGTGACTGAGACCCTCGTTGAGCCACAGCACTTCCTGATTGCCAGCCCGCAACAGCACATGCTGGTGATAACTGATCATGTGCTGGAACTCGTGCACAAACGTGACGGGCACCAGGCGCCGCACCAGGTCGAGACTCAGCGCGCACGCCTCCACGCCGTTCGGATCGGGCGCCAGCGTATAGAACACCTCGGCGCGATTGCCACGGCTGTCGTTCAGGAACGCGGGGTCAATGTCAATGCCGAAGAAAAACCCGGTAATGATGGAGCTCTGGCACTGCCCCGACGGCGTGAGTCCATTCACGACCGGGGTCATCAGCACGATCACGACGCCGTTCTCGTCGACATCCGACTCCGATCCGAAGAACGTCGTGGCCACATCGTACAGCCGTTCATCGAACATCGCCCCCAGCGAATCGAAGTCCGACTGGGAAAAGCCGCCGGGTGGCGCCTCCAGGTCAACATAGATCGCGGCGTGGTTGCCCACGTACCGCGCCTCCGCGCGGATCCGCGCAAAATCGCTGTCTTCACTGCACGTGATGATCGAGCACACGCGGAAATCGCGCTTGTGCCCGACCTCCGGCCGCCGGATGCCGGCCGCCCCGAGCGCCGACGGCGCCATCGCGGGTCGGCTCAATTGGGCCGCCTGGGCTTCCCAGTCCCTGAGCCGCGTGTGAAACGCCTCCGCCGGCGTCAGCGGGCGGGGGGGCGCGGCCGTGGGCGGTGGTACGAGGGAGTCGCCGCCAAACGCGTACTGCGCAACCACCGCCGCATCGGCGGCGACGGACATCACGGTGACCGCGTACTCCGCACCGGACGCCCCGGCATCCGGAAAGGTGACACAGCCGGGCAGGCCGCTCGGATCGATCACGGTCCACTGGCCGACCTGCAACGTCACCGTGCCACCCGTGACGAACGTGCCCTGCAAGGCGTTGGACGGTGCGCGCATCCGGTAGGCGATCACCTGCACCGGCCCGCCGGGCCGGCAGACCGGGGCGCGGACCACGATCTGCGTGGCGTTCTGGGAGAGGATCGGCACGGCGTCGCCGCCGATCCGGACCAGCTCGACCTGGGCCAGGTCCTGCCCGGTGAGCGTGAGCGTATCACCGCCAGCGAACGTGGTGGGTGCCACCCCCGTCAGCACCGGCGGCGGAAGGGCCGTGGCAGTGAGCTGGGTAAATTGGTCCTCGACGTCCACAAGAGCCGCCTGGACGACGTACCCACCTGGGGTCGCCCCAAGCGTGAACCCCACCTCGGCGATGCCGTTGCCGTCGCTCAAGGTCATGGTATCGCTCAACGTCGCCCCGGCCCCCGAGGTCACGCTCCACCGGACGCCGGCTCGGCGCACGGTCTCGTTGTCTTCACCAAGCACCCGGACCTGGAGCGGCCCCGGCAACGGGCCGCCGGCCACTCCCACCTGAGCGTTCGACGCGGCCACCGCCTCGATGACCGCCGCTTCGGGCAATGATTCGCCGCCTCGGCAGCCGGCGAACACACAGCATGTGGCTACAACCAACCGTCGGGTCATGCGCGTCCCTCGCGTAGGACAGGAACGTATGCCCCCGGAGGCCGGATTGACAACGGTCAGAAGAATGACCCTCGGATGATCACGAATTTGCCCGCCGCCCGCAGCGGGCGACTCCGCTGGTTCTGACAGCTCCACAGCACGTTCGTGCAGTCGCCGTAATTCGAAAACGCCGCACCGTGGTTTCCGGTCATCCGCATGCCGGTGAGCGCCCGGTCCGCCGCCGCGTACAACGCAAACCCACGTCGCACGGTCCGCAGGTCCAGGTCGGACTCACCACCGTCGGCTTCCAGGATGTGTACCAACGGCGTCCGCGCCTGACCCGCCACGATCTCCACGCTCACGCCACCAACAACCAGCAACCAGCACATTGTCCGACAGACAGGGTGCATGCAGCCATCCTCCTTCAGTTGTTATCGAGCAAAGCCCCCGGGCAGGGGCCCAAAACACAGAGCAATATGGGGCATACCGTCCCATCCCGGCGGGGTTCCATTATCTTCCTTTTTCCATGGCCTTCGTTCACCTCCACACCCATTCCGAGTACTCCCTGCTCGACGGCGCCAACCGGATTCCGGAGCTGGTGGCCAAGGCCAAGGCCCTGGGGCAGGACAGCCTGGCCGTCACCGATCACGGCAACCTCCACGCCGCCTGGGCGTTCCACGCCGAGGCCCGCAAGGCCGGCATCCGGCCCATTCTGGGCTTCGAGGCCTATCTGGCGTTCGGGCCCCGTCACGTCAAGGAAAAACTGGCCGACCAGCCGGGCATTTACTCGCACCTGGTGCTGTTGGCCAAAAACCGTGCCGGCTACAAGAACCTGATCAAGCTCTCGTCCATCGGGTACGTCGAAGGCTTTTACCGCCGCCCGCGCATTGATCGCGAAGTCCTCGAGCGCTACAGCGAAGGCCTGGTGTGCTTGGCCGCCTGCATGTCGGGCGAGGTGGCGCTGGCCGTGCGCCGCGAGGATTACGCCAGGGCCAGGGCCGCCGCCGAATACTTCAGCGGCGTGTTCGGTCCCGACGGTTTCTATCTGGAAGTGCAGGACCACGGCATCCCCGAAGAGAAGGTGGTCACCCAGGGCATGTTCCGCCTGGCGCAGGACTTGGGGCTCCCCGTGGTCGCCACCAACGACGCGCATTACCTCGAGCGCGCCGATCACGAAGCCCACGACTGCCTGCTCGCCATCGGTACCGGCAAGGACCTGGACGATCCCAACCGCTTCCGTTTCATCGGCCAGGAGAGCTACCTCAAGTCCGAAGCCGAGATGCGGGAATTGTTCCCCGGCCGCGACGACGTCATCGCCACCACGGTACGCGTGGCCGAGCTGTGCGAGTTCGATTTCGAGAAGAAGTATTTCCTGCCGGAGTTCCCCCGCGCACCCGGTTACGCCGACGACAACGCCCTGCTGGTGGACCTGGCCACCAAAGGCACCCACGCCCGCTACGGCGACACGCTCACCGACCAGGTGCGCGACCGGCTCAAGTACGAGCTCGACGTCATCACCACCACCGGCTACGCCGGCTACTTCCTGATCGTGTACGACTTCATCAAGGCCGCCCGCGAGAAGGGCATCCCCGTGGGCCCGGGCCGCGGGTCTGCCGCGGGCTCGCTGGTCGCCTACGCCCTGCGGATCACGAACGTGGATCCGCTCAAGTTCGACCTGCTGTTCGAGCGGTTCCTCAATCCCGAGCGCGTGTCCATGCCGGACATTGACGTGGACTTCTGCTACGAACGCCGCGGCGAGGTGATCGAGTACGTGCGCGAACGTTACGGCCGCACGAGCGTGGGGCAGATCATCACGTTCGGCACCATGAAGGCGCGTGCCGCCCTGCGCGACATCGCGCGCGTGCTCCGCGTGAGCCAGGCCGACGCCGACAAGATGGCGAAGCTCATTCCGTCCGGCCCCGCCTTTGCCATGACCCTGGCCGAGGCCGCCGAGAAGGTACCCGAACTGCGCCACCTCATACGCCACGACGAGACGGCGGCGCGGGTGATCAACCTTGCCCAGCGCGTGGAAGGCCTGGCGCGCCACGCCTCGGTGCACGCCGCCGGTATCGTGATCGCGCCGGGTCCGCTCGACGAATACGTACCCGTCTGTACCAACCCGCAGGACCCCGACGCCATCGTCACGCAGTACGACATGGTCGGCTTGGAAAAGGTCGGCATGCTCAAGATGGACTTCCTCGGGCTCCGCACCCTGACCGTGATTCATGATGCGGTGCAGATGATCCGCGAGCGGCATGGCGTCACCGTGGATCCCGACACGCTGCCGTTCGACGACCCCGCCGTGTACGCCCTGCTCCGCAAGGGCCGCACCGCCGGCATCTTCCAGTTCGAATCGGCGCTCGCCACCGAGACCCTGCGCAACATGAAGTGCGACCGCTTCGACGACCTGGTGGCCACCAACGCCCTGCTCCGCCCCGGTCCGCTCGACAGCGGCATGCATCTGGTCTTCATTGACCGCAAACTCGGCCGCAAGGACGTGAAGTACGCCCTGCCCGAACTGCGCGAGGTGCTGGAGCCCACGTACGGCGTGATCGTGTATCAGGAACAGGTCATGCGGATCGCCAACGTGCTGGCCGGCTTCTCGCTCGCCGAAGCCGACGTGCTCCGCAAGGCCGTGGGCAAGAAGGACGCCGACCTGATCAAGCGGGAACTGGGCACCTTCATTGCGCGCGCGGTGGCGCGCGGGCACGGCAAGCGGGTCATCGAGGACATCGCCGGCCAGATCGAGACGTTCGGCCGTTACGGATTCAACAAGTCCCACAGCGTCGCCTACAGCGTCATCGCGTACCAGACCGCGTGGCTCAAGGCGCACTATCCCGCCGAGTTCATGGCGGCCCTGCTGTCGTCCGAAATCGGCAATACCGACAAGGTGGTGGAGTACATCAACGCCGCCCGCGAAATGGGCCTCCAGGTGCTGCCGCCCTCGGTGAACGAATCCGGCTGGAAGTTCACCGTGATTGGCGACAAGACGATGCGCTTCGGCCTGGGCGCCGTGCGCAACGCCGGCAAGGGCGCCGTGGATTCCATTATCGCCGCCCGCACCGACAAGCCGTATACGTCACTCGCCGACTTGTGCGACCGCATTGACCTGCGCCTCTGCAACAAGCGCGTGCTCGAATCGCTGATCGGCGCGGGCGCGCTGGATCAACTGGACGGCCACCGGGCACAACTGTTTGCCGCGCTCGACAATGCGCTGCGCGAGGCCCAGTTGCTCCAGCAGGAACGCGACGCGGGCCAGGTCTCCCTCTTCGGCGACGCGGGTGGAGCGGAGGGAGGGCCCGCTCCCCGCTCCCCGCTCCCCGATATCCCGGTCTGGTCCGAACACGAACGCCTGAGCCGCGAGAAGGAAGCCATCGGCTTCTTTATTTCCGGCCACCCGCTCGACCGGTTCCGCGAGGAGGTGGGGCTCTTCGGCACGCGCACCACCGCCACTCTCGGCGAGTGGACCGAGCACAAGGTGACCGTGGGCGCCGTCGTCACGGCCGTGAAACGCCAGATCTCCCGCAAGTCGGGCGCCGAATACGCCCGCCTCACGCTGGAAGACTTCCACGGTACCGCCGAAGCCATCGTCTTTCCGGATGCCTGGTCCCGCCTGTCGGGCGCCATCAGGCCCGACAGCGTCCTGCTGCTCACGGGCACCTACAGCGCCCGCGACCGGGACGAAGAACGGGCCCCGTTCATTGTGGAAGACGCCGTCCCCCTGGCGGAGTTGCGCACAACGGGCGGGATGGGCATCCTCTTGTCGTGGCGTCTGGGCTCCGGGCCTGACCGCGAGACCGCCCGGGCCGTCGCCGCCCTGTGTACCGCCCATCCCGGCCCCGCGCCGGTCAAGGTGGAATGGGGCGACGGCAACGGCACGACGGTGCGCCTCAAGGCCCGGCGCCTGCGCGTGGAACTCACCGAAGAACTGGTGGACGCCCTGCGCAGCATGCTGGGACCGGAACGGGTGCGCTTCGAAAACACGAGGTAACGGCCCTTGGCCTTTGAATTGGACTTTGAAAAACCGATCGTCGAGCTGCAGAAACAGATCGCGCACCTGAAGCGGCTCGCCGCGGAGCGCGATCTGGACGTGCAGGACGAGATCGCCCCGCTCCAGGAGAAGCTCACGGCGCTCAGGCGCGAGATCTACCAGGATCTCACGCCCATGCAGCGCGTGCAGGTGGCCCGTCATCCACGCCGGCCCTACACGCTCGACTACCTCGAATCGGTCTTCACCGATTTCGTGGAACTCAGGGGCGACCGCCTGTACCGCGACGACCCGGCCATCGTGGGCGGGTGGGCGCGCCTCAACGGCCGCCCGGTCATGGTGATCGGCCACCAGAAAGGCCGCGACACCAAGGCCAACCTCCAGCGCAACTTCGGCATGCCGCACCCCGAGGGCTATCGCAAGGCGCTGCGCCTGATGCACATGGCCGCGCGGTTCCGCGTGCCCGTCATCACGCTCATTGATACGCCGGGCGCATACCCGGGCCTGGGCGCCGAAGAACGCGGCCAGGCCGAGGCCATCGCGCGCAACCTGGAAGACATGGCGGTCTTGAAGACCCCGCTCATCGCCATCATCATCGGCGAAGGCGGGTCGGGTGGCGCGCTCGCGCTGGGCTTAAGCGACCGCGTGTTCATGCTGGAGAACGCGATCTACTCGGTGATTTCTCCCGAAGGCTGCGCGGCCATTCTCTGGAAGGACGCCACGCAGAAGGAGCGGGCGGCCGAGGCCCTCAAGCTCACGGCGCCCGACCTCAAAGGTCTCGACATCATTGACGACATCATCCCCGAACCCAGCGGCGGCGCCCACGCCGACCCCGGCGAGGCCGCACGCCTGCTCAGCGCCGCCCTCGAACGGGCGGTGAGTGAACTCGAACGCCTGCCCCCTGACCGGCTCATCGCCACCCGTGCCGAGAAGTTTCTCCGCATGGGCCGTTTCGCGGAACAATAGCCATGCCCGAAGTCGTTGAAGTCCGGTTCAAGGGCAACCGGAAAGCATTCTTTACGTGGGATCACGCCGATCCGCCCACGATGGGCTCGGACGTGGTGGTACAGCTCGAACGCGGACAGGACCTGGGCCGCGTCACGGCGGTCGGCGAAGCGGCTGCGAAGAAATGCGGCGTGGGCTGCGACGGCTGCGCCCTTACCAAACCGCAGGCACCCGAAGGTCAGGTGCTCCGCAACGCCGGTCGCGAGGAATCCCATGTTGCGGCGGAACTGCGGAAGGCCGAAGACGACATCCGCCGCACCGTCATGGACAAAGCCAAATCCCACAAACTCGGCATGAAAGTGACCGACGCGGAGTGGCAGTGGGATCGCAAGAAGCTCACCGTGTATTTCACGGCAGAGCAGCGCGTGGATTTTCGCGGGCTGGTGAAGGAACTGGCCAGCCTGTTCCGCACCCGCATCGAACTGCGCCAGATCGGCGCGCGCGACGAAGCCAAGCGCCTCTCCGGTGTCGGCCGCTGCGGCCGCGAGTACTGCTGTTCGTCATGGTTGCCCGAGCTCCAGCCGGTCAGTCTGGGCCTCGCCAAGGATCAAAAACTCTCGCTCAACCCGAGCCAGATCTCCGGCGGCTGCGGTCGCCTGCTCTGTTGCCTGCGGTACGAGCACGACTTCTACGTACAGGCACGCAAACGCTTCCCCAAGGAAGGGAAGACGGTCCGCACGGCCGTCGGCAACGAACGCGTGCATGCGATCGACATCTTCCGCGAGCGCGTGCTGCTGCGCGCCGAGGATGGCGGGTCCCGCTCGCTCACGTTGGGGGAACTCAAGGTCGAGATGGGGGCCGCCGAGCCCGCCCCACCACCGCCACCTGAACCCCCGCGCCCCCCGAGCGGGCTCGCCACGTTCACCGACAGCGGCACGCCGCCCACGACGGAGCAGGCCACCGAGGCCGTGACCCCACGCCGCAAGCGGCGGCGGCGCGGTCGCCGCGGTCGCGGGGGCCCCGATGTCTGACACGTTCTACCTGACCACGGCGATTGACTACGCGAACGGCGAGCCGCACCTGGGCCACGCGTTCGAGAAGATCGGCGCGGATTGCATTGCCCGGTACCGCCGCCTGCGCGGCGACACGGTCCACTTCCTGATTGGCATGGACGAACACGGCCAGACCGTGGCCCAGAAAGCCGCCGAGCGCGGGCTCACACCGCAGCAACAGGTGGACGACATCGCCCCACGTTTCGCGGCCATGTGGGCCCGGCTGGGTATTTCCCACGATCAGTTCATGCGCACCGCCAGCCCGGCCCATCATGCCGGAGTCACCGCCCTGCTCAATCGCATCTTTGACAAGAACCCCGACGACTTCTACGAGCACGAGTACGAGGGGTGGTACTGCGTGGGCTGCGAGGCGTTCAAGCAGCCGGCCGAGATTACGGACGGCCGCTGCACGCTGCACGCGACCCGCGAGTTGCAGCACACGCTCGAACGCAATTGGTTTTTTCGTCTGTCCAAGTACCGTGATCGCGTGCTCGCCCACCACGAGCGCTATCCGACGTTCCTGGCGCCCGACACGCGTCGCAACGAGATCATGGCCCTGCTCAATCAAGGACTGGAAGACATCTCCGCCTCACGGTCCCGGTTCACCTGGGGTGTGCCGTTTCCCCGCCCGCTCTCGACCGGCGAGCAGCAAACCACTTACGTCTGGTTTGACGCCCTGCCCAACTATCTCACGGCCACGGGCTTCCCCGCCGCGGGCTACGAGCGTCGCTGGCCCGCGCAACTGCACATCGTCGGCAAGGACATCACCCGGTTCCACTCGGTGATCTGGCCTGCCATGCTGCTGGCGGCCGAGCTGCCCCTGCCCGCCCAGGTCTGGGGCCACGGCTTTGTGCTGTTCAAGGGCGAGAAGTTTTCCAAGTCGGCCGGCGTGCGCCTCGACCTGGACGACGCAGTCACTCGGCACGGACCCGATGCCTTCCGCTACTTCCTGCTGCGCGAGATCCCGTGGGACGCCGACGGCGGGTTCTCCTGGGACCGCTTCGACGCGCGCTACCGCGCCGAACTGGCGGACGGGTGGGGCAACCTGCAGTCCCGCGTGCTGGCCATGATTGTCCGGTACCTCGATGGCGTGGTCCCGGCTGCCAATCCCGCGAGCGATCTCTACCAGATGGGCGACCAGGTGCTCGCCGCCTATCGCGACGCGATGGACCACCTGCTCCTGCATGAAGGCGCCGCGCAGGTCTGGCGCCTGGTAGACCGCGCCAATCTCTACGTCGAGGAGCGCCAGCCCTGGACGCAGGCCAAACGGGGCGACCGGAACGCCCTCCAGGAAACGCTGGGCACGCTGGCCGCCGCCCTGGCCCGCATCGCCGCACTCCTGTTCCCGTTCATGCCGGTGAAGGCGACCGAGGCCTGGCAGGCGCTGGCCTTGGATCCGGCCCAACTGCCGCGCGGGTGGTCGCTGGCCACCGAGCCCACCACCGTCGGCAAAACCGTTTCCAGGCCCGCCCCCCTGTTCCCCAAACTCGACCCGGACATTACAAAACAGTAATTCGTTATTACACAACGAGTTACGAGTCATTCGCCAGGGTTGACACTCTTTCGTGCTACCCGTACATTCTGAGGCCTATCTTGGGGGTCTGGTTTGGCAAAGAGCCGGTGGACGGTCCTGTTGGTTCCGCACGGCGCTGGCGAGAGCAAGGGGTTCGAAGTTTCGAACCGCCTGTTCAAGCTGGCGGCGTGGTCGCTGGGCATTTGCTCAGCGGCGGCGTTGGTGTTTGCGTGGGCCACGGTCACCAAGTCCATCAACTTGACCCGCCTCGACCGCCTGGAGCAGACCAATGTTCTGCTCGCCCAGGAGCTGGACCGCACCCGCAACCTGCTGGCCCAACTGGGCGACACGCTGGATGCCATTACCACCCGCGATCGCGAAGTCCGCCTGCTGGCCGGCCTTGAGCCGCGGGACGCCGACGTCCAGCGCGCCGGCGTCGGCGGCCCCATAGGCCGCTTAAGCGACGGCGACCGGGCACTGGCCGGCGGGCCGTTCGGGTTGTCGGCGCTGGAAATGCGTGCTGACCTCTCGGGTCTGCTGCGTCGCGCCAACCTGCTGTCCCGCTCGTACGACGAAGCGCACGATAGCCTCCGCTCGCATCAAGACCGTCTGAGTCGCACCCCATCCATCATGCCGACATCGGGTTTCCTCTCGAGCCGGTATGCCCGCGCGCGCATTCACCCTATTTTCCACGAGGCGCGGGCGCACGAAGGCATTGACATTTCGGCGGCGATGAACACGCCCATCCTGGCCACGGCGGGCGGTATCGTGGTGGACGTGGGCCGGCAGACGGGCTACGGCAACATGGTGACCGTGGACCACGGCTACGGCGTGGTGACGCGGTACGCGCACGCCTCGCGCGTTCTCGCGCGGGTCGGCCAGCGGGTCCGCCGCGGCGACGAGATCGCCTTGGTCGGCAATACCGGCATCGCCACGGCGCCCCACCTGCATTACGAAGTGCTGGTGAACGGCAACCAGATTGACCCGATGCGGTACATCTTCCCAGAGACCATCGTGGATTGACGGGTTCCACCCGCCTCCTCCCCACATCCCTGATCGTCCTCGCGGCAACCCTGGCCGGTTGTCAGCGGGACGCTACGGTCGTGCTCACCCTGGACGAGCCCCTCACCGTGGTGATCCTGCCGTATGACCCGGCCGCCATCCGGGATTCGCTGGCCCAAGCCTACGGCACCCCTGCCCCCCAATTCCCCGAGCTGGAAGCCGCCTTCGGCGCGTACCAGGCCCCGGAATTCAGCGACTCGGGCCCCGTGTTTGTCAGGTGGCGGGCCACGCGTGACAGCGTCGAACGGCTGGCAGACTCCCTGCGGGCCCGGGACCGACGTTCGGAGGGTTACGCGGCCGCCTACGCGCGTTTCCGGGGCCTGTATCAGCGGTTTGGGGAGCGGACGGCGGCCCGCGACGCCTTGTATCGGGGGGCTACAGCCGAGGCCCGGGAGCTGGCCCTGGCGGCCGGCCGGGCGGCGGACTCGCTGCGCCGGTGGGAGGCTGCGGCCTGGGCGGACTTCGACTCGGCGGCCGTCCTGGCCCGCGCGGCCTCAGGCCGGGACTCGGTGGTGCTGGTGGGTCTGAACGCCGACCCCCTCGTCCTAACCCTGCCCCCCGGCCGCTGGTGGATCACGGCCCACACCCGGGTGGACGGCAACCCCTTCCTTGAGCGACGGTGGAACCTGGGTCTGGTGACCGCGGGCTTCGGTTTCCGCCTGCCCCTCGACCAGCGCACGGCACAAACGCACTGGCGCCACTAGGCCGAAAACACAACGGCCGCCCCGGCGTGAATTCCGGGGCGGCCGCCGAAGCAAGGTACTACCTTCGCTAATTTATCGTCGTGCCCGTTGGTGCCACCCGCACCCGGAAGTTATGGATGTTGTTGAACCCGGTCCATGCGGAAGCCATCACAGTGTACGTCGTATTGGCGGCCACCGCGCGAGCCGGAGTCACCTCCTGGCTGTTGATCCCGCTGAAGGACGCCTGGCAGCCGGTGCCGGCGATGGTGCATATCTCCAAGTCAAAATCGGAGCAGACCGTGACGGCGCAGGCGGCTCCAGCCGCCCCCGGCCCAAAGTTGGTCCACTGCAGCGTCATGACCACTGTCCCGGCCGTGGCGCCAGTTGTGAACTGGAAATAGTGGTCCTGTTGCGTCCCGCCATTCCAGATACCGCGGTTGGCCGTGCCGGTTCCGAACCCGGAGTGCGTGAAGTAGAGCCAGTTGTCGGGAGACCGGCTGGCCACGTAGCCCGGCGATCCGACCGGCAGGTCCGACGCATTGCCATACCGGTCATCGAAGGCAGACGTGGACGTGAAGGTCACTTGCTTCGCGGTCTGATTCGGACCCAGCCCGGTGAAAAGCAGGTTCTGGGCAGTGGCCGACCCGGTCGCCGGCAACGCGACCCGCATGGATGTCGGTGAGGCCAGCTCTACCCAAGCTGTCTGCCCACCGTACGTGGCTGCCGAGTTCGCGTCGAACTCGTCGTCACCGGGACCACGGGTGGCAGTGATGACCAAACCAGGTGCACCCGTGGTCGCCGACGTGGTACCCGTAAAGGCGCCCGGCGTGACAGTCACCGGCAGCGTCGCGTTCGCGCCACCAGCAGCCCGTACCCGGAGGCTCACCGCGCCCGGCGTACGGCCGGAGGTAATGCCTTCGGTCAACTCCGTCACCAGCAACGCCTTGTTGCTGGACGTCCACTCGAGCGACGGTGTACCCGTTACGGCGGCGCCCGCGGCGTCAAAGCCGTTGGCCGCAAACGTGCCGGCTTCACCCGAACCCACGGTGGCGGGACCGGTGATGGTGATGCCGGCCGGGCCGACGCGGAGGCGCACGGAGTCCGTCAAGCCCGCGGCGGTCACCAGCACGCAGCCATCACCCACCGCCGACGCGGCGGCCTGAATGGTCGCGGCCGATGAAAAGAGCCCGCCCGGCGTGGCCGAGGCCACCGTCACCGGCGATCCGCTGCACGCCGCAAAGGCCGGCGCATCACTGGTCACGTTGCCGACGGCGTCAAGCGCCACGGCACCGACCGTCGCCGCATCGCCCACGGTCATCTCGAGGGAGGTGCTGGACAATTGGATCCGTGCGGCCGGACCAGCCGGGCCGCCCAGATACAGGGACGGGTCATCGCTGCATGCCGCCGTCACCAGCAGCGCCGCGCACCCGCCAACAAGAATTCGCTTCATGATTATCGCTCCGTCCGGTAGCGTCTGGTAATCAGTCAACGGCCCGGACCGGCTCCGGAATGGAGCCGGCCCGGGTCACGATTAGTTCGCGGTCGCCCGTTCAGGAATATCCCCGAGCAGGATCACGGTGCCACCGAACGCCGCGCCGGCGCCCTTGGGATCCAGCGTCAGGATGAACTGCGTCTGCCCTGCGAACGAACCAAAGTCCGCATCGCGCACTTGGCTGTGGGTAATCGACGTCACGGCAATGCCCGGCAACTGGCCGTTCACATCCGCATCGAACAGGCTCACCCGGCTGATGCTGGCGAGCGCATTGTAGGCGCTGCGCAGCGTGTCCACCAGTGTGGCCACACCGTCCGCATCCACCAGGAAGCCCCGGTAGAAGTAGCCGGTCGGCGGGCGCCGCAGCTCGCGGAAGTCCACCGACACTTCCGCGCCGCGGAAATTGCCCGTACCCGTGCCACCGCCGGTCCCGAAGACATAGTCCGCCGGGTTGGCCGCCGCGATCACGTCCGTGCCACCAAAGTTGCCGAACGTCATTGCACCGTTACCGGCCACGCCGGTCCGCCGGAACAGCACCATACCGTCCGAACCACTGCCGTCACCCAGGCTCACCACAACGGCATTGCGGCCGGCGGCAGGCGTGGTGGTGCCGACATCGGCGGCGGAATCGATACCCATGATCACTTCAAACACATCCGGATTGTCCGTGCCGGCGTACGTGCCGGTGCGCACGAGCGACACGTCAATCGTGTCAATTACGCGGATGGTCTCGCCGGTGATCGGATCCGGCACCGGCGTGCCGGTGGTGCCACCCGACAGCGAGTCGCGGCGGAACCGCTCGATGATGGTCCCGAACGCGGGCGTATACACGTCCACATTCGACACCGGATCCCGGCTGACATACCACGTGCGGTAGCTCGCGCCCGTCACGGCACGCAGCCAACTGGCGGTGACCGTAAGGGTGGCAGTGCTCACCGTCCCCGTGGGCACCTGGAAGGGCGCGGACCCGACCGGCGTACCGATCGAAATCTCGCCCACCGGCGTCAGCACGGAGGTACGGTCATCATCGCAGGCCACAGCGGCCAGCATCAGGGCCGACAGGCCCAGCGTCCGATTCAGTCTACGCATCACTGGCCTCCCGGCGTGAACGAGAACGCCAGTGCGATATGAATATTGTGCGCAACGCCGTGGAACGGCGGCTGCGGCGGGATGGCGTCCGGGAACCGGATCGGCGCGAAGCGCGCATCCACCGGATTCAGGTTCGCCCGGTTGAAATTGTTGTAGATGATGTCCTGGACCGAAAGCCGCACGCTGGTGCCGGCGCTGGTCTGGATCTCCAGGCCACCACCCACCATCAGGGCGATGTCATCGAGCACCGAGAGCCCGCGCGCCACCTGCGGATCCAGCGAAATCCGGTACTGGCCCACGCCGCCGTTCACGAACGGCGCGAACGAGCCGCCGGTGGAGAACTCGGCCGCCACCGCGTAGTTCACGATGGTGAGGGGCTGACTCACGGCGAACAGCATGGTCGTATCGCCGAACGTCATCTCCGCCGGGAAAAAGGTGCCGTCCGTCACCGGACGGGCAAAATCGAAGCGGAAGCCGAGCGACAGGTTATTGCTCAGCGACAGCATCGCATCCATCCCGAACATCGGGCCGGCTTCGATGCCCGTCTCGGCGGCGTACTGCGTGTAGCCGAGACGCGGGCCCACATGGAACTGTCGTTGGGCCGTTGCCGGCGCCGCAGCGGCTCCGAGCAAGGCCACGCCAACAAGAATCTTACGAAGCATCGCGGTCTCCCAGGCAGTGCCGGGCGGGACGGGCCATCCTGCGGGCCCGCCCCGCCGGCGCGGTTGTTTAGCGGCTTAGCGGCCGCCCAGCTCGAACGAGAACACCTGCACGTTCTGGAGGTCGCCCATGCCGGTATAGGCATAGTCGAACTTCATGTGCCGTCCGAGCATGGGCAGGACGATCCCGCCCCCGAACGACAACTGGTCCGCGAAGTCGCGCTCGAGGCCGGCTTCACGAGCCCACTTCTTGCCGCCGCGCAGATAGAACAGGTCGCGGAAGCCAAACTCCATGCCGAGCGACACCTGCACGTCCGTGTCCGTGGCGTCATTGATATCCGCCGCGAGCTTCAAGCTGGACGTGTTGCTCGGCGACAACAGCGCATCCGCACCACCGACCAGGTTCGAGACCACCGAGAACCGGAAGGCGGTGGGCAACGCATACTCCACCGTGTTGTACCGGATGGGCAGGTTCACCGCAAAGGCTTCACGGGTCGCCACACGCCGGGTGATGATGTTGCCCTCCATGCGGGCGGCCGGGCCGATGTTGGCCAGCACCGCGCCGATGGTGAGCCCGTACAGGCCGGTATTGAACATGGTCCCGAAATCCATGCCCCACCAACTGGCGGTGGCCTGGTCCAGCCCCTCACCGATCACGCGACCGGTGACCCCGACCTGCAGGCGGTCCGTCAGGCGGCGGGCATAGTGCAGCCCCACCGCCGTGCCGGTCCAATTGAAGATGTCACCGGTTTGCGCCGAACCGCCGCCGGGGTTGCCCTCGTCGGTCCGGAAGATGTCACCGGAGTTGAGCTGGATGATCGACGCCCCAAGGGCACCACCCCCGAAGGGAATGGCGACCGCCCCGTAACTGTGCGAGACGTCGAGGTCGGCATACAGCGCGGCGCTGGTGAACGCCACCGTAAACCCGTCCAACGAAGCCATACCGGCCGGGTTCCAGTACATGGCGGTCGCGCCGCTGGCCAGACCGGTCATGGCGCCGCCCAGGGCTTGCGCCCGGGCGCCCACGCCGATCTGGAGGAAATTCGCGCCGCGCTGAGCGACACGGGTTGTGACCGTGTTCTCGTCGGGCGTCAGAAACGTACCTTGGCGCTGGGCCGCAAGATCGCCGCCCGCAACGGTCAAGAGCGCCGCGGCACCGATGAGTGCATATGTCCGCATGTTGCCGCTCCTTACTGCGCGCTGCCGCGGATGATGACGAACTTGCCGGCCGCCCGGAGGGGCGTGCTGGTCGGGTTCGTCGGGTCACTGGGCGCATTGAGCACCCAGAAATAGAGACCGGACGCCATATCAATGCCCTCGCGCGTCCGCAGATTGAAGAACAGGTCACCGGCGCCCGCGAGATCGTCCGGGGTGAAGGTGATCTGCTGCACGAACTGGCCGGCCACCGTGTAGATCCGGAGCGTCCCGGTCGGCGGCAGGTTGGTGAAGAGCACCTGCGAGTTTGACGCACTCGTGCCCTGATACTGCGAGAAGATGACAAACGGGTTCGGCACGACACGAATCGTGGCGAGGGCCGAGTCCGTCACCGAGGTGATGTCCTCGCCGGCAATCGGCGCGGTCACGTCAAGCACGAACTGCGTGCCCGGCGCGAAGCCGACATAGTACTCCGACTGCGTCCGGTCGCCCTCGAGGATCGGGTTGTACCCGGTCGCCCCCGGCGAACCACTCGGAATCGGGTTACACGTCAGTCGAACGGCGGTCTGACAGCCGACCACCGCCGACGTAAACGTGACGCGCGGTTGCGTGACCCGGATGGGCTGACCGGCCCCACTGAGTACCGTACCGACGCCCGTGACCGAGTCCTGCTCCACGTTTTCCATGAGCACGAGGGCATCGCCCGGAATCCATTCATCCTCGGGCACCAGGATGGACATCGTATCCGTTGATGCGCCCAGCAAGATCCGGTTGGAGAGGCGCCGCGCCATCGCGACGCTCACCGGCCGGTCGTAGGTCAAGTTGTGCATCGTGAACGGCAGGCGCACCGGCACCAGGTCGGTCTGTGGAATGCCCGTGAGCGCCGACGTGGGCGCATCATCGAGACCCGTCTGGCCAACGGTCCGGCCCGCCAGCGCCGCAGCCACTTCGGCCTGCGTCGCGGCTGGGTTGGTCCGGTTCATGATGAACCCACCGTTGGGCGACCCGTAGGGCTCGGCCGTCCAGCGAACCTCGTACACGCCACCGCCAAACGCGGTGCGCACCGAGAGGACGCCTTCCTGCCACTGCGGCATGAAGCCGTTCACGACACCGCGCGGCGTGATGGTATCCGCGGCCGCCAGACGCAGGCGTTCGCGTGCCACCGCGCCACGAATGTGGCGTTCCGTGCCGCTATTGAAGCCACCGGCCACGGAGTTATTCGCACTGATCACAAAGCCCGGATAGTCCGCCAACCCGAACAACGAGCTCGGCGTGGCCGCGACACCCGTGAGGGTGATCGAGCCGAAGAACGCCGCACCCGCACGCGCCACAGTAAAGCCGATGGCGTTGTAGGTATCCGTCACACGTACCGTATCAACAATGGTGGCCGATGCCGTCGCGGCCGGCGTACCCGCGAACGGGAACACATCAGCCCCGGCCCGCGTGGCCGTGTTGCTGAAGACCGTGGTCGGCGTCGCGACGCCGGCCACATCGGCCGTGACGCGGCGTTCCGTGGTTACCACGGTGCGCACGGCGGTCGCCGTCGAGATGAGCGAGTCACGGGCCACCAGGATCCGGTTACCGAATGTTGCCGTGTACGTACCCGGCGTCACGCTCTCGGCAAACGTCAACGTTATCGGCACCGTGCCCTCGACAGGACGGGAGGTCATGGTGGCCGTTGCCGGCACGAACCCGGCATTGCGGCTGGCCGGCACATAGATCGAAACCACGTTCGGTTCCGATGTGGACCGCGAGAGCACGTTGCGAATCGAGGGCGCGAACTCGACCTCGCCCGGACCCGTCGCCGTGTTCAACAGGAAGTTGGCGCCGCGACTCTTGCCGATGATGACGTACAGGTAGCTACGGCCGCCATCGACGCTGCCATCCGCGAAGGAGCTCGGGATACCGGCTGCGGCGTCCGCGCTGAAGATGCGGTACGCCCGCCACCCGAGGCCCTGCGACACGCCGTCCTCGTTGGTGGTCGGATTGCCGACACAACTCCCGGTGCCGGTAAACGTGGCGCCACCGTCGCACGACTTGTAGACCTCGATCCGCTCCAGGTTGTCGCTGGCGCGTGCAGCCACCAAGGCCGAGAGGGCGGCGTTGCCGCCGTTCAAGGCCGCCAGGTTCGCGAGCGGCGTCCCCGCAGGTGCGGCAAGAATGTCCGCCGCAAGCTTGGTCAGGAACGGATCAATCCAGCGCTGCGGCGCATCCGAGAAGAAGATCTGGACCTCAGGATTGATCGACCCCAGCGCATCCGTCGCGGCCCGGATCTGCGTCGACACGACTTCCGCCGCGGGCGGCGCTTCCGGTGCCAGGAAGAAGTTGAGATACAGGTCAAGCGCGGCCGCCACCTGGGTCATGGTGGAGACGGAGTCGCGTTCGCCAAGCACGGCGTACCAGAACGACGTCGTGTCACCGGCGCCAAGCGAGAACGGACCGGCGGCATGCAGGCCGCCGACGTTCGACGACAGGTTGACGAACCCGCCGGGGAACGTGTCGGACGCCAATCCAACGCAACCCACCAGGTGGCAGGTGTTCACCGACAGCGTGTCGGGAACGCCGTCCTTGTTGTAGTCCCATGCCGGATTGGGCTGCCACTTGGTGTAGTGCGCCCGGTCGGGCCAGAGGTGACTGCGGAACGTGGACCACGCCTGGGCCGCCGCAATGGCGTTCACGTCGCGGCCGGCGAGGGTATTGACTTCATTGCCGGACAAGTGGCCGAAGCCCGAACGGCCGGCAAAGCCGCCCGCCCAGACAAACGTGTTGCACGCACCGAAGCCGCACATCCGGCTCTGGTTGTACGTGAACGTGTCACCGGCCAGTGGGTGCGCCGGGTTGCAGAACGGGTCCGTCCCGACGGTGCAGGGCGTGCCCGACGCGGTGCGCGTAAACAGCTTGTTGCGCAGGTCGCCGATCGGGCTCTTGAGGATCACGATCGCCTGTGACCCCAGCGCCCACCCCGCGCTCGGTGCGCAAGCAAACACCGGCTCCCGGAAGGGCTCGTTGCACGGGTTCGCCGCCGTGTTGGCGCCGGCAACCACGCGAACGATACCGCCGATTGCCGGCAGGTTGTACCACGCCGTACCGACCTGGGAACTGCCCAGGTCGCCGGGCGAGATACCAAAGTACAGCGAGTCGTAATCAATGCCGGTGCCCCAGACATCTTCGGAGCGGTTGATTACCAGCGCGCGGACAAACTTGACCGCGTTGACCGAGGGCACGGCAAAGTTGAAGACGTCAAACCGGATCTTGATGCCCAGCGGGTAGCCCTGCAGCGCCGGGTTGCCGGTGCCGCCCGGCAGCACACTGCCGAACGCGTTCCGGATGTTCTCGTAAAAGTCCGTGGTCTCGCCGTAGGCCTGGATCAGGTTGCCGAAGAAACCCGGCGTCTGATTGGCGTCATCCACGCGCCAGAAATCCCAAGTGAAGCTGGCGGCACCCACATCGGCCAGGTGGCCCTCCCAGCCTTCCCCCGTGATCTTCTGACCACCTTGCCAGCCGGCCGAACTCCACGTATCGGTGCAAATGCTCTGCGACAACAGCGGGATACCGGCCGGCACGGAGGCGTTCCCGAAGCCCGTGTTGTCGCGGCAGGTGCCGTCGCTCGTGGAGGTGGCGCCCGCAAAGAGCTGTCCGAGCGTCAGGTCGGCGGGGCCGAACCGGACAAAGCCGCCGGTCAGCTCTTCATTGAATCCGGCCGTAAAGCCGCCGCCCGTGGCGTTATTCACCGACGGAGCAATTTCCCGTATCTTGCGCCACTGCGAAGGCGGCGCGCCCACGATCCAGGAATTGTAGAACCACAGGGCCACCGTCCCGCCGGCGGCACGCACCATGCGCTGGTTCTGGCAGCTATAGAGCACGTTGGTGCAGTCGGCGTAATTGGAGAAGCTCGCACCGTGATTGCCGGTCATCCGCATACCCGTCAGGGCCGCGTCTCCAGCCGCATAAAGATGGAACCCGTTCGGCCGGACCGCCCGCAGGTCCAGGCCGGGCGTTCCATCCGCATTGAGCAATTGGTTGACCTGATGGGTGACGCGCTGGGCCACCGCTGCCTCAGGCAGCAGCAGCGCGGCAAGCGCCACCGTCATGGTCAACGCGCGGGCCGCCATCAGGCCCGCCGTCTCACAAATGTTGGTCCGCATGAGTACTCCACAAAGTAGATGAAGCGTTCAACTGTGCGGGGGGGGGCATAG
>JBBDNM010000017.1:0-257 GCA_040877595.1 Gemmatimonadales bacterium | reverse complement strand
CCCCCCCCCCCCCCCACAGTCCTGCAATTAGAAGTCGAGCCGCAACCCGGCGTTGATCGAACGGCCGGAGGTGAAGAACTGCGGCCGGTCGAAGTAAGTCGAGAACGTACCCTCGCCTACCGTGTTGCCCTGCCGATCCCGGCTCTGGTCCGGCGAACCGCCGTCACAGCGGCCGGTCGTCGGGAACACCTGCACACAGTCGCGCCGGTCGGTCAGGTTGTTGATCCGGACAAACGCCCCGGCCCGCACATTGGCCA
>JBBDNM010000016.1:34382-36335 GCA_040877595.1 Gemmatimonadales bacterium | reverse complement strand
ACTAGCGTCTTCCAACCGATCACAATCCAGTCCAGGCGTCAACCACACAGGGAGGGAACTATGAAGGTGCTTGCCGTGGCGGTTCTTGCCGTCTGCGCGCTGGTGACTCCGGCCGACACAGTCGCCGCGCAGATGCAGCAGTGCTGGATTTGCCATACGAATCTCGACCCCGAAGGCGGTAGCGTCGGTGCCTTCTGCAAGAACGCGATCCCAGGCGGACAGGAGGGATGCGTCGTGAGCTGTGGCGGCACGTCTTGCGACTGTATCACATGGGGGGACTATTGCTCATTCGCCTACAATCTTCTGGTTGCGCCAACTGGTGACCTTCGACTCTTCGAGGGACCAGTGGCCGTCGGGGTTCTCGCTTCGCTGTGGGTTGAGTGCGATGCCGATGCCGATGCCGATGCGGTCGCCAACGGCCATACCGGGTTCGTTCCTCAGGTCCTCGTGCCACAAGTGACCGGCAGTATTCTTGTTCATGGTGTCCGTAGCGTTCCTTCCCTTGCCCTGCCCGCGCCAACTGATCCGAGAGCCGCGGTGCAAGGGCACTAGGATGAGGTGGATGATCCTTTTCCCGCTTCTTGCGGGGACGATGGTTGAAGGCCAGCAACCCAGATTTCAAATCTCGATAGAGCAGGTGATCCCGGGTGAAGGGCCAGGCTACATTCTCGTACGTCCGGTCGACGTTATCCCGTTGTCCAATGGTCAGGTGTGGGTGGCGGATGCGTCCGACTTGACCATTCGCGTGTTCGGCAGCGACGGGTCCTACAGGATGGCCGTCGGACGTCGGGGTCAGGGCCCTGGAGAGTTCAGGTCCCTTCGGGGTTTGGGTTGGCTGGCCGACACTTTGTACGTCGTCGACGCAGAGAATATCCGAGCCTCCTTCTTTGACCCCCAGGGCGCCTTGGTTCGCGAACACCGCCTACCACAGCTTCTTGGGGGCGATGTCTTCGCGCCCTTTCGGTTCACCCCGACTGGAATCTTGGGGACCCCGCAACTCACGCGCGACGCATTCCGTACTGCAAGCGAGGCGCGGTTTCCGCTGATTCTGGTGTCGTTCGATGGCGGAGCAGCCGATACGGTGGCGTACTTGGACCTCTCAGGAATTGCGGTGGTGGTCAACGCCCAGGGCCGCGAGATCATGATTACGGGACATGGGCTTACACGATTGGTTCGGCCAGGTACACCTTGGACGATTTCGGCCGATGGGCGATATCTGCTGAGGGTCGAGCGTACCCGCGGCCTGCCGGTGGGCCAAGACTGGTTCCTCAGCGTTGTCTCTCTCCGCGACCGGCAGGAGGTCCGGCGTCACATCATACCATATGACCCTCGCCGTGTGCCACGTGATGTCGTCGACAGCCTCTACCAATCGATGACGGTCCATCTCCGTGGCATTCCCGAGGACGCTGCGCTGGATATCCTTCGTCAAAGCCTGCCCCGACCGGAGTGGTATCCGCCGGTGACCCGGGTACTTGCTTCACGTGACGGCAGCACCTTCATCGAGCTTGGGGAATCGACGCCGACCGGTATGCGATGGTCCGTCTTGGGACGTGATGGCGGCCTTGTAGGTACCTTCGACCTTCCGCACGGCATTCGCCTCGAAACGGTTGTGCACGTTTCGCGAGAGCTGTGGGCCATTCGCCACGATGATGATGGTGTACCCGAGATACTGCGCCTTTCACTGCGGCCGGCCAGCAATTGAATCAACGCTCCAAATCGCTTGGGAGTCAGGCGAATTGACGGTTTTGAACGGTCCTGGCAATTAGCTAAGGTTCCAATCTCTGGTAGCTCAGTCGCGCTGCTGCCAGCGAGACTCGAGTCAACGCCGGCCTGAAGGGTGAGGCACCCGCGCGTCCTTCAGGATGCATCACATGGCCGAGCCCGGAATTCAGTCCGCGACCTGCCTCACCCCCGGCCCCCATAGGCGTCAACTTAAGGGGCGGGGGTGACAAA
>JBBDNM010000016.1:0-34372 GCA_040877595.1 Gemmatimonadales bacterium | reverse complement strand
CCTCTCCACGTTAGTGGAGAGGGGCAGGGGTGAGGCACGACTCTTTCACGAAACTGCCCCGCGGGTAGATTCACCCTGACCTTCTCGCAGGGATATCGTCGTGTTGCACATTGCCCGACCCGCCCTGGCCGCGCTGGCCCTTGTCGGCGCGGCCTGTTCCGTCAATCCGGCCACCGGCGAACGCCAGTTCCTGCTCACCAGTCAGGCCCAAGAAGTCTCGATGGGCCGCCAGTACGATCAACAGATCGTCGCGGTCATGGGGCTCTATGAAGACCAATCCCTGCAGGGCTACCTCCAGGAACTCGGCACCCGCATTGCCCGCACCACCGAGAATCCGGACCTGCCGTGGACGTTCCGGGTGGTGGACGATGCGGTCGTCAATGCCTTTGCGCTCCCCGGCGGGTTCATCTACATCACGCGCGGTATTCTCGCGCACATGGACAACGAGGCGCAGTTGGCCGCCGTCCTGGGGCATGAGATCGGTCATGTGACCGGCCGGCATTCGGCCGCGCAGGCCAGCCAGCAGCAGCTCGCGCAGATCGGCCTGGCCGTTGGTGTGGTGCTGCGCCCCGAGCTGGCGCCCTACGCCGATGTCGCGCAGGCCGGACTGGGCCTGCTGTTCCTCCGCCATTCCCGCGACGACGAACGTCAGGCAGACGACCTTGGCCTGCGCTACATGCAACACGTCAACTTCGACCCGCGGCAGGCGCCGGAAGTCTTTACCATGCTGGAACAGGTGACCGCGGCGGCGGGCGGCGGTGGCACGCCGGAATGGCTGTCCACGCATCCCAATCCCGGCAGTCGGCGCGAGCGGCTCGAGGCCGCCATCGCGGCCCAGCCACCACGCGACTACGACGCGATGGCCACCAACCGTGCCGCGTACCTGGCGCGGCTGGACGGCATGGTGTACGGACCGGACCCGCGCGAGGGCTACTTCCGCGAGGCCCTGTTCCGACACCCCGTCCTGCGCTTCCAGTTGCGGTTCCCCGACGGCTGGACGACCGCCAACCGGCGCGATGTGGTCATGGCCGTCAGTCCCGGCGAAGATGCGATCATGCAACTGCGCCTGGCAGGCGAGCCGACGCCCGAAGCCGCAGCCGATGCGTTCTTTGCCCAGCAGGGCATGGCGGCCGCCGCGCCGACCCGCACGACCGTCGGTGGGCACGCGGCCGTCGGCGCCGCGTTCACCGCCACCACCGAGAGTGGCTCGCTGAGCGGTGAAGCCCTGTTCGTTGCGTACGGAGGCAACGTGTACAGCCTGGTCGGCTTCGCCGTGACGTCCGCCTGGAACGGCGTGGCCCGGAGCGTCGGCGCCAGCCTGCGGTCCTTTGCGACGCTGACCGATCCCGCCGCGCTGTCGGCCGAACCCCGCCGCGTGTCCATCGTCACGCTCGATGCCAGCATGAACTTTCGGCAGTTCGCGGAGCGCTACGCGCAGCCCGGCGAGTCCGACCTGCTGATGCTGCTGAACCGCACCCACGCGAATGCACGCTTTGCGCAGGGGGCGCGCCTGAAGACCATCACCGCCGGACGCATGCCATGAGATGCGTGCTTGCCGCCGTCGCGGTCATGACGGCTCCTCTCGCCGGACAAGCCGAGATCGTCTGGCGTGACACCACGCTCGCGCCCAACGTCCGCGCCATCATGGGCGGCGCCAATGGTACCGTGCTGGTGATCGCGACGTCCGAAGGGGCCGTGCTCGTTGACGCGCAGTCGGCCGCAGAAGTTGCCGGGCTGGCCCAGCGGATCGGCATGCCGGTGCGCCTGGTCATCAACACGCACTATCACGAGGATCACACCGGCGGCAATGCGCGCTTCCGCGCCGAGGGCAGCGCCGTGCTGGCCCACGTGAACATGCCGGTCGAAGCGGCACGGGACACGACCATCGAGGCCCTGGGATGGGACCGCGACCCGCTGCCCAACGCCGCCATGCCGACGCTCACGGTCGCCGGTGATACGACGCTGGTCATCGGGGGGGACACCATCGTGATCCTCCACCTGCCGAACGCCCACACCAGTGGCGACCTCGCCGTCTGGCTGCCACAGGTGAACATCCTGCACACGGGTGACGTCTTCGAGCAAAATGCATACCCGTTCGTGGACTGGTGGGGTGGTGGGTCTTTGGCGGGCATGCAGGCGGCCCTGGCGCGCTTCGCCGCCTTGGCCAACGACCGCACCGCGATCGTGCCGGGCCACGGACACGTCAGTGCGCGCGCCGAGCTGGTGGCGTACATCGCGATGCTCGAGCTGGTGGAAGCCAGGGTGCGCACGGCGATTGATGCCGGACGTACGGTGCAGGAAACGATGGACCTGCGGTTGAGCGCGGAGTTCGATGAAGGACGGGGCGGGTTGCGCCCAGGCCGGCGTTTTGTCGGAATCCTGTACCTCGGCCTTGCTGTTACGGGATCGTGACCGAATGGAGTCTGTGCAACGTCTCGCCGCGATAGATATTGGCACCAACTCGATCCGGTTGGTGGTGGCCGAGCCGTTACCTGATGGCTCGTACACGGTGCTGGACGAGGAACGGGCGATGACGCGGTTGGGTCGTGGCCTGGCGGCGTCCGGGCGCGTGTCCGACGACGCGTTTGCCATGTCGCTGGAGGCGTTGGGCCGCATGAAGGCCATCGCCGAGGGTCGCGAGGCCAGGTTGGTGCGCGTGGTGGCCACCAGCGCGGTCCGCGAGGCATCGAACGGCGCCGAGTTCCGCAAGGCGGTGTGGCGCACCCACCGGATGCGCGTGGACGTGATCAGTGCCGAAGAAGAAGCGCAGTACGCCTTGCTGAGCGCCTCGCGCCGGTTTCCGGTGGAGGGACGCAGCCTGGCGGTGGCCGACCTGGGCGGTGGAAGCCTGGAGGTGGTGCTCGCGGCCGGGTCGGTGGTAGACCGCGTGGTCTCCCTGGAACTCGGTGCGGTTCGGCTGACCGACATGTTCTGCCAGTCGGACCCGCTCACCGAGCGCGACTGGCGACGGCTCAAGAGGCACATTGATCACGCACTCAAGCGGGATCTGGGCAAGCTGCCGTTTCCGGTGGAGGTGTTGATCGGGAGTGGCGGTTCGTTCAGCGCGCTGGGCGCGATGGCCCGCTTCGAACGTGATGGACGCGAAGGCACGCCGCACGGCACGCAGTTGACACGGGCCGAGGCCGCACGGTTGCTCGCGCGGATGCTGGAGCTTCCGCTGGATACGCGGCGCCAGATGCCGGGCCTGCCACCCGGCCGGGCCGACATCATGATTGCCGGCGCGGCGGTGATCACGCGACTTGCGCGCTACCTTGGTGTCCGCCAACTGCTGGTGAACGACGGGGGCGTGCGCGATGGCCTGATTCTCTCGGCCATCGGCGGCGGGCCGGGCATGGGGCCGGTGGAGGGCCGCATGGAGGGTGTGCGCGACTTTGCCCGGCGCTGCCGGTCGAACGTCCGCCATTGCGAGCATGTGGCCGACCTGGCCGGACGCCTGTTCGACGGCATGCGGCGCCGTGCCGAGTTGCCCGCCTCGGCACGCGAACTGCTGACCGCGGCGGCCCGATTGCACGATGTTGGATTTCTGGTCTCACACGAGAAGCACCATAAACATGCGTTCCATCTGATCATGCACAGTGACTTGCCGGGCTTCAGCGCCCGGGAGATCGAAGTGATCGCCAACGTCGCGCGGTACCACCGGCGGGCGTTGCCCTCACGCGACCATGCCGCCTTCGCGCGGTTGCCCAAGGCCGACCGTCGCTTGGTCAAGCGACTCGCCGGATTGCTGCGGGTGGCCGTGGCGCTCAATCGCACCCATGCCCAACTGGTGACCGATGTGCGGCTCCGTCGCCGCGGCGATCGCACCACCATCGAAATCACCGCCGAGCGCGAGCCCAAGGTGGAGCTGTGGGATGCGCGGCGGAAAGCCGCCCTGTTCGGTGACGCGTTCAAGACGGACGTGGCCGTGCGGTGGCGCCGCCCGGTGCCCCAGTTGCGATTGGTGACGGCGACGCGTCGGGCGGGAGGGGCCGCATGAACGGGCGCCCCGTACCGGCGTGGCCGCGGGAGTTCTACCTCAATCGCGAACTGTCGTGGCTCGAGTTCAACGCCCGTGTGCTGGAGGAAGCGCGCGACCCCTCGAACCCGCTGCTCGAGCGCCTCAAGTTCCTGGCCATCTTCAGCGGAAACCTGGACGAGTTTTTTGAGGTCCGGGTCGCGGGACTGCAGCAGCAGCTCTACGCTGGGCTGGAGCCACAGGATTTTGGCGCCGACGGCATGGGGCCGGCGGAACAACTCGCCGCCATTGATCACCGGGCCCACGAGCTGGTGGCCGAGCAGTACCGCGTGCTGCGTGAGGACGTCCTGCCGGGGCTTGCCACGCACGGAGTGCGATGGGTGCGCTATGTGGACCTGACGCCCGACGAACGTCGCCACGTCGACGAGTATTTCCGGTCGTCGGTCTATCCGGTCCTCACGCCGCTCGCGATTGACCCGGGGCATCCGTTCCCGCACGTGCACAACAAGAGCCTGAATGTTGTGCTGTTGCTGGCCGAAGACCGGGATGCGCCGGACGAAGCGCGGTTCGGTGTGGTGCAGGTGCCGTCGGTGCTGGATCGGGTGATGGTGCTCCCGGGGCGGGGCGACGGCATCCGGTTCCTCCTGCTCGAGGACCTCATCTCGACCCACTTGCCGGCATTGTATCCCGGGTTCACGGTGGCGGCGCACAGCGTGTTCCGTGTCACCCGCAACACCGATCTCACGATGGACGAGGATGAGGCGGAAGACCTGCTCCAGATGATGGAAGAGTCGCTGCGGCAGCGGATCCGTGGCGAGGCCGTGCGACTCGGGATCCAGGCCGACGCCGATGAACGCTTTGTCCAGATGTTGCAGGATGCGTTGGGGCTGCAGAGCCGCGACGTATATCGCGTGGATGGCCCGGTGGACCTGACCGCCATGATGGCGTTGCTGCGTCTCGAGGGGTTCCGCGAGCTGCGCGATGAGCCGCTGGTGCCGCGGCAGTCCCCGGCCGCGCAGGCCACCGACCTGTTTGAGGTGATTCGCACGCGCGACGTGCTGCTGCACCACCCGTACGAGTCGTTCGGGATGGTGATCGACCTGATTGAGCGCGCCGCCGACGATCCGCAGGTGCTCGCCATCAAGCAGACGCTGTACCGCACCAGTGCGCCGAGCCCGATCATTTCGGCGCTGGCACGCGCCGCGCAGAACGGCAAGCAGGTCACGGCCCTGGTGGAACTCAAGGCGCGCTTCGACGAGCAGAACAACATTCATTGGGCGCGGTCGCTGGAAGAGGCGGGCGTCCACGTCGTGTACGGCGTGCTCGGCCTCAAGACCCACTGCAAGGCCCTGCTGATCGTGCGTAGGGAACCGGAGGGTATTCGACGCTACGTCCATCTGTCTACCGGGAACTACAATCCGACGACGGCGCGCTTGTACACGGACGTTGGACTGTTCACGGCGGACCCGGCGTTTGGCGAGGACGCGACCCAGCTGTTCAACCTGCTGACCGGGTACGCGCGCAGCCAGGAATGGCGCAAACTGATTGTCGCGCCGGTGCACCTGCGGGAGCGCGTCATCCACCTGATCGATCGCGAACGCGAGAATGCGATCGCGGGTCGGCCGGCGCGCGTGATCGTGAAGATGAATGCCCTGGTCGAACCCTCGGTGATTGACGCGTTGTACCGCGCATCACAGGGCGGGGTCCGGGTGGACCTGATGATTCGCGGCATCTGTTGTTTGCGACCGGGGATTCCCGGCGTGTCCGCGAACATTCAGGTGCGGTCTGTCGTGGACCGCTTCCTCGAGCACGCGCGCATTTTCTACTTCGAGAACGATGGGCATCCCGAGGTGTTCCTGGGGAGCGCCGATTGGATGCAGCGCAATTTCTTCCGGCGCATCGAAACCATGTTTCCGGTGGAAGACCCCCGATTGCGCCAGCGCCTGATGGACGAGATCCTGAGCACATGCCTGGCCGATGACGTAAAGGCGCGGGAGCTGATGCCCGATGGCACCTATCGCCGCGTAGCAGCGGCCTTCGACGCGTTACCGGTGCGCTCGCAGTCCGCGTTTCAGGACCTGGCCCGGGATGCGGGTCGGGCCCGACAGATGCCGCTCAGGCAGTCCACGCCGATCCAGCGTCGCCCCAGCACCGTCAAGGCTTCGTAAGGCGTCCGAGCGAGCGCAGTGCGTTGGGCGGGAGGATCCACTCGACCCCACCCGTTCCTGGCGTGGGGCGGCCGGCGAAGGTCACGCACGCCGCGCCCGCTTTCTTGAACGCATGCCATACCTCCAGGCGTCCGGTTACCAACCAGCCGAGCAGCATCCCAAGGTCGGGCTCGTGTCCAACCAGGATGGCACTTCCTGACACGCCGAGTCCCGCCAGTACGCGATCCCGTCGTCCCCCGGGTGCCAGCGCGCTCACCGAGCGCACCGGCGCCGAGTCGCAGGCGGCTCTGATGATCTCGGCGGTTTCGCGGGCGCGTACGTACGGGCTGGTGACAATGCGGACCGGCGCCTCGACTACGCGGGCGAGACCGGCCGCCGCATCTCGGGTCTTGCGGCGCCCGGCGTCCGTCAGGGGACGTTCAGCGTCGGGTCGGCCCCTGGCCGCAAACTTGTCGCGGTCCTCCGCGGGGCCGTGGCGAACAAGGATGAGGTGCACCGGGGCTACGACTCGTCTCCCGCGCCCACCCGGCGATCCGTGTCATGCGGCAGGGTGCCGCGGGGTGCGCGGAGGTACCCAAACGGCGTCTGGTACAGCAGGTTCGACACGCGCGACATGTAGACATCCGCGTACCGCTCGAGTTGGCGTGCCAAGTGGCTCTTGTCGTTGCCCGCCAGCATGAGCGGCCCCCACCGTGCGTTGCTCAGCTCGCTTGCCGCCGCGGCCAACGGGGCGATCGCTTCGTCCAGCGCGACCAATTCCTTGCGCAACGCATCCACCTGGCGTTCCAGGGGCTTCGCTCCGTCCGCGGCTTGCGGTCCGTACTTGCCTTTCGCGCGTTGCGCGGCCAACCGCAACTGGGACAAGCCAAACTCCAGGTCCTCCTTGCGCGCCATCAGGGACTGCAGGCGCAGTCGCCGTTCCTCGAACGCCGCGTCCGCCGCCAGATCGTCCTCGATTTCGCGCAGCACAAGGGCCGTCCGCCACCGCAGGACATCTTTGCTCACGTGCACGTCGGCGTAGATGTGGTCGCCCACGTACAGAATCTGATCGCCGTCCACACCCAGAAATCGCTCGACCTGCGCGGCGTCGCCTCCCAGGAACACCTTGCCCGGCGCGAGCGTGCGCGCCGGCTGCAGCAAGCCCGAGGGTTCAACGACTTCGAACAAGGGGCTCGACGCTTCGAAGAACCCCGGCTTGCGCGCGGAGACGATGACGCAATCGAACAAGTCACGCCACATGGTGCCGGTGGGGAGAAACCGGTCAAAAGCCCACGCCATCATCGGCGCCGTGTACTCCCACTCCGAGTTCGTGATGAGGAGCAGTCGCTTGCCCGCCCGCCGCTGGTCCAGCAGGGTGAGCGCGGCATCCGGGTCGGGCTCCACGTAGCGTTCCGGCGCATTGATGATGTCGCTCTTGAGCAGGCCCTCGACGTGGGCTTCATCAATGGCCGCCCGCACGGTGGTGTACAGGTCCGCGTACCCCATGACGCCGGGGAGCGCGCGCGCATCGAGCAGGTCCACCAGCTGCGCGTACATGGACGCCTCCGAGAGGCTGAACAGCGTGTTGAGAAACACCCACCGCGGCTCATTCAGGTCCACGATGACGCGCGCGTAGGCGCGCCGTTGCGACTCGAAGTCGAGGAGTTGCGTGCCGTGGGCCGCGCGCTTGACATACCCGAACCGGTTGGCCTTGAGCAGGTTGCCCAGTTGCCTGTCGAGGATCAGGCCCCGCATCACCAGCGTCGGATCGAAAGTCAAATCGCCGACGGGCCACCCGCGCTCGACCAGCTTGCCTTGCAGATACTCGTACGCGCGACGTTCCCAGGCATCCACCTTGTAGTGGATCAGGGTGTAGTCCATGTCGTACCCGATGGCGCGAATGCTCCGCAGGTTGAGCGTGCGGTTGCAGTACACGCCGCGCGCGCGCGGCGGCCGCGGGAAGCGTGCGTCAGGCATCGGCCGGTCCGGCTACGAGATGATTCAGCGGACCGTGCCCGCCGCCCAGGCCCGGCGCGGCGGCCATGGCGCGATGGACAAAGTCGAGCGCGTCCTCAACCGCGCGGCTGAGCGAGCGCCCGCGGGCGAGGCCCGCGGTGATCGCCGCCGAGAGCGTGCATCCGGTCCCGTGGGTTGACGTGGTCGCGAGCCGTGGGTGCGTGTAGCGGGTCACGCCGCTTGGCGTGGCCAGAATGTCGGTGACGACTTCGCCCTCCAGGTGCCCACCTTTCACCAACGCGGCATCGGCCCCCATGAGGACCAGCGCCTTGGCGGCACGTTCCATCGCCGGCACCGTGTCCACGGGGTCCTCCACCAGAATCGCCGCCTCGTCGGTATTCGGTGTGACGACGGCAGCGAGCGGCACCAACACGTCGCGCACCAGGCGCTCCGCATCACGATCCAACAGTCGATCACCTGAGGTGGCCACCATGACGGGGTCGAGCACATAGTTCGGCAGCCGTCGGTCACGGATACTCTGGGCCACGCGGTCCACCAGAAGCGCTGTGGCCAGCATCCCGGTCTTGACCGCGGCAGGGGGGAGGTCGTCAAGCACGGCCGCGAGTTGCGCCTGGACGATCTCGTCTGGCACGGCATGGACGGCCGTGACGCCGCGCGTGTTCTGCGCGGTGAGTGCCACGATGACACTCGTCCCGAACACGCCGAACTGCTGGAAGGTCTTGAGGTCGGCCTGGATACCGGCGCCTCCGCCGGAGTCCGAACCGGCAATGGTCAACGCGATCCGCACGACTGCCTTTCCGTCTCGCCGCCCGGCGGTACATTCCGCGCGGGAGGCCGAATGCGATCGTCTCTGCTGACGTTGATTCGCAATTTACACGACCGGAAGGGCCGCCGACGCGAGGCGATGGCCCTGGCCGAAGGCGTGCGTCTGGTCGAAGAAGCCGTGGCGGCGGGTATCCCCATTCGTGGCGTGGCCCTGGATGCCGATGCCCCAACAGACCGCCGACGGAACGCGCTCGTCGCGCTGCTCGAGGCCCGTAGCGTGCCCATGGAGTCCGTACCCGCCAAGGCCTTCGCGTCGCTTGCCGCGACCGAGCAACCGCAGGGCGTGATCGCGGTGGTCGAACCACCCGCGTGGGGCCTCGCGGATCTCCCACCAACCGGTGTGGTGCTGGTGCTGGATGCGGTGCAAGACCCGGGGAATGTCGGCACGCTCCTGCGCACGGCGTGGGCGCTGGGTGCCGCCGGTGCCGTTCTCCTCAAGGGCACGGCCGATCCATTCAATGCCAAGGTGGTGCGCGCAGCGATGGGTGCCACCTTCCGTTTCCCGCACGTCACCGTCACACCACAGGATTTCCTGACGTGGGCGGCCGCCAGTCAGCGACCTGTCTGGGTCGCGGACATGGGTGGCGAGAAGGTGACCACGGCACGACTGCCCAGCACGTTGGCGCTCGTCGTGGGCAATGAAGGCGCAGGGGCGCGACCGGAACTCATCGAAGCGGCGCAGGGCCGGGTGGCCATTCCGCTCGCTCCAGGGGTGGAATCCCTCAACGTGGGCGTGGCCGCCGGCATCATCCTGTTCGAGGCGACCCGTGTTCGCTGACGCCTATGTCTTCGGCGCGGCCGCGGCGGTTGGAGCGGCCATCGGCAGCTTCCTGAACGTGTGTATCTACCGCCTGCCCCGCGACTTGTCGCTGGTGCATCCGCCTTCGACCTGTCCCTCGTGCGCAACGCCGATTCGCTGGTTTGACAACGTCCCCGTGTTCGGGTGGTTGTGGTTGCGTGGGCGGTGTCGGTCCTGCCGCAACCGGATCTCCCCGCGGTATCCCCTGGTGGAAGCCGCAGTCGGCGCGTGGTGGGCGGTATCAGCGTGGCAGTGGGGCCCTACCCTTGATGCACTCTCGGCGGCGGTCTTCGGCACGTTGCTGCTCGGCATCGCCCTCACGGACGCCGAGCACTACATCATTCCGCATGAGTTCACCTTGGGTGGATTGGTGATGGGGCTCCTCCTGAGTCTGCGCGGGGGCTGGCCGTCCGCGCTCGATGCCCTGCTGGGAGCGTTCGTCGGGTTTGCGGTTCTGTACATCGTGGCGTGGCTGGGGGAGAAGGCGTTCCGGAAAGAGGCCATGGGTGGCGGCGACATCAACATGATGGCCATGGTCGGCGCGTTCCTGGGCTGGCAAGGCGCGTTGCTGACGATCTTTCTCGGGGCCCTGGTGGGTTCGGTGATCTTTGGCCCCATTGCCTGGCGCACCAGGAAACTCGTTCCCTTTGGCGTTTTTCTGGCGGTTGGAGCTTGGGTGACCCTCGTGGCGGGTGACCAGCTGCTGGCATGGTACCTCGGGTTCTTGCGGGCGCCCTAAACCTTTCTCTCCCGTCCGACGTCCAATGCAGGTAACCACATACTGACCGGATGCTGAGGTGGGCCTGCCCCGATTCGTGAACAAAACGTCGGATGACGCCACGCTGGCGGCGCAGGCCGCCGCCGGTGACCACAGCGCCTTCGAGCGGCTGTATCAGGCCCATGTCGCGCGGATCCATTCGCTGGCGCGCCGCATGGCCGGGGCGACCGTTGCCGATGAGCTCACGCAGGACGTGTTTGTCCGGGCGTGGGACAAGCTGGGCACGTTCCGGGGCGAGTCTGCCTTTGGGACCTGGCTGCACCGGCTCGCGATCAACCTGATGCTGTCACGCCGGCTGCGGACGGGACGCGAGCGTGATCGATTTCTGCCGGAAGGCGATGCGATCGTGGGTGAGGCCTCGGGGCGGCCCGCCCGGGTGGGGTTGCGGCTGGACCTTGAGCGAGCGATTGAACGACTGCCGCCCGGCGCGCGCCAAGTGTTTGTGTTGCACGACGTCGAAGGCTACAAGCACCAGGAGATTGGCCAGATGCTCGATATCGCGAGCGGCACATCCAAGGCCCAGTTGCACCGGGCCCGCATGCTGCTCCGGCACCACCTCGAGCCGTCGGCACAGGAGAGATGACCATGACACCGCACGTGACCGACCAGTTGTCGGACTATCTCGACGATGAACTGACCGCCGACCAGCGCCAAGCGGTCGACGGACACCTGGCGTCCTGCCTGTCGTGCACGAGCACGCTCGCGGACTTGCGCCGCGTGGCGGTGCGCGCCCGGGACTTGGCCGACATCGCGCCCCGCGCGGAGCTCTGGTCAGGTATCGCGACGCGGATTGGGGCGGCCAGCGCCGCGCCACCCATGCATCGTACGTCGCGGCGCGTGACCCTCTCATTGCCGCAGCTGGCCGCGGCAGCGGTCCTGCTGGTGGCACTGGGGGGTGGGGTCGTCTGGCAGTTCACGGCGCCATCGGGTCCGACGGGTGACCCGATGGGCGGCGCCGCGTTCGTCGCCGCGCCGGCGGCAGCGACGGCATATGACCAGGCGGTCATTCGCCTCGAGGGCGTGTTGCGCGAGCGGCGCGACCAGTTGGACGCTCGCACCGTGCAGGTGCTCGAGGAGAGCCTGCTCACGATCGACCGCGCGATCCTCCGCGCCCAGGCGGCCCTGGAAGCCGACCCGGGGGATCCGTACCTCCGCACGCATCTGGCGGAGACCCGTCAGCGGAAGCTCAGCCTGCTACGACAGGTCGTGACCCTGACGGTTTCCAGCTGATTGCATAGAGGAGAGTAGCTCATGGTGGGAACGATGATGCCGCTGGCGCTGGTGGTTGTGGGCGCCCTGCAGACGACGACGGACACGACGTTTGCGGTGCGTGGCACGCCGCGCATCGAGATGCGTGACGTGCGGGGCTCGGTGTACGTCGAGTCGTGGGATCAGCCGCAGGTGCGCATCCGGGCGACGCACGGCTCGCGTGATCGCGTACAGGTGGATGATCGGGGCGGGGTCGTGACCATCCGGGCCGTACGCGACCAGGGGCGCCCGGTCGCCGTGGACTACCGCATCACCGTGCCTCGGGCGGTCGCCCTCACGCTGACGGGCACCACGGCCGACTTTCATGTCACCGGCGTCCGGGGCGACATCCGGGTGGAATCAGTCGAGGGCGACTTGGTATTCCGCGATCTCGGGTCCGTGACGGCCACGACGGTTGAAGGAGATATCACGCTCGACGGGGCGGCCGGGAACGTGCGCGTCAGCTCGACGGATGGCGACCTCATCGTGCGGCGCGTGCGCGGGGACCTCATCGCGAACACCATTGACGGCGAGGTGACGCTCGAGGGCATCGAGGCCTCGAACGTGGACGTGAACACCGTGGATGGTGATATCCGCTACGACGGGGTGATCCGGGACAGGGGACAGTATCGGTTTGCGACGCACGACGGCGACATCACGCTGCTGGTGCCGAGCACTATCAATGCCATGGTCTCCGTGGCCACGTTCGACGGGGACTTCGAGTCCACCTTCCCCGTGCAGGTACGGCCCGGCGGGCATCGCGGGCATCGCATCGGTTTCACTATCGGAAATGGTAGCGCGCAACTCGAAATCGAGTCGTTCGACGGTGCCATTCGTCTGCTCAGTCGTTAACCAGGAGTCGTCTCATGCAACGCCTCGTTTCCCTGCTGATCGCCGGTGCGGCGGCCGGATCGGCCACCGCGCAGGATTTCAACTGGTCGGGTCGGCTCACCTCTGGCCAGACGCTCGAAGTGCGCGGTGTCAACGGGTCCGTGGACGCCGTCGCGGCGTCTGGTACCGAAGCCCGCGTGACTGCGCGCAAGGTGGAAGGTCGCCGCGGCAACGCCGACGATGTGGAGATCATCACGCGGGCCGTCGCAGGCGGCATGGTGATCTGCGTCGTGTATCCCGGCAACGAGCCAGAACAGGCGTGTCCGCCGGATGGTCGCGGTCGCCACAACGTGCGCGACAACGACGTCTCGGTGCATTTCCAGATCGAGGTGCCGGCGGGGGTGACGCTCAAGGCGCATACCGTGAATGGCGACGTGGATGTCCGGAACGTCGGCGGTGACGTCGAAGCCCATAGTGTGAACGGTGACGTGCGGGTGTCCACGGCCGGCCTGGCGCGGGCGTCCACGGTCAATGGATCGCTGCGCGTGCGGATGGGCCGAGCGGATTGGACGAACGAGGCGGAGTTTTCCACCGTGAATGGGTCGGTCACGCTCGAGTTTCCCGAGGGACTCGCCGCGGAGTTTCGGGCGGAGACCGTCAACGGTGACATTGACTCGGATTTCCCGATCACGATTCGTGGCCGGTTTGGGCCCCGTCGAGCGACCGGCACCATTGGGGGCGGCGGCAACCGTCAGCTGAGCGTCCGGACCGTGAACGGCAGCATCGTTCTGCGGCGCGTCTGAGGTACACCGGGAAGGCGCATCGGGATAGTTTCTCCCGATGCGCCTTCTCTTGATCTTCCTCGCCGCCGCGTGCGGTCGGGAGCCACGTGTCCCCGCGCTTCCCGATCTCGATTCCCTCGCCCTGACGGTCCTCCCGAGCGTCGAACGCGCGGTCGGTCTCCGGTTCCGGGCGCCGCCCGTCATGGCGTGGCGAACCCGCGATGCCGTCACGCGGTACTTGGAACAACGACTCGATCAGGAGTACCCACCGGCCGAGATGGCCAAGGTCGAGTCGAGCTACCGGTTGTTCGGGTTCATCACCGATTCGATGGACTTGCGCAGCGTGTTGGTCGAGTTGCTCAGTGAACAGGTGGTGGGGTATTACGATCCAGACTCCACGACGCTCTACGTCGTCGAAGGCGCCGGGATTGACGCCGTACGCCTGACCCTCGGGCACGAACTCGTGCACGCGCTGCAACACCAGTACGTCCCACTCGACTCCCTGTTGCGGCGGAAGGGCCAGAACGACGCCCAGATTGCTTTTCAGGCCGTCATGGAGGGACAGGCGACCCTTGCCTCGCTCCTCGCGCTGCTCCCCGCCGGTCAGCTCGATGCCGTCGGTGACTTCTGGGGCGACTTCCGACAGCAGATTCGCGCCGCCCAGAACCAGATGCCGGTGTTCCGCACGGCGCCGCTCATCCTGCGTGAGGGGCTGCTGTTCCCCTATCTCGCTGGAGCCGACTTCGCGCGCTGGTTTGCGCGAATGTATCCCGACACGGTGCCGTACGGCCCGCGCATGCCGGTATCAACCGAGCAGATCCTGCATCCAGACCGGTACCGCACGGGTGATGTGCCGGTCGGGCTGGCCTATCCGCTGGACGTGTGGCACCAGGACGATCTCGGCGAGTTTGAGATCCACCTGCTGCTGCAGGAACTTGGTGCCAGCGAGGTGATCGCCGCGGCCGCCGCGCGCGGCTGGAACGGCGACCGCTATGCGGTGACGGTCAGCGGGAGCGACACCGCATTGGTCTGGTGGACCGTGTGGGATGATCCGACGGCGCAGCGCCGATTTCTTCGTCGCATCGAGGAGGGCTGGCGCGCCCGCCACGACGCACGTGGGCGCCGCTGGGAGATTCGTGAGGAAACGATAGGCGGGTTCCCCGCCGTCGTGGTGGTTGATGCCCCGACCGGATGGTCGGGTTGGGCATCACCTATCCGACCCAGCGTCCGGTGAGCCACGCCATGACCCCGATGATGCCGCCCAGCAGATAGCCCAGCCGGACGATCAGGTCCAGCTCGCGCTGCGTGGTGGCCCGCACGATCTCCTCCATGCGGTCGAGCGAGAAACCGCGCACTTTCTGCTCCACCATCGTCGGGATGTCGAGCTGTGTGACGATGCCCGGTATTTGTCCTTGAATCCATTCCCAGAGCGGTGGCGCCACCAGGGCCGGTAGGCGGGCCGCGGTGTCGTTCCCGAGTCGGTCAACGAGCCGGCCCACGGGGATATTGAGCAAGCGGTTGAGTCCACGCGTCACGGCGTCCTCCAGGCCGGCGATCACGGGCGCGCTTTGGGCTGCGCTCGCGAGCCATGCGGTGAGGGACTGCTCGGCACGGGCCAGTCGCTCGGCCCCGAGGGTGTCGAGGTGTGTCGCGAGCGGGCGACGAAGGAACCGGACCATCGCGTCGTTGACCGCCCGCGCCACATGGGCCCGCATCGCCGGTTCGTCGAGCAGGCGGGCCAGGTCGTCCGCTCCCTGTTCACTGAACGAGTCCAGCAGGCGCGTAATGGTCTTCTCGGTCATGACGAGGCGTGCCATGACGCGCTGGTGCAGCATCAGGTCCTGGAGCAACCGTGCGTAGATATCGTGCAGCGCCCCTTCGATACGGCCGCGCGCGTCCGGATTCCTGAGCGCCACGGCGACCCGCTCGAGGGCCAGCGGCAGGTAAGCCGCCACGCCGCGTTCTACCGCCGCAATCAGGTCGGGCGGGAGCCGGTCGAGGAGCGGCGTGTGGTCTGCCGCGAGTCGCTCGCGCTGCCGGGCCAGCCAGCCCCCGATGCCCGCGGCCAGGTCCGGTCGTCCCGCCAACGTGGCGGCCAAGGACGGCCCCACCGCCGCAGCCAGCCGATCTACCTCGGCCCGCGCCGCCGGAGGCAGTTCCTCCCGCAGGCTCTTCCGCTCCCGCGTGAGGAGGTCGTGCAGCACCGCACCCACCGCTTGATCGAACGACTGACGCAGCACACCCGACCCGAGGTGCTCCGCGAGGTCGGACGGCGTGAGCAGCCGCTGGCCGACGGTACGGCCAATGGTCTTGGCGAGCCGCTCGTGGTTCTTGGGGATCGCCCCCTGGATGCGGAGGAACCGCGGCCCGCGCGGCTGATGCGGATGAAACAGCATCCAGATGGCCACGGCATTGGTGAGACCGCCCGCCAGCGCGCCAAAGGCCACGGTCATCACGAGGTGCAGCACGTCCCCGCCCGTCATGCAGAATGCCGGCGCTGGTTGCGGTGACCGGATTCCGGTTCTAAACTGCCTCGACCATGAAGTTGCACACACGAATTTCCATCGGACTCCTCGCCGGCGCCATAGTGGGCTTGGCCGCCAACGTTCTGGCTGAGCGCGGTCTGACCATGTTGGCCAGTGCGGTAGGCCTGCTCGAGCCGATCGGCACGATCTTCATTCGTGCCATCACCATGATCGTCATTCCGCTGGTGGTGGCGAGTCTTGTTGTCGGCATCGCGAGCTTGGGAGACCTGCGGGCACTGGGCCGCATCGGGACCCGCACGTTCCTGCTGTACATGAGCACGACGGCCATCGCGGTCACCATCGGCATCGTGCTCTCGAACCTGGTCAAGCCCGGCAGTCGCATGCCGGAAGAAGCCAAGCTGGCCCTGTTGACGCAGTTCGGCGGCGAGGCGGAAGGCCGCATTGCGCTCGCCGACCGGGCGCCCGGCCTGGTGGACATGCTGGTGAACATGGTGCCGGCCAATCCGATCGCTGCCGCCGCGGGCGGCGACATGCTGCCGTTGATCGTCTTCACGCTGGTCTTTGGTGCGGCGGCTTCGCAACTCCGGGAGGATCGCAAGCAGATCTTTGTCCGGTTCTTCGAGGCAATCAACGATGTCGCGATGACCGTGATCCACTGGATCATGAAAACGGCCCCGTACGCGGTGTTTGCGCTCATCGCCGCGGTAACGGCGCGCTTCGGGCTGGACATCCTGAAGAGCCTGATGGTCTATGCGCTGGTGGTGGTGGCGGGGCTGTTGTTGCACGCATTCGGTACGTACGCGCTGGTGGTGCGGTTTCTTGCCAAGCTGAATCCCCTGGTGTTCTATCGACGTATCCGGGAAGTACCCCTGCTGGCGTTCTCGACGTCGAGTTCCAACGCCACTCTGCCAATTACGATCGCCACCGCCAAGGAGAAACTCGGCATCTCGAGCCGCGTGGCGAGTTTCGTCCTTCCGCTGGGGGCCACGATCAACATGGATGGGACGGCCCTGTACCAGGGGGTCGCCGTCATGTTCATCGCGCAGGTGTTCGGCATTGACCTGCACTGGACCACCCAGCTCACGGTGGTCCTGACGGCCACTCTGGCGTCCATTGGGGCCGCCGGCGTGCCGTCGGCCGGCATTGTGACCCTGGCGCTGGTACTCAGGCAGGCGAACGTCCCGGAGACTGGAATCGCCCTGATTTTAGGGGTGGATCGCATCCTGGATATGTGCCGGACGGCCGTGAACGTCACCGGCGACCTCGCGGTCACCGCCTTCGTCGCCCGTAGGGAAGGGGAGCTGGACGACCAGTTGGCATCCGGGGCGTCACCCCCTATAATTTAGGGTTCTCTATGTTCGCCACACTCTCGGAGAGACTGACCGAAGCCCTCCGGGGGCTGACGCGTCGTGGGGTACTCACCGAGGAGGTCGTGCGGGAGGGACTCCGCGAGGTGCGGCGGGTTCTGCTCGAAGCCGATGTGAGCTACGAGTTGGCCCGGGACTTCACGGCGCGGGTAGCAGAGCAGGCCGTTGGCATGGCGGCGCTCAAAGGGGTGAACCCCGGCCAGCAGGTCGTGAAGATCGTTCACGACGAGCTGGTGCGGTTGTTGGGGTCGGAGCGTGTGGGGCTCTCGTTCGCGTCGGTGCCGCCGACCGTGGTGTTGCTGGTGGGATTGCAGGGTTCCGGCAAGACGACGACGGCGGCCAAGTTGGCGGCTCGACTCAAGCGGGAACAGAAGGCGCCGTTCCTCGTGGCTGCCGATGTGTACCGGCCCGCGGCCGAGCAGCAGTTGCGCCAGTTGGCCGAGCGGGTGGGCGTTGGCATCTACGGCCGAACGGAACACCGCGAAGCCGGTGACGTGGCGGCCCTCGTCCAGGCGGGTGTGGCGGCGGCGGGAAAGGCGCGGGCGCGGACCGTCCTGGTGGATACGGCGGGTCGGCTCCAGATCGACGACGCCTTGATGGCCGAGTTGGTGCAGGTGCGGAACGCGGTCGCGCCGCAGGAGATCCTGTTGGTGGCGGATGCGATGATGGGCCAGGACGCGGTGCGTATTGCGCGGGGGTTCCACGATGCGCTGGGCATTACCGGCGTGGTCCTGACCAAGCTCGACGGTGATGCGCGCGGTGGCGCCATGCTGTCCATGCAGGCGGTGACCGGGGCACCGGTGAAGTACGTCGGGACGGGGGAGCGCCTTGAGGCGCTCGAGCCGCTTGATCCGGTGCGCATGGCGGGTCGGATCCTGCAGCAGGGCGATGTGGTCGGCTTGGTCGAGCGCGCGGCCGAGTCGCTGGATCACGAAGCGGCGGAGCGGGTTGCCAGGAAAGCGCTGTCGCAGAAGGGCATGGATCTGGAAGACTTCCTTGCCGCCCTGCGCCAGATGCAGAAACTGGGGCCGCTGGAGGGGTTGCTCGGGATGTTGCCGGGCATGCCGTCGAAAGCGATGGCCCAGGCCAAGGCCGACCCGAAGCGGCTCACGCACACGGAGGCGATCATCTGCGCGATGACGCCGGAGGAACGGCGGCAGCCCGAGGTGCTCAACGGTTCCCGGCGCGCACGGATTGCGCGCGGCGCGGGCCGGTCGGTGCAAGAGGTAAACCAGTTGCTCAAGCAGTTCACCGCGATGCGGAAGATGATGAAGGGCATGAAAGGCCCGCAGGGCCTCATGGGACTTGGTCGGCGCGGCCGGCCCTAAACACGCAGGACAGGAAACAGGTATTTATGGCAACGCGTATTCGTCTGCGCCGTGTAGGGCGCAAGAAGCAGCCCGAGTACCGCATCGTGGTGGCCGAGTCCACCCGGGCGCGGGATGGCAGCGTGATCGCCACGCTGGGGCACTACAACCCGCGGGCAACCCCGACCAAGGTCACCGTGGACATTGATGCGGCGCGCAGCTGGATTGCCCAAGGGGCGACCCCGAGCGAGACCGTACGCTCCCTGCTCAAGCAGGCGGGCGTGTTCACGACCGCGCAGGCCTAGCGTCGGGTGGCGCCCTGCCTGGCAGTGGCGCGCTTGATCAAACCGCACGGACTCAAGGGGGAAGCCATCGTGTTTCCCCTGACCGACGAGCCGGCGGTGGTGTTCACGGTCGGTCGACAGTTGATTCCGGTGGATGACGAAGGCAACCCGTCCGGCCCATCGGTCGAAGTGGAACGGGCGCGCGAATATCACCGGCGCTGGTTGGTGAAGTTCCGCGGGGTGGAATCCCGCACGACTATCGAGGGTTGGGCTGAGCAGTTGATGGGCGTTCCGGCGGAAGAATTGACACCTCCTGCGGATGACGAGCTGTACGTGCACGAGCTGGATGGGGCGGTGGTCGAGGTGGCCGGGGAGCGCATTGGTACGGCGCGCGGCCTGCTGAGCGTCCCCGCGGGGAGCCTGCTGGTGGTGGAACGGACCGATGGGCGGGAGCTTCTCGTGCCGTTTCGGCGTCCGATCGTGACGGGCATTGCCCGTGCGACGCGCACCATCACGCTGGAGCCGCCCGACGGCTTGCTGGACCTCGATTGATGTTGCGGCTGTCGGTGGTGACGTTGTTTCCCGAGTTGTTCGAGGCGGCGTGTCGCACGAGCATCATGGGGCGGGCGCAGTCGGCCGGGTTGGTGACCTATCGCGTGGTTCCCCTGCGGGCGTACACGCATGATCGTCACCAGACCGTGGATGACTACCCGTACGGTGGTGGCGCGGGGATGGTGCTCAAGCCGGAGCCGTTCTTTGAGGCGCTGGACGACCTGCGTCCCACAGGACCGATAGTGCTGCTCTCGGCGCGGGGACGTCCGTTCCGGCACGACGATGCGGTGCGGTTGAGCCTAGCGACAGATCTGACGTTGTTGTGCGGGCACTACAAGGATGTGGACCAGCGGGTCGCCGCGCGGCCCGATGTTGCAGAGATTGCGATCACGGATGCGGTGCTGTCGGGTGGGGAATTCGGCGCTTTGGTCATCATGGACGCGGTCGTGCGCCTGTTGCCCGGCGCGCTGGGCGACCATGAGTCGGCCGCAACGGATTCGCATTACGAGGGACTCCTGAGCCCGCCGAGCTGGACCCGCCCACCGGAGTATCGCGGGCAACAGGTCCCGGACGTATTGTTGAGCGGCGATCACGCGCGCATTACGGCGTGGCGCAACGCCGAGGCGGAACGCCTGACGCGGGAACGGCGCCCGGATCTCTGGGCGCGTTACGAAGCAGAACACCGGTCCACTGAGACCGACTGACGAGGATACGACGATGGACAAACTGGCGAAGATTCGGCAAGAAGGCCTCCGTGCTGATCACCCGGACTTTCTTCCGGGCGATACGATCCGAGTGCAGGTGCGCGTGCGCGAAGGGGATAAGGAACGGTTGCAGGCCTTCGAGGGCGTGTGTATCGCCCGGCGTGGGGGTGGCATCAGCGAGACGTTCACCGTGCGCAAGGTTTCGGCGGGTGTTGGTGTCGAGCGCATCTTCCCATTGCACGCGCCGACCGTTGCTGCCATCGAGCTCGTGCGGCGGGGCCGTGTGCGCCGCGCCAAGCTCTATTACTTGCGGGCACTCTCCGGCAAGTCGGCCAGGATTCAGGAGAAGCGCGAGAACTGATCGTGACCGCCGGTCCCACGCTCGTGCGGGAACGCGCACTCTGGGCGGCGGGTCGGCGTTGGGTGGCAGGACTGGATGAAGTGGGTCGCGGACCGCTGGCGGGTCCGGTGGTCGCGGCGGTAGTGATCCTGCCGCAGGATGCCCCGGCGATTGAAGGACTCAACGATTCGAAAGTCATGACGGCGACCGTGCGCGACACGGTCGCCGTTTCCATTCAGGCGATCGCGGTCGCCTGGGCCGTCGGCGCCGCCTCCGTTCACGAGATTGATCGACTCAATATTCGGCGCGCCACCGCGCTCGCCATGCGGCGCGCGTTGGCGCGCCTCCCCATGACGCCGGACTACGTGCTGGTGGACGGTCAGGATGTGCCGGAACTCGGCACGGCGCATGAGTCCATGGTGGATGGCGACGCGCGGAGCGGCACCATCGCCGCGGCGAGCGTCCTTGCGAAGGTCGTGCGCGACCGGCTGATGGCCCGGCTCGCGCGCCGGTATCCCGCGTACGGTTGGGCAGCCAACAAGGGGTATGGCACGCCAGAACATCTGGCGGCGATCCATCGTGAGGGGCCGTGCGCACATCACCGCACGACGTTCGAACCCGTCAGTCAGATCCCGCTGTTCACGTCCTGAAATGCATTGGGGGTCGGCGAGCGCGCCGACCCCCTCCTGCACCTGGGGCTGGATGAATCCGGTCGCGCTACTTGACGTGCCTGCTTACCAACTTGGTCATGTCGAACATCGACACCTGGCTCTTGCCATTGAAGACGGCCTTGAGGTTGGCGTCGGCGTTGATCATACGGCGGTTCTTCTTGTCCTGTAGTCCCTTACGCTTGATGTACTGCCAGAGCTTCTTGGTGAGTTCGGTGCGTGGCAATGGCTTGGCACCAACCACGGTGGCGAGCTTCGCGTCCGGCTGGACCGGCTTCATGAATGCCGCGTTCGGCTTCCGCTTCGTCTTCTTCTTCGCGCCCATTGAGGTGTCCTCGCAGAGGGGGAATAGGGTTGTCCGTCCAGCCCCGATGCGCCCAAAGTAAGTGTTTTTCCCTCTGGGACAAGAGCGTTTTCCCTCGGAGAGCCTGTCGCCCCCCTCGGAAACCCCCTCTCACAGCCCCCGGCGATAGAAGACAATCGTCGGTCGGCGCCCCCCGGCGTCATAGTCCGCAACCCGGTTTTCCTCTGTGAATCCGAGGCGTATGAGGTGTCGCTCCGCCCGGGCATCGTCGCTGGTAACGGCGGTTCGCACGCCCCGTGCCCCCTCGGAGGCGGCCCACGTACACCACTCGGCGAACCACGCGCTTCCGACCCCGAAACCACGATGCGCAGGGTCGAGGAGCAGCATACCAACGGTCCACGTGCCGTCGTCCGGCCAGTCAGCAATGGCGTCCAGGACGCCGACAAGCGCGTGCTCCAGCGTGAACAATCCCACGGTGCGCTTGTCGTTGACTTCTTTCGTGGGTGGACCGGCGACAAACGCGCGGGGCGCCTCGTCCGCGGCAGGCGGACGCCCCGTCACGCGCTCGAAATAGTCACTGCCGCGCTCGAACAGCGCTTGCAGGGCGTGAAGGTCGGGAGGCGTCAGGAGCCGCGTGGTGTAGCGGCCCAGGAGCGAGGTCTGCATGCAAGAAACCTAAACCGCTATCTTCCCTCGCAGGCCGGGTAGCTCAGCTGGTAGAGCAGCGGGCTTTTAACCCGTAGGTCGTGGGTTCGAGTCCCACCCCGGTCATCGCGGTGGCAGGGCCCGGCGCACGTCACTGCTGCCGTGCAACGCACCCACGCCAATCCCGACGCCAAGCAGGATCGCCGTGGCGCCGCCGACCAAGGGCAGTATCCACACCACCGGGCCTGCGGCGAGCGCCGCCACCGCACCTGCCACGATGGGCGCGACCGGCGTGTGGGCGGCGTCGACAAACCGCAGACGCTCGCGGACAAACCGCCGTGCACTCACGTATCCCCAGAGGGACGCCGCTCCGGTACCAGCCATGATAAGTATGTCGAGCATGGGTTACCTCCTGTGAGGACGGACGAGGTCATCGGCGCCGAAGTTTCAGTTGGGAACTTCACGGCGGCCGTCGCGGTGCACATGCCGGCGGGCGTGTTGGCCGAGCGCGTCGGCAAGGTCCTCGGTGGCCTGCGAGGTACGAAGCGACATTCTTCGGCCTCGGTCATCTCCGTCACGCGCGCAGCATCAGCATGGTCGGTTGCCGCGCCGCGCGTGGGGACGCACCGGTGCGAGGTCGAATACGACCTGCCTTCGCTCGTGGAGTGGGTCGTCGTCGAGGAACTGCGTTCCTTGCTGGAGTCGGTAACGCATCTCCACGCCGTCGCGGCGCTGGTTGACGGTCGGGCGGTCGTCGCGGTCGGTCCATCGGGCGCCGGGAAATCCTCGCTCGCCCTGGCGTGGAGCCGACTGGGGTTTCCGATCTATGGAGACGATGTGGTGCTGCTGGATGCGACCGGCCAGCTCCACGCGTTTCCGCGCTTGGGTAAAGTGGAGACCGCGTTGGCCGTCGCGCATGGACTTGATCCGGCGCGAACGGTCGATTGGGCGCCCGGCGCGACCGAGGTCTGGGTGGATCCCGTCCAACACGGCGGTTGGGCGGTCCCAGCCGCACCGGCCTTGGTCGTCCGCGCGCAATGGCAGGGCGGATCCAACGTGATTATCTCGCCGATCGCGCCCACGGCCCTGCTTGCCGAGTTGCCGCAACACGTGATGAGCCCGCCCACGACGGCGTTCTGGGACACGTTGAGCCACCTCGTGTCGGGCGAGACCTGCACCATGACCTTCACCGATGCACGGGCGGCGGCGGCCGCGCTTGTGGCGCGCATGCGATGAACCCGGCCCTTGCCGCAGGATTGCGCGAGATCCTGAACGAGGCCGCCGCAGGGGATGGCGCGACCCTCGGCGCGCACCTTGGGCTGCCGGGACTGTTCTCGGCGCTGGGCTGGGACGACCCGCGGTCGCCGGACGAGCTTCTCTGGGCGCGCCTGGAGTATGAGGCGCAGCTGGAGTGTGCGCGGGCTGCCTCGACGGCGCTCAGGGACGCGGGCATCGCGCACTGCGCCTATAAGGGCGCCGGGCTGCACTGGCTGTACGCGCCGCAGTCACGGGCGTCCGCCGATGTGGACCTGCTGGTGGACGGTGACCGCCTGCCTGACGCGCTCGTGGCGCTAGGCCAGTGTGACGCCCACGTCGTGCCCGGCGCATGGGAAGCGGCGCCACCGGCCATGCGACGCAGCGTCGAGCTCGAGTGGAAGGGCGGCGTGCCCGTGGCCATAGACCTCGCGTGGGCGCTTGTGGATGTGAACCGCCTCTTGTCCGATGCCGGGTATGCGCACCTCGATCGGCTGTGGTCGTCCGTCCGCGAGCAGGATGGCCTTGCGATCCCGGACACCGGTCAGCACTGGGGCCTGGTGGTGCATCACCTCCTGCACCACGACCTGTTGCACGCGCCTGGGCTCGTGGATGCGGCGGTGCTTTGGTCGACGATGGACGACACGGCGATGCAGGCGGCCGCCGACACGGCCCAATGGCTCGGCGTGGCACGGGTGGCGGAGGGACTGGTAGGCGCGTTCGCGCGGCGGTGGGGATCGCTCGGACCCGTGTGGCCTGGTCGTCGCCTCGGGTTGCGTCTGGATCTTGCCACCCTGCTGCGCGCCGCCGGACGCGGGAGTGGTGCGGCAATCACCGTGCGCCGGGCATGGTCGCGCGCGCGCCTGATCGATCGCCGTCGCGACGCGTGGCGGCTCGTGCGCGATGTCCTCGCGCCGCCGTCGGCGCATCTGTCGTGGCGGTGGCCCGAAGCCCGCGGGTACGCATCGCGGTGGGTGCGGCACGCAGCGCGGACCCTGCGGAAGCTTATTATAGACCCATGAGCCAGCACGCCGACCGACCCCGCGCGCGTCCCGATGTGGTGTTTCGGCGCTTGGCCGACGATGAATGGGCGCTGTTCGACCCCGCGGCGAACCGCGTCCACGCCCTCAATCTCTCGGCCGCGATCGTCTGGGAGCATTGTGATGGATCCCTCGATGTTGCAGGCCTGGCGAACGTGGTGCGAGCGTCGTTCCCGCAGCCTCCGTCCACGGCCGAGGCGGATGTGCGTTCGGTGCTGCAACGCCTGACGGACGAAGGGCTCGTGACGTGGACCTGAGTTACTACCACGGTTTGTTGCTGCAGCCGGAACGCCTCGAGGCGTTCCGGCGGGCAATTCATACCGTGGTGCGTCCGGGCGATCACGTGCTGGACGTCGGGACCGGCCTGGGGACGTACGCCATGTTTGCCGCCGAGGCCGGGGCTGCCAGGGTGTACGCCGTTGACGCGGATCCCGTGATTCACATCGCCGAGGATATTGTCCGAGTCAACGGCCTGTCGGACCGTGTGCTGTGTCGGCGTGGGTGGCTACCACAGGTTCGTCCTGATGCGCTTGTGGATGTGGTGATCTTCGAGGACTTCGGGCCAGGCCTGGTGCACCCGCGGACGTGGCAACTGTACCACGAGTTGCAGTCCACATGCGCGCGGCCTGACGCGAGGTGGATACCGGGCCGCGCGACCCTGCGCCTGGCGCTCGCGCGGAGCCGCGACCTGCTCGCCCTCCCCGCCCCTGAGACCCACGGGGTGCAATGGACGTCGCTCACGCCCTATCTGGAGAATCTGCCCCGTCTCGGAGGCTCCGACACCGAGACGCTACTCAGTGAGCCGGCGGACGCGATGACGCTGGTGTTCCACGAACCGGTGCACACGTGGCCGACCACCGTGCGCGCCACGCTGCGCGCGTCGGCTGCGGGCACGGTGAATGCGATTGCCATGTGGCATGTGCTTGAGCTCGCTGAGGGCACTGTCCTCGATAACGCGCCAGGCCGACCCAACGCGTCCTGGGGACACCTGGTGATCCCGTTGGGGCAGCGGCTCGATGTCACGACGGGGGCCGCGGTTGAGGTGAATCTCAAGTGGTCGGCGGCGTACGACGGGCACCCCTCCTGGATGGCGTGGACGGTGACCCATGGCCCCATTACCGTGCGCGGGAACGAGTTTGCCGGGTTCCCGGCGTCCCGGGACGACATCGCCTGGGGGTCATCCGAAGTCCGACCTCGGCCTGGGCCCCGGATGGCGCTTGTGCGGGATGTGATTGAGCTCACGGATGGTCGCCGCTCGGCGTCAGAGATTGCCGCCGCACTGGAAACCCGGTATCCTGCATACAGCCCGGTCGCCCTGCAACGCCGCGTTCTCGACGTGTTGCGGGCCCTGCGGTCCACAGTAGGAGATGCATGACGGATCGACGCGCATTCTTGAAGACCCTGGCCCGCTCAGCCGCCTACGCGGCACCGGTGGTGATGTCGTATGCGGTGCCGTCGCCGCTCGCGGGGCAAGGCGCTTCGTCCCAGCACCACTCGACGAGCGCCGGCACGCAGACCGAGACGACGAGCCCGTACAGCCCGCCGCCGGGCCGACGGGAGCCGACACCCCTGCCGTAACCGCCGTGGGCTAAGTGCAGGGTTGCCAGCAGCTTGACCCCTCTCCGAGCCCATCCCATATTGAGCGCAGCCGTCGTAGTCGCCCACCCTGTGGAGGTCCATTCGCGGCATGCCGTGGCGCATCATTAATCACGCCAATCACGTGTGGCATGTGCAGCCCGCCGCTGAACGTCGGGCGCATCAGTCGTTGTGGCAGTTGATGCTCTCGTTCCGCGCGGTGGATACCGACGGCGAGCGGCGGGTGGTGTGGGCATCCTATCCCATCGAATCCACGACCAAATCCACGCTCTTCACGCAGGCGGAGAAGATCAGCGACCAAGCCTTGCGTGACCTCCTGATCGAGCATCAGCCCTGAGTGTCCATCGCCCCCGTGCACGATCTGCGTCGCATTGCCGACGCGGTGGCGCACCTGCGCGACCGCGGCGTCCAGGATGTCGTGCTCCGGTCCGATTGCCGTCAGCTCAAGGTGCAGCTGGATTCGGGGGAGATGCTCCTGATCACGGTCATGCTCGACGAACAGGGCAAGCCGCGTCTGGATGCCGATTGGTTGCGCGCGCCCGATGGTCATGTGACCGGCCAGCTCGAGGTCGAGTTCGAGCAGGGCGCATGAGTACTCCCACGCCGGATCGTCTCCGCTTCACCGCGTTCACGTTCGAACGCCTCCCCAACGGACGGTGTCGCGCCGAGGTGAGGTATGAGTGGGAGCCGGGCCGGACGTTCCAGGGTCAGGCAGATGGATTGGCGTCCGAAGCTGGGGAGTTGCGGTGTGCCGCGCAGGCCGCACTCATCGCGCTGGCGGCGGCGGTGGACCGCCGAATCACGTTCGATCTCCTGGGGGTCAAGGCGGTGCGGGCGTTCGATTCGATCGTGGTGCTGGTCTCGGTATCGGCGCACATGGAAGGCGCCTCCCATCGGTTGGTAGGTTCGTTCCTGACCGAGGAGCAGACGCCGCGCAGCGCTGCTCTGGCGGTCTTACATGCCACCAACCGCGTACTGGGGAACCTTTTCGTGCGAGACGGGAACACGTGAGGATGCCCAGGCGCTGGCTACCCCTTGTGATGATCATTGGCACCGCGTGCGGACGTGGGACGCCTGAACCGTATCACCTCGCGCCGGCGGCATCGCCGGCCGTGGCCAGCCCAGAGATCACACCGGAGGAGGCCGAAGCCGATCAGGCCGCCCTGGAAGCCCTCGCGGACCTCGAGTTCCGCAGTCTCGACCCACGGGCGGGACGGGTACGCGGGGCCGTAGCGCCGATGTTGCCGTCGGAGCTGGCCACCACGCCGGTGTTCGGCGGTGCCGCGGCGGACGGGCCGCTCTATGACATTGACGTGGTGTCATTCGCGGACCATGCCCGCGTCCAGTATTACATCAACTTCTTCCTGGGTCCCGCCCGAAGCCGGTTCGCCATCTGGTTGGAACGGCTCACCCGTTACGAGGGGATGATTCGCGAGCGATTGCGCCTGTATGGCGTGCCCGAAGACATGGTCTACCTGGCGTTGATTGAAAGCGGGTACTCGAACACGGCCGTGTCGCGGTCGAACGCCGTGGGAATGTGGCAGTTCATGAGCGCCACCGGGCGGAGCTACGGGCTGGCGATTGACACTTGGGTGGATGAACGGCGTGATCCGTGGCGAGCGACGGACGCGGCGGCGCGCCATCTGCGCGACCTGAACGAACGGTTCGGCTCGTGGTATCTCGCGGCCGCCGCGTACAATGGCGGTGCCGGCCGTGTGTCGCGCGGCATTGACCGGGTGCATGGATCCGGCGCGGCGCTCTCGGACACGGTCTTTTTCGCCTTGTACGATTCGCGCTACCTGCGACTGGAAACCAAGGACTACGTCCCGAAACTGATTGCCGCGGCGATCATCGCGAAGGATCCTGCGCGTTTCGCGTTCCGCGTCGAAAGCCGACCGTCAACCCACGTGTTCGACGAGGTCACGATCGAGGAACAGACCGGCCTGGACGTCATCGCTCGGCTGGCGGACACGACAACGGCGGCCATCGTTGAGATCAATCCGCACTTTCATCGTGGCGCCACGCCGCCGGGCCGCGCGGTCACCGTGCGCGTGCCTCGCGGGCACGGCGCCATGGTGGCCCAGCGTTGGGCCGCGCTCCCAGCGCGGGAGCGGGTCTCGTTTGTCGAGCATCGAGTCGTGAGTGGCGAGACACTGGGACAGATCGCGAACCGCTACCGCGTGACGGTGTCCCTGCTGCAGGCGGCGAATCGCGGTGTCGAGCCGAGACGGCTGCGCGTGGGGTCCGTGCTGGTGGTGCCGATCAGTGCCGCTGCGCGCGCCAATCCTGGCGCCTCGCGGGCCATCGCATCGGCACCGGCAAGGCCCGCGCCCGTTGGATATCACACCGTGCGGAGCGGGGAATCGCTGTGGACTATCTCGCAGCGCTATCGGGTCACGATTGCCCAGTTACGGACGTGGAATGACATGCCCGAAGGTACGGTGCTCCGTCCCGGTCAGCGACTGCGAGTGAGCGGCGGATCCTGATCCGTCAGGGCGTGGGGCCGACCGGCCGATAGCCGGAGGTGACGGCGCGGGCGTACCCGTTGCCGGGCTCAATCCCCCGAGCCAGCAGATCGCCGACGCGGGCCGGACCGCGGTTGTAGGCCAGCAACGCCAGACGCAAATCCCACTCATAGCGTTCCAGCAGGTACCGCAGGTACCGGAACCCGATCCACAGGTTGGTTTCGGGGTCGGTGAGGCGCTCCGCCGTGATGGTCCGATCGTAGAAGACCGCCGTCGGCAGCATCACCTGCGCCAAGCCAATGGCACCCGCACTGCTCCGGGCATTCGGTCGGAAGTTGCTCTCGATCTTGACCACGCGGAATCCCAGCTCGGGGTCAATGCCCTCGCGGTGGGCCGTGTCGTAAATCAACGCCGCGAGCTCCGGTGTAAGGGCGTACTGCGCGGCGTAGGCGGCGATCGCTGCTGCCCGCTGGAACTCGAGTTGCGTGAGGTCTCGCACTCCGGGTTCCACAGGCGCCGGCACACTGGGGGCGCGCATGGCATCCACGGTCCCCGTGTAGCGCGGGCCATCGCTGTTGGCGACCAGCGGGGGATTGGCGAGGGCGAGGCCCCCGACGCCGGCCAGCACAAACAGCCCAATGCCCTTGAGCATCAGCCGCTGCGTCGCACTGAGGGACAGGCGTGCCGTCGGTAAGCTCATCGTTCCTCCCGTGCCCAGTCACCCGACGCCCCACCGGTCTTTTCGAGCAGCCGGATCCCGCCGATTTCCAGTTCGTGCCCCGCCGCCTTCACCATGTCGTAGACCGTGAGGAGTGCCACGGCCACCGCGGTGAGCGCTTCCATCTCGACGCCGGTGCGCGCTTCCGTGCGAGTCCGCGCCACCGCCCGCAGGCCGGGAAGGTCAGGCATGAGCTCGAGCGCGACTTCGACGTGATCCAGCGCGACGGGATGGCACAAGGGAATGAGGGCCGCTGTCTGCTTGGCACCCATCACGCCCGCCAACTCGGCCACGGAGCGCACATCGCCCTTGGGGCCGGCGTGTTGCTCGACCAGGCGGAAGGCCTCGGGGCTCATGCGAACCACCCCCTCGGCCACGGCGCGCCGGGTGGTGACGTCTTTGTGCCCGACGTCCACCATGCGCGCCCGACCAGATGCATCTATATGTGACAGTGTCACGACAGTTTCTCCATATCTCTCAAAAGAACCACCAAACCGAGCTGGGGGTTCCGGTTACCTTGCGCTTCGCCTCGAGCCGTTTCTACCCGGCGGACGATCTTCGCGAGCCGCCCGGCTCCGGCGCGGTCGCCCTTGGTTGCCCGGTCCTTGAGTCCGCCGTGGGCGCGGACGCTCAGGGCATCCAGAAGGTCCGTGTAGCCACCTCGCGCGTCCCAGGGCGCCTGACGGAGCGCCCGGGCGGCCCAGATGGCGGGTCCCTGCTTGATCGCGGCGAGCAGGGCATCCACCTCGCGATCCTGGTCGACGCTTGGGGTGGCCGCCGGTTCTTCGGCTTCACGCTGCCGCGCAGCTTCGTCGGTCAGTGGCGCGACCCGCACCGGCACCGCGCGGGATCGCACGGTCGGCAGGAGCGCCTGCGGCTCGGCCGTCGTGAGGATCAGCGTCGTGTCGGCCGGCGGCTCCTCCAGAACCTTGAGGAGGGCATTGGCCGCTTCCTGACTGGCCTCCTGCACCACCAGGCGATCCGCATCACCAAGCACGACCACCTTCCGTCGACCCCGGAAAGGTGTGAGTGCCACCCGCCGCTGGAGTAACCGGATTGACGCCAAAGGGTGCGAAACAGCGCCTTCTGGAGCCGACCACCGGCCGTCGGTGCGCCGTTGGGTCATGATCTCCGCGAGCGCTTCCTCTACCTCAGCCACCTGCTTGTCGGGTTCCGTCGCCTTGAGGCGGGCCACGGGCACAAACCAGTGCAGGTCCGGATGGCTCAGGGCGAGGACCTGGCGGCATCCCATGCACAGCCCGCACGGGGGCTCGGCGCCCTCGCACAACAACGCCTGCGCGGCCCACAGGGCGACGCGCTGCTTGCCGACCCCGGCGGGGCCGGTCAACAACACGGACTGGGGGAACCGTCCCGCGGCGATGCTCGCCGCCAAACGGGTGAGCAATTCCTGATGTCCAAAGATGGGACCTAGTGCCATGTCTCAAAATAGCCGGTTCGCGGGCGATTTTGTACCTCGAGATACGCCACAAGTCGTTGTATGACAATATGTTGCGTATTGCGGCAGGTCTTATTTGCCGGCCGTAATACGGGGTGGGAATGATAGCGAGTGGTCGCTCATTAGGTTGATGATTGTGAGTAGGTGCTCGCAATCGATGGTGTTGACACATTCTTGCGCGTTCGCTAACCTCCGACACAAATGATCATTACGCGCCTGCACCACCACGCGACCCATCACGTCCAGCCGGCTTCGGCGGGATGCGGGTCGTGGTGTGCGATGTAGCAACGCGCGCTTCGAGCACCGGCCCCCCGGAGCCTTAACGGCTTCGGGGGGCTTTTTCATTTCTAAACGAACGGAGAGGATGCATGTCCGACCGACCGATCACGATAGCCCTCCCCAAGGGACGGATGTTCGACTCTCTGGTCGGGCTACTTGCCCAGGCCGGCCTCGTCGTGGAGGGTGGTGGGCGGTCCTACCGCCCTCGCTCCCCGGATCCGCGCGTGGCGATCAAGATCCTCAAGCCCCAGAACATCCCGCCACTGGTTGGCTTGGGTCGCCATGACCTGGGCTTCACCGGCCATGACTGGGTGATTGAATCGGGAGCAGAGGTCGAGGAGCTGGACGATCTGGGTCTCGAGCCTGTGCGCCTGGTGGCGGCGGCGCCGGAGGCGTTTCGCGAACCGGATCCCGGCGGTCCGCCGTTGGTCATTGCGTCGGAGTACGAGCGGATTACCCGACGCTGGGTTGAAGGCCGGGCATGGCCGTACCGTTTCGTACGGTCCTGGGGCGCGACGGAGGTCTTTCCGCCCGAGGACGCCGACGTGATCGTTGACAACAGCGCGACCGGGCAGACGTTGCGCGAGCACGGATTGGTGGAGCTCGATGAGATCATGCGGTCCACCACGCGATTCATCGCCGCGCCCCGTGCGACGCAACGACTCGACGTGCGCGCGTTCGCTGAAGACCTCGTGCTGCTGATGCGTGGGGTACGTGCGGCGGCGCAACGGGTGATTCTTGAGATGAACGTGCACAACGGCAACCTGGACCAGATCATTGCGCTGTTGCCCGCGATGAAGAACCCCACCGTCGCGCGGTTGGCTGATGGCTCGCACGCGCTGAAAGCCGCGGTCCCCTCGGTCGATGTCGCCCGATTGATCCCGCGGCTCAAGGCCCTCGGGGCATCAGACATTCTGGAGTACCCCATTCGGAAGGTGATTCCGTGACCGTGCGCGTGCGGCCAGCCGTGCTGGCGTTACCGCCGTATCGCGGACTCCCGGCGGGTCGTCCTGCCGTGCGGCTTGATGGGAACGAAAGTCCCTTTGGGCCCGTGGCTCGGGCGCGCTACCCCGACACGGAGCCTTTGCGGGTGGCTTGGGCACGGTATCTCACAGTGCCGCGCGGCGCGCTGCTTGTTACCGCGGGTTCCGGTCCGGCGCTCGCGCTCATTGCGGAGTTGGTGCTGGATGTTGGAGACGCCGCGGTGATGCTGGCCCCGAGCTTCGAACTCTACGGGCTGGCGGCACGACGACGCGGCGCACGCTGCATCGCGGTGCCCACCCGTCCCGGCGCGCGGTTTCCGCTCGTCGGGGTGCGACGCGCCCTATCCGATGACGCGGTGCGACTGTGCCTTCTCGGCGTGCCGGACAATCCGACCGGGGTCAGTCCCAGCCAGGAGCAGCTGCGCGATCTGGCGCGGGCTTTTCCCAATATCCTGTTCGTGGTGGACGAAGCGTACGGCGAGTTCGCGGGGGTGTCGGCGCTACGGTTGGCCCGCACCGCCCCGAACGTGCTGGTGCTGCGGACGATGTCCAAGGCCTGGGGCCTGGCCGGTCTGCGCGTGGGCGCGGTCGTTGGCCCCACCCGTCTGATTCGCCTCCTGGCGCGACTGAACGTGCCGTATCCTGTGACCTCCGTCGCGGCATCGGCGGCGTGCGAGGTGTTGGGTGATGATCGCGCGATGCGTGCCACGGTGCGGCACGTTCGGCGTGAGCAGCCGCGCCTGGTCCGGGCCCTGCGCCGGACCGGACTCACGGTGCGCGCCACCGCCGCGAACTTCGTGCTCGTCGACCGGGGCACGGCGCCTCGTGCGGCCGCGTTCGTCGCGGCGCTGGACCTGGCGGGCATCGCCGTGCGGGATCGGAGCCACCTTCCCGGCATGGCGGGGACGGTGCGTATCTCCGTGGGCACGGTCGCCGATCACGTGGCGTTGCAGGAAGCGTTGCGCCTGTTGCTCGCACCATTCCCGCAGGCACTGCTGTTCGACATGGACGGGACGCTCGTCGACGTCTCGCGATCGTACGATGAGATTATCTGGCGACTGGTGCAGACGTTTGCCGACGGGAAGGCGGGCAGTCGGGACGAGGTCCTCGCGATCAAGCATCGGCCGGACGCGAACGACGACGTGGATGCTGTCATGCTCGCGTTGGCCGAGCGGCGCGTCGACGTCGATCGTGCCGAGGTGTCGGGGGCCTTTCAGGCGCTCTACGGCGGACCGCGCGGACTGCATCGACGAGATCGCTGGTTCCTGACGGTCAACGACCTGCGGCAACTCGCGCGTCGTCAGCCACTGGCCGTGGTCACCGGTCGACCGCGCCATGACCTGTCACTGGCGTTCCGGCGCATGCCTGCGCGCCAGTGCTTCCGTGCCCTCGTCTCGTCCGATGACACGCGGCGTCCCAAGCCCGATGCAGCCCCCGTGCGGATGGCGTTACGCCTGCTCGGTGTGCGCACGGGCTGGATGATTGGGGACTCGCCGGCCGACCTGCTGGCCGCGCGCGCCGCCGGTGTGCCCGCAATCGGGATCGCCACCGGACCCCGCGCCGCCCTGCTCCGTGGCTATCACCCGATGGCGGTGCTGGATTCGGCTACGCGCCTGACCGCCATCATGCGTGGCCGCGACCTGCTCGCCGCCGCCGAGGAGGAATCGTGATCCGCGAAGCCACGGTACAGCGTGCCACCAGCGAAACGCGTATCGCGTGCACCGTCCGGCTGGATGGCAGTGGTCGCACCGACCTGGTGACGCCGATCCCGTTCTTCACCCACATGCTTGATGCATTATGCCGGCACGCCAATCTGGACTTGACGCTGCGGGTGGAGGGGGACACGGAGATCGACCAGCACCACACCGTGGAGGACACCGGACTGGTGCTCGGGCAGGCCCTGCGCGAGGCGCTGGGCGAGAAACGCGGCATTCGCCGGATGGGGAGCGCGTGGGTGCCGATGGACGATGCCCTGGGCTTTGCCGCCATTGATCTGGGCGGACGTCCGTACTTCGCGTTCCGTGGGGCGTTCGACAAGCGGACCCAGGGCGCGCTGGAACTGGACCTCGTACCCGAATTCTTCCGGTCGCTGGCCACGGAAGGCCGGCTGAACCTGCACCTCACGATTGCCGCAGGGGACAACGAGCACCACAAGGTCGAGGCGGTCTTCAAGGCCGTGGGGCGCGCACTGGCCGAGGCAATGGCGCTGGATCCTCAGCGCCAGGACGTGGTGCCCAGTACCAAGGGTTCCCTCACATGAGCACCGTGGCTCTGGTGGACTACGGTGCCGGGAACCTCGGCAATGTCGAGCGGGCGCTCGGGCGATTGGGTTTCGCTGTTCGCCGCGTGCGGACCCCGCGTGACCTCAGGGGGGACGTCATCCTGCTTCCTGGCGTGGGAGCGTGGGGCGCCGCCGTGCGCACGCTTGCTGAGCGCGGGGTGACGGCGGCATTGCGTTCGGCGGCTCGCGAGGGGCACCCCGTGGTCGGGATCTGTCTCGGACTGCAATTGCTGTTTGATCGGTCAGAAGAATCACCCGGAACCGACGGACTCGGCATTCT
>JBBDNM010000015.1:0-7265 GCA_040877595.1 Gemmatimonadales bacterium | reverse complement strand
CGCCGCGAGGTTGTTCAGCAACACTGGGTGCTTCGGGAACTTCGCGCGACCTTCCCGCAGGAGCACCTCGGCGGTTTCCATGTCGTCCTGACCGACCGCAGCGAGCGCCCGCGCCCAGTACCAGCGCGCCGGCAGTGGCTGATCTCCCGCGACCTCGCGCGCACGATCCAGACGCCCTTCGGCCACCTGGAACTCCTTGCGCTCGAGCGCGGTCATGCCCCAGGAGAGCAGGATACGCGCATCGTACCGCGCCTTGGCGGCCGCCTCGCCGTACGCCTCATCGGCGGCATCGAATTGCCCTGTCTGTTCGAGTGCGAGGCCCAGATTATGCAGCACGGCCGCCTTGCCCGGCGTGTTGTCGCGCGCCAGGCGCAGGTTCTCGATCGCCTCGCGCCAGCGGGCGCGCTTGAGTTCCACCACCCCCACGTAGAACAAGGCCGTCCCGTCGGTCGGACGCATTTCCGCGACACGTCGGAACTCGCGTGCCGCCTCGTCCAGCATGCCGGTGCGGTAGAACGCGACGCCGAGGTTGCGGTGTTCCTGGAGCCGCCCATCGCTCACCTCGCTGACGTGGGAGTCCGACGTGCGGCCCGCGCGGTGCGCGAAGCCCGCGGTGACGAGACCGTACAACGCCTTGCCGACCTCGAACTCCACGAGTCCGGAGTCTTCGATGACGTGCGCCACACCGCGGGCGCCGTCCAGCAGCGGAATGATGGCCTGCTGCTCGGGCGTGAGGTGGACATCGGAGGCCGCGATGCGCTCCTGGTCCACCGTAAAGATCAGGTCAAACGTCGGAATCTTCTTCTCGATCAGGCTCCACTCGTCCACGCGCCGCGCACCTTCCAGCAGCAGCGACTCGGGATTGATGGAGACCAGGAACTCTTCGTGCTCCGGCCGGATGTCGGACTCGAAGTTGAACGTGCCCTGCGCCCAGGTGAACAGGAAGTACACCGCCTCCTCGATCTGGATGCGGATGTGACGTTCCAGCTGCTCGCGCGCGAGGAAGCCCTCCTGCACCAGAATTTCCCCCAACCGTTTTCCCCGGTTTCGCCCCTGCGCTTCGACGGCCGCATTGAGCTGTTCCTGCGTGATGCGCCCGTGCTTGACCAGCAGGTCGCCCAACCGGTCCCGCCGGTTCACGATGGAGGCGAACGCAATGCGCCCACGATCGAAATAGATGTAGCCGAAGTTGGCCCGGTCGGCGACGGACAGGCAGCCCGTCTTTTTCCCCAGCGACAGCAGCTGGAGCACGTCGGGCAGGCCCGCTTCCTTGAGGGATCCCTTGATCGCCATCAGGCGAAGTCCTCAAGGATGCGCTCACCCACGTCGGGCCAGCGCCAGATGACCTTCTCGCGACTCTTCACGCCGCCCGAGGGCGACACCACGATGCCCGAGGTGCGCATGCCAATGGACGTCCGACGCGGCCGCAGCTGTTGCCCCTCGAGCACCCCACGGGCAAACGCCACGTCCGCCGGCTGCTCCTGCGTCTCCGCCGCCTCCAGCACCCGCTGTACCATCCCGATCACCGACCGCAGGGAGCCCGCGTGCCGATCGGCCAGGTAGGCGGCCAGCGAGTCGTCCACCGCGCCGGTGCGTTGCTGCAGTTCGCGTTGCACGATGGCCAGGCGCAGTTCCCGTTCGGGCAGGCCGAGATCCGCAATGAGCCCCCCTTCAAACCGCGACACCAGGCGGTCGTCGAGGCCTTCCGTTTCACGGGGCACGGCATGCAGGGTGAACACGAGCTGCTTACCCTGATCCACGAAACTGTTGAACAGGTGGAACAGTTCTTCCTGGGTTCGCTGCTTGCCGGCCAGCAGGTGCGCGTCGTCCAGCAGAAACGCCGATGCCCGCCGGTAGCGCGAGCGCCATTGGTCCACCCGGTCCTTATCCATCGCCTGCACGAGCTCATCCATGAAGTCCTGCGTGCTCAGGCACGCGACCAGCGCGTGGCGATGCGCCGACAGGGCGTGCCCGATCGCGTGCAGGAGGTGTGTCTTGCCCGTGCCCGTGGGGCCGACGACGATCAAGGGGTTGTACACCGCGCCCGGCGCTTCCGCCACGGCCTGGGCCGACGTGAGCGCCAGCCGATTGGTCTCGGCCGAGATGAATCCCGCAAAGGCCCACGCAGCCGACGGTCCGAGCGGCGGCCCCAGGCCATCACGTGCCGCCGTGACCATCGCCCGCGCCTCGGGCAGGCGGTCGGGGTCGTAGAACACGGCGTCGCCTGCCCGGGTCGGGTCCAGCTCGGTCATCTCGGCCTGGAGGGCCTTGAGTTGTTCGACGTCGGCCTCGAACTGTCGGACGGCGGCGTCCGCTCCCACCGGCGTGTCCTGCTCCACCAACTGCACGATGCGCCCGGGCCGGTACCCCTGCCCGTCCCAGAACGCCGCCGCCTCGTGCAATCGCTTGCGCCACGCCTCCATCTGCTGCGTCAACGCCGAACCGACCGACGACAGGAACGACTCGAACTCGTCCGGCGCGGCCGGGGGGGTCGGGGCAGCGGCGGGTGCCGTAGCGACTGGGGCGGTTCCACCGGTCAGCACGGCGCGGGCCGCTTCCGGCGAGATGGGCGTATCGTTGACCGCCTGGTAGGCCACCAGCTTGTTCAGGTAGCCCATGAGTTCACGCACGTTCCGGCCACCGAGCTCTGCCGCCACATCCAGCACGTCGGTTCCGAAGGTCACGCCACGGTCTTGCGCCTTGCGCCGGAGGATCGTGATGCGCGTTTCGTATTCGGGCGTGCCGATGTCCACGACCAATCCGCCCGCGAAGCGCGAGATGAGCCGTTCGTCAAGATGGTCGATTTCGGATGGCGGCCGGTCGCTGGCCAGCACGATCTGCCGGCCTGACTCAAGCTGGCGGGTCACGAACCGCAGCAACTCGCTCTGCGTTTCGAGCCGTTGGCTCAAGAACTGCACGTCGTCCAGCAGCACGAGCCCGACGGACTCAAACCGATTGCGGAACGCCTCGCCCTGGCCCTGAGCGACGGCGGCGTGGAACGCCTCGACGAACTCCTCCAGCGTGAGGTACTCGACCGCCAAGTTGGATTGGAGCTGCCGTGCCGCGAGGCCGATGGCATGCAGCAGGTGCGTCTTGCCCAGCCCGCTCGGGGCATAGACGAACAGCGGGTTGTAGGCACTGCCCGGCTGCTGCGCGACCGACCGCGCGGCCGAGACTGCCAGCTGGTTGCTCGGGCCCGCCACGAACGCCTCAAAGCTGAACCGCGGATTCAGCTCGATGTTCACGCCGGCGGCTCCTCACTCAACTTGCGTAGCACCAGCCCCGACACCGCCTTGAGGGTCTCGAACACGCCGACGCCGCTCACCACCGCCGCGGGTACGCTCGGCGCGTTGCGAAAATTGAGGGCCTCGTCCATCTCGGCCGGCGTCAGGACGAGGTCCTTCGGCAGGTCCTGCTTGTTGTACTGGAGGACGAGCGGCACCGTGCGCGTATCAATGCCCTGCTCAAGAAGGTTCTCCTGGAGGTTGCGCAGGCTTTCCATGTTCTCGTCGAGCTGGCGCGCCTGGCTGTCCGCGACAAAGACCACGCCATCGGCTCCCTGCAACACCAGCTTCCGCGTGGCATTGTAGTACACCTGCCCCGGGACGGTATAGAGCTGGAACTTGGTCGTGAACCCCGAAATGGTGCCGAGGTCAATCGGGAGGAAATCGAAGAACAGCGTGCGATCGGTGTGCGTCGCCAACGAAACCATGCGTCCGCGCCGCGTGTCGGGCACGCGTGCGTAGATGTACTGCAAGTTCGTCGTCTTGCCGGAGCGTCCCGGCCCGTAATAGACGATCTTGCAGGTAATCTCGCGGGTCGTGAAGTTGACGAGCGACATGTCAGGTCCGGAACAGGGTCGCGAGGCTCTCGTTCAGGTCGTTCTCAAAGTCCGCCGCGAGCGCCGGCCGGGCCGGCGCCGGCGCAGGAGCGGACTGAACGAGATCCCGAACCAGTTCCTCGAAGAATAGTTGCACGAGCCCGACCGACGAGTCGGGGCCATACACCACCAGCGCCAGCATCGGGCCGCGCGGGAGGGTGAAGCTTCCCAGAAAGATGCCATGGTGGGCGCCCTGGTGGTTGAGCGCGGCAAACGACGGTTCCTCCACCATGCGGGCCATTTCACCCGTCGAGGCCACAATCCCGGCCCCCAGCGCCGCGGCCGACATCACATCCACCGCGCGCGTGAACCCGTGCTGGGCAAATACCTGCCCTGACGGCGACATGAGCAGGACCAGCCGGGCGGCCGATTCCGCGACGAACCGCTCCAGCGGCGGGGCGGCCCACGGCTCGACGACACGGGTCGGTTTCACGCCAGCCCCTCGGCCGCACGGAGCATTTCGAGGCGCACCAAGCCCACGTTCACGTCGGGATCCGCGACCGCCACCAGCAACAGTTCCTCGCCGGTCGGCAAGGTCAGCAGCATGCCTTCCGTGCCGCGCAATTGCACGAAGTGCGGCCGCCCTACCCCACTGGCCTCGGACGCATTCCCGACCCGCTTGACGAGTGACGCCGCCAGCGCGGCCACCGCGTTCCCGCGGACGCCCTCCATGAGGGCGTCGGCCACAATCAGGCCGTCGGCCGCCGCCACGAGCATGGCGCCCCGCACGCCTCGGACGCGCGTGATGGCCTCGATGACCCGGCGGTAGGCGGCGCTGCTCACCGCGCGGCCTCCTCGAGCCAGGAACGCGCCGCATCCGCCGCCCGTTCCGCCACGATCTGGAGCCGACCCGGCGGGACCGACCGGTCGCGCCGCACCAGCAACAAGGCCGCGGGCGTGGGCGGAGCGATGTGCACATGCCCCGCAGGCCCCTCCGCCAGGATCGCGGTCCAGTCCCCGAGGCCGATCAGCCGCGCGGTACGTGCCGCTTCCTGGGACGCCCCGGCGAGATACGCGGCCACGATTTCACCCTGATCCACACCGCCGACCGCGATGCGACCAGCCATCACCAATCCCTGGGGGTCCACCAGCAACAAGCCATCCTCGGCGCCCTCCAGACCGCCAAACGCCTGGCGCGCGGCGCCCATGGCGGCCGACGCGGGCGGCGCGGCCATCCGGTCTTCGAACGCCTGCCGCACGGTGTGCAACGCCTGCACCACGGTTGGGTCGCTCGGGTCGGACGCGAGGGCCAACTCGAGGTGTTCGAGGGCCGCCTCGAAGTCGCGCTGCCGGAAGGCCAGGAACCCCAGGCCCTTGTGCGCGCCCCCGTGCCGCGGCGCCAGCGAAAGGGCCGTGCTCCACTCGTCACCGGCCCGCTCGAGATCTCCGACGTCGGCCAGGATCCGGGCGTACAGGTCGTGCGCGTCGGCCAGGTGAGGATGCCGGTGGAGACCATCGAGGGTCACGCGCGCCGCCGCGTCCGGTTCCCCGGCCACCCGCAGCATTTCGCCCAGGCGGAGGAAGACGAGACTTTCGGGATCCCGCGCGAGTTCCGCGCGGAGCGCGTGGAGGTCATCCACCATGCCGGCCCCGCAGGTAAGCGTCCAATCGTTCGGCGGCTGCTATCGCCGCTTCGGTTGCGGCCCGTGCGTACGCGTCGGCCGCCGCGTGCGCTTCGACCGTGAGCCACCGGCGCCACCATTCGACGGCATCGGCAAACCGGCCGCGCATCACCAGCACATCGCCCAGCTGCCGGTGCGCCTCGCCCAGCATCGGGTCGAGCGTGAGCGCCCGACGTGTGGCCTCCTCGCCTTCCGCCAACAACCCCTGCGTGAGGAGCACGTGCCCCAGCGCCGCGTGCGAACGCGCATCGTCTCCCTGCGACTGCACCAGGCTTTCGGCCGCGGCGCGCGCACCGTCCAGATCGTGGCTGTCCAGGGCCGCATCAATCCGTGCCAAGGCCTGATCGACGTCCGCGACCGGCGCGCTGGCCCGCGTCGCGGTGCCGCCGGGATCGTGCATCCGCAGCACCGAGGCACTCGCCAACCCGAAGATGGTGCGGGCCACAGCGAACTCCGAGCGGCCCAGTTCCTGGGCGATGCCACGGACCGACCGTTCCCCATCAATCAGGGCGAGTACTTCCCATTCCGGCGGCAGCAGGTCCATGCCCCCCTCGCCACCATCCTCACCCGACAGCACCGGGATCACGCCGACATGCGGCACGTAACGCTCAATGCGCGACCACTCATCAATCCGGCGCGCCCCTTCCATGAGCAGGGCCTCCGTCGGGATCCGCACAGCGGCCTCGGCGTTGAGACCGGTCAGGGGCCCCTCGTGGAAGGCAAAATACCCCTCTTGCCACCCTATCACCTCGAAGATCACCTCTTCCACCTGGAAGCGGACCTGACGCTCGAGCTCGCGCCGCGTGAGCGACCCGCTGGCGACCAGGATGTCCCCCAGCCGGCGCGGGTCCCCGCGGCCCTGCAGGTCACGCGCCATCTGGAGGTCGCCCTCGCTGATCTTGCCGGCCCGGAGCAGCAGTTCGCCGAGCGGATGCGGGTTGCTGCGCACCTCGGCGTACACGATCGCCCCGCCGTCGAACCAGACGGTGCCCTGGTTACGACGAACCTGCGAGGTCACGCGCAACGTGCCCGACTTCCGGCTCAAGTCCAGCAGCTGGAAGACATCGTGGATGCCGAGTTCGCGAAGCGGACCTTCGATGGCCATGGCTACGCCGCGTCCTCGTCTGCACGGAAGATGTGCTGCAGGTCCACCGCGCTCCGCGCATGACGCCGAGCCTGCGCGGCCAACGGACCATCGGGATCCAGCTGGACGACGCGGTCCCATGCCCGCACGGCCTCGGCATAGCGCTTCATGCGCGCCTGCACGGCGCCGCGCGTGAACAGTGCGCCCAGATGGTTGGGCGCGTGGGCCAGCAGCCGGTCGATCACCGTGAGCGCATCCGGCAGGCGGGTGTCGTCGAGCAGGGCCTGCGCGAGGGCGAGCAGGAGGTCCGCGTTCGACGGGTCGTCCGCCACGACATCCACCAGCAGGTTGACCGCCTCGGACGCCCGCCCCTTCAGGCGCAGGAGTCGAGCGAGCCCCGCCGACGCCGCGGGATGCAGCGCCTGCAGATCGAGCGCCGCCCGGTACGCGGCTTCCGCCGGGTCCGCCTGATTGCGCTGTTCGTACAGCGAACCACTAGCGACTTGGCCTTCGGTGAACCGCGGGTCGAGCGCGAGCGCCGCGTCGTAGGCGGTACGGGCGCCATCGGTATCTCCCATGCCCCGCATCACGTCGCCCATCCGCTTCTGGATGTCCGCGCGCTGGGGCGCGCGGGTCCGCGCGCGACCCAGCACGTCGAGCGCGCCACCCGGATCCCGCG
>JBBDNM010000014.1:0-7324 GCA_040877595.1 Gemmatimonadales bacterium | reverse complement strand
GCGGTACCGCTCCCGTTGCGGCGGCGCCACGCGGACGCCAACAGCACCACGCCGAGCCCCGCGAGCACGAACACTGATGGTAGGGAGAGCCCGATCGCCACAAGGCCCACCACCCCGAAGGCGAGGCGACGACCACGATCGTCGCGCTCGTTGAGACGCAACGCACAGAGCAACAGGATCCCGGTGACGCACGCATCGATCCCATAGGGCTTGGCCTCAGCGGAATAGCCAACGAACGCTGGCGCGATCGCGGCGAGCACAGCGGCGGTAAGGGCGCCTCGCTCTGACAAGACGCGACGGCCCACAAGCCAGACCACCAACGGCAGGCCCGCTCCGGCCACCAGGGATGGCAAGCGCAGCACCCATTCGTGCATGCCGAACGCCATGACCAATCCCTTGAGGAACCAGAGGTACAGCCCCGGCGCCATCTGTTCAAAGTCCAGGGGCCCAAGCAGGGCGAGGAAGTCGCGGCTTCCGACGTTGATGGCCACCAATGCTTCGTCGTACCACAGAGGGCGGTTCTCGGCAAAGCGGATGAGTCGCAGGACGACACCACCCAGCATCGCGGCAGCCAGAACGACGCGGTGCATACGTGCCCCAGGGAACATGCCGTCGCTCATGCGATGTGGCTCTTGCGCCGGGGTGCGGTCACGTCCGTCAGCGATTGGGGTGCGCCAACGTGTCAACGTGGCGTGAAATCAGTCCGCAGCCTCCTCGGCTCTCCAGACACTGGTCCGGTCAGTATACGGAATCCCGCCCCACTCGGCCAGCCTCCGGGGGTTCGAGTCGAGTGCTGACGAGCGCTCGCTCGGGGGGACCACGCATCGGCGCGGGCGTCCTTCAAGGACGCATCACATCGCCGAGCCCGGCCTTTCGGGCCGGGACTGAAAGCTGAGGCGCAGGCACGGCAGGTACCTACTGGGGACGCGGTGCACCGCGCGCCGTACACCACGCTCAGACTCGGTACGGTCGCCTTGCTCGCCGGCCTTGGAGACCTGCGACTGCTCCGCAGTGGCCATATTGCGGGCAGCCGTCGCGTGGCGCATCAGGTTGCGCCACCAAGCCATCCCGCCGTCAAAAGGCCGGCGCCCTCCGGTGCTTCGTGGCCTGCTCGTAGCCGTACGCGATCTCGATCAGCACGGGCTCGCTCCAGGCGTCGCCCAGGATCTGGAGCCCCAGCGGTACCTCCGCGTCGCGCACCCGCACCCAACCCATCGGCACCGTGAACGCCGGGAATCCGGTGTGCGGGGCCAGGTCCTGGCTGTTGTCGCCGTGCGGCGAGTTGAGGTCGCCGATCAGCCGCGGCGGGTTGCTCCAAGTCGGGTACACGATCGCATCCAGACGGTGCTCGCGCAGAACCCGCCGCACACCGGCGCGCAGGGAATCCTGATTCGCCCGCGCCCGTACACACTGCGCATGGGTGTCCGGCGGATCGTCGACCCCAGCGAAGAACTCGACCGCGCCCTGCGCCAGCGGATGGACGTTGCCGGAGCGGCGGATGTCGGCGAGCGTCGTGACAGGAGCGGTGGGGCCGAGCGACGCGAGGTAGCTCTCGAGGTCGAACCGGAACCGCGGGCACCACCGCTGGCCGAGCGGGATGTCGGCCTGCTCCTGAATGAACACGCTGTCCACGATCACCGCACCGGCCGCGCCGAGATCCGCGATCGCCTGGCGGAACACGCGGAGGACGTCAGGATCGGCGTCGCGGCGGTCGGCGATCTGCCACGAGACGCCGATGCGTTTGCCGCGCACCCCGTCGGCGCGCAGGAACGCGAGGTAGCTCGGCGCCCGGCGCTCGGCGCTCGGCAGGGTGACCGGGTCCGCGGGATCGGGACCCGCGATCACGTCGAGCACCCGGACGGCATCCGCCACCGTGCGCGCCAGCGGTCCCCCGACGTCGCGGTCGAGGTACAGCGGCACGATCCCGTCGCGGCTGGTGAGGCCCATGGTCGAGCGGATCCCCACCAGCGCCGCGTGCGCCGCGGGGCCGCGAATCGAGTTGCCCGTGTCGGTGCCGAATCCCACCGTGCCGAAGTTGGCGGCCACCGCCGCCGCCGTTCCCCCGCTCGAGCCCGCCGGCACGCGGTCCAGCGCGTACGGGTTCTTCGTGTGACCCGGCAGGCGCGATCCGACCGTGTGATACGGCGAGAACGCGAACTCGAACATGTTCGCCTTGGCGAGGACGATGGCGCCGGCTTCGCGGATCGCGCGCACCTGAAAGGCGTCGTCAGGAGGGAGCGAGCCCGCGAGCGTGAGTGAACCGGCCGTCGTCTCCAGGTCGTGGGTGTCGTAGTTGTCCTTGACGATGAACGGAATACCGTGGAGCGGTCCCGCCAGACGTCCGGTGCGGGCCAGCAATGCATCGAGCGAGTCGGCGGTCGCGAGTGCGCGTGGGTTGACGGTGATGAGGGCGTTGATGGCCGGACCGCGCTTGTCGTACGCCTCGATGCGCGCGAGATACCGCTCGACGAGCTGCCGGGCGGTGAGGTGGCCGGCCAGCATCGCCTCGTGAATCTCCGCGATGGTGGTTTCCTCGAGGACGAAGCGGTCCGGCCCCTGAGCCGCGAGGGGCGCGGCGAGGCCAAGGAGCAGGGTGACGCTTCCGACCAACGTGCGATGGATCATTCGGCCCTCACGACAGGGATGCAGGCTGCGCTTTGAGACCCCGCACGGCCGCGTATAACACACGACGACCTGCCGGGCCGTTCACCCCGCTATTCCTACCGCTCGCGCAATACGTGTTCAATCAGGAATGCGCGCGCGGTGGCCGGGGCCGTCGTCTCGTCCAGAAAATGACCAGCCCCGCGGTAGATAAAGACCCGACGCGATGGATCCGCGTCCGAAAGGCGAGCTTGCAGAGCCGTCGCATTCCGGACCGGAACCGGGCTATCCCGCTCGCCGTGGTGAATCTGGAAGGGAGGGAGCTTCTCCGCAAAGTATAAGGGCGAAGCCCCGACCAGCCTGCGACGAAGATTCGCCAGTGCCAACGACTCCCTGCCACGCACAAACCAATCCAGGTATTGGGATTCCCGGCTGTCCATCGGGAGCGCGGGATCGCGCGACGCGTGTTCCAGTTGCGCGGGCCAATCCTGTCCGGGGCGACCCATCGCGGAGAACCAGTCGGTGGGACCGGCAAAAGCCACGACCGCCCTCACCCGCGGGTCGCGTTCACCCACGATCAGCGCGACACCGCCGCCCCGACTATACCCATAGGCCGCCACACGTTGGCTATCGATCTCCGGCGTGACGGAAAGCGCCACGGTCAGGAACCCGATCGCATCTTCAGCAACGCCTTCCCACGCATCCCGGCGATCACCGTCAGCTTCCACCCGCCATTCCCCCATGCGCAGTGCCATCCCACGCGCGCAGGGGACGATCAAGGCAAACTCGCGCGCGCGATCGCCGAGTATCCGCGCAACGTAGGCGCCCCTGGTGAGGTCGCGGTCCGGGTAGTCCCAGCGAATGTCGCCTATGTCGATGAGCCCGGCGAGTGATCGTGGCGGCGCGTCTGACGGAACGATGATCGCACCGCACCCTCGCGAGCCGTTCAGCGCGTACGTAAAGAGTCGCGCCTCGAACACGTGTTCGCCCATGGGGACCGTCGTGACGCCGACGCGTCGCACATCACTGATCGCCCACGGCTTGCGAGCCCATTCCTCGTCCACGCGCCGCAGTTCGACCGCGTCAGGCGGCCGTAACAGTTCCGCGAAGGTCCACGCTCGGGCAGTCCCCTGGGCACACGCCACGGATGCCCACGGGAGATGCGCGCACAGGAGCACGGTCGGGATGCTCCATGCCGCCCGCTTCACGGTACCGTCATCACGGCGTTGGCACACGGACCTGCACCCGGCGCTGCCGCGGATCAAAGGTCCACACCGCGCCCACCATCGCCCCGGCGCCGAGCCACGCGTCTTCCGCATCGGGATTCACATACACCAACGGCGCGATGATCGCGAGCGCGCCCACGTGCACCGTGTCAGCGAGCCTGCCCTCCAGGACCTGCGTCCGGCCGGTCTGGTTGTTGAACGTCATCCGCCCGGGGGCCGGTGCGGCCGCCCACCGCAGGCGGGCCTGCCACGACGGAGGCACGGTCATCACCTCGGCGGCGCCCGTATCGAAGTTCATGAGCACAGAGTCGTGCCCGACGCGCACGGTGACGTACGGCATCCGGCCGACAAGCTGGTAGGACAACACCGTGCGACCGTCCGGCGCGGGCAGGGCGCGGTGGTGCAGCACCAAACGCTGACCGGGAAAGTCGAGCGTGAAGGGTGCATACTGCAGGACGTTGTAGCCGAGGACCCCGTCAACGTCCAGGTCGTCATAGGAGGCGACCGTCACCCCCTCCAGGCGCGCGTCCCCCAAGGCCATCGTCTCGACATACACGATGTCGCTCGTGGCTCGCTCGACCAGCACCGTGCTGCGCGACGCATCCACGACATCCCGTCGGAGCAGGGACACGTTGGCGCCAAGATCAATGAGAAAGCGGTACGGGCCGGTGCCGTTCACCATGACCTCAACGAGCGGCAGGGTCGGTGTGCCCACGAGTGGAAGGACCACGGAGTCGGCGGGGAGCACGATGCCGAGCGCGCCGGCCCGAATGCGCTCCACCAGGCTGTCCGGCAACCCCTGAGCTGCGGCGACCCCCGTCGGCGTCACGCCGGCAAGCACCGCGAGGAGAACCAAGGTCGAGGCACGCTGCTTCGTCGTCACCACACGCCGTGTACCCAACTGCCGTATCAGTGTTCCACGGTGGCGCAATTCAGCGCGCGTCCCGCTGGCGCACTCGCTGCTGGAGCCAAGCCATCATCTGATCCCACACACCGGGCGCGAACGGTTCCGTCGCGAGCGCGGCGCGCGGAGAGGTCGCCGCTTCGAGTTCGTGATCGGCTTCACGCACGACCACGAGCGTGTGATCCCGATTACCCGCCGCCTCCAGCGCCACCTCGAAGATCGAGCGGTTCACCTCGGGATGTACGTTGAGGTCGAACTCGCCCCAGAGGGCGAGCACTGGGACGCGCACTTCGAGTAAGGCGGGTAACGGGTTGTAGTGACCGTTGAGCCGCCCCCACATCCAGTTGTCGGCACCCGGCTCAAGGGGCGACCAGACCCGCCGCAGCCATCCCTTCCCTTCTGCGCGACTACGTGCGGCGAGATACTCCTGCCACCCTTCTCCAGTCGAGCCGTAGCGAAAGGCGATCTCCTGGAACTCCCGGATCGCCTCCACCTCCACGGCCGGGTATTCCTCGGCGCGCAGAACCTGCATGGCTCGTTGGATTTCCTGCCGGGCGGGCGTGGTCCCCGGGGCGCCAACCAGCACCAGGTACCGGATTCCATCCGTCATGGTGTTCGCGAGCGGTGCGATCCAACCGCCTTGGCTGAGGCCAAATACTCCGATGTGATCCGGGTTAAGGTCGAACCGCAGCCGCATCGCCTCCACACCCGCTGCGAGATCAGCCGCAGTGGTCCTGAACTCGACGAGCTGCTCCCCGCCGGAGGCGCCGAAGCCGCGCTTGTCGTAGGCAAGCCCCGCGATCCCATGCGCGGCGAAGGTGAGTGCCGTGAACATCCCGTGCTCGTTGAAGCGCGTTTGCCAGCTGGATCCCGGTTGCGCGATGACGAGAGCGAACGGGCCTTCTCCCGAAGGCAGAACGAGCGTGCCTGCCAGCCCGGTGCCGGCACTCGTCCACCCCACTTCCTCGAATCGCAGCGGAACGCGTTCGGCCACTCGCGCCGCAACGCTTGGCGCCGCGATCTCGAGACCAACGATCTCGCGTTCATCGCGCAGCACACGCACGGTTACGCCTTCCAGCTCAAATCGGTCCGGTGCCGTCAGGGCGAAGCGTCCACGTAACCCGCCTTGGAGGTCCCGCACGTGGATGGCGTCGGCCGAGGCAGAGCCCACCAGGAAAAGCGCACCGCTCGCCGAGCGGTACGCACCAACGATGTTCGGGAGAACCGTGTCCCGGGTCTGGGCCGACACATCCGCGGCCAGTGGGATCAACAGCATAAGCGCGTACAACCGTCGGACGACCTTCATTTCTTGCCATCCTTCGCTGACGTGTGCAGTAGCCTGGGGAGGCCTGGGACGCTTCCGTAGGAGCCTGCGCCGAATGGACCTCCTTGTTGGACAATCCTCGGTCACAAATGGTTTGCGTGCGGCGCGTCGGTGCCGCAGTAAGATGCCCAAGACAACGTACAATCCAGGCTCAGGCCGCCGCGGTCATCGCCGCCAGTCGTTCGTACGCAGGTCGGGCATCGCACGGACCTCAGCCAGGAGGCGCTGGAGGGCGTCGCTATCCAGCAAGCGTCCACGCAGTACGACCGCGGCAATGCGACGCGTATTGCTGATGTCCACCAGGGGATTGCCGTCCAGCAGCACCAGGTCGGCCACCTTCCCTTCCGTAATCGTGCCCACCGAATCGGCGAGGCCCAGCCATTCGGCGGGGACCCGCGTCGCGCTCGCCAACGCCTCGGCCGGGCTCATCCCGATGGACTCAACGAACAGCCCCAGCTCGTCGTGCAGTGACCAACCGGGCCAGATGTTGAGGACGGCGACATCGGAGCCCGCCATGATGCGCACGCCGGCCGCCCGCATCTGCCGCACCTGGTCCACCACCATGGGCCAGAACCGCTCAAACACGGCGCGGCGCTCCGGTGTCTGCTCAGCGGCCTGCTCGCGCCAGTCCAAGACCGCAAAGCGCGACAGATACGGGCGGAGCGGATGGACCGTGGCCGCCGCGCTATCGTCCGCGTAGTCGGCGACGAGCGAGTCGAAGTACCCCTGCGACCGGAGCACCGACTCGCGGAGCACCACCAGCGTGGGCACGACGCCGATATCGCGGCGGGCGAGCTCGCGCCACAACGCCGGGCCGCGCTCGCCCGCCAGCGAGTCCGGCGGCAGGAGAAACGGGTGGTCTACACCGTTCTGGCCCGCGGCAAGGAACTCGCCCGGGGAGTTGGTGACCACGTGGCCCGTGAGGCGGAGCCCGCGAGCGGCGGCGGCGGCGCCAAGGGCCAGGTACGTGGCCCGATCCTGGACCGTGCGGACCTTGAGGTGGTCTACGCCCAGCCCCGCAAGCGAATCGACGATACGGCGTGCGTCCGCCGGCGTGGCGACGGGGATGCGCGCGCGCTCGAACGGCTCAACGCGCGACTCGGGCGGATCGGCCCGCATACGCTCGATGTTGCGCAACGACTCGAGATACGGCCCGGCGAGCAGGAGGCGCGGGCCCACGCGCGTGCCCGCACGGATCTCCCCCCGCCACCGTAACACCTCGGCGTGCTCGCTGCCCTGATCGCGCACCGTCGTCACCCCATGCGCCAC
>JBBDNM010000013.1:0-38130 GCA_040877595.1 Gemmatimonadales bacterium | reverse complement strand
CTCGGCATTCTGGCGGGGTGCGTTCGCCGACTCAGGGCACCGGGCCTCGTTCTGCCACACTTGGGGTGGGCGCCGGTCGCGGGCACGCCCTACTACTTCGCGCACTCGTACTGCGTGGTGCCGGACGATCCGTCTGTGGTGGCGGCAACGGCCGAGTGGGGTGAGGTGTTCCCGGCCGTGGTGGCGCACGGGGTGGTGCGCGGTGTGCAGTTCCACCCGGAGCGCTCGGGGGAGCCGGGCCTGTATCGGTTGAACGACCTGCTGGCGGAGGTCACGTGAGCTGGCCGCGCATTCTGGTGTGCCTCGACGTGGCTGGCGGGCGGGTGGTGAAGGGCACGCGGTTTACGGATCTCAAGGACCAGGGGGATACTGTGGCGCTGGCCAGCCGGTACGCAGAGCAGGGGGCCGATGAGCTCCTGTTTCTGGACATCGAGGCTTCCGTGCCGGTCGACGGTGCGCGCGCAACGCGCCTGGACTGGGTGCACCGGGTGGCCGACGAACTGTCGATTCCGTTTGCTGTTGGTGGCGGCGTGCGATCCTGGGAGGACGCGCTCGCACTGCTCGAAGCTGGTGCCGACCGAGTCGGTATTGGCTCGGCCGCAACGCGAGATGTGGGTGTGCTCACGTCGATCGCCGAGCGGGCCGGCGCCCAGGCAGTCATCCTCTCCCTCGATGCGCTGCACATCGCGCCGGCAGCGTGCGTTGCCACGCGGCGTGGTGGACGTGACGTGACAGGTCACGATGCGCTGGACCTGGCTCGGCGTGCCGTGGACGCGGGTGCCGGAGAGATCCTGTTGAACGTGATCGACGCCGACGGCACGCGCGCGGGGTTTGACGTCGCGTACACGCGCCAGGTCGCCGACGCCGTGACGGTACCCGTGGTTGCCTCGGGTGGCGCCGGCAACCCCGCCCACTTCCTGCGCGTGCTTACCGAGGGCCGTGCCAATGCCGCGCTCGGGGCGGGACTGTTCCACGATGGCAGCCACACGGTCTGTCAGGTCAAGGATTATCTGATTTCCCACGGTCTCGAGGTGCGGCCATGTTGATTCCGAGCATTGACCTGCGTGGCGGGAAGGCCGTGCAGTTGCGCCAGGGCCGCGACCTGGTGTTGACGGCTGGTGAGGATCCACGAGATCTCGCGGCGCGGTTTGGCCGCGCGGGACAGATCGCGGTCATCGACCTGGACGCTGCGCTGGGCACCGGAGACAACGAGGCGCTGGTGGCGGACCTGTGCGGCATCGCGATATGCCGGGTGGGTGGCGGTATTCGCGATCGGGAAAAGGCGCGTCGCCTGCTCAAGGCGGGCGCCCATCGGCTGATCATCGGGACGGCGGCGACGGCGGAGTTCCTGGCGGAACTGCCGCGCCGCACGGTGCTCGTCGCGGTGGATGCGTGGGAGGATCGCGTGGTGGATCGTGGCTGGACCGCTACGACGAACGAACAGCCAATCGCGCGCGCCCAGCGTCTGGCGCCGCTTGTCGCGGGATTCCTGTACACGATCGTGGAGCGTGAGGGGATGGCACAGGGAGCGGACATGGAGCGATTCGGCGCGTTCCGTGCGGCGGTGGCCGGTGAGGTCACCGTAGCGGGCGGGATCACGCAGGTGGCGGAGGTGGCGGCGCTGGACCGCGCCGGGATGGATGCGCAGGTGGGCATGGCGTTGTACACCGGTGCCCTCCGGGTCGCGGACGGTGTTACCGCGGCGCTTCGGCGCGATGAGGCGGTACCGACGGTGGTGCAGGACGTGCGTGATGGGCGGGTATTGATCGTCGCGCGGTCAACACGCGAGACCCTCGCCGAGTCGATCGAGACGGGTGACGTCGTCTTGCACTCGCGGACCCGTGGGAGGTGGCGCAAGGGCGCGACATCCGGCGACACGATGCGACTCATGCGCGTGGAGCTGGACTGTGATCGTGACGCGGTGTTGATGCACGTGGTGCCGGTGGGCCCGGCGTGTCACACGGGCGCGGCATCCTGTTTTGGCGATCGGCCGTTCTCACTGGGGGAGCTGGAACGGGTGATTGGTGAGCGCGCGCGGGCGGACGACGCGTCCAGTTACACACGACAGTTGCTCGCCGACGCGGTGACGCGCCGGGCGAAGATCATCGAGGAGGCAGCTGAGGTGGTGGACGCGCGGACAAAGGCGGACCTTCGTTGGGAGGCGGCCGACCTGGTGTACCACACCATGGTCCATCTTGTGGCCGAAGGGCTTACGCTCCGGGACCTGGTGGCGGAGCTGGGGGCGCGTCGGCGATAAGCGCAGCGACATCGAGCGGCATGGTGACCATGTTCAGGGAGCCGTCGGTGTGTCGTGGCCACTCCTCACGCGGGCGGTCACGGTACAGTTCGACCCCGTTCTGGTCGGGGTCGCGCAGGTAGAGCGCTTCGCTCACTCCGTGGTCAGCGGCGCCGTCCAGCGGGATGCCGGCGTTGCGCACGCGGCGCAGGGCGTCAGCCAGCGACGCGCGGTCCGGGTAGCGGATGGCGGTGTGGTACAGACCGGTGGACCCGCTCGGCGGCGGCGACCCGCCGAGGCTCTCCCAGGTGTTCAAGCCGATGTGGTGGTGATAGCCGCCCGCACTCACGAACGCCGCCTGCGTACCGTACCGTTGCGTCAGCTCGAATCCCAGCACACCGACGTAGAAGCCGAGTGCGCGCTCCAGGTCCGCCACTTTGAGGTGGACGTGGCCGATGTCCACCCGTGGGTCGATCATGCCACGCCTTCCACGAGCAGCATGTTGGTGGCGGCGATTTGCTGGCGCAGGTCGCGGGCCGGGCGGTACTCGGGCGAGTCCCACCAGGCGCGCGCGGTGGCAGCATCGGGGAACTCGAGTATGACCATGCGTCCCGGCTCCCAGTCCCCCTCAAGCCGGTCGGTTGCGCCCCCGCGCACAATGAACCTGCCACCGTAGGCCTTGAGGGTGGCGGGCGTGAGGGCCTTGTAGTCCTCGTAGCGCTTCGGATCGTTGATCGTGATGTCCACAATGATGTAGGCGGGCATGCCGTGTCCTCACCGGTGACGATCAATGGGCCAACGGTCGACGGGTTCGTCGTTCACCAGGACAACGTATTCATCAAAACACGCTACCGTCAGGCACGAATGGTTCGGTACCACGCGTACCGGTGTCCCCACGGGCAATCGCGCGGAGACGAGGCCGTGTTCCTGGCTGACACTCGTGACGACCGCTCCGGGCAGGCGTCCACCCGACTCCGACAGCACGGTCCCGTAATGCGGGGGGGCCGTGGTGCCGAGGTCCTTGCTCAACGCCAGGGCTCCGGCGTCAATCACCACGTGACCGAGCCCAGCCGGTGCCGAGACTACCGTCGCCAGTACGGTGACGGCGATGTCCTCGGGTTCGCAACTCCCGATGACCGTTTGCATGCCATCGAAGAAGACGTAGTTCCCGGGCCGCATCTCCTGCACACCGGCCAGGGATCTGGCCGCTGTCATCGCGGGGGTCGAGCCGACGCTGGCCTCCACGTCGAGTCCCAGGCCCGCCAGCCGCTCGCGGAACTGCGCCGCCACGTCGCGCTCGGATTCCGCGATGGCTTCGCGCTCGGTTCGTGTTCGCGCCTCGTAGCTGTGACCCGAGTGCGTGACAATCCCCTCGAGGGTCAGGCGGTCCGCGACGTGACGTGCCAGTGTGATGGCTGTATCGGATTGCGGATCCACGCCTGCTCGGTGATATCCGCAGTCGACCTTGAGCCATACGCGCCAGGGGAAGCCGGTGCGAGCCAGTGTGTCGACGGTGGCGGGATCATCCACCGTGACCCGGAGCGTTATCCGATCGGCAAGCGCCCGGGCGGCAGAAAGGCGGGAGGGCGGGAAGGGAAAGGCCCACAGGATATCGGTGAACCCATGCGCCGCGAAGTACTCGGCCTCGGGCAACGTTGCGACGGTGAGTCCGCGTGCACCCGCCGCCGCCTGGCGTTGCGCGACCATCGCGGACTTGTGCGTCTTGGCGTGGGGGCGCAAGCGCACACCGAGTGTATCGGCGCGCGTCTGCATCGCCCGGATGTTGGTCTCCATCCGGTCCATGTCCAGCAGCAGGGCCGGCGTCACCAGGCGTTCCACGCCCATCAGCGCACCAGGTGGAACTGGGACTGGCGGCGATAGACCCAGACCATCGTTCCGGCGGCCGTGAGTTCCGCTTCTTCCTCTTGCATCGAGCGCACCAGCTGGCCGTCCCATTCCGGTACAGGGGTGGTGGCCTGCAGCTCGATGGAGTGCCATGTCTCCGGCAGGAGCGGGATGTCTCCGCGACCAGGGACGCCGTCTTGGCGATCCCACAGGCCGATTAACGGCCCCGCGCCGTGCCCGTGATGTCCGATGGGGTGGGTGTACACGGTACCCGTGATCCCCTCGGCCCGCATCCGTGCCAACGTTGCGTGCAGTACATCATTTCCGGTTCGATCCGGGCGCATCTCGGCCAGGAGAAGATCCTGCAGGCGGTTGCTGCTGGCCAGCGCACGCTGGAGCCCGGTGGGTGGAGCGGTTTCACCATTCCGCAGCACGTAGCCCATGTGCTGTGTGTCCGTGTTGAGGCCCAAGGCCGTGAGACCGAAGTCACAGTGCAGGACGTCGCCGCGGAGAATCACGGGCGCCGTGGAATCCCCCATGCTCACGCCGTGCCGCTGCACGCTGACACTGGGCTGGAACCAGGTGGCAAGGCCCAGGTCGGTCACGCGCTGGCGCATCCACCAGACCACGTCCGCGGTGGTGGTGGTGCCCGGCGTGATCACGCGGTTGCTGAACGCTTCCGCGATGACGGCGTGCGCGAGCTCCTGCAGCCGGCGATACATATCGTGCTGGCTTGGCGTATGCAGGGCCAACAGGTCAATGGCCAGGCGTGGCTCGCGCACCACACGCGACGCGAGGGGCCCCAGGGCCTCTTGCAGTTGTTCCCATTCCCCGGCAGAGAGGCCGTCGGCAAAGTTGTGGTCGAGCGAAATGTTTACGGCGATCCGGCGCGGGTCGCGTTCGCGCACGACGCGCGCGAAGAACTCCCACTGCCCGGCACCCCACAGTTCGCGCGGCTGACCGTCGGGCGCGGCTTCGGTGTCGCGGACCGCCTCGTAGAGGCCACCCTGGGACGTGCCGCCCAAGGCTAGGCGATCTATCCGGTCTCCACGGTCGTGGAAGATGTAGATCGTGCGGCGCCGGGCCGCGAACGTCGTGGGGCTCACGAGGGCGCGAAAGACCGGGTCCTCGTTGTACTCCCGCATGGCGATCACCCACATGTCCACGCCGTGTGCGCGCATGACGGCCGGCAGGACGTCGGTGAGGCGCGTCGCCAGCCATTCCTGTTGGAGCGCGGCCTGCTCCCGCAGAGTGCCGAACGGTCGCGCCTGAGCGGTGGTTGACGCGACTGAAGCGCACAGGAGGGACAGGCTGACTATGAACCGTAGTTTGGTCAAAATGGCATAACTCCTTGTAGGGTAGGCAATGAGCGCAAAAACGGGGCCGATTGGCCCCGTTTTTTGCGTACTCCCGAGGAGGGACTCGAACCCCCGACCCGCCGGTTAACAGCCGGCTGCTCTACCAACTGAGCTACTCGGGATCGTCAAAGGACACGGAGTTTACCCGGCCCCCTGCCCGAGTTCAACCCGTCGAACGCCTCAGAATGTGCGTATCAGGATGGCCGACGAGATGGCGATCTGCACTATCGCGAGGACGATACCAAGATCCTGCGATGTGAGCCATGGCCGGCCTACCACGATCTGGTCGCCGGAGCGCACGCCGATCTCGGAGAGGGTGCGTCCGGCCAGTGCCTGCTCCTCAAAATCGAGCTGAAGACGCTCGCCGCCGCGCAACAGGCGGACCTTGCGCAGGGATCCGGTGGGCGACGTTCCGCCCGCCAACGCCACGACGTCAAACGTGGTGAGCGTGGGGTCCACGGCATAGAGGCCCGGACGATTCACGTGGCCCAGGACCGACATGCGGAACAGGGGCGTAATCGTGACGAAGGGCTCGCGGAACATCTGGGCGATGCCTTCGCGAATGCGTGTGCGCAGGTCGCCGATCGTGAGGCCTTCCGTGTTGATCTCCCCCAGCAGCGGATACTCGATGATGCCGCGCTCATCTACCTGGAACTCGCCGGAGAAGGTTTCCTGGCCCCACACCAGGATGCGCAGGACGTCGCCGGGACGCATCTGGTACGTGTTGACGGCCGTGGTCGTGAGGCGGGGTCTCGTGGTGTCCTGCGCGACGGTGGCGAAGGGCAGCGTCAGACAGGCGGCGAGGAGAAGAGTTCGCATAGGCAGGATAATGGGCCCGCCGGGCGTTTTGGTCAACGCGCGGCGGCGTCCAAAGGGGCCAGTACGGGTTTGAGAGCCCGGCCGGTCGGCGTATCGGAGGCCGCGATGACCTCCGGCGTCCCGGCGCCTACCACGCGTCCCCCTGCGGGCCCGCCATCCGGGCCCATGTCAATGAGCCAGTCGGCGCGCTTGATCACATCCAGATGGTGTTCGATGACGAGGACCGTATGCCCGTCATCCACGAGCCGGTCGAGCACCTTGACCAGGGTCCGCACATCTTCGAGGTGCAGTCCCGTGGTGGGTTCATCGAGGATGTACAGCAGGCGGCCCGACCGCGTGCCGCCGGTCACGAGGCGCCGAGCGATCTTGAGGCGTTGCGCTTCGCCGCCGGACAACGTGGTCGCCGGTTGGCCGAGGCGCAGGTATCCCAGTCCGACCTGCTGCAGCTGCCACAAGGCCTTCCCCAACTTTTCCTGATGCCGAAACCGCACCATGGCCTCCTCGACCGAGAGGTCCAGGACGTCCGCGATGGAGAGGCCCTTGATGCGGACGTCGAGCACGGTCGGGAGGAACCGTCGACCGCCGCAGGCTTCACAGGGCACGAACACATCGGCGAGGAATACCATCTCCACCTGCACATGCCCTGCGCCCTCGCAACTATCGCAGCGACCTCCCGCCGTATTGAAGGAGAATGTTGCCGGTGTGTACCCGCGCGCCTTGGCCAGCGGCTGTGCGGCAAACAGGGCACGGATTTCATCGAAGGCGCGCACGTAGGTGACCGGATTCGAGCGTGGGGTGCGGCCGATCGGTGATTGATCTACGAGAACGACGTCACTCAGGTGATCCGCCCCGCCCATTCTTCTGATGGCGCCGACCTGCTCGCCCAGGTGTTCCTTGGCGCCGTGGCCGTCACCCAACCGTTCGGCCAGGCGACGGTACAGAATGTCATGCACCAGCGTGGATTTTCCGGAGCCGGAAACCCCGGTCACGACGGTCAGCGTCCCGAGCGGGATCGCCACGTCCTGATTCACCACGTTGTGCAGCGTGGCACCTTCGAGCGTGAGCCAGCGGGGGCCGGCGCGTCGCCGGCGGGCTGGCAGGGGGACCGCCCGCGCGCCGCTCAGGTACTGGCCCGTCAGCGTGCCGCGACTCGACGCGCCGGCCACGGGGCCGGCGTAGACCAACTCCCCTCCACGGTCGCCGCTCCCGGGTCCCAGTTCGATCATGTGGTCGGCCGCACGGATGGTGGCCGGGTCGTGTTCCACCACGACCACCGTATTACCCGCGGTTCGTAGGCGCAGGAGCAGGCCCAGCAATCGGTCGGTGTCGCGGGGGTGGAGTCCGATGCTTGGCTCGTCGAGCACGTAGAGCGTATCCGTGAGGCGCGACCCCAGGGCATTGGCCAGGTTGATGCGCTGCGTTTCGCCGCCTGAGAGGGTCCGCGCCTGGCGATCCATCGTGAGGTAGCCGAGGCCTACGTCCCGGAGAAACATCACGCGCGCCACCAGTTCCGTGAGCACCGGCGCAGCGATCTCGCGCTGAAACGCCGGCAGACGGAGGTCGTCAAGCCAGACGGCCAGCTCGTCGGTGGTGAGGGCCGCGATGTCGGCGATGGTTCGGTCGTTGATGTGGACCGCCAGCGCCTCAGGCCGCAAGCGTCCGCCCGCGCAGGCGGGGCAGGGCTGGGCGCGTTGATACTGTCGGAGAAAGATGCGGACGTACTGTTTGTATCGCTTGGCTTCCAGTGCCTCGAGGAACGGCACCATGCCGACGAAGCGTTTGGCCTTGCCGTGCAGCAAGAATCGACGTTGCGTGGCCTTGAGGCGGCTCCACGGCTGGTCCCATGGGATGTCCTCCCGCCGTGCGGTCTCCTTGAGCAGCCGGCGACGGGCCTCGTAGCGGGGTTTGGTCCACGGATCGAGTGCGCCCTCCGCCAAGGTACGCGACGGGTCGGGCACGATGAGGCCTTCGTCGTACTCCAGCACCGCGCCGAACCCGTTGCAGCCCGGACAGGCGCCGGCCGGGTTGTTGAACGAGAACAGCGCCGGGCTCAGGCGCGGCGCCGATGTGCCGCAGGCCAGGCACCGGGGTTCCCGCGTGTAGCGGAGTTCGCGTCTCCCGCACCGCACGATCGCGACGCCGTCGCCCTCATCGAACGCGCTGCCGATGGATTCCACCAGGCGCCGATCGCCGTCGGTGACCCCGCGCAGCCGATCCACGACGACCAGCAGGCCATCGCGATCGAGTCGCGCGGTCGGCGGGAGCTCATCCAGGTGTCGCGCGTCGTGCTCGCCGGGCAGGATGACACGCAAGAATCCCATGGCCCGGAGGTTGTCGGCCACCAAGGCATGTGTCGAGCGCTCGGAGCGTGGGAGCGGGAACGCGACGACGGCGCCGTCCGGCCCGATAAGGGGTGCGACCTTGGCGGCTGCTGACTGCGGAGTGTCAGCGAGCACGTCACCGCCGCACTGGTGACAGGTTGGGTGTCCCGCGCGCGCCCACAGGAGGCGGAGGTAGTCCCATACCTCGGTGGCGGTGCCGACCGTGGACCGGCTTGACGTGACGGGGTTCTTCTGCTCGATCGCGACTGCGGGCGCAATCCCTTCTACGCGGTCCACGGCGGGTCGCGCCATGCGTTCGAGAAACTGCTTGGCGTAGGTCGAGAGCGACTCGACGTACCGGCGCTGTCCTTCGGCGTAGAGGGTATCGAAGGCCAGTGAACTCTTGCCCGACCCCGATGGTCCGGTGACCACCGTGAGCTGCCCGTGGGGGAACTCGACGTCGAAGCCCTTGAGGTTGTGTTGCCGAACACAGCGGAGGATGATCGAGCGGGCGGGCATGTTCCGAAGCTTAACGTAACGTTGACGGGGGCCAAGTGGTGGCCCTACTCTTGGCGCGTGGCTGGCCTGCCTCTGGCGCCGCGCCTGATGCGGCGTGGACTCGAAGTGTTCGCCGCGATCTCCCTGGTGGGGTTCGTGGGCCTCCTTCTATACGGCAACAATCTGGAACGCTTTCTCGATGCCATGCTCACGGTTCACTGGCGCTGGGCGTTGGTGGCCGTGGCGTTGGCCTCGCTCGACTGGTTCGGGGGTGGACTCCGTCTGTTTGTGTTGTGCCGGCACGTCTACCCGGCCCAATCCCTCAAAGGCGCCATTCTGGCCGGCGGTCTCAACACGTGGGCGAGCTATCTCACGCCGTCGCAGACCGGCGGCGGTCCCGTGATGGTGTATGCGCTGACCCGTTATGGCACGCCGTTGCCGGAGGCCATGGCCGGCGGCCTGATGAGCTTCATCGCGACGGTCCTGTTCTTTGCGGTCGCCGGCCCGATGGCCTTGCTATTGGGTGCGGGGCGTTCCCTCCAGGCGCATGGCGTGCTGGGACAGGCCGTGGACCTCTACGATCTTTTCGCGTTAAGCCTCGGCGGCTTCATCACCGTCGGGCTGACGATCCTGCTATTGATCTTGTTCCCGGGCCTGGCGCACCGCCTCCTCGGGTACGTCCGTCGCCGGGCGGACCGGGCGGGCAAGGAGAATTGGGTGGCGCGACTCGCCGCGTTGGAAGGCGGCGTCGAGCGGGGGCACACCCGCATCCGGGCGTTCTTCACGCCCCGTGGGTGGCTTGCCATGGGCACCGCCGTCGTGCTGACGGCCACGGCCCATGGCAACAAGCTGATAGCGGGCTACGTGGTCTTGCGGATGCTCGGCATCGAAGCGCAGTTCGTGGACGTCCTGCTGCTCCAGACCTTGATTACGTTCTTGCTATACTTTGCGCCCACGCCGGGCGGGTCGGGGCTCGCCGAGCTCATTTCGGCGGCGGTGATGTCCATTTACGTGCCGCGGGTCCTCACGCCGTCGTATATCCTGCTGTGGCGGCTGACGGTTTCCTACCTGACCGTGGCGTTTGGCTCGATCGTGTTCTGGCGGTGGCTCCGGGACGCCGAATCGGGTCAATCGAGTACAAGCGCCTGACGTCGGTTGCCCCCTCGGAGAGGCGCCACTACCTTTTCCAAACCCCGTTCTGGTCCCTCGGACCCGTTTCGGCACTAAGGATGCAAGTCCATGTCATTCCTTGAAGTAGGCGGTCAACGGCAGGCGGTTCCCGTCGGCGAATCCGTGGCAGGCACGGAGGCGTCGGCCACCGTGCGCCTGCAAGGCGCCGACATCCTGCCGCGGCATCTCCTGCTTTCGGCTACCAGTGATGGTCAAGTGGCGGTCCGGCGTGCCGTGGAGGACGCGGTGGTGCTCATCAACGGCGTGCGCCTCGGTCCGCAGCCCACGCCGTTGTTGCACGGCGACAAGGTCGAGATCGGCGCCTACGAACTGTTGTTTGTGGACGAGCGTCGCAGCGGATCCACCCAGTACATCCAGGCGGTGGACCCCTCGGCCCTGGCGGCTTTCGCCGCCAAAAAGGGCAAGGTGGGCAAGGCGACGACGGCCACGGGTGGACGCTTGGTGAGCCTGACGGATGGACGGGAATACACGATTACCGGTCCGTCGCTCGTGCTGGGACGCGATGCGAGTTGTGACGTCGTGGTCATCAGCAAGGCCGTTTCGCGGCGTCATGCCGAAATCATGGTGACGCCGAAGGGCTACGTGATCGTGGACTCAAGCACCAACGGCAGTTTCGTGAACGGCGAGAAGATTGAGGGTCAGCGCGTGCTGGCCCGCGCTGACGTGATCCGCATTGGTGAGCACGATTTCCGGTTCTATGCCGACGTCGCCCCGTCGGCACCGCCGCCTGCGCCGCCCCCGTCCCCCGCGGCCGCACCTGGCGCCGGACACCGCCTGGCCGACACGCTGATGGGGGTGCCAGGGGCTCAACGTCCTGGCCCGCCGCCGCCGTCGCCGCGCACCGGCGAAGACCATGCGATCATCGCTCCCCAGCCTGCGCCTCCGGCGCCGCCACCACCGGTGCAACAGGCTCCGCCGCCACCTCCTCCGGCTCCGCCTGCGCCGCCGGAGCCGCGGAAGTCGGGGGGGGCCGCGCTCGCGTTTCTCGTGATTCGGGCCGGGAACCTCAAGGGCCAGCGTTTGCCGATTCGCACACCGAACGTGAACATCGGGCGCGCCGACTACAACGACTTGGTGTTACCTGACGACAGCGTTTCGTCCAACCATGCCAAGATTCAGCGTCGGGAAGGCATCTGGATCCTGGTGGACCTGGATTCCACCAATGGGTCATTTGTCGATGGGGAGAAAGTGCAGGGCGATGCACCGCTCGCGCCCGGCGCGCTCGTGCGGTTTGGTGAAGTCCGGGCGTTCTTTGAGCCGGCCGACACGGACCAACCCCAGCAGGGTGGATCCACCAAGATGATGCAGGCGATCCGCCTGCCCACGGACAAATAGCCCTTGTCCCTCAGCGTCCGCTTTGTCTGCGCTGGCAAGACCGATGTCGGTATCGTGCGGTCAGGCAACGAGGATAACTACCTCATGGTGCCGGACCGAGGCGTCTTCGTCGTGGCGGACGGTATGGGCGGGCATGCGGCGGGTGAGGTCGCGAGTGAGATGGCGGTGCGGATCATCACCCAGTCCGTGGGTGACCCGACGGGTCTTCCCGAGGCCGAAGCGGCGGAACGCATGCGTACGGCGATTCGCGAGGCCAACGGCGCGATCTTCCAGCGCACGCTCACCGAGCATGACAAGCGCGGCATGGGAACGACGGCGACCGCGCTGGCCTTCCTCGACGGTGGCCGCTACCTCCTGGGCCAGGTGGGTGACAGCCGGGCCTATCTCCTGCGGGACGGCAGTCTGCATCAGCTGACCAAAGATCACTCGTACGTCCAGGAGCAGGTGGACGCCGGGTATCTCTCGTCCGAAGAAGCGCGCACGCATCCCTACAGCAACGTGATCACGCGGTGCGTGGGCTCCAACAACGACGTCGCGCCGGATACGTATTCGGGGGCGGCTCGCGCGGGCGACCTGCTGTTGCTCGCGTCGGACGGGCTCACGGGAATGATGGACGACCCCGACCTGCATGCCATCCTGATGACGTCCCGGGATCCGGGCGAGCTCGCCGATGCGTTGATCGCTGAGGCGAACCGTCGCGGTGGGTTGGACAACATCACGGTGGTGCTGGTGCGCGTGGAGTCGGTCGAGCACGCGACCCGGGACGAGCGCACGACGATCGCCGCCACCCAGGCGTGACCGACCAGGACTCCACCTTGCTCGGCCGCATCGCGGCGGAACATCTTCCTCTGATACTTTACGCTCTGGAAGTCTGCGCCCTGCAGATGGACCGCGCGGGCCGCGCCGAGGATGCCGAGTTCTACCGGCGGTTGGCGCGGGCGTTGGCCGAGGCGGCCGGCACCGGCTGAGTCACCAGGGCGCGGGTCTGCGCCTCATCCAACACGATTCGGCGGTCGGCGAAGACGCGGAAGCGTCGTGCCGCACGGTGCAGGTCGTCGGCGACGCCTGCGATACTCAGTTGGGCCGGCGCGACGTCGCCGTGGCGCGTAATCACCGGCAGGTTGCTCGCGAGCATCGCCGGCTTGCGGGGGTAGTCGAGCAGCAAGGCGCCGGCCGGGAGGCCATGCGCTTCGGCTAACTGATCTTCGACCTGTGCGACGAGGTCGGGGTCGTCGCTGAGCCACCCTCCCACCCCGTCCGGCAGGTCGGCGGCAGGCAGATCAAGGACCCGCTTGTACAAGTGACGTCGCCGCAGGCGCTCGGCCAGCGGGCTGCCCGAGCGGCGGAGCTGATCCATCAGGTTTTCATCGGTGGACTCGGCGATCCCAGCCGGCGTGAGTTGCTGCCGGGCGATCGCGTCGCGCACCGCGCGCTTGAACATGGCGGTGGCGCTCCGGACCGCGTGGTGCCAATACACGTTGCGGTACATCTGGTACTTGGCAAACAGCAGGGACTCTAGCGCCGCCACGCCCTTCTCATGCAGTCCCACGGTTCGCCGCCCCTGGTAGGTCACCAGTGTCAGCGAATGCAGCAGGCGATCCACGTCCACCGTGCCGTACGGCACGCCGCACATGTGCGCGTCGCGCGTGAGGTACTCGATCTTGTCCAGGTCAATCGCACCGGAGATCAGTCCCTGCAGCGGGTCGCTGCTGGTTCCCGTGATGAGCCGCGCAATCTGTGCGCCCGCGTCGGCGAGACCGGTCCCCGTCAGGGCAGCGGTGAGTTCCGGATGGGCAAGCCGCTCGGCCGCGAGGGCCTCATGCGAGGGCAGTCCCGCTTCCTCGAGGGCGTGCGAGAACGGATAGTGCCCGACGTCGTGCAGCAGCGCGGCCAGCCGCACCAGCGTGACGGACGCTTCGGGGATGCCATCGAGATCGCCCCGGTCCCGAAGGAGCGACACGGCACGCCGGGCGAGATGATAGGTGCCGAGGGCGTGTTCGAAGCGGGAGTGGGTCGCGCCGGGGTACACGAGGAACGCGTGTCCGAGCTGCCGCACGTACCGGAGGCGTTGCAACGGCTCGCTGTCGAGCACGCCGAGCGCCTCCGGATCCAACCCGATGTTGTTCCACAGGGGGTCGCGCACGACCTCAAAGCGCCCCCGTTCCATGCTCAGGCCTTGGGGCCGGCCTGCCGCACCGCCTCGCTGACCTGGTCCGCGTACTTCGCGAAGTTGTCGCGGAACATGCCGGCCATCTTGGCGGCCTGCGCGTCGTACCGGGCGGGATCGTTCCACGTGCTGCGCGGCGTGAGGATGCCGGCGGGCACGCCCGGCACGCCGGTCGGGACGGCGAGCCCGAACACCGGGTCGGGGCGGGTCTGGACCTTATCGAGCTTGCCGCTCAACGCCGCGCGGACCATGGACCGGGTATGCGCGAGTGACATGCGGTGACCTTGGCCAAACGGTCCGCCGGTCCACCCGGTGTTCAGCAACCAGACCCTGGCCTTATGGTGGGCAATGCGCTGCCCCAGCATCGTCGCATACGTCCCGGGATGCAGCGGGAGGAACGGCGCGCCGAAGCACGCGGAGAAGGTCGCCTGCGGTTCGGTGACGCCCCGCTCCGTGCCGGCCACTTTCGCGGTGTACCCGGACAGGAAGTGATACATGGCTTGTTCGGGAGTCAGTTGGGCAATGGGCGGCAACACGCCGAACGCGTCGGCCGTGAGAAACACGATGGTGCGTGGATGGCCGGCGCGGCCGGCCGGCACGTGGTTCGGAATGTAGTGAATCGGATACGACGCCCGGGTGTTCTCGGTGAGCGTGGCGTCGTCCAGGTCAATCACGCGGGTCTGGTCATCCATGACGACGTTTTCGAGCACGGTGCCAAACATGCGAGTGGTGCTGTAGATCTCCGGCTCCCCTTCGGCGGACAGGCGAATGACCTTGGCGTAACAACCGCCCTCAAAGTTGAACACGCCTTCGTCGCTCCAGCCGTGCTCGTCGTCGCCGATCAGGCCGCGTTCGGGATCTGCGGACAGCGTGGTCTTGCCGGTGCCCGACAAGCCGAAGAAGACCGCCACGTCCCCTGCCGAGCCGACATTGGCCGAGCAGTGCATCGGCAGGACGTTACGCTGGGGATACAGATAGTTGAGGACCGTGAAGATCGACTTCTTCATCTCGCCGGCGTAGCGTGTCCCGCCGATCAAGGCCAGTCGCTTGCCGAAATGCACGGCGATGAACGTGCCCGTGCGGGTCCCGTGTCGTGCAGGGTCCGCCTGCAGTTCCGGAGCGTGCAATACCGTGAAGCCCGGCTCGAATCCCTGAAGGTCGCTCGCGTCGGGGCGGATGAACATGTTGCGGACGAACAGGGCTTGCCAGGCGTTCTCGGATACGAACCGCACATGGAATCGGTGTGCCGGGTCGGCGCCCGCGAACAGGTCTTGCACAAAGAGCTCGCGGCCACTGCCCAAATGGGCCAGCATGTCCGTGTGCAGGGTCGCGAAGTGCGCTTCAGAGAGTTCCTGGTTGACGTTGCCCCACCAGATGTCGTCGGCCGAGGTCGGCTCGCGCACGACGAACTTGTCGTTGGGGGACCGGCCGGTGTGGGGTGTGGTGACCGCGACGAACGATCCGGCGGCCGTGAGGTGACCCTCGCTGCGGCGGAGGGCGGCCTCGACCAGGGCGGCCGGCATGAGATTCCTATGGACGGGGCCGCGGGCGGTCAGCCCGGGCGTCAGGTGCGCCACGACCGTGTTCTCCATAAAGAGCAGGGGAGATGCAGGGCGCGAAAGGTAACAGGTTTTGGGGAGGATGGAGCGTCAGCGGCCTGCGGGGAGGCGTACCGTGGGTTGGGTGTGGTAGAGCTGCGCGAACGTGGCGAGGTCGGCAGGGCTCAACTCGGACAGGGCGGGTCGAGCATGCATCAGGTCGGTCTCGGCGGGTGAGTGCAGCAGCAGGCCGAAGGTATGGCCCAGCTCGTGCGCGACCACGGTCTGCAGGCAGTCCTCCACTTCCTGAATCACGGCGCCCAGGCGTGGAATGACGCGAACGCGGAATGGCAGGACAATTGTCGTGTCGAGAGCTACGCCCACGTCGGTCCGGCCGAAGCAGCTCGGCGGCCCCTCACCGTTGAGGCCTCCCGCTTCCTCGGCATCGCGGCGGCGCACGATCACGTCCGCACGCATCGAGTCGGAGACCAGAACGGCGCGGAACTCCCCGAAGAGCAGGGCGCTTTCCCAGAGCCGAATGCCCGCGCGCACCTGTTGGGGCAGGTCGCCTTGGGGTTCGACCCACACCCGGACGGGCATGGCCTCTGCGGGCCAGCGAAAGATCAGACGCAGTTCCGCATCGGCCTCCGGCCGACAAACACCAGGTATGGAACAGTCAATGGTGAAGCTGTAGGTGTCGCTGCGTTCGGGCGGCAAGGCCTCGGTGCATGCGAGGGCGGCCATCAGGGGCACCAGGCGTCGTATCACGGGCTCACCTCTTCCAGCGGCGGACCGAGATCCGGCGTGGTGTGATACAGGATCTCAAGGGTCCGGCGGTCGCGCAGACTCAGTGCCTGCACGGTCGGGTTGGAAGCCATGATATCGGCCGGGTCATCGCTGTGGGCAAACAACCCGAGGGTGTGGCCGATCTCATGGATCGTCACCCGCCGCAGACACGCGGCGACTTCGGCCGCGGTGAAACTTTCCTGCCACGTGACCGTCACGGCGAACGGCTGGGCCAAGCGTGTACCGTCCACCGCAAAGGCGGTGACGCCGCGGCACGGGGAGGGCGGGTTCACGTCGTTGCGTGACACGACGCGAAGGATGACATCCGCACTCCCGGAATCGTTGGCGACCACGCCGCGAAATTCGCCGAACAGCAACTCCCGTTCCCACAACTGGATCGCGTCCCGCACGTCGTTCAGGATCGCTTCGGATCCGGGGGTCACGAAGTAGCGGACGGGCAGGCGATCGGCCGTCCACCGGAACACGAGCTGGCCCGTCGTGAAGTCGGTAAACGGGTAACTGGGTTCGCGAGCGGGTGGTTCGAGTGTCTGGCACGCCAGGCCGGCCACCGCCGCCACGACCATGGTGCTACGGTGCACGGTGCCCTCCCGCCACGGCGATACGGAGGCCGAAACGGTGCGCCATCTGCTTCCCGCGGAAGCCGAACAGGCGCAGGGTGGACGTGCTGAAGCGGGAGATCATCCAGTCGGCGGTCAGGCCGACGCGCAGGCTCCCGAGGCGCAACCCGGGCAGCCCCGCATCGACGCCGACGGTGGGCGTGATGGTCCCGCCATAGAGGAATAACCCGATCGGCTGCGCCGCCTGGTAGATCTGGAGTCCGCCCCGGGCGCCCACCTCGAGGGCGTTGAGGGTTCGGCTCACGCGGATCGTGGGCTGCCACACCGTGAGGGTGACGATATCGTATGTCAGCTGCTCGGTGTGTTGCTCGACCCAGCACGCCATCGTCCCGAAGATGCGCGAGCATGTGACGATGTCGGATGTCTGTCCTTCGGTATGTTGTCTGAGCGTGCTGCGGGCAACACCCAGGCCCACACCGATCCGATACGTGGGATCCAGGCGACCGTCAAGGGCGAACCACAGGGTCGGGGCGAGCGCCGGCCGGACCGTGATCGGCTTGACGATGAAGTCCTCGACCAGCGCGGACGAGGCCGCGAGGCCGATGCCAGCCTGCACGCGCACCTGTGCCGTGGCCGGGAAGGCCACACAGGCGGCGGCGACGAAGGGCAACAGGCGGGGCGGCATGAAGGGAATGTTGCGCCAGGACGGCGCCCCGCGTCAATCGGCGGCTCGTTCTCGGCCGAGCAGGCGGGATACGACGCTGGGGCGGGGAGGTGGGGCGCCGCTGGGGCGCTTGACCTGCAACAACTGGCGTTCCAGGTCGAGCTTGGCACGCCGCAGGCGTTCGACCAGTTCCCGTTCGGTTTCGAGTTCCTTCTTGAGGTCGGCCAGCGCCTCGGGCTCCGGGCCCGGGGGTTGTGCGCGTCGTTCGACGGACGGCGCGGGGAGCGAGCGCCCGGCGACTTCGAGACGATACACGATCTCGCCGAGCGTGCCCTGTTGCTCTGCCAAGGCCTCCCCGATCCGGGAGACCTGTTGGGCAAGTTGCCAGAGGGCCTCCTGGCGCTGGACCTCACCGGCCATGAGTTGCTCCAGCGCGGCCGCCGTGGCGGTATCGCGAGCCACCGGGAGCCCCGAGGTCTGCGGCGCGGCCGTGCCGTCTCCGCGCATCTCATCCAGGGCTGCGGCGATGTCCTCGCGTTGCTGGCCGCTGGCGTACGCTTCCGCAATGAATCGCAAAACCGCGACGGCCGGCTCGGCATACCGACGGCGCCGGGCCCGGCCCACGGCCGGAATATGGCGCTCGAACTGGTCCCGATAGTACCGGACGGTGGACTCGGGAATCCCGAGTTCATCGGCGATCTTGCGGATGGTCCACAGGGGCGGGGGCATCGGTCGCAATATGACAGCAGAACCGGGGCGCCGGAAGGCTAGGGGCGGCGGACCAACCAGTCGAGCGGGTTGACGGCTTGCGGTTGGCCCTGACCGATGGTCTGCCGAATCTGGAACTCGATGTGCGGTCCCTCTTCGGTCGCCTGGCCACCGGAACGTCCGATGGGCTGGCCTTGAACCACCATTTGATCAGGCGTGACCGACACGCTTGAGAGGTAGAGGTACAGCGTGTAGTAACCCCCGCCGTGCTCGATCATGACCGAGGGTCCGAAGGTGCCGAATGGGCCGGCGACGATGACGCGACCTTCCGCTACGGACTGCACTGCGGTTCCCGGCGACACGCGGATGCCGATGCCGAGGTAACGGATCGTGGTGCCGGTTGGCCCGGGGGCCGGACCGAACCGATAGGCGAGGGGCCCCTCGGCAGGCCAAGGCAGGCGCCCGCGACTGTCCCCCGAGATCGTTGGTGTGAGGGTTGCGCGACCTGACGCGAGGGCCTCGCGTCGGCGACGTTCCAGTTCCGCCAGCAGGTCGTTGACTTCTGCCTCGGCGGCCGCGAGCGCACTCAACTGTGCCTGCGCGCGTTCCGCGCTGGTGCGGGTTTGCCCCAGCGTGCGTTGCCGGTCCCGCTCCAACTGCCGGTAGCGATTCAACTCCTGCTCGCGGGCGCCACGGTTCGTGTCCAACTCGCGCTGCACGAGCGCCAGGTTGCGCCGTTCGGCGGCAATACGGTCGCGCAGCTCCTCGACTTCGGTCACCAGCGCCTGGTCACGGCGGCTCACGAGGTACAAGTACTTGTAGCGACTCAGGAGGTCCGCGAAGCTCTCGGCTGACAACAGGACTTGGACGCCCCACAGGCGCCCGCGCTTGTAGATCTCGACAATACGGGCTTGCTGCGTGGCGCGCTTTTCACTCAGCGCATCTTCCGCCACGAGGAGGTCAGTGGTGATGGTGTCGAGCTGCGCGTTGAGCTCGTGGCGCTGGCGGTCCAGCTCCGTCATGAGGCGGGTGGTGGCCAGGCGCTGTCGTTCGATGTTGGTGAGCTCACTCGTGATGCTGCGTTCGCGGCCGCGTAACCGATTGAGTTGGTTTTCCCACTCTGCGCGTTCCATCCGGATCGAATCCAGGCGCGCCTGATTACGGCGGATCTGCTGGTCCACGCCCGCCTGGGCCCCGAGGGTCGGCGCCAGGAGCAGCAAGGCCAGCGAGCAGACGACCGATTTCATACCCTGCGCAGGTGCCGCCGCACGGCCACGGCGCTGGCGAGGAATCCGAGCGCCGTGCCGAACAGGACGATCGCTCCCGCTTCGGGCAGCGTAAAGAAGCGACTGTCGGCCAGCACACGGGAGACCGCCAACAAGGCCGCGTAGTTGAGGCCAACCGCCGCGAGCCCGCCCAACGCGCCCTTGAGCGCGCCCTCCAGCAGGAATGGCAGACGGATGAATCCGTCCGTGGCGCCCACCAGGCGCATGATCTGGATTTCGCGGTTCCGCTGCAACACCGTCATGCGGATCGTGGTCCCGATGATGATGACCGCGGTCATGGCGAACGCGAGGCCCACCAGCAGCCCCACGCCGCCCGCGATGCCGCGCAATCGGTCGAGGTTCTCGACCCAGTCGCCGCCGTAGCGCACGTCCTCGGCGAACCGGAACCCGCGCAGCCGGTCGGCCACCACCGCCACGGTGGTCGCGTTGCGATGCTCGGGCAGCAGGTGCACCTGGAGGGAGGCGGGCAGCGGATTGTCGCGGAACTCGTCAAAGATGTCGCGGAACTCCGTGAGCTCTTCACGGGCACGGAGCAGGGCCTCCTCTTCCGTCACGAACTCCACCCGGGCGACCTCGGGGAACCGCTGAATGTCATCCATCGCGAGCACGGTGGCTTCGACCGGCGTGCCGCGCCGCAGGTACATCACCACTTCGACGCGTTCGCCCACGCGGTCCAGGGCGGCCTGAAGGTTCAGGGCTACCAGCGAGAACAATCCCACCACAAACAGCGCAAACGCGATCGTGGTCACCGACAGCGCCGACAACACCGGAGCGCGGCGGAAGCCGAGCAGGGCTTCGCGCATGGCGAGACTCATGGGTCACCCTCCCCGTCAGCGGCGGAATCGAATACGATGGCGCCGTGTTCCAGCTCGATGGAGCGATACTGTACGGACCGCACGAGATCCAGATCGTGCGTGGCCATCAGCACCGCCGTGCCCGAGGCGTTGATGTCGCGCAGCAGCTGGAAGATGCCGCGCGTGGCGCGTTCGTCGAGGTTGCCGGTGGGTTCGTCGGCCAGCAACACGAAGGGATCGTTCACCAGCGCCCGCGCGATGGCTACGCGCTGCTGCTCGCCGCCGGAGAGTTCGGGGGGATAGGCGCTGGTCTTGCCCGCGAGGCCCACCTGCGTCAGGACGCGAGTCACTTTCGGACCGATCGTGCTGCGGCGTGCGCCGGTGACTTCGAGCGCGAACGCGACGTTCTCCTCCGCCGTGCGATGCTCGAGCAGGCCAAAATCCTGGAACACGATGCCCAGGCGCCGCCGCAATCGCGGGATCTCCCGTGCGGGGATACGGCGCGTGTCGAAGCCCGACACCTTGACCTCTCCCTCACTCGGCAGGTCCTGCCCGTAGATCAGGCGCAGTACCGTGGACTTGCCGGCGCCCGAGTGCCCGACCAGGAAGGCGAATTCGCCCTTGGCGATATGAAAGGTGACATCGCGAAGCGCGAGAGTGCCGCGAGGGTACGCCTTGAAGACATGACTGAACCGGATCATGCCGTGGTCTTCAGGGCCTGCCGGAAGTCGGCGATGAGGTCGTCCACATCCTCCAGGCCGACGCTCACGCGGATGAAGCCGTCAGGAATGCCTTGGGCGGCGCGCTGTGCGGAGGTCATGGCGGCGTGGGACGTGAGACGGGGTTCCGACACCAGCGTCTCCACCCCGCCCAGACTCGGCGCGTGGCAGGCAATCTTGAGGCGGCGGATCACGGCGGACGAGCGAGCCGCCCCGCCGGACACGACGAGGCCAACCATGCCACCAAAACCATTGAGGATCCGCGCGGCCAGGGCGTGATCGGGATGGGCAGGGAGGCCGGGATAATGCACGGCCGCTATGCGCTTGTCGCCCGCCGCCCACTCGGCGAAGGCCTGGGCGTTGCGGTTATGGCGTTCCATGCGCACGTCCAGCGTCTTGAGGCCGCGCGCGAGGAGCCACGCCGCGTGTGGGTCCAGCGCCGGGCCCCACAACTGGAGCAGCCGTCGCGCCTCATCGATCACTTCCGTGCTCGACGCGATGGCACCTGCCGTGACGTCGGAGTGCCCGTTCAAGTACTTGGTAGCGCTATGGATGACCACATCCGCCCCATGCTCCAGCGGACGAAAGTTGATCGGGCTGGCGAACGTGGCGTCAATCAGCAGAGCCAATCCGCGCTGGTGGCACAGCGTGGCGAGGGGCGCCAGGTCCAGGACGCGGAGATGGGGATTGCTCGGCGATTCGACGAACACGGCGCGCGTGGTCTTGCGCAGGGCGCGTTTCCACGCGCGGACTGCGGTGGGCGGGACGTAGGTGACCTCGATGCCAAACTTCGCAAACTCCGTGTCGAACAGCCGCCGCGTGCCTCCGTAGATCCAGTCACTCGCGACCAAATGGTCGCCCGGCCGCAGGATCGCCAAGTGCGCCAGGGCGGTAGCGGACATGCCGGAGGCCGTGAACAGGGCAGCCTCGGCACCTTCCAGCAGGCGCAGCCGCTCGGCCAGATCCACCTGATTCGGATTGTTGCCGTAGCGCGTGTACATCACGTCGCCATTGGCATCCGTGGCAAACGCAAACGTGGAGGTCTGGGCGATGGTGCCCCCGACGGACGACCCTGGTGCGGCCCGTTGGGGCACACCGTGAATCGCTGTCGTAGAAGGGCCGAGGCGCTTACGGCTCACGCGCACATCAGGGGTCGGAAGGCCGGGCCGTCGGGACGCACCAGTCGGCGACGCAGGAGGTCGGCCATGATGGCCTTGGCCGTGTCGAGCCCGAGCCCCAAGGCCTCCGCGATGGCCGCTGGCTCGGCGCCCCCCGTTTCCACGAGCACGGCGTAGACGCGCATCACGTCTTCCGGCAGGCGCCCGAGCAGGCGGATCCGGCCGGTGTGATCCTGGGCCACTACGGCCAGGCCGTGGCGTTCGAGCACCGGTTCGATGGCTTCAAGGTGGTGATCACGTACGCCGACGAGCAGGAAGTACTGGGCGTGGCCGTGGCGCAGCAGGAGTTGGCCCACGATTTCATCGGCGCACGAGTAATCAATCAGGCGGACGGTGGAGAAATCGACGAGGGCCAGATCGCCCGGCGGGTGGTCGGCCAGCATCGGCTCGATGCCGTTGCGCACGGCCTGCCCGGTACGCCGCGTCACGAGGTCGCCGTAACCGCCGGGACCGACGGTCTGCAGGATCATGTGCAGGTCAATACGGGTCATCGCGTCGCCTTGTCGGCCACTGCGGGCACGATCATGAGGACTTGGCTGCCCGGGAAGGGTGGTAGACCTTCCTCGAGCGGCGGATCGTCGTCCCAGGATGGGCTCATGTTGAAGCGGGCCGTGCCGGAACGGACGCTCAGCTTCCCATCCCATCGCCCGAGATAGCGGCGGATCCCTGCCAGGCCCTGTCCACGCCCTGGGTCACGGAACCGGCTGACGCCCTTGATAAGGGCCGCCTCCAGCGCGGCGCCATCGCGCCAGCGGTCGCCGTATTCGCGGGCCTGAGTGGCCTCAAGGGACCGGCGGAATCCGACGCCGGCGTCGGCCACCGCGATCACGACGACGCGACGCCCAAGCCGGCGTTTCCAATTGTAGGCCTGTACTGCCACCCAGCCGCCCGTGCCCGCGTGTTCCACAATATTCTGGCACGCCTCCGAAAGCGCCATAGCGAATCCCATGGTCGCCGTGGATTCGAGGCCCAGTTCCCCGGTAAGCATGGCCGCCGCACGCTCCTGGATATGCCCGACCACGTCATGCACGTCGTCGGCGCCGCGAATCGGCGTCACGTCGAGCAGGACGTCGGAACTGCCGCGCGCCGCGTGGCGAGGCCACTTGCCGTGGAGCTCGAAGAGCGCTTCGGCTTGGGCAAAGAACCCGGCGCGGGCCCAGTAGTGGACGACATCCTTGTCCGTCGGGAGGGTGAACAACGGCTGCTCGGCCTCCTGAGCGACCGCCTGGCCGGCACACAGCAGGCCCACCAGCCCGAAGGGCGAAGCCCATTGGACGGCGTGCGCGTCGAACAGCAGGCGTCCGCCTTGGGCGACGGCGTCCGCGTAGCTCCGCGTGAACTGGTCAAACGACCGATCGTCCAGCTGGGCGGGCAATTCGACGACGCGTGTCATACGGGCGCGATCGCTCCACGAAGGTGGAAATGGAGATTGGTGGCACCGCGATGGGTAACGTTCCGCGCAGCGGCACTGTTGGCGGCGATCATGGCGGGCTCGATGGCATCGCCCGCGAGCAACCGGGCGAGCAGTGTCGCGCCAAAGACGTCGCCGCAGCCGGTCGGTTCCGAGTCCTTGAGAACAACCGGGGCGGGCACGCGGCGGTTCTCCAGGGGGCCACTCCGTGCCTGTCGGTGTGTACTCCACGGCCCCTGCGTGAAATAGGCCGCGCCCTTTGGACCCAGCGTGACGACGAACAATCGCACGCCGGCGGCGAGCGCGCGCGCGGCGACGCCGAGCGGATCGGCTCCCAACAAGGCCATCTCGTCGTCGTTCACTTGCACGGCGTCGAAACACGCGAACCACCGGTCAGCGTCTGGCAACGGCTGTGGCACGCGGTGGCCACCTTCACGGATGCCGAGGAGGAGCGAATGCAGATCGGCGTAGATCGGCCCCACAAATCCCGCGCGCAACTGCTCGGCGGTGGACAGGTCGCATTCGAAGCCGGAAATGAAATTGCAGTACACCGCATCGCAGTCGGCCACCAGCGGCCCGAGCTCCTCCCAGCGCCACGGCGGCACGCCACCGGTGAGCTGCTCGGTGCGGCGCGACCCGGCGTGGTAGTGGAGCGTCACGCGATTCGTGGGTTCCATGACCTCAATGAATCGGGCGGTGGGGGCTCGGCGTGACAGGCTGCGCAGCAGCGTATTGGCGCGCGGCGCCATGTCGCGCCCGACTTTGACCAAGGGAACGACTTCCCAGCCCTCCGGCAGTGCGGCTTCGAGCGCCGCCAGGGCGTAGGCGATACCGCCCCACTCTTCGAACGCGCCCCGTCCCGGATCGCGTCCGTAGATGGTGTCCCACACCAGGGTCCCGACGACGCCGAGCTTCACAGGCTGCCGTCGTGCAGCAGGCGAAACGCCGCGGCGGCTCCGTACACGCCGGCGGTGCCGGTCAACGTCCCGGGCACGATACGGCACGCGCTGACGGCCGGCCGAAAGGCGCGGCGGCTTACCTCCGCGCGGAGTGGGGCCAGCAGGCGGTCCCCGGCCAGCGTCACGCCGCCCTGCACGACCACCAGGTCGGGATTCAGCACGTTGACGATATTGGCGATGCCCGTGCCCAAATAGCGCGCGGTGTCGGTCACGATTTCGAGTGCCAAGGGATCGCCGTCATTCGCGGCCTGATAGACGGTGGCAGCGGTAATGGCCGACCGATCGCCACCGACATAGGTCTCGATGCTCGACGCCGTGCCCGCGTCGAGCGCTTCGTGGGCGCGGGCGGCGATGGCCGGACCCGAGGCGTAGGCTTCGAGGCACCCGTAGTTGCCGCAGGCGCACCGACGTCCCGCGTACGCGATCGTGGTGTGCCCAATTTCGCCCGCGACATCCGCGGCGCCATGATAGAGTCGCCCATCCAGCACGATGCCGCCGCCGATTCCTGTGCCGACCGTGATGCCGACGACGAACCGTCCGTCGCGTGCGGCGCCGCGCCACCATTCGCCGAGGGTCGCGCAGTTGGCGTCGTTCTCGAGTGCGGCAGGGAGACCAGTCGCGCGGGCGACTTCGTCCCGCAACGGGACATCGTGCCAGTTGAGGTTGGGTGCGAGGAGGACGATGCCGCGGCGGGTGTCGAGCGGTCCGGGCGCGCCGATCCCGATGCCGCGCACGTCGAGCCGGGTGGCGCCGGCCGTCCGGTTGGCCATGCGGACCGATTCGTTCACCATCTGCGCGATCTGCGCGATGATGGCCGGAGGACCACCGGCAACCGGAGTCGGTTGACTCGCGAGTCCCCACACCGCGCCGCCGTCGGAAGGCACCACACCCACCACGATGCTCGTGCCGCCCAGGTCCACGCCAACGACGGCCTGGATCACCTCAGGACTCCACCTGCAACACGGCGAGGAACGCTTCCTGCGGGATCTCCACCGTGCCGACCTGCTTCATGCGTTTCTTCCCTTCTTTCTGCTTCTCCAACAGCTTCCGTTTGCGCGTGATGTCGCCGCCGTAACACTTGGCGGTCACGTTCTTGCGCAGGGGCCGGACCGTCTCGCGCGAGATCACCTTGGTCCCGATCGCTGCCTGGATGATGACCTCGAACAGTTGGCGCGGGATCAGTTCCTTGAGTTTCTCGGCGATCTTGCGACCCCACTCATAGGCCTTGTCGTGATGGATGATCACGCTGAAGGCATCCACGGGGTCGCCGTTGATCAACATGTCGAGCTTGACCAGGTGGCTCGTGCGGTAGTCGGACATCTCGTAGTCCATCGCCGCGTACCCGCGGGTCACGGTCTTGAGCCGGTCGTAGAAGTCAAGAATGATCTCGGCCAACGGGAATTCCCATTCGAGCTGGACGCGCTGCGGATCGAGGTAGTGCATCCCGCCATATTCGCCGCGCCGCTCCTGGCCGAGCTTCATGATGGCGCCGATGTAGTCCGCGGGTGCGGTAATGCGCGCCTTGACGTACGGCTCCTCGATGTGGTCCACGGACGCCCCGTGCGGCATACGGGTGGGACTCTCCACGACTTCGAGCGTGCCGTCGGTGCGATGCACGTGGTACTCCACGTTGGGCACCGTGCTGATCAGGTCGAGATCGAACTCTCGCTCAAGCCGCTCGCGGACGATCTCCATGTGCAGCAGGCCGAGGAAGCCGCAGCGAAACCCGAACCCCAGTGCCACGGAGGTCTCGGGCTCGTAGTGCAGCGAGGCATCGTTCAGCTTGAGCTTGGCGAGCGCGTCGCGCAGGGCTTCGTACTGGCCGACATCCGTGGGGTAGAGACCCGCGAACACCATCGGTTTCGCCTCGCGGTACCCCGGCAGCATCTCGGCCGCCGGGCGCGTTGCATCCATGATCGTGTCGCCGGGCCGGGTTTCGTCCACACCCCGCACGTTCGCAACCATGTAGCCCACTTCGCCGGCTTCGAGTTCGTCGGACGGGTGCTGCGCCAGGGCGAGGTAGCCTACCTCGGCGACTTCGTACCGGTCGGTGGGGTGGGATCCGAAGGTAATGGTCATCCCCTTCCGCACGCGACCGTCCACGACGCGAATGCTCGGGATCGCCCCGCGATACTTGTCATAATAGGAATCGAAGATCAGCGCGCGGAGCGGGGCTTGGGCGTCGCCCGAGGGCGGCGGCACCCGGCGCACGATCTCCTCCAGCAGACGGTCCACCCCGGTCCCTTCCTTGGCCGAGACGCGGAGCACGTCCTCCGGCGCAAGCCCGAGCAGGTCGTGGATTTCCTGGGCACGGCGGTCGGGCTCGGCGGCGGGCAGGTCGATCTTGTTGAGCACGGGCACGATCTCGAGCCCGGCGTCCATGGCGAGCAGGAGGTTGGACAGGGTCTGGGCCTGGATGCCCTGGCTTGCGTCCACCACCAGCACCGCGCCTTCGCAGGCCTGAAGGGAGCGCGACACCTCGTAGGTGAAGTCCACGTGGCCCGGCGTGTCAATCAGGTTCAACTCGTACTCGCCGCCCGCGGGCGGGCGGTACGTCATGCGGACCGCGTTCAGCTTGATGGTGATGCCGCGTTCCCGCTCCAGGTCGAGGGTGTCGAGTACCTGAGCGCGCATGCGGCGCCGCTCCAGCGTCCCGGTCGCCTCGATGAGGCGGTCGGCCAACGTGGATTTGCCATGGTCAATGTGGGCGACGATGCAGAAATTACGGATGCGGGCACGGTCCATGGGGCGGAATATAGGCCGGTGCACGGTACTCGGTGCACGGTACACGGTGCACGGTACACGGGGGTGGGGTGGCCCGTGCACGGTGCACCGTGCACCGTGTACCGTCAGTTCCCCACGATCAGCGCCCGGCTCGCGGGACTCCACTGTGGCCGTTGGTCGGCGTTGCTCACCCGGGCCCCCAAATGGAATAACAGACGACCGATCCGGGCCGTCTTCTCGTAGTCAATCAGTTCCGCCTGATCGCTCGGCCGGTGGTAATCGTCGTGCGTGCCGTTGAAGAAGAACAGGATGGGCACGCCGCGGCGCGCGAAATTGTAGTGGTCCGACCGGAAATAGAAGTTCTCGTCGGGCCACAGGTCGTCAATGGCGGTCATGCGGAGGTCCGGGAACTCCGCATTCACCACGTTGAGCGTGGTTCCGAGGTCGGAGTGCTCCTTGCCGATGGCCACGATGGTGTCGGTCCAATTGCGACCCACCATATCAATGTTGAGGTTCGCCACCACCTGCTCGATGGGAACGGTGGGATGGAACGCGAAGTACTCGCTGCCCCACAAACCCTTTTCCTCACCCGACACGACCAGGAAGACGATGGATCGGCGCGGGCGTTCGGCGGCGCCGGCGAAGGCTTCCGCGAGTTCAAGTACCGTCGCGGTGCCGGAAGCGTCGTCGTCGGCGCCGTTGTAGATCGAGTCGCCGTTGACTGGCCGACCCACGCCGACGTGATCCATGTGCGCCGAGTACACCAGATACTCGGACGCCAGCGTGGGGTCACTGCCGGGCAGGATGCCGGCCACGTTCGGGGCGGACAGGGCCTCCAGCACTTCCGGCACGAGCGTCACTTCGGCTCGCGTCCCCGTCAGGGCCCCGGGAGCGGGCAGGGCCGCGCGGCGCACATAGATGCCGGGGGCGCGACCGCCCGTCTGCCAAGGCACGTGCATCGTCGGGCTGTTCTGGGCCGCGGTGACAGTGGCCCACGCTGTGTCCGTCGGGTTCACCACGATGAAGAGTGCCACGGGATTGGCGAGTTGGACGGCGCGCATGGCGCGTCCTCCGGCCTGATCGGGCATGCCGTCGTCGCCGAGGGACGTCATGAGCACCGCGACGCGCCCGGCCAGCGACACGCCCGCCGCCGGGGCCTCCCGCAACACGGTCACATTGCCTGTCCGTGGCGCGGTGGTGGTCCAGCGGCCCCGCCACCGGGCGAGGTCCGCGCCGAACCGAAGGCGACGACCGGCCAAGGTCGCCCCCGACGCAGCGGTATCAAGGCGCACCTGCTGCAGCGCATAGCGCTGAATGAAGCCGCCGTTATCACCGGCCGGCGCCAACCCAAGCCGTGTGAACTCCGCAGCGATGTAGTCGGCCGTCTGGTCCAGTTCGGGGCTCGGCGTGTTGCGGCCGCGCATGGAGTCGTGCGCGAGCAGGCCAACACGGTGTTGAAGATCGTCTGGCGTGATGGAAGCGGCGCCGCCCGACCCGCGCGTGGGCTCGGAGGAACAAGCGGTAACGGCAAGTGCCGCGAACAAGACGGAACGCATGGATCATCCCTGTACGAGAAGACCTGAAACTAACCCGCCCCCGTCCGGTGGCACTGGAAACGGGGGCGGGCGTATGTCAGAGCCTGGTCAGCTAATCGGTCCGTCGGCCCCTGCTGCTTCCGCTCCGCTGCGGGGGCGGGTCTGACCGTTGCGGTTCGGTCCGCCGCGGTGGTGCCTGCTGCGGTTCCGTGCGCCGCGGTGGTGCCTGCTGCGGTTCCGTGCGTCGCGGTGGTGCCTGCTGCGGTTCCGTGCGCCGCGGTGGTGCCTGCTGCGGTTCCGTGCGTCGCGGTGGTGCCTGCTGCGGTTCCGCCCGACGGGGCGGAGTCGGTTGTGGCTCGGTGCGCCGCGGCGGTGTCTGCTGCGGTTCCGTGCGCCGCGGTGGCGTTTGCTGCGGTTCCGCCCGGCGGGGCGGAGTCGGTTGTGGCTCGGTGCGCCGCGGCGGCACCTGCCGGGGCTCGGTGCGTCGCTCGAGTTGCGGGGTGACCCGCCGCTCCGGCGCGCTCGGGCTCACCTCAACGCGCCGAGGCGCGCCATTGGCGGGCGCTGCCCCCTGGGCAATGGGGGTCCGCACTCGGCCGACACCGCCCAAGTCGCGTCCGCGGGTACCCACTTCGACCCGTCGCCGCCCGTTATCGTCCAATGGCCGCTCCCGCACGGTGACCACGTAGTCCTGGTTGGGCACGCGATCCTTGAAAACGTAGCGCGGCACGACGATCCGGACGGCGGGACGCCGGTAGACAACGCGGGTGCTGCGGTAATACCGCGCCGGGTAGTAGTAAGGATCGTCGTACACCACGATCCGGAAGCTCAGGCACGGCGTGTGGTACGGGTTCCAATAGGGATACGCCGCGTAGGCGTGACAATCGTAGCACAAGAATCGCGGGTAGTCGTGCCGCTGCTCGACGAAGTACGGTACCACGTCGTAACCGTAGGACAGGTAGTTCGCCGGGATGATCTGTTCGATCAGATCCCCCAGGGCGACGTACGGATCGCCCGTGATGCGGCCACTCGCGCCGATCACGCGGTAGTCCCAATGGTTGTTGACCGCGATCCCCGAAAAGCGGAAGGGATCCACGCTCGCAACCGCGAACAGATACCCTTGGCCGGGGTAGTCGTCTACACGGAAAGCATCGGCTTCACGGAGACCGCGCACCTGATATTGCTGGCCGCCCCGGGCGTAGTTGTCGTCCCACGGATCGGCAGGGTAGAGCACGCGCACACGGCCATCGGTGTCCACGCGAAAGACCGTGACGTAGGCGTCAAGGTCCGTCTCGAAGTAGACCCGCACGCCGTCGCCGCGCCGGAACACTTCGTCCCGGTTGGTCCACACTTCGACGTAGGGAGCTTGGCTCGTGCGCACGAGCCGCCCCGGATCGGGCGCCTCAGCAACGGCGCCGAACGCCGCACTCAAAACAAACAGGGTCAGCATAGTCGCCTCCCGAAGCAAGAACGTGTCCCATACTCTTCCAATCCCTATGGAATTGCACCAACCATGCCAACCAGGCCTCCAGTTGCCACAAAGCGTTGTCAGTGTTTGACTTGGGATCATTCAGCCGGGGCCCCAATGGGGTGCCGGCCTGTCACTATTTGAGGACGGAGCGCTAAACTGGTGGACGCTCGACGGTTGGATCTGCTTGACCCCATGGAAGTCGCGCAATTGGGCGACCTCGAATTCCAGGCTCGCGGGGTGGTCGAGGGGTTCCTTGCCGGATCGCACCGCTCGCCGTTTCGCGGTTTTTCAGTCGAATTCGCTGAGCATCGACCGTATCAGCCGGGCGACGACCTGCGCTATCTCGATTGGAAAGGGTACGCGCGCGCGGACCGCGCCACGATCAAGCAGTTCGAGTCCGAGACGAACCTGCGGGCGATGCTCTTGCTGGATACGTCCGCGTCCATGGCGTGGAGCGGTGCTCCGCACCGGCTGACGAAGCTGGCGTATGCGCAGCGGCTCGCGGCGGCGCTCGGGCTGGTGTTGCTCAGCCAGCGCGATGCCACCGGACTCATAGCCTTCGATGATGCCGTGCGCGTGCTGCTACCTGCGCGGGCGCGGACCCGGCAACGCTGGGCATTGCTCGCGGCGCTCTCGCGTCTGGTGCCGGGTCACGGGACGGCGGCGGGCCAGGCCCTCGAACGCGTCACGGACCTGCTGCGCCGCCGCGGACTGGTGGTGCTGATTTCCGACCTGCTGTTTGACCGCACGTTGGCCATGCGGCTGCTGCAGTACCTGCGGCACCGGGGCCATCAGGTGCTGGTCTTCCATATCATGGACCCGGCCGAGCGGGACCTTGGCGGTCCACCCGAAGCGCGCTTTGAGGATCTCGAAAGCCGTCGCTCCGTCGTCGTACGGCCGCGCGAGTTCCGCGCCGCGTACGGCGCTGCGGTGGAAGCGGCCATCGGGGCGTGGCGTTCCGCCTGCCGGCGCAACGGCATCGGCTATGCGCACGTCACGACCGATATGCCTTTTGGTGTGGCCTTGCGGCACGCGTTGGCCCGGCGCACCCGACTCGGATGATCAGTTTCCTCCAGCCACTGGCGTTGCTGGCGCTCGTCGCCGCTGCGGGTCCGGCGTTGTTGCATCTGTTCCAACGTCGTGTGCCTCCCGTGGTGCCGTTTCCTGCGGTGCAGTACCTCCAGGACGCGGCCGAGCGTCACTCTCGCCGGTTGCGTCTCCGGAACCTTCTCCTGCTCATCCTGCGCACCGCCATCCTGTTGCTCCTGGTCCTTGCTGCGGCTCGGCCGGTGGCGCGCGTGCCGGTGGCCGGTGGTCACGCGCCGGTGGCATTGGCCCTGGTCGTGGATCATTCGCTGTCGAGCGGGGCCGTGGTCGGTGGCGCCCTGGTGCTCGACACGTTGGTGGCGCGCGCTCGTCGCATCCTCAACGCCGCGAGCACCGATGATCGCCTGTGGATCGTACTGGCCGACGGCGTCCCGCGGCGCGCGAGCCGGCCCGAGGCCGAGCGGGTGCTGGCGGACCTGCTCCCCGTCGCGGGTCGGCTCGATCTTGGGGAGGCGGTGCGAGCGGCCGCGCACGTGCTCCAGGGAGATGGGCTGCCGGGACGCGTGATCGTGTTGTCCGACAATCAGGCGACCGCGTGGTCGCCCGGCGTGGTGTCGGTCCCGGTGCTCGTGTGGGAAGCCACCGCGCCCGCAGTGAATCGGGGGCTCGATAGTGCTCGTGCCATTCCCGGGATCTGGACGGGACGCGGACGGGTGCAGGCCGCCGTGGGTGGTACTGGTGGAGCCGCGGCGATCCGTCTCGATGTTGCCGGCAGCGTGCGCGCGCGATTGCTGGCGTCGCCGGGAGACGTGGTGGAACTCGAGGCCACGCTGCCTGCGGGATGGTATGCCGCCAAGGTCTTGCTGGATGGGGATGAGTTACGCGCCGATGACGAACGTCATGTGGTGATCCGCGTCATGCCACCAACCCCTGCCCAGGTCCACGCCGGCGCCGGGCCGTTTGTGTCCGCCGGCGTGGATGTGTTGCGCGAGAGCGGACGCCTGGCCGCTGGGACGCAGGTCACGTTGCACGACCAATTGGGATCGGGCACACGCATTCTGTTGCCCCCGACCGATCCTGCGCTGATCGGCACGTTGAACCGCGAGCTCCAGGCTCGAGGGGTGCGGTGGCGGTTTGGTGCGGAAATCGGTGGGGGTGTCCCAGCCTCATCGGTGCTCGCTTTCGATGATGCCTCGGTGGCGCGCCGCCATCGTATCGAGGGTGGCGAGGAGGGTGTGGTCGCGACCGTGGGCGGGACGCCGTGGATCGTGCGGGCCGGTGACGTCGTTCTGGTGGGGAGCCGACTGGAGCCTGACTGGACGGACCTGCCGACCGCCGCGGCGTTTCTTCCGTTCCTTGATGCGTTGATCAATCAGGTCGCGGCGGCCGACGCATGGGTGGTGGAGGCGTGGCCCGGTGCGCGGGTGCAACTGCCCGAGGGTGGCGTGCGCCTTGCGGGTGACCCCAATGCCATCGCGGTTTCAGGCGATGGCGTCGTGACGGCGCCGGCGGCGGCCGGTGTGTGGCTGGCGGTGCGTGGCGCCGACACGGTGGGTGCGCTGGTGGTCAATGCCGATGCGCGAGAGAGCCCGCTCACGCCGGCACCGGCGCGCGCGCTCCGGGCCGCGCTCGGACCGGACGTCCGGGTCAGTGATCAGGTGAGCGTGGCCGAGGTCTTTGCCACGGGGGTGGCGCGCGCCGATCTCACGGTGTGGCTGCTGGGGTTGGCGCTGCTCATGGTGACGATCGAGTTCGTGGTGGCGGCCCGCGTGGGCCGGTCCACCGGAGGATCGTGATGCTGACCGGCGTGCGGGATCGCGTCATGCAGCTTCCCGCCTACCGGGCGTTACGCGGGGCCGTACCCGGGCGCGGTCGCGTGCTCTCGGTGGCGGGGCTCCCCGGGGCGTCACCCGCGGTCGTCGTGGCCGGCCTGGCGGCCGACGCGCCCCAACAGATCATCGTGGTGGTCACGCGCCTGCCTCAGGACGCCGAGCGATGGGAAGCCGACCTCACGCAGTTCACCGAGGCCGTGCGGCTGTACCCACAGCGTGAAGCAATGGGTCTTGAAGAGCCGCACGTCGAGATTGCGGGCGAGCGAGTCGAGGCGCTTGCGGACCTCGAGCGGGGGGCGATCCGGTTGCTGGTCACGACGCTGCGGGCGACGCAGGAACGCACCATGATGCCGGGGGCGGTCACGGCCGGACGGGTGACGTTGGCCCGCGGTGGCCGAGAGCGGCTGACCGACGTGGTCGGTCGTCTCGCGGCCGTGGGCTACACGCGCGTGCCGACGGTCACCGATGTGGGTCAGTGCGCCGTCCGGGGCGGCTTGCTTGACGTGTACGGCTTCGGGATGGCGGCGCCCGCCCGCATTGAGTGGTGGGGCGACGAAATCCTGTCCTTGCGCGCGTTTGACCTCGACACCCAGCGGTCCGAGGCCGAAGTGGACGACGTCGCAATCCTGCCTATGCGGTCCCGGACGAGCGACGGGTCCGATCCCCAACCGACCGACCTGCTTGCCCTGCTGCCGCCCGATACGTTGATCGTCGTGGACCACGATGTGGATGTGGCGGACGTTGAGCGCGTATGGGACGAAGCTACCCATCATGTGGATGTGGCCCGACGTCTTGGTGACGACGTGCCGCCCCGCGACGAATGGTTCCTCTCGCCCGCCGATTGGCGAGAGCGGTGGGGCAAGCGCGCGCGCCTGGCGTTGCGTTCGCACGGCGCCGACGTGGACATGCACCTCGGCGTCCCTGAGGGCGTTGATCGAGACCTGGCCCAGCTGGCGGCGCGGGCCCGGCGTCGTCCCGTGCTCGTCCTGTGTGACAACAATGGGCAGCTGGAGCGCCTGGACGAGCTGCTCAGTGATGCGCACGGCATGCTGGCGCCGGGACTCGCCTTGGCCCTGGGCAGCTTGTCGGGTGGGTTCACGCTGCCCGAACTCGAAATCGTCACCGACCACGAACTGTTCCGGCGGCAACGGCGGCTGCGGCGGCCCCGACGCTATCGGCAAGCGCTGGCCCCGATGGCGGTCCCGTTGGCGGCAGGTGACGCGGTGGTCCACCTCGAGCATGGGATCGGCCTGTATCGTGGCATCGAGACGATTACGACGGGCCGTGGTGCGCTGGAGGTAGCCGTCGTGGAGTACGAGGGCGGCGATCGGCTCAATGTGCCGCTGTATCGGATTGACCAACTCGATCGCTATCGCGCACCTGGGACCGACGAGGGCACGCCGCCCCGGTTGGATCGGTTGGGCGGCACGCGGTGGCGTCGCCAGCGGGAGAAAGCAGAGCGCGCGGTGCGCCAGCTCGCGGCTGAACTGATGGATTTGTATGCGCGGCGTTCCGTGGCCCCGGGCTTTGCCTTCCCGTCGGATGGCCGTTGGCAGCGCGAACTCGAGTCCGCGTTCCTGTATGAAGACACGACGGATCAACGGGCGGCCACGGAAGCGGTCAAGCGCGACATGGAACGCCCGCGACCCATGGACCGGCTCGTCGTAGGCGACGTGGGGTATGGCAAGACGGAGGTGGCAGTGCGCGCCGCGTTCAAGGCGGTGCAGGGTGGCCGACAAGTGGCGGTGCTCGTGCCGACGACGATTCTGGCCGAGCAGCATGGTCGCACGTTCGCGGATCGCCTGGCCGAGTTTCCGGTGCGGGTCGCGGTGCTGTCGCGGTTCCGGACCACGGCGGAACAGGACGCGACGGTCAAGGGTCTAGCCGATGGCACGATTGACATCGTGATCGGCACGCACCGCGTATTGTCGGCGGACGTCACGTTCCAGCGCCTGGGTCTTCTGGTCGTCGATGAGGAGCACCGGTTCGGCGTGCGGCACAAGGAGCGACTCAAGGCGCTCCGGTTGTCGGTGGATGTGCTCACGCTCACCGCCACGCCGATACCGCGCACCCTGCATGTGGCGCTCGCCGGGCTGCGCGACTTGACGCTCATTGAGACGCCCCCGCGCGACCGGTCACCGGTACTGACGTTCGTGGAGCCGTGGGACGATGGCCTGCTGGAGGAAGCCCTGGCGCGCGAGTTGGATCGTGGGGGGCAGGTGTACTTCGTGCACAACCGGATCGAAACGATTGGCTCGATGGCGGAGCGCGTCGAGCGCCTGGCGCCCCGCGCGCGCGTGGCGATTGGCCATGGGCAGATGAAGGAACGTGATCTGGACGAGGTGATGCGACGGTTCGTCGGCGGTGCGGTGGATGTTCTGGTCTCGACAATGATCGTCGAGTCGGGTCTCGACGTGGCCAATGCGAACACGATGATCGTGCATCGCGCCGATCAGTTCGGGCTCGCGCAACTGTACCAGCTGCGGGGGCGGGTGGGACGCGGGCACCGGCGGGCCTATTGTTATCTGCTGGTTCCGGATGCGGTGGATGCCGAGGCGGAGGAGCGCCTGCGTGTGTTGGAGCATCATACGGCGTTGGGGTCGGGCTATCGGATTGCCATGCGGGATCTGGAGATCCGAGGGGCGGGTAACCTGTTGGGGGCCGAGCAGTCCGGCCACGCGCAAGCGGTAGGCTTCGACACGTACATGCGCTGGTTGGCAGAGTCCGTGCGGGCGCTGGAAGGCGGCGGGCCGGTGAGCTTCCCGCCGCCGGATGTGACGCTGGATGCGCCTGCGCGGCTGCCGGAGGCGTACGTCCCGGATGAAGATGCGAAGCTGGAACTGTACCGGCGGCTGGCGCGCGCGGACGAACTTGGTGAGATTGCCCGGTTGCGCGACGAACTCCGGGATCGCTTCGGGCCGCTGCCTCCGGAGGCCGATCACTTGCTGCTGGTGGCCGCGCTGCGCGTCGTGGGGACGCGGCTTGGCATCGAATCCATCTTGATTCGCGGCAACGAAGCCCGGGTCAGCTTCCGGGCGGGCGCGACGCCGCGCCTGGCGCGACTGACCGCCGCGCTGGACGATGTACAATTTGCGGCCGACGTCCGCCGGACGATGCCGCTTCACTTGCGACTGGCCCGCCTGGGCGGCATGCCCGTTGCGCAGGGGCTCTTGAAGGCCCTGACCGCAGCGACCGCCGATGCCGATGCTCCAGCGGGCGTCCTGTCTTGATGAGGAATGCCACATGATACGTGCTGTCTGGTTGATCGCGTCCCTCGGGCCCATGGTGGGCTGCAACTTGCGCGACGCATTGAGCGCCAACGTCGACACCGTGGCTCGGGCCGGCCGGCATGAGCTCACGGTGACTTCCATGGCGGAGTTGCTCGCGGGTTCGCGTGATCTTCCCATGCGCCGCGATGTGGTGGAGGGCGTGGCGATGATCTGGGTGGACTACACACTCTTTGTGGATCGCTGGTTGGGCGGCGATTCGTTGCTTGACTCCGCCTCGGTGGTGGCGGCGCGGTGGCCGGATGTGCAGCAGCTCATCGCCAACCGGTATCACGAGCACCTCGTGACGCAGGTTGCGGGTGTGGAGGGGTCGGCCCTGGACTCGATCTATCGGATGGGGGAGTGGCGGCTCATCAAGCATATCCTCTTCACGATCCCGACCGACGCGCCCGAGGACTTCCGCGCCGGCAAGCGACGGATGGCCGTCGAGATGCTCAACCGCCTCCGTACGAATCGCACGACCTGGGCGGATGCCTCGCAAGTGTCGGAAGAACCGGAGGCCGGCCCACGCCAAGGCAGCCTCGGGGTCATCGCGCGCGGCGAAATGGTGACGCCGTTCGAAAACGCCGCATACGAACTGGCCCCGGGAGCCATCTCGGACCTGGTGGAGACCCAGTTCGGGCTCCATATCGTGTTCCGGCCGAATCTCGACGAGGTGCGGGCGGACTTCGCCGCCGGTGTCCGGGTGCGGATGGAGTCCACCTTTGACCAGCGCTACCTCGAGGAGCTGCCGGACCGCTACGGGCTCGCAGTGCGTGCCGGCGCGGCGTCGGACGTGCGCGAACTCGTGCAGGACATCTCACGTTCGCCGGACGCGCGCGGGGTGCTGGGGACCTGGCGCGACGGTGGGCGGTTCCGTGGCGCCGACTTCATGCGGTGGGTCCGCGGCATGGATCCGCAGGTCCGTGCCATGATTCTCGGTGCGACGGATGAACAGCTGCAGGAAATGGTGCGCTCGCTTATGCGCAATGAACTGCTCTTACAGGAGGCGCGGGCGGCGGGGATCGACCTCACGCCGATCGACATGGCCAACCTGACCGAGCAAGTGAACCGTGAACTAGCCTTGTTGCGCGCCGCGATCGGGTTGTTGCCCGATACCGTGGCGCTGCTCGCCAATCAGCCCGTCTCCGAGCGTGAGGTGGCGGGCCAGCAGTTCGTGCTTCGCTATCTCGGTGCGCTGGGGAACAACCAGCGGCGGTTCCAGCAAGTGCCGCAGTTCCTTGGGGATCGCCTGCGGACACTCGGCTCCTGGGAGATCGTACCGGCGGGCATTGAACGCGCGCTCCAGCACGCCCAGCAGTTGCGCACGTCGCTCGACTCCGTGGCGCCGGCGCAGCGGGATTCCGCACGGTGACGAGGACCTGCGCGGTGCTCGCCGCGGCGGTGTTGAGCGCGGTACCACTCGCGGCGCAAGGTGCCAGCCTCGAGCCGATTGACCGCATCGTTGCCGTCGTGGGCACCACGCCGATTCTCTGGTCGCAGCTGCAGGAGGAGATCAACCTCATGCGGCAGGAAGGGATGCAGATTCCCGAGGAACCCGAGGCCGCCGCCGCCATGTTGCGCCAGGTGCTCGAGCAGATGGTGCAGGAAGAACTCCTGGTCCAGCAGGCCCTGGCGGATACGCTGGTGCAGGTGCCGGACCAGCAGGTGCAGTCATCCGTAGATCGGTTGATTGGTGGGGTCCGCGCGCGGTTTGGGTCCGACGCTGAATTTCGTCAGCAGTTGGCGATCGCCGGGTTCGGGTCGCCGGAGGAGTACCGGCGCTTCTTCGTCGAACGGCGTCGGCGGGAGCTGTTGGTGCAGGGCCTCTTGCAGAGCATGCAGCAGCGTGACCGGATCCGGC
>JBBDNM010000012.1:0-7468 GCA_040877595.1 Gemmatimonadales bacterium | reverse complement strand
GCCCCGGTCGCCAGAAACAAGCGACCGGGGCGTCGAGCATTCCGCGGCATGACGTTACCTGCAGAAGTTGGCGCGCAGGGCCGCGAACTGCCCTTCAATCTGTGTAAGGAACGGGAAGAAACGCTGATCCACGACTTGCTGCGCCACGCTTCGGCCGGCTTGCAAGCGGCTGCGCGTCGACCGCACATGCGCTTCCAGTCCAGGGATATCGGCGCACCGTTGCGCGGCCACGACGCGCTGGTACATGGCACCGGCCTGCAGGAACCCCGAGTAACCCAGATAGAAGTTGACGGGCGCCGTCAGGACACCAGCACGGTCCAGCTCAAGCGCGCGCAAGAGGTAGCGCTCGGCCAGATCCAGGCGCCGATTCAAGGGGACCATCTTGATGCCGATGCGGTAGTACTGCACCGCCACCGCGGTCCACGTGGCCGTGTCCGTTGACAGTTGGGTGACGCGCGTCCAGAGCGAGTCGCCGAGGAACAACCGCGCCGTGTCAAGCGGCGTGATCGTGTCAATGACCAGCCTGGTGCTGTCCCACAGGATCGCCGCCGCCGCGTAGGCGGCCGACACCTGCGTCGGGTCAATCTGGAGGATGCGGCGGTAGGCGCTGATCGTGCCCGCCTCGTCGCCGGCCGACTGCATGGCCTGCGAGCGCGCGCGCCACGCGTTGACGTTCGTGGAGTCGTGCTGGACGATGCGCTCGGACCATCGCAACAGGTACGGCAACGCGCTGTCCGGCGCGGTCTGTTCCCACGACTGGGCCGCCGAGAACGCGCGGAACTTGAACTCGAGATTCTGCTGGCGCAGCGTGTCGAGCTCGTAGGTCTGCTCGATGACCGGCAGGGCGCAGCCCCAGTTCTCGCCTTCGTAGCAGGCCTGTTCCTTGATGGCCAGCAGGCTCAGGTCGGTGGGGTTGAACTCGATGGCCGGCGTGATGAGGCTGTCGGCGCTCTCGTACGCGCCCATGGTGAGCATCTGGCCTGCGATAGCCGTCCGCAGCCGGATGTTGCCCGGCTCCGCCTCGAGCTGCATCACGAACGCGTGAATGGCGGGGATGGTGTCGCCGCGCTCAAACAGCCGGCGGCCCAGCATCTCCCACGCGCTGCCGTTGGCGGAATCGCCCTCCACCGCCATCTGCAGCGCCCAGATAATGGAATCGGCCGAGCCACCCTGCACCTCGAAGAGCAGCGCAAGGCACATCGCGGCGGCGGGGTGGTTCGGGATGATGGCGAACGCATCGCGCGCCCGTTCACGAGCGCGACGGAAATTGCTCTGGCTGCGCGCCTGGTCGCAGTCACGGGCGCGTTCGGCGGCGTCCAGGTGCCGTTCAAACTGGTCGGCGACGGCGCGGCCGAACTCTTCGGCGCCCACGTTGGGCGCTCCCGCAAAGAACGCGAACCCCGACAAGCCCGATCCGGCGTTGTTCACCAACCGTGCCCGCAACCGGACGCTGTCGCTGCCCCGATCGAGCCAGCTCACGATATAGCCCTGGGCCTGGAGAAACCGGGCCAGCGGCGCGGCGTTGGCCGCCGAGAAGATGTGATCGCAGGTGAAGCCCGAGGCTTCCTTGGCTTCGCAGATGACTTCGGTCGGGATCACGCGCATCTTGAACCGGTACCGCTGGTCCATGCGCGCACGCATCGCCGCGACGACGCCCAAGGCGTACGCAGTGTCGCTGGGTCCCGGAATCGGTTCCATGACCAGGATGGGCATGGTGGACCGGGGCGCGGTCATCTGCCCGGCCAGGCCCAACGGCATCACCACGCTGACGACGGCAGCGGCACAGGCAATCAGCACGGGACGACGCAAGGGCACCAAGATTTCCTCCCCAAAGGAATCCGTCACGCCGTCCGGAGTGACGGCAGCGAGTCATGGGCGAAGAGGGATTCGAACCCCCGACATCCTGCGTGTAAGGCAGGCGCTCTGAACCAGCTGAGCTATTCGCCCGAGTCGTGTGCTACAACGCAAGGCCAAGCGGGAACAGTACGCAGTACCCCAACACCAACAGCACCGGCGCGAGCGTGGTGGACCCACCCGCCAAGAGCACATACCCGATCGCGAGGCTCGCGAGCCCGGCGCCCATCAAGACGTAGTTTCTGGGCCCGAAATGCAGTCGAGCCGACGACGCGGTCTTCTCAGGCATAGACACTTACGCTAGTCGCAAGTTCCCCGGCCGTCAAGCAATTACGTCATTTTCTTCAGAGATCTCCCACCCTTCCGCCAACGCCGCCTTGCGCACGCGGTCCCGCCCGCGCCGTTGCCACCAGATGACACCCACAGCGACCGCGGTGACCGCCCAGAACAACCCCAGCGACGTGAGCACACGCAGCCAGCCGTACCGTCGCGCGGTGTCGGTGCGCCAGGCCTCCTCCAGTTGATCCACCGTCAGGAGGTGCGCCCGGCGGACCGCTCGATCGAAATTGCCGGTTTCCCGGAGGTTGGCGAGCAAGGGCGCCAATCCACGCGCTCCACCCAATGCTTCGAGATAGACCACAGCGGCGGTGGCGAGTCCATAGGCCGCCGGCGCCGTGGACGGCCCGGCCCGCAGTGCCCGGTCAAGCTCCCTGTAGGTGGGCGTGCGGCCGGTGAGCAGCGCCCAATTGAGGGTCAGCGCGTCCAACCGCCCCCATTCACCGGCGGCCCGCGCCGCGTATCCCTCTTCAAACCAGAGGGGAGCCGAGCGGGTCCACTGGCGCAGCGCCAGATGCGCCAGCTCATGCCGCAGGTTGCGGGCCAGGTCGGGCCCCACCTTGAGCACGATCATCCGCTGGTCGGGGAACGCCGCAGCACCACTCCACGACGGCAACCGCCCCCGCGTCACCGAGTCGTACTGCGCGTCAGACCGCGTGAGCACGATGCGCATCGGCAAGGACGGCAGTGTGGGCAGGCCGGGCCACCCATCGGCCGCGTCGGCCGCCTCGGCCACGTTCGTCGCGAGCACGACGTCGCCTGGCCAGTGCATCACCTGCACCCGGCCGACCTCGATCATCGCGGGCCCACCCTGCAACGCGAGGGCAAGGAGCAGGATCAGGTGCGCGGCGGCTCCCCACCCTGGGCCACGAGGCCCAGAGTTTCCTTACACTTCTTGCCCCACGGATTGAACTTGTTGGCCTTGAACCCCTCTTCCCACGTCGCTTTCGCGTCATCCTGCTCCCCGGAATACCACTGGGTCCGACCCAGCTCGTAGTAGGCCTCGATCAGGTTGGGGCCGAGTTCGAGCGTCTTGCGGAAGAAGTTCTCGGCATCCTCGTACATCTCGCGCTCCAGGTACACGAGGCCGAGATAGAAGTGGGCGTAGAGGGTCGCCTTCTTATCATTGTCGAGCCGAATGGCCTTGGACAGGTGCTCGATGGCCTCGCCGAAGATCCCCTTCTTCAGGCACACGAATCCGACGTTGATACGCGCCAGCGAGTTGGCCGGCTCCTTCGTCAGCACCTTCTGGAACGTGCCCAAGGCTTCGTCGTACAGTTCGGCTTTCATCTGCGCCCAGCCGAGCAGCGATTCCGCCTGCGCGTTGTCGGGCGAGTACTTGAGCGCCTTGTCCAGCGCGGCGATGGACCCTTCGTAGTCGCCGAGCGACAGCAGGTTCCAACCCTTCTGGATCATGGACGAGGCGTCAATATGGCTGGCCTGCACCACCGGAACCTGTCCGGTGAACTGTGGCGTCTGGTCGCCGGCCTCCGCCTGCATCTGCTTGTACTTGTCCACCAGAATGCGGATGTCTTCCTTGACCTGGGTCAGGTCGGTCAGGGCCGCATCGACGGTCTTGAACAGGCCGATGATGTCTTTCTTCAGGGCCTCCCGCTCATCACTGCCGGCCTTGTCAAGCCGTGCCGTGATGGCGTCATACTGTGTCCGGAACTCCGCGAAAATGTCGCTCATGCCACCTCGGCCATCAGGTCGGACAAGGCGACCTGTTCCGTCGACGACAGCAGCCGGCCCACCGCCAGAACAATAATGGTGCGCTGATCGGCCCGGACCAGCCCACTGATGAACGCGGCCGCGAGGCCCTTCACGATGCCGGACGGCGGCGTAATGGCCACCGCATCCACCTTCCGTACCTCAAGCACCGCGTCCACCACCGCCGCCACGCGCCCGTGTTCCGTCTCGAACACCATGACGCGAGTATCCTCACGCACCTCGGCCGGCACGCCGAGACGCTTGCGCAAGTCAATCAACGGCACACTTCCGTCCTGATACGAAATCACGCCTTCCAGAAAGTCGGGCGCCTTGGGCAACGGCGTGGGATCCTGCCACCGGAGAATGCGTTCGACCTGGAAAATGTTACAGGCAAACTCCTGGCCTCCCACGCGGAAGACCACGAGCTGGACAATGTCCCCTTGGGCGTTCATGTCGGTACTCCTGCCCGGTCGGCGCGCAAGCGCTCGACCAGAACATCCAGATCCACGACCGGCACGAGCCGGCCATCATGTCGAGCGACCCCCACCGCCCACGACATTTCCCACGCGGGAGGCACCGGTCCGGGCTCCTCGCGCACGAAGGCGTCGGTCGCGTCCACTTCCAACGCGACGAGCCGCCCCGCGCCCCTCACCAGCACCGCCAGGCCGGACGCCGTGGCTGGAGGCGCCGTATCGTCGAGCACAGCGGCCAGGTGCACGAGCGGCACCAGCCCATTCCGTACGGGCAACACCCCACGCACCGCCGCGCGTACCACCGGCGCCGGGAGGACATCGGTCACCTGGAGAATCTCGTCCACGCCGTCCGCCGGGAGACCCAGCATGCGATCGCCAGACACGACCAGGAGATATCCGCTCACGTGACCCTCCGTCGCTCGACTTCACGCGCGATGCCCGGCGGCAGGCCGTCGAGCGATTCCACAAACTCCGCGCCGCCCGCCTGTACCGCCGCCTGCGGCATGCCGTAGATGACGGCCGTCGCACGGTCCTGCGCGAAGCCGGCGCCGCCCGCGTCCCGGATGGCCCGCAAACCGTCGGCGCCATCACGGCCCATGCCGGTGAGCACGACACCCACCGCGCGCCGGCCAAAGACGCGCGCCACCGATTTGAACAAGAGATCGGCGGCCGGGCGCACTCCCCAGACCGTGGGCTCCTGGTCAAGACAGATTTCCGGCCCGTCCGGGCCTTCGACCACCCGCATATGATAGTCCCCGGGCGCCACGTACGCCGTGTCGGCCAGCACCGGCGCACCATGATCCGCCTCGACGACATGCAGGGCGCTCGACGCGTCGAGACGTTCGGCCAGGCTGCGGGTAAACCGTGGCGGCATGTGCTGCACGATGAGGTAGCCGCATCCCACCCCGGTCGGTAATTCAGGCACCAACCCGGCCAGCGCGCGTGGCCCCCCGGTGGACGCGGCGACCACCACCACCACGCGGGCGCGACGCTGGACCGCATCGCCGCTCACCTGGCGCGGGGCTTCGCGCGCCCGGGCCAGCACGTGCACCCGGCTCAGGTCGGCGGCCACGGCATGGTCGAGCGCCTCGATCAGGGCCGGCGCCATGGACGCCAGCGTGGCTTTCTGCCGTTCCTGCGGCTTCGCCACGATTTCCATGGCGCCCAGCTCCAACGCGCGGATGGCCGCCGCCGTACCGGGGCCCGCGTAGGCGCTCACCAGGACGATCGGTCGTGGGCTTTCGCTCATGATGTACCCGATGGCGCCGAGTCCGTCGAGCTCCGGCATCTCCAGGTCCATCGTCACGACATCGGGCTCGAACTGGTGCACCTTGCGGATGGCATCCATGCCGTCGCGCGCGGTGGCCACGACGCGGTACCGGCCCGACGCATCAATCAGGTCGGTGAGCACCGTCCGCATGAGGGCGCTGTCATCCACCACCAGCACCGAGCGCACGCGCTCAGAACTGGACGGGCTCATCCCCCACCGATCGCACCGTCACCAGGCCACTGGCGACATCGAACCAGACGGAACGGCCTCGTTCGCCACCGACCGATTCGGCAAAGACCTGCAGCCCCGCCGCACGCATGGCCACTCGACAGGCCATCACGTTGCGCTGACCCATATGCATCGTGCCCGCCGGAACGAGCGACCCGAACATGCTGGCGCCTCCGACCAGTCGTGCGGTCACCCGCCCCATCACCGCCCCCTGCGCCTTCATCTCCGTGAGGAGCAGCGGCACGACCGTTTCGGGAAAGCGCCCGGGACGATCCCGCTCCTTCGAAAGCGATTGACTCGGCAAGACTACGTGGGCCATCGCGCCCACCTGGGCCTCCGGATCATGCAGAATGACGGCGATGCAACTCCCCAACCCCAGGGCCGCGAGCGTGCCTTCCGGGCACCGCACGACGTACTCGCCGAGACCAAGGATCTCCTGGCCACTCACGATGCGGATCATGTCCGGCGGTAGATCCGCTCGCGCGGCTCTTCCAGAGTCAGGCGCGAACGCGCCGTGCCAAACATCGTTTCCACCTTGCCCAAGACGAGCAGGCCACCCGGCGCCAGCGCGTCAATGAACTGCTCGAACAATGTGGCCTGGCTCGCCCGGTCGAAGTAGATGATCACGTTGCGGCACACGATCAGATCGTACGGCGGTTCGGGCGGCGCGTCCTTGAGCAGATCATGGCGCCGGAACCGAATGAGCCCGCGCACCTCGTCCTGCACGCGACGCGGCACCTCGGCGCTGAAGTACCGGTGCGTGAGTGCTGCCGGCATCTCGTCAAACGCCGGCGCCTGGTAGATCCCGGCTTCCGCGCGGGCGAGGATCGTGGCATCAATGTCGGTGGCGTCCACGCGGGGCGCCCCACGGCTCGGCGCGCGGCGTGCCTGTTCGAGCAACAGAATCGCCAACGTGTAGGGCTCTTCGCCCGAGGCACAGCCGGCCGACCAGACCCGCACCGCGCCCTCGCGCGCTTCCCACACCCCAGGCAGGAAGCGCTCGGCCAGCGCATCCCACGTTTCCCGGTTGCGGTAGAACTTGGTGACGTTGATCGTCAGGGCGTCGAGCAGCTTGTCGTATTCGTCGGGATGGCTCAGCAGCACCTCCGCGTAGTCCGCGAACGTGTGCACGCCGCGGGCGCGCATCCGGACGGCCAGCCGACGCCGCAGACAACTCTCCTTGTACGCGTGGCATCCGAACCCCCGGTCACGCGTGATTTGAGCCATCAAGGCGACAAGCGCAGGATCGCGCTCGGCACCGGTCGTCATTTCAACGCCTCGAGCGTCTCGAGATTGGTGCGGGCCAGCTGGTGCGCCGGGTTGATCGCCAACGTCTGCTGCCACGCCGACGCAGCGGCCGGACGATCCATCCGCTTGTACGCGATGTTGCCGATCTTGAACCAGATGTCGTCGCCCAGGTCCGCGTCGAGTTTGACGGCACGCTGATAGGCCTGCCACGACTCGTCGTACCGCCCCTGCCGGTACAGGATGTCGCCCAGGTTCTTGGACAACTGGGGAATGGCCGGTTCCTCGGCCAATGCCGTGCGCAGCAGGTCCTCCGCCTCGTCCCCCTGCCCCACCAGATCGAGCAATGCCG
>JBBDNM010000011.1:0-7545 GCA_040877595.1 Gemmatimonadales bacterium | reverse complement strand
CTCGACACCCTGCGCGACGCCCTGCGCGCGGCCGCCGCACTCCAGCCCGGTCGCTCGGCGGACGACCTCTTCCGCATGCCGGTCGACCGCGTGTTCGCCATTGCGGGCGCCGGCACCGTCGTGACCGGCACCGTCTGGTCGGGCACCGTGCGCACCGGCGACACGGCGCGCTTTCTTCCCGGCGACACCCAGGCCCGCGTGCGCTCGATCGAAGTGCACGGCACCCAGGCAGAGTCCGCGTTGCCGGGCCGTCGCACCGCGTTGGCCTTGGCGGGCGCCGACCGCGCCGACTTGACCCGCGGCGTGATGGCCGTGACGGATAGCCGCTGGCGCGCGAGCAGCCTGCTCGACGTCACGGTCCGCATGCTGCCCGGCACCAAGCCGCTCACCCAGCGCTCGCGCCTGCGCGTCCACCTGGGCACGGCCGAGGCCCTCGCCCGCGTCACACTCGGCCAAGACGGCACCGTCCGCCTGCGGCTCGAATCCCCACTCGTGGCCCGCTGGGGCGACCGCGGCGTGCTCCGCTCCTACTCGCCGGTCACCACCATCGGCGGCTTCGTGGTCATTGACCCGTGGCCCGCACCACGCCCGCGGCGGCCCACCAACCTGCTCGCCGGCCCCGACCGCCTTCGACACGCCGCGGCCGCCGCCGGACCCAGCGGCATCCCGATCGCCGATCTGCCCATTCGCTTGGGGCTTGAAGAAACCGCAGGGCAGGGCACCGTTATTGTAGGCGACCGCGTGGTCCTCACCGAGCACGTCACGGCTGCCCGCGACGGTGTGATCCAGGCGCTCACCAAACATCATGCCGCCCATCCCGAAGCCCCAGGACTCGGCCGCGACACGCTGCGCGACGCCGTGGGCCCGCTCACCGACCACGCGGTGTCCCTGCTGGTTACCGAAAAGAAGATCCAGGACGACGGTGCCACCCTGCGCATGGCCGGCCACGCGCCCGCGCTCGCCACGCACGACACCACGGCCGCCGATGCGCTCCGCGCCGCGCTCGACACGGCCGGGTTCGAAGGGCTCGACCGCACCGAGGTGGACGTGCGCCTGGCCGAGTTCCTCGTGCGGGAAGGCGTGGCCCGCCGCGTGGGCCGCGACAGGTACTATCTGGTGACGCACCTGACCGCGATGCTCGAGATCGCTCGGCAGGTCCTGTCCAAGGGCGAAGCGAGCCCCGCCGACTTCCGCGACCAGCTCGGTATCAGTCGCAAATACCTGATGCCGTTCCTGGAATGGCTGGATCAGGAAGGGTACAGCGTGCGGTCGGACGGGGGGCGGCGGGCGGGGCATCGTCTGGCTGCCAACTAAGTTGTTGTAAAACACCAACTTATGGGCACAGGCCATACCCGGCCGGAACGATGTGCCCTGAATACGGTATCAAAGAAATCCGGGACCGCTTGACTGAGGTTCCGCGACGGCCTAAGTTGGCCTGAGAAGGCGAGATACACCTTTCCGAACGCCAAGGAGATTTGACAAGAACCCTTTTTGTCAGTCAGGAGTGCACATGAAGTGTTTTGCCTGGGCAGCCGTAGCGCTCGGGCTCCTGGTGGCGGACCCCGCGGCGCTCGTGGCGCAGCAAGAGGGACCGCCAGCGCGGGTTGAACTGGGGCAGAATTACCCCAACCCGTTCAATCCCGAAACCACGATCCCGTTCACGCTGTCGGCTGACCTGTTCGCCCAGGGTCACCGCCCGGTCGTGAGCCTGCGGATCTACAACGTGCTGGCTCAGTTGGTCGCCGTACCGATCCTGCAGGGGTCGGGTGAGCCGCTCGAGAACGTGCAGCTCGACTGGAACGGCACCGGACGCTACTCAGCGTACTGGGACGGCAAGGTTCGGGGTACCGGAGCCGAAGCACCCTCCGGCGTGTATGTCTACCAGATCGTGGTGGACGGCCAGCGCCAGACGGCACGCATGACCGTCATCAAGTAACTGGTCCGTTCCTCCAACGGATGCTCTGCCAGGACGCCGGCCCTCGGGTCGGCGTTTCTGTTTTCCTGTCGCGTTGGCAGGATTCCCGGCATAGAATGTGCGTGAAAGGCGTGCGTGGTGCGTGGTGCGTGGTGCGTAGAACGCGCACCTCCACGCACTACGCACTACGCACTACGCACGCCCTTACAAACAGGATCCGAGATGTTGCGTCCAGATCGTTTGACCATCAAGGCCGCGGAGGCTCTCCAGCAGGCGTCCCAGCTCGCGGCCACGCGCGGCAATCCCGTCGTCAATGACGGTCACCTGTTCGTGGCCCTCCTCGAGCAGGACGAAGGCATCGTGCGTCCCGTGCTCCAGAAGGCGGGGCTCAACGTCACCGACCTGCTGGCCGAAGCGATGCGGGAGCTGGACCGTCTGCCGCGGCAGGAAGGTGGCGCGCAGCCCACCATGTCGCGCGAGTTGCGCGACGCACTGGACACCGCGGACAAGATCGCCAAAGACCTCGAGGACGCCTACGTCTCGACTGAGCACCTTTTGCTCGCGCTGGTGGACACCAAGGGCACGGCGGCCCGCACGATGCTCGCCACGCGGAAGATCGACGCCGCCGAGTTGCGCGACGCGCTCGAAGCCGTGCGCGGCAGTCACCGCGTCACCGACCAGGAACCCGAAGGCAAGTACCAGGCGCTTGAGCGGTTCACGCGCGACTTGACCGAAATGGCTCGGCGCGGCAAGCTGGATCCCGTGATCGGGCGCGACGAAGAGATTCGTCGCGTGATCCAGGTGCTGAGCCGCCGCACCAAGAACAACCCGGTGCTGGTGGGCGAGCCCGGCGTGGGGAAGACCGCCATCGTCGAAGGGCTGGCCCAGCGCATCGTGGATGGCGACGTGCCGGAGTCGCTGCGTGGCAAGCACGTCATCGTGCTCGACATGGGGCAACTGCTGGCCGGCGCCAAGTACCGCGGCGAGTTCGAGGAGCGGCTCAAGGCCGTCATCAAGGAGGTGACGAGCCAGGAGGGCCGGTTCGTCGTGTTCATTGACGAGCTGCACACCATGGTGGGCGCGGGCAAGGCCGAGGGCGCGATGGACGCGGGCAACATGCTCAAGCCCGCACTGGCGCGCGGGGAGATCCACCTGGTGGGGGCCACCACGCTAGATGAGTACCGCAAGCATATCGAGAAAGACAAGGCGCTCGAGCGCCGGTTCCAGCAGGTGTACGTGGGGGAACCGAGTGTGGAGGATACGGTCGCCATCCTGCGCGGGCTCAAGGAACGCTACGAGGTTCACCACGGCGTGCGCATTACCGACAACGCGCTGGTGGCGGCGGCGACCTTGTCCAACCGTTACATCGGCGACCGCCACCTGCCCGACAAGGCGATTGACCTGATGGACGAAGCCGCGAGCCGGCTGCGCATCGAGATTGACTCGTTGCCGCAGGAGATTGACGAGGTCGAGCGGCGGTTGATCCAGCTGCGTATCGAGGAACAGGCGCTGGCCAAGGAGAAGGACAAGGCGAGCCGGGAACGGCTGGACGCGCTCCGCAAGGAGATCGCGGAGGCGAGCGAGAAGTCGCAGGGCATGAAGGCGCAGTGGCAGGCGGAAAAGGCCGCGATCGGGTTGCTGCAAGAGAAGAAGCAGAAACTCGAAGAAGCGCGCGGCCTGGCCGAGCGGGCCACGCGGGACGGCGACCTGCAAAAGGCGGCCGAGATCCGCTACGGACAGATCCCGACACTCGAGAAGGAGATCGCGGGGGACCAAACGCGCCTGCAGTCCATTCAGGCGACGGCGCGCTACCTGAAGGAAGAGGTGGATGAAGAAGACGTGGCCGAGATTGTGGCGCGGTGGACGGGCATCCCGGTGTCGCGCATGCTGGAGTCCGAGCGGCAGCGGTTGACGCATCTGGAAGACGAGCTGGGTCGGCGGGTGGTGGGTCAGCGGACTGCGGTGGAAGCGGTGTCCAACGCGGTGCGGCGGTCGCGGGCGGGGTTGCAGGACCCCAACCGTCCGATCGGGAGTTTCATCTTCCTCGGGCCCACGGGCGTGGGGAAAACCGAAACCGCGCGCGCGCTGGCCGAGTTCTTGTTTGATGATGAGCGCGCGATGGTGCGGCTGGATATGTCCGAGTACATGGAGAAGCACGCGGTCGCCCGCATGATCGGGGCGCCGCCCGGCTACGTGGGCTATGAAGAAGGCGGCCAGCTTACGGAAGCGGTCCGCCGGCGTCCCTACTCGGTGATCCTGTTCGACGAGATCGAAAAGGCGCACCCGGACGTGTTCAACGTGCTGCTGCAGATTCTGGATGATGGGCGGCTCACTGACAGTCAGGGGCGCGTGGTGGACTTCAAGAACGCGGTCATCATCATGACGTCGAACGTGGGGAGCGAGGCCCTGCTCGACCTCACGGAGGAGAACCGTGTCCACATCGAGGAGCGGGTGATGGGGATGTTGCGCAGCACGTTCAAGCCCGAGTTCCTGAATCGCGTGGACGACGTGATCCTGTTCCGGCCGTTGGGCCGCGAGGACCTGGGCGGCATCATCGAGCTGCAACTGGATCGCGTCCGGAAGCTGCTGGCCGACCGCAAACTGTCACTCGACGTGACCGATGCCGCGAAAGACCTGCTGCTCGCCGAGGGCTACGACCCGGTGTACGGCGCTCGGCCGCTCAAGCGGGTGATCCAGAAGCGGGTACAGAACCCCTTGGCGCTGGAGATTCTCGAAGGCAAGTACGTGGAGGGGGACACCATCCGCGTGGATCGGGTCGCGGGTGGTCTGGCCTTCAGCAAGGAAGGGGTGTCCTAGGTCAACGCCACAGGGGCAATTCACGGTTGCCGCCTACTGCGCCCCGCCCCCCAATCGCCTCAACAACTCGGCCAGCGAGTCCGGGGCAATCGGCGCCGCCGCGCGTACCCGCATGCCGGCAAAGGCCACCACTCCCGTCGCGCCGGCACCGGAAGGCGTCACGATCGGAAGCAGGGTGGTCACCCCGCCCGTCTGTGGAATCACGAACAGCGTGAGGGTGTCGCCGCCGCCGAGCGGTTGCAGCACGCGGTACCCGCGCTGGCCGTCCTCCTGGTGCGGCAACACCTCGGCGATGGACAGACCCTCGACCGCAATGGGATCCTCCACCAGCAGGGCCGGGGCGACCGGTGGCGTCACGAGCACTTGGGCCGTGTCCCGCGCGACGAAGGCGGTGTCCATCACCGCCATCGAATCCATCATCGGGGTTGCCTCGACGGGGGTCGCGGCCCCTTCCTCCAGAGCGTCTCCACCCAGGAATGACGGGAGGATACCCACCTGGGTGAGCAGCGAACCAAGGACGATCCCGGCGAGCACGCCACCGATCAGGAATGGCATGGGACTCCTGGCGGGTTCCGGCCTCGTGACGGGCTGAGACATGCGTGGCTGCCGCATTGATGGCCGCGACTGACGTGGTGCGGGTGCCGACACTCGGGGCGGTGGCGGGGGCGGCGGCGGGGGCGCCACAGGTTCGATGCGCGTGGGCGGTTCGTAGTGGGTCGCGAACTCCAGGGGCGGCGGTTCCGGGTCCCGCATCGGTGGCGGTTCCGGCGGCATGTCGGACGCGGTGTCATGTACCACCACAAAGTCGGACTTGGCCTCCTCTTCCCGGCGACGGGCGCGTGTCTCCTCCCCCTTGCTGACGGCTTCGAGCACCTTCTCGACCGCCGGACCCATCGTCTCCTCGTCCTGGCCTTCCAACTGCATCAGGACCTCGGTGGCGCGCTTGGCCTGCGCCCGCTCGGCATACTTGAGCAACACCTCTCGCGTCGCGGCCACGTGCTTCCGGTCCATCAGGGCGCGGGCCAGCCGCGGGTAGATGATGGTGCGCGTCTGGTCAGCCCGGTGCACGGCCGTGCACATCGCGAGGACGCCTTGGGCGGAGCCCGCATCCGCATGGAGACGCCCGGCCTGTTCCCACGCCGTGCAGGCCTCGTCCACTTCGCCGAGGGATTCGTGCAACTCGCCGACATGCGCTGCGAGTCCCACCTCGCGCTGCATGGCAGGCGTACCGTCCACTTCGCGTATGGCCATGCGGTACAGGCCGAGCGCTTCCCGGATCTTCCCGGCCTGCTCAAGGGCCTCGCCTTGCGCTTTGAGATCTGCGAATTCTGGCATCCATGCCTCCCGGGGGATAATGCGCTGTTTGTTGGGGCGGCGAAAGCCCAACGTCCGGCCGCCATCCCGCGTATCCAAGGCACCCTCTTCCGGTGCGCCGCTTCAGGCGCCAGCATTGGAGCCATGCGATACGCCTTCTTGTTCCTGCTCGCGGCCACTCTGGCCACGCCGATCCACGCCCAGCACGATGTCTGGGCCCTCACCAACGTCCGTATTGTCCCTGTCTCCGGCCCACCCATCGCATCGGGCACGATCGTGCTGCGCGATGGGCTCATTGCCGCGGTTGGAGCGAATGTGCCGGTGCCGGCTGATGCTCGGGTGCTGGACCTCGCCGGGCACACGGTCTATCCGGGACTGATTGACCTCCAGTCCGCCGCCGGTGTGCCGCCTGATCGGCGACCCACGGGTGGCGGCCTGTCCGCCGCCTTGGCGGCGCAGCAGGACACGGGCGGTTGGCGCGGCCTGGATCCGGATCGCATGGTGCGCGACGACCTGCGTCCGGCCGATGCGGCTATTCGGGAATGGCGTGAGACCGGCGTCCTGACGGGCCTGGTCGCGCCGCAACGCGGCCCCATGCGGGCTCAGGCCGCACTGGTCAACTTTTCCGGTGACGCCGGCCGCATGGTGATCGATCCGCGCGCCGCCCTCTCAATGGGGTTTGAAGGCGTGCAAGGCCGCTATCCGGGCACCCTGATGGCCGTCATGGCCTGGCAGCGTCAGCAATTCCTGGATGCCCAGCACCTGGCTGCCGTGCGCGCACGGTACCAGACCAACCCACGCGGCATGGAGCGTCCTACTGCGTCTCCGGGCCTCGACGCATTGGAGCCGTACGCCACCGGGCGCGGTCTGGTCATCTTCGACGCGCGCAGTGAGCGCGCCATCCGGCGGGCCGCCGGACTGGGCCAGGAGTTCTCGCTCAACTATGCGATCGGCACGGCGGGCGAAGCCTGGCTTGCTCTGGATGTGCTCCGTACGGCGGCGCGGCCGGTGCTGGTCTCGGTGCACTTTGCGCATCCCGACTCGCTGACGGGCACCGCGTTCCTGCGTACGCGACAGGGCGCGATGCCGTCCGATGCGTCCTTGCAGGCCTTGATTGACCGCAATCCGGCGGCGGTGGATTCGGCGGGCCTGCGGTATGCCCTGACGTCCGGTGGCCGGATGCGGGCGGCGGATTTTCTTCCCCACGTCCGCCGGGCCATCGCGGCCGGCCTGTCGGCTGATGCCGCCCTCCGCGCGCTCACCATCGAGCCGGCGCGCATCGTCGGCGCTGACAACCGGCTCGGCACGATCGAGGCCGGGAAGATCGCCAACCTGGTGGTCACCTCGGGCGACCTGTTCGGCGACTCGACGCGGGTGGTCATGACCTTCGTCGACGGCGAACGATTCGCGCTCCCACCCGTCGCCGCTGCGGGTGCGGCCCGGCGGCCGGCCCAGCGCGCCCAGCGCGACACGGCCACGGCCGCCCCGGCGCTCGCCAC
>JBBDNM010000010.1:0-7714 GCA_040877595.1 Gemmatimonadales bacterium | reverse complement strand
CGCCGGCAATCGCTCCGGCCGCTGCAGTGCCGATGCTCCCGGTTTCCCGTCGGCGAGCGATGGCACTGACGCGGCCTCCGCGACCGCCGTCTGACTTGCGCAGACCGTCCTTAGGGTTCGCGCAGCCGCGCCAGCAGCGCGGCGGCGCGGGCACGGTACAGGGGGTCGAGCACGTCGCGATCGGGCAAGGTCGGAATGCGTTCGAGCGGCCCGATGGCGTCGGTCGGACGATCGGCGTCCACATAGATCTCGGCCAGTTCCAGGTGGTGAAACACATACTCGGGTCGGCCGGCGACCGCCTGCTCAAGGTGTACGACGGCCGAGTCCCATTGGGCGCGGCCCATGTACCCGCCGCCCAGCAGGGTGCGGGCGATGAATCGCGTGAAGCCGGATAACCGGCGCACCTCGGCGTGCCAGGCCCCCAGCACATGATGCGCCCCGTCGTGATCGGGGTCGAGCGTCAAGGCCCGCGCGGCGGCATCGTAGATGTCCTTGCCGTACCGAATGCGTTCCTGGCCGCCCTTGGTGCGTGACAACTGTCCGAGCGACAGGGCCAGCGTGAACCAGCCGTCGGCCCCGCTCGAATCGGCCGCGATGGCCCGGCGGGCCCAGGCGACCGCGATCGTGAAGAGACTGTCGCGCAAGGCCACGGTATCGCGCGCGTTTCCCTGGAGCATGCGCGCGACATCGGCCTGCGTGCGGGCCGCGCGCCACAGGGCGCCGTAATGGACGCTGTCCAGCGCCAAGGCCTCGCGATACGCCGCGAGGGCCTCCACCGGCTGGATGGCATCATGCAGCGAGTCCCCGCGGGCGATCCACGGGTCCGGGGTTTGGGCCAGTATCAGCAACAGGAGCCACGGCATGCGTACGCCAATCGTGATGGCACGGCTCATCGAGCGCAAGCGGGACGGCGGAACCCTGACGCCGGACGAATGGCGCGCGATCATTGAGGGCTACATCGCCGGGACCGTGACCGACTACCACATGGCGGCGCTCAGCATGGCCATTCTGTTCAATGGCATCGAGCCGACGGAGCTCGAGACGCTGACCGGCTCCATGCTCCACTCGGGGGCCAGACTCGATTTCGGTGACTGGGCGGTCCCCCGCATTGACAAGCATTCCACCGGCGGCGTGGGAGACAAGACGTCCCTGGTGCTCGCGCCTCTGGTGGCCGCCTGCGGCGTCGCCGTCCCGATGATGTCGGGGCGTGGTCTCGGCCACACCGGCGGTACGCTCGACAAGCTGGAGGCCATTCCGGGATTCCGCACCGACCTGAGTCCGGCCGAAGCGCAACGCCAGGTGCAGGCCATCGGGTGCGCCATGTTCGGGCAGTCCGACGCCATCGCGTCGGTGGACCGTCGGCTCTATGCCCTGCGCGATGCCACGGGCACGGTCGAATCCATCCCGTTGATTGCGGCCAGCATCATGTCCAAGAAACTCGCCGAAGGCCTCAGCGGTCTCGTGCTGGACGTCAAGCAGGGTTCCGGCGCCTTTCTGCCCGACGCCGTGGACGCGATCGAACTGGCCCAGACCATGATCCGGCTTGGCCACCAGCACGGGTGCGAGGTGGTCGCCCTGCTGACCGCGATGGACCGACCGCTGGGTCACGCCTGCGGCAATGCGCTGGAGGTGGAGGAAGCGATCGTGATGCTGCACGGGGAAGGACCACCCGACCTCACCGAACTCACCATCACGCTGGCCGCCGAGATGGTGGCCCTCGCGGACGCCGTTCCCGACCTGCGGGCCGCACGGACTACCGTCGAACGGGCCCTGCAATCCGGTGCGGCCGCCGACAAGGCGCGTGCCCTCATCGAGGCCCAGGGCGGCAACCCGGCCGTGCTGGATGATCCGGCCGTCATGGCACAGGCACCGCATCAGGTGGTATGGGAAGCGCCCCGGAGTGGTGTGATCCGGCGCGTCGAGCCGCGCGAGATCGGCCGCGCGATCGTCGCGCTCGGCGGCGGGCGGCGGGTGATGGAAGACACCGTGGACCCCGCGGTCGGGTTCGTCATCACCGCCCAACCACGCCAGGTGGTGACGCGTGGCCAGCCGCTGGCCACGATCCACGCCCGCGATGAGGCGGGTGTCACCTTGGCCAAGGAGGCCTTGCAGCGGGCGATTCAGATTGGTGAGGCGATGGGGGAACTGCCGCTGCCACTGGTAAGTCACCGGGTGACACGCAACGGCATGGACCTGCTCGGCTAGGTCTTATCGGGGCGCGCCGGGGCCCCAATCCTCGAGGTGTTCTTCGGCGTCCTCAGGTGTTGCCATCGCATCCAGCTCGTCGAGTTCCCGTTCGGCCGCTTCCAGGGCTTCCGGATCGTCCACCGGATTGGCTTGAGCCCGCAGGCGCTTGTTCCGGAGCCACAGCCAGCCGCCGGCGGAACCAAGCATCACGATAAGCCAGAACGTCACAGGTCGGTGAGATCGTCGATCGGGGTACGCGCCTGCACCAGCACCAGGATCGCGGCCTGGGGCACCACCAGATAGCGCGTGTCTTCGAACGTGATCTCGACCGCCGCCTTGCGGAAAAACAAGGCATAGTCGCCCACCCGCGCCTGCATGGGGACGTACCGGGTTTCGCTCCCGCCAATGCGCCACGGTTCATCGTCCAGACTGCCCGGCTCGGGTACCGGTGTGCCGGGGCCGGTGGCGATAATCCGCCCACCCTGCACCTGCTGGCGGTCCACGGCGGTGGGGGGCAGGTAGAGGCCGCCGGAACGCTCCTCGCCCTGCTGTGGTTCGATGAGGACGCGGTCGCCGACGACGACGAGTTTCTTCATGGGATCGGACATGGAAGCAAGATACTGTGGAGGGGCGGCCTTCGACATTCGACATTCGACGTTCGACATTCTCCGTTCCCACCCATAGATTCTCCCCTGTCCCACATCCCGGATTCGCCAATGTCCTGGCTTCGCCGCTCGCCCGATCAGGAACTCCAGAAGCTTCTCGAACGCGTCGTCGAGGAGCGCGAGGCGTTGGACCAATGGATGGAACTGGTCACGGCGGCCGGCGAGCGGCTTGAGGCGCAGCGCGCCCAAACCGACGCCATCGAGGCCCGGGTGGGCGGGATCGCCGGCAAGGTCACCGACCTGGAGGAGATCAACCGGCGCGTGGACCAGGTGCTCAGCCGGTTGGAGCGGATGGAGCGGAAGCAGGGTGAGGCGGACGAGCAATCCGAGGCCATCACGCGTCGCGTCCGCGATGCGGAGACCACCACCGCCGCCGTGTCCCGCGCGGTGGACCAGGCCAACGTCCTCAAGGCCGAGCTGGAAGCGCTCACGGGGGCCGACGGCCCGGTGACGCAGATGCGCAAGGACGGCAGCGCGCTGCGCGAACAATTCCTGCAGTTCCAGCACGATGTGCTGCAGGTGCGGGACACGTTGGCCGGTCTGCAGCAGGCCCGGGACCAGGCGATGGGTGACATCGCCGGCATGCGCGACGAAGTGCTGCGTCTCAAGGACACCACGGGCGAGACGGAACTTCGGCTCGAAGACATGGGCCGCGTGGTGCGCGATGTCCAGAAAGTGGACGAGCTCTCCCAGCGTACCCGGCGCGATATGGAGGCGCTGGCGGCGCTGGCCGACCGTGTCACGCAGAAGACGACGGCCGTCGAGGCGCAGCGCGAGCTGGTCGAGCGGGTGGGCGCCCAGTCCACGCGACTCACCGAGCTGGCGTGGGACTTGGACGCCCGCATCAAGCGCATGGACGATCGCAGCCGCGAATGGAAAAAGGCCGAACGCAAGGCCGACGAGATCCGCGAGATGCTCGGCAAGATCGAGGGGGAAGCCTCGCGGGCCGATGGGTTGTGGCGTGAAGCCGCCGTGACCACGCAGCAGGCCGGCGAGCAGCTCGATGCCACGCGACGACGCCTGGACGAGGCGGTCGCCCGACTGGGGGCCGAACGCGGCGATGTCGAAACGTTGACCCACCGATTGGCCGACCTGCGCAACGACCTTGGCGAAGCGGAACAGCGGCAGGTGGGCCTGGCGCAGGCCGATCAGCGCGCCCGTGAAGCGCAGGGCCGGGCCGACGAGGTCAGCATCCGGGTGGACACCCTGCTGGCCGAGTTCTCCCGACTTGAGAACCTCGGCGAACGCGTGCTGGCGGCCGACCGAGTGGTAGAGCGTGTGGCGCGCGACGCGCAGCTGCTGGACGGCCGCCTGTCGGCCCTGACGGCCCGGGCGCCCGAACTGGAACAGTTGCGGGCCGAAGTGGATCGGCTGTCGGCGGCGCACGGCACGGTCGAGGACGCGACGGGACGGTTGACCGCTGCGCGTGGCGAGCTGGATCGGGCCGTGGAGACGGTGGGCGCGGCGCGTGCCGACGCGGCGGCGCTCCGGGCGCGGCTGGACGGCCTGGAACAGCAGGCGGCCGCGCTCGAGCCGTTGGGGCCCGAACTCACGCGTACCACGCGATTGGCCGAGCGGATTATCGGTCAGCTCGATACCACGCAACGGCGCGAAGAGTTTGTGCAGGGACTGGAGCGGCGGCTCGACGCCTTGGGCGCGCTCTCGGCCGATGTGGCGGCCCGTCAGCAGCGCTTCGAAGAAGGGCGCGCCGCGATTGACGATGCCGAGCGACGGTTGTCAGGCCTGGTGGAACGCCTGCGCGATGTGGATCAGCGCTTTGTGGCGGCGGGCGAGCGCGCCGAAGCCGCTGATGCGGTCGCCGATCGGTTGGTGCAGGTCGAGCACGGTGTCACCACTGCCACCGACCAAATGGCATCCCTTGGGCGCGACGTCGAAGCCACGCGCCGCAAGCACGCCGAGGTGGAATCGCTGGCCGAACGGGCCGACCAGGTGTTGCGCACCATCACCGAACGCGAGGCGGCGCTCACCCAGGCGATCCAGCAACTGGAGCAGGCCACCAGCCTGCGTGCGGACGCCGTCAAGTCGGTGGGTGACGTGGGCGACCGCGTCCGCCAGCTGGAGACCGCGGTCCGATCAGCGGATGCCGAAGCCGCGCGCCTGACGCGGGTGTCTGACGAACTGGAATCCCGCTCGGGGCATTTCCGGTTCATCGAGAAGCGCCTGACCCACTTCGAGGAAAAGCTGGCCGAACTGTCGCGCGCCGAAGAACGGTTGGGCGTGCTGGTAGGTGAGTGGCGCTCCCGCGAGGACACGATGGCCGCGTTCCGGACCGATGTCGAGCGGATGCGCGCCTCCACAGAGCAGACGCGGTCGGAGATCGCGTCCATCGCCGATGCCAAGGACTCGGTGGAAGCCACGCGCCGTCGTCTGGACGACCTGCTCAAGCGGGCCACCGAAGGCGAGGAGCTGGCCACTCGGCTCGATGAACGTGTCGCGCGGCTCGGCAAGGTGGAATCCGAGCTGGCGCGGGTGGATGGATTGCTGGGTGAGGCGCGGGCCGGGCTCGACACGCTGCGCGGCGAGCGCGCGACGCTCGAGTTTCTTGTGGAAAAGGCTGGCAAGCTGTCGGTCGAGAGCCGGCAGGCGGAGGCCCTCATCGCCGCCCTCAAGGAAGAACGCGATCGCGTTCAGCGGGTGGCGGAGGGCCTCCGGGAACTGCGGGACGAGCGCGCCGGCTAGTCGGTCGCGCTCCGGCCGCGGCTGTGCCGTTCGAACCAGCCGCGCAGGTACAACTGGGTCCGCAGGAAGTTGCTGGGTCGGCTGGATGTGCCGTGCCATTCATCCCGGAACCGGATCATCGCGGTCGGGACCCCACGATACCGCAGGGCCATGTAGTACTCTTCCGTCTGCGGCATCGGCGTGCGCAGGTCCCGTTCACCGGTCATCAGCATGGTGGGCGTGCTCACGTTCCCCACATGCATCAGCGGCGACCGGGCCAGGTGCTCCGTGGGATCTTCCCAGGGCAGGCTCGCAAAGTTCCGATACCAGGTGGCGCCATCCGTCGTACCAACAAAGGAAAGCCAGTTGGTGACGGGGCAGTTGGCCGAGGCCGCGGCAAAGCGATTGGTCTGACCCACAATCCAGGATGTGAGCACACCGCCGCCCGAGCAGCCGTACACGAACATGTTCTGGTCGTCCACGTAGCCGCGCCCGATCAGCGAGTCCACGCCCGCCATCAGGTCGTTGTAGTCCTTGCCGGGATACGCGTTCTTGATCGCGTTGCCGAACGCGCTGCCGTAGCCGGTGGATCCGCGCGGGTTGGTGTACAGCACCACGTAACCCTGCGCCGCGTGTTCCTGCCAGCCGAAATTGAAGCCGACGCCGTACATCGCGTGCGGGCCGCCGTGAATCACCAGCATCATCGGGTACCGGCGTGAGGGATTGAAGTCGGGCGGCTTCACGATCCAGCCTTGAATGCGATAGTCGTCCACCGATGTGTACCAGATTTCTTCCACCTCGCCCAGCCGCACGCCGTCCAGTACGTCGGCATTCACGTCAGTGAGTTGCGTGAGCTGGGTGGGGCGGCGCAAGTCGAGGCGGATCACGTCGCCGGGCTGATGGAACGAGGTCCGGGTGCCGATCGCGGTGGTGCCCACGATGCCAGCCAGCGAGAACAGCATCGTACCTTCGGTCAGGCGGCGGGGCGCGGCGGTCAGGTTGCTGAAGTAGAGATGGCTGCTGCCGCGGTCGTCGGCCGTGAAATACAGGCCGCGGCTGTCGGCGGTCCAAGTGATCTCTTCGGGTGAGCGGTCGAGCCCGCCGGTGATCTCGCGGCTGTTGGAGCCGTCCGCGTTCATCAGGTACAGGCGCTGGGTGATGTAGGTGTCGTCGGTCAGGTCGTAGCCGGTGTAAGCCACCAGGCGACCGTCGGGCGAGACCACCGGATTGCCATCCGGCCCGCTGCGCGTGGTCAACTGACGCACGGCGCCGCTGGCCACGTTGACGGCGTAGATGTCCGACTCGCGCCACTGGTGTTCCCAGCCGTCATTGCGGTTGCCGGAGAACAACAGTTCGCGACCATCGGGCGTCCATGCGGGCGACCCATGGTTGAAGTTGCCGGAGGTGACCTGGCGCGGTGTGCCACCGGTGGCGGGCACCACGAAGATGTGGCGGAAGCCGTCGTCGATGTAGCCCTGCCGGTCGCGCCGATACGACAACCGCGTCACCACTTTCGGTTCGGCGGTCCAGCGCGCGCCATCCGGGCGGCCGGGCAGGCGCACCGTCCAGCCCTCATTGGCCGGCACGGTCATCACGAACGCGATACTGTTGCCGTCCGGCGACCACACGGGGCCCGACGGCGACTCGTCCACGCGGGTCACCTGCGTGACCGCGCCCTCGGCGTCCATCCAGCGCACAAAGATCTGCGCGCCCTCACCCTCATCGCCACCCGCCGTGTAGACGATGCGCGTACCATCCGGCGACCAGCGCGCGCCGGACCCTTCGATCAGCTGCCGATTGCGGTTGCCGTCGGCATCCATGATCCAGAGCGACGATTCCCAGCGATCGGTGGTGCGGTTGACCCAGCGACGGGTGTAGAGGATGGACCCGCCGTCCGGCGACATCTGCGGGTCGGCGACGGTTTCCCAATCCAGGTAATTGGCCAGTTGCAGGGTTCGCGACGTGTTGGCCGCCTGTGGGGCGGCCGGGGCCGCCTGTGGGGCGACCGGGGCCGCCATCACCATCAGGGCGGCAAGGAACAGGGCAGGGCGCATGGTTGGACTCCAAATGGTTGAGTTGGGCGGGGAGAACGTGCGCTCTTCGCGCGCGTATCGCAAGGCACAGACGTGCAAAGGTGCAAGGGTGCAAGGGTGCAAAGGTGCAAAGGAACAAGGGAGAAAGGG
>JBBDNM010000009.1:0-39985 GCA_040877595.1 Gemmatimonadales bacterium | reverse complement strand
CGATCTGTGGCACGTTGGTGCCGTCCGAGGGAGGAGTCCATCCCATCACGTGGACCGTGGGCTCCGGCCCCCGGTCCGGCGATTACCAGGTCATTCGCGACCGCAGTAGATGAATCGGGAACACCAGATAGCCACGCGTCTGATGTCCCGGCCGCTCCTGAGGCTTTCAGATGACCGGATTCGTGTTGAGCTGTGGCGGGTGGAGCAGGCCACTGAGGCCGAGGCAATCTACAATCGGCGACGCAATCTCTACGCTGTGGTGGCGATCGCTATATGGTTCGCTGGGGTCGTGATCCTGGGTGGCGCCTTTCATACGACAAGCATAGAACTCGGGTCGGTCCTTTTGCTTCTAGGCCCGATGGTTGCGACGTTCGGCCCAATCGTGGTAGTCTACGCTTATTGGGTCACGAGTGGCGAGCTCTAGCAGCGTGGCCGCCTTGTATCGGATAGGGTGGGCGGAGAAGCTTGGTGGTCGGGGGCTGCACTGGCCGGACCTCGACTCATGGTAGAGCTCTGCGGAGTCGATCCATGAACGTGCAACTGAAGCCCCCGGGGTGTGTTGAGCGCCTTGGCGCCGTGTTGTCGTTGGGCCTGCTGCCGCTCGTCCGGCGATCGGTCACGCGTCAATACCCGGCGACACTCTCCGACGATACCATGATCCTCCGGAACGGCACTCGGATTGCCTGGAGTGCCTTTACGCGCTTCCGGCACACGGATGCGTATGTGCAGGGCGTGTACGTGAACACGACGTATGAACTGTGGCACGCCGGCGGCCGGCTGCACTTCTCCACGCGCCAGATCGTGGACGCCGACGCCGTCGTCCGGTTCGTGCTGGGGCACCTGCCCGCAGAGGTGACGGCGGGGCGGAACCCAGAGTAGCTTCTGGTGTGATGCCTGCCTCCTGTCGTCCCCTGACTTTGGTTGTGGCCTTCCTTTCCGCAACGGCCTGCCGCCCCGGCCAGCCTGCACCCCATTCCACGCCAGCCGCCACCAGCGACCTCGAAGCCCTGTACCGGGCCCGCACCGACAGCGCCCGCCGGCTGTTTACGCGGGCGGATGTGGATTTCATGACCGGCATGATCGCGCACCACGCGCAGGCTTTGATCATGGCGGACCTGGCGCCGCTCCGCGACGCGGGCCCCGCCGTCCGGATCCTGTGCGCCCGTATCATCAACGCCCAGCGCGATGAGATCGCCACCATGCAGGGCTGGCTCCGCGACCGCGGGCAGCCGGTACCCGAGGTGCACATCGAGGGCCTCACCCTTCTGCTGCACGGCGTCGGCGAACACCACCGGCATATGCCCGGCATGTTGACGCCGGAGCAGCTGGCCGACCTCGACCGCGCGCGGGGACCGACCTTCGACCGCCTGTTCCTCACCTACATGATCCAGCACCATCAGGGCGCCGGGACGATGGTTCTTGACCTCTTCGCCACCGACGGCGCCGGTCAGGACGAGGAAACCTTCAAGCTCGCATCCGACATTCACGTGGACCAACTCAGCGAAATCGCCCGCATGGAACGCATGCTCGAAACCATGGAGAACCCATCATGACCCGTATCCCGTCCATCCTGTCCCTCGCCGCCGCCGCCCTGGGCGCCGCGTGCGGCTCCGCGTCCGTGACGTCCGGCCCCGCGGGGCCGGCCCCGATGGTCGCCGCGGCTCAACCGGCGCCGGACCCCCGGGTGGGTCTCCGGCCGGGCCTGTTCGATGCCGGCGAGGCAATCTGGAACCTGCGGCTCCTCTCCACCACGCCGCCGCCGGAGGCGTTCGTCGGGGTCACCAACTCGGACTTGGCGTTCAAGGAGGACTACGCCATTCAGGGCAACTACAACGGCATCCAGGTCTGGGACATCTCCAACCCGGCCCGGCCGACTCTCGTCACGGGCCACGTCTGTCCCGCGTCCCAGAGCGACGTGTCGGTGTACCGCAACCTGCTGTTTGTGTCGGGAGAAGGACTGGGCGGCCGGCTGGACTGCGGTACCGAGGGCGTGCGGGAGGCCGTGAGCCACCACCGGCTGCGCGGCATCCGCATCTTTGACATTACCGACATCCGGAACCCGCGATACATCGCCAACGTGCAGACCTGTCGCGGGTCGCACACGCACAGCGTGCTGGTCCCGCCCGACGATCCGGACCATGTGTACATCTACGTCTCGGGCTCGGCGCCGGTCCGGCCGGCGGACGAGCTGCCCGGCTGTGTGAGTGCGATGCCGGACGAGGATCCGGCCTCCGCCCTGTTCCGCATCGAGGTCATCCGCGTGCCGCTCGCGCATCCCGAACAAGCGGCCATCGTGAGGTCCCCCAGGATCTTCAGCGGCCTGGTGGCGCCCCCGCGCCACGGCTTGGCGCCGGAGGACCTGGCCGCCATCGAGCAGGCCCGGGCGCGCGGCGCGTTCGTGGTGGACGTGGAAGGCAGCCCCACGATGCTGCCGGGCGGCATGGTCAACCGTATGCTCGACAGTGTGGTGACCGCGCGGGGCGGGAGCGGAGCGCCCAACCGCGCCGACAGCGCCGCACTGCGCGCGGCGCTGCCGGAAATACTGGCCCGCATGATGAGCCAGCAGCAGACTGCCGGGCCGCGACCCGGACCCACCCAATGTCATGATATCACGCTCTACCCGGCGATCGGCCTGGCCGGCGGCGCGTGCGGTGGGTACGGTCTGCTGCTCGACATCAGGGATCCAGCGAACCCGGTGCGCATTGACGCCGTGAGCGATTCCAATTTCTCCTACTGGCACTCGGCCACCTTCAGCAATGATGGCAGCGCGGTGCTGTTCACCGACGAGTGGGGTGGGGGCGGCCAGCCCAAGTGCCGCGCGAGCGATCCGCCGGAGTGGGGCGCCAACGCCATCTTCACACTGGTCAATGGCCGTATGCGGTTCCAGAGCTACTACAAGCTGCCCGCTGCCCAGACCGCACTCGAAAACTGCGTCGCGCACAACGGGTCGCTCATCCCGATCCCCGGGCGCAACGTCATGGTGCAGGGCTGGTACCAGGGCGGTATCTCGGTGTTTGACTGGACCGATCCCGCGCGTCCGGTCGAGATCGCGTTCCACGACCGTGGCCCGCTGGATGCGACCCGCATGCGCAGCGCAGGCAGCTGGTCGGTGTACTGGTATAACGGCGTGCTGGTGAGTTCCGAGATCGCCCGCGGGCTCGACATCTTCGAACTCACGCCGAGCGCGTTCCTGTCGGAGAACGAGATCGCGGCCTCGCGCACCGTGCGGCTCGAGTACCTGAACGCGCAGGGCCAGCCGCAGTACATCTGGCCGGCCTCGTTTGCACTCGCGCGGGCATACGCGGATCAACTCGAACGCTCGGGCGGCCTTCCCGCCGCCCGGATCGCATCGGTACGGCAGGCGCTGACGGGTGCTGAACGCGCTTCGGGAGAGGCGCGGCGCACGGCGTTGTCCCGGCTCGGCACGGATCTGGCGGGCGATGTGCGCGGGTCATCCGACGGTGCGCGAGTGCGGTTGCTCGCGGATGCCGTTCAGGGCCTGGCCGGGATGCGCTGATCCGTATCAACGGCGGCGTTCCCGCGGCCAGGACCCCAGAACCACGGGGGCCCGACGTGGCTCGCGCCCGTCAGGAGACCAACGCTCCCGAAACGGCGTAGCACCAGCTTACGCCCAGGACGGTAGACGCATGGTCCAGCACGATACGCCGTCGGCACCCGATCGCACCGCCGCGCTCATTGCCGCGATGATGTTGCGATTCGCCGAGCAGGACATCGCGGCGACGCTGACGCCTCACGAGGGCGTGCCACCGTACGTGGTCCTTCCGGACGGTCCGCGGTTGGGCGAGGTCGACCTGGTCGACTGGCTCGAACGAGCACCGAAGCCCCTGTTTGCGGTTCCGACGTACATCCGCCGGATGATCGCGGCTTGGCCCGCGTTCTCGGGTGCCCAACTCACGCACGACCTGGCCAACCAGCAGGGGATTCTCGCCGAATTCCAGCGGACGAACCAGCTGACCGAATCCGAAACGATCCAGCTCGACACGGGAATCGAGAGCGTGTCGTTTCCGCTGTCACACCTCAAGGTGTGGGCGGCGACCTACGTCGCTTCGATAGGCTGGACCCTCAAACCACCACACGACGGTCGAGCGGCGCAGGTGATCCTGACGATTCCCGGCCGGCGTTACTCGCCAGAGTGGCCGTCGGGAGTTCGTCCACACGCTTGACCGGGGCCGGTTGACGTCGTGCGGAGGAGCAGGCCTATTTCGGCGCTTGCAGGGAGCCACGACAACACACGCGGAGGTCAAGGACTTGAAGGGTAATCAACGTGACGGCCTGCTTAAGGCATTGAAGGCCCGTTTTGAGAAGAGCATGCACCGCCATCCGGGTCTCATGTGGGCCAAGGTCCAAACGAGGCTGGACGCTCGGACCGACCAACTGCGCTCGCTCAGCGAAATGGAGGTCAGAGGGTCGCGCGCTACACGCTGGAAGGACGCCTGAACGGCGCGTGGCGGGCCCTCTCCCGCGGCACGACGATCGGCTACCGAAAACTGGATCGCTTCGAGTCGATCCGCGTGGATGCCGTGCGTGTTCGGGTTGAGGAGTCGGTCGGTGAACCAGGCCCCATTGCCATCACGCTGTTCCCACAGTAGTTGTCCGCGCCCCCGCGCCTCCGCGTGGTTGCCGTTACGGCGACAGCGGGTCACGCGCAGACGCGGAAGCGCGAAGAAGAGCGGTGGCGGTCGCCAGCGGATCGGCGAGCAGACCCGAGGAGGCCCGCACGGAAACACTCTGGCCTGCGGCCAGCCCGAGGCCCGACGTCGAGATCGCGCCGTTCGTGAGCGTCGTCGTCGTATCGCCCACCTGCACGACCCATCCGTCGGTGCCCGGCGGGCCGTCCCCGGCCACCAGTTCACCGCCGAACGCGATCAGGGCCGAGGTGATGCCGAACCTGCGCAGCGTTGCCAGCGCCTCGTCCGCTCCGTATCCCTTGCCAATGGCGCCCAGATCGAGCGGAATGCCTGGCGTGACACGCCGCGTGGCACGGTCCAGCACCAGCTCACGCCACCGGCCATGGGTCACGTCGAAGACGCCGTCGGTTCCGAGCGCGAAGTCGTGCGCCACGACCAACACGGTCCACAGATCCTCGCTCACCGGCCTGGGATCGCCGGACGCGCGCGCCAGCGCGGCCACCTCGCTGTCGTCGCGAAAATGACTCAGCAGGCTGTCCAACTCAGCCAAGCGGTCGAACGCCGCCCGGGCGGCCGCATGCGCGGTGGCCGAGTCGGGCGCGTAGAAGACGAGCCGCGCTTCCGTCCCCATGCGCAGCGCCGTATACTCGTGGCGCGCGAGTGACGCCCCCGGACCGGCGGAGCATCCCAGCCCCATGATGAGCCCGATGATCGCCGCCCTCTTCGCCGTGACGCTCCAGGCGGGTGACAGGGCGACGCTCGAAGTGCCGATTCCGGGGACCGTCATGAGCCTCACATTGCAGCGCGTGCCGGCTGGTGTCGAGATACCCGCATTCTGGATCACTGCCACCGAGATTTCGTGGGACCTCTACGACATCTTTGTGTTTTCGTTGGAACGGGGGGCCGCACCCGAAGGCGTGGATGCGGTCGCCCGTCCGTCGAGACCCTACGTGCTCCCAGGGGACGCGTTCGGCCACGCGGGCCGGCCCGCCTTGGGGCTCACGTTCCACGCGGCCGGCACGTTTGCCCAGTGGCTCTCGGTCATCACGGGTCTCCGCTTCCGCCTGCCGACCGACGCCGAATGGACCCATGCCTGCACGTCCGGCGCGAACGATAGCGCGATCGCGTGGCACCGCGACAGGGCGGCCGGTGGGACGCATCCGCTCGGCACGCTTGCGCCTGACGCGAACGGAGTGCACGATCTCCTCGGCAATACCGGGGAATGGGTGGCGGCACGGAATGGCGATTCGCTGGTGATGGGTGGCAGCTACCGGGATGCGCCCGATCGCATGACGTGTTCCACCAGTCAGCAACAACGACCGTTCTGGAACCAGACCGACCCGCAACTGCCCAAGAGCCGTTGGTGGCTTTCCGATGCTCCCTTTGTCGGGCTCCGCCTGGTGCGCGAGCCCTGAGCGTGAGGCACCCATGATGGATGACCTGTCCCGCCGTTCCTTTCTCCAGACGTCCGCCGCGGTGGCCGGTGTCCACGCGTCCACGCGTCCACGTTCCGTCTGACGTACGCGCCGCACTTCGGCATGTTCCGCCACAGTGCAGGGGATGATCTGGTCGCCCAGCTGGAGTTCATGGCGGAGCAGGGGTTCACCGCGCTGGAGGACAACGGCATGCGCGGGCGACCGGTGGATGTCCAGGCCAGCATCGCCCGCGCAATGCTACGGCTGAACATGCGGATGGGCGTGTTCGTCGCGCACACCATCGGCTGGCGCGAGCCCAACTTGACCAGTGGGGAGGCCGCACCGCGCGATGCGTTCCTCGCCGAGATCGCGGCCGCGGTCGAGGTGGCGCGGCGCGTGCACGCGACCTGGATGACCGTGGTCCCCGGCCTCACCCACCCCCGTCTTGAGCACAGTTACCAGACAGCGAACCTGGTGGAAACCCTGCGCCGCGCCGCGGCATTGCTGGAGCCGCATGGCCTGGTCATGGTGTTGGAACCGCTCAACAACCTGCGGGACCATCCGGGGCAGTGCCTGAGCCGGATCCCGCAGGCGTACGAGATCTGCCGGGCCGTGAACAGCCCGGCGTGCAAGATTCTCTTCGATGTGTATCACCAGCAGATTACGGAAGGGAACCTCATTCCCAACCTCGATGCCGCGTGGAGTGAGGTCGCGTACGTGCAGGTGGGTGACCATCCGGGCCGCAACGAACCGACCACGGGCGAGATCAACTATGCCAATGTGTTCCGTCACCTGCTGAGCAAGGGGTACACCGGCATCGTCGGGATGGAGCACGGCAATAGTCGTTCAGGCGCCGAAGGGGAACGGGCGGTGATGGCGGCGTATCGGGCCGTGGATCCGGCGTAGACACGCAACAGGAGCAGAAATGGCAGCGCATCCCGAGAGCCACCTGCACCACGCCATTGATTACATCGAGTTCACGGTTACCAGCATGGCCGAAGCGAAGCGGTTTTATGCAGCGGCGTTCGACTGGGCGTTCAACGACTACGGGCCGGAGTATGCTGGCATCCAGAAACCAGGTGGCGAGGCGGGGGGGATGCGGGTTGGCGCCACGGTGCCCGGTGGCCCGCTCGTCATCCTGTATTCGAACGATCTCGAGGCGACCCAAGCGCGCGTGCGCGCCGCGGGCGGACGCATCGTGACAGAGACGTTCAGCTTCCCGGGCGGGCGCCGGTTTCATTTTGCCGATCCGAGCGGAAACGAGCTGGCAGTCTGGTCAGATCGATAGGTCCAACGTTGCAGCAACCCTTCACCTCGGCCACACGCTCTGGCACAGGTCATACGGTCCCGCACCCATGATCACCACCCTGTTGCTCCTTCAATCCTGGCAGGTCCAGCACGCCGAGCCCGGGGCACTGTACATCGGGCTGCACGCGGTGGACTCGAGCATCGTCTGGGCGTCCGGCACGGGTGGGCGCGTGGCGCGCACGACGAACGGCGGGCAAACGTGGGTCGTGACCATGGTGCCGGGCGCCGACAGCCTCCAGTTCCGCGACCTCCACGCGTTCTCCGCCGCCGAGGCCTTTGTACTCTCGATTGGCAACGGGACCGATTCGCGCATCTACCACACGACCGACGGCGGTGCGACATGGCGCCTGTCGTTCCAGAACGAAGATCCCAACGCGTTCTACGACTGTTTTTCTTTCTGGGATCGGCAGCGCGGGTTCGCCTTCAGCGACAGTCACGACGGCGCGTTCACGCTCATTCGCACGGACGACGGCGGCGCCACCTGGCGGCGCATCAACCCGGGCGCCGTGCCGCCGGCGCGGCCCGGCGAAGGCGGATTCGCCGCCTCAGGGACGTGCGTGGTCACCCGACCCGGTGGCCTCGGCTGGTTTGCGACGGGCGCATCGGCCGTGGATACGCGCGTCATCCGGACGACCGACTACGGCGCCACCTGGCACGAATCAGTGACGCCGATCCTCAGCCGGACGAGCGGGGAAGGGCTCACCTCAGTGGCGTTCTGGGATGATCAGCGCGGTGCGGCGTTCGGCGGCACGCTCGCAGGCGCCGACAGCACCTACGCCAACGTGATCATGACCCGCGACGGCGGCGCCTCGTGGACGCCGACCGGCGGGCAGGCCTTGGGGGGTGTGGTCTACGGCGGTAGTGTGGTTCCCGGCGCGGCCACCCCAACCCTGGTCGCGGTGGGGCCGTCGGGCACCGCAAGGTCTGACGACGACGGCATGACGTGGCGCACGTTCAGCACCGCCAACACCTGGAGCGTGATGTTCCTCTCGCCCAGCGTGGGGTGGGCCGTGGGTCGCGGCCACATCAGCCGGTTCCGCCCGGGCGAGCCGTAGCGCACATCGGCGACCGTCGTACCTCGCAGGGACTACTTCCGGGATCACCCTTGTGGCCAATACCCGCGCGTGGCGTGGGGCAGTACTGTGCATGCTGGGACGGTCAGCAACAGCCGCAGTAGAGAATCGTTCCCCCATGCTTCCCACCGATGGAGACGTACACTCATGTCCAGTCATATATCCCTGCGGTTGGCGCTCGCCTTCCCGTTGCTCCTTGCCGCCGCCTGTTCCACCGGAGACACCACGGATCGTCCGGCGTCGTCGGGTAACGGCAACGCGACGCCAGCGCGGTACGCCCTGGAGACCGGGACGTCGATTGACGCAGCGCTGACCAGCACCATTCGGTCACTCACCGCCACGGTGGGCGACGCGTTCACGGCGCGGGTCGTGACGGATGTCGTGAACGTTGCCGGCACGGTGGCCATTCCCGCCGGCTCGATGGTACACGGTGTGGTCACGAATGTGAGCGCGGCCGCGGCGTCCGGGACCACCGGCACCATCACGATCGTCGTATCACGCATCACCGTCCGCGGTGAGACGTACGACGTCCGTGCATCCATTGATTCCCTGGAGACGATGCATGAGGGCCAGGGGTTGGAAACGATGGATGTGGTGCGGGTGGTCGGTGGCGCGGCATTCGGTGCGGTCGCGGGACGGGTCATCGGGGGGAACGCCACGGGAACCGTCATCGGTGGTGTGATCGGCGGTGCGATCGGCGCTGCGGCTTCGCTGGCCATGAAGGACGTCGATGTCGTACTCCCCGAAGGCTCGCGCCTGATGCTCTCGCTGCGGGAGCGCTTGTTGCTGTCGGTGAACTGACGTCGGGAGGCAGCGCGCGTTCCTGCACGCGCGCTGCCTCCCCGGAATCAGCCGATTCCCGCTCCTCCCTCTGAAGACGTAGCTCCTATTTCATCACTCCGACCGATACCCCCGGCGCCCGCCTGCGCCTAACGTGATATCCGGCAGGCCGGCGAGCGCGTTGGCGCCCGGCGGCCATTCCAGAACGGAGAAAGGGCTCGGTATGAAGTCATTGAGATGGGCTGGCGTGCGGTTCGTCGCACTCGCCCTGGCGATCGGCACGGCGGCAGGTGGTTGTGCCACCAATCCGGCCACGGGTCGCAGCCAGGTGATGCTGATCAGTGAGGCCCAGGAGATCGCCATGGGTCGCGAATACGATCAGGTCATCGTCGCGTCCATCGGCTTGTATCCGGATCCCGCGCTCCAGACGTACATCCAGCGGCTGGGTGCCCAACTCGCCGCAACGGGCGAACGACCGAACCTGCCGTGGACGTTTCGGGTCGTCGATGACCCGACGGTCAACGCGTTCGCCGTCCCGGGCGGATTCATCTATGTCACCCGCGGGTTGATGGCCCATCTCAACTCCGAAGCGGAACTGGCCGCAGTGGTGGGCCATGAGATCGGTCACGTCACGGCGCGACACACCGTGAGCCAGATGAGCAACCAGCAACTGGCCGGTCTGGGACTGGGGATCGGCTCGATCCTCAGTTCAGACGTGGCACGCTACGCCGACGTCGCCGGGGCGGCGGTCGGTATCCTGTTTCTCAAGCACTCCCGTGACGATGAACGCGAGGCCGACGACCTGGGGCTCCGGTATCTGCGTCGCGGAAACTTCGATCCACGTGCCATGCCGGACGTGTTCGTGATGTTGGAACGGGTGAGCGCGTTCCACGGTGGTGGACGCGTCCCGGAATGGCTGGCAACCCACCCGAGCCCGGCCAATCGCCGCGAGAACATTGCCAACCAGATTGCCGCGCTCCCCCAGGACTTCGCGGGGACGACCGTCAATCACGAGAGCTACATCCAGCGCCTCGACGGCCAGGTGTTCGGTGTGAATCCGCGTGAGGGCTTTACGTCCGGCGCGGTGTTCCAGCACCCCGACTTGCGCTTTCAGATCGCGTTCCCGCAGGGCTGGGCCGTCAATAATGGCAAGCAGGCGGTGGTCGCGGTGAGTGAGGCCAATGACGGCGCGGTGGAACTGACCATGGCGTCCGAAGCGAGCGCCGAGGCGGCGGCCCAGGCGTTCTTCGGGCAGGAGGGCCTCACGAGCGGCGCGGTGTCGCGCGCCCAACTGCATGGGCTTCCGGCGTCACGCGCGACGTTCACCGTGGCGGCGGAGGGTGGACGCATGGACGGGTCTGCCGTGTTCGTCGAGCACGGCGGGGCCGTGTTCCGCCTGCTGGGCTACGCGCCATCTGCCCGTTGGTCCGCGTACCGGGCGATCGTGGAGCAGTCGCTGATCAGCTTCCAGCCGCTCACGAACGCCGCAGCGTTGGCCGTCCAGCCGCACCGCCTGGTCATCCTGCGGCTCGCGAGTCGCACGACCATCACCACGCTCGCCGGACAGCGACCGTCGCCGACTGCCGGTGACGTGCTTGCGTTGATCAACCAGGTCGAGGTCGGCACATCCCTTGCCTCTGGACAGCTCATCAAATGGGTGGTCGGGCGGCCGACGCCATGATCCGCGTGGCGTTGGTCGGACTTGCCTTGGTGTTGCCGGGAGGGCAAGGCGCCAATCAGGTGCCGACCATCATTCGTGCGCTGGAGCTCCCGTCACTCGCCTCGGCGGCTCGGGACGCCGGGGTGCCGCCCGTGCAGGTCGAGTCCGTCCTCGCAGGGCTCCACCAGCGTGGCTTGCCCGCCGGCGAGGCGGCGCTCATCCTGCGTCAGGAAGTGGACGCGCTCGCCGCCGGAAGCGCGCGCGGTCGATTCGGAACGTTCGTGCAGGTACATCTTGAGGCTGGCCTGCGAGGGCGCGCCTTGGCCGAAGCGATTCGCGACGAACATGCGGCTCCGCGCCCACAGCCATCAGGGCGGCGACCATGAGGCGTGGTCTGTCGGCCGCAGAGTTGATGGTGATCGGCGGGCTGATGGCCTGCTCGGCGTCCGGCGGTGCGGTGGTCGAGACGGCCGGCGCGTACCGGACGCTGACCGTGGTGGAGCGCGCGGTCGTTCTGTCGCTCGCCCTGCGCGTCCAGCCGCAGGCGACGGACTCCATTCTTTCAGCGTATGGCGTGTCTCGGGCGGGATTCGATTCCCTCATGTACGCCGTGGCCATCGATCCGGAGTTGGCCCGGATCTATGCCGCGGCGGCCCCGTAATCATGGTCAGCTTCCCGGTGCTGGATCACGCCACGCGGCTGGCAGCCCGCGAGCTCGAAGCGCCGGTCGGGTGCGTCTCAGTGGTGGGTGCCGACGGGCGGCTGCGGACCGGCAGCTATGGACTGCCACCGGAGTCGGCTCTGCTGGTGTCGTGGTTGTTTGTCAAGCGCGTGGTGGCCACGGGACAGCCGCTCGTGGTACCGGACGGCCGACAGGATCCTGTGGCCGCACTCAGCTCGGCGGTTCGCGACGGTACGGTCATGGCGTATGTCGGCGTCCCGCTGATCACGCCGTCAGGCACGGCCGTGGGGACACTCTCGGTCCTGGACCGGAAGCCTCGGCCGTGGACGGCCACACAATTGAACTTCCTTTGGCGGCTGACCGCGACCATTGCGCGAGCGGTGGGCCCAGATATGGTGGGGCGCCGCCGCCTCGCCGTTGTACGGTGATGGGTGGGGGTTCTCGTCGAATGACGGGAACGGTGGAACCCCGGACACTCCGGGACGAAAGGGCAGCGTCTCACCATGTCGAATCAAGCGATCGTACGTTCGTTCGCGCTAGTCGCCTCGATAGCGCTACTCCCCATGGCCATCGCCTGCGGCCTGAACAGTGCGCAGCAGGGCGCCGTGATTGGCGCCGGGGCGGGTGGGGCGGCAGGCGCCGCTGTTGGCTACGCGACCGGCTCGACCGTTCGCGGAGCCATCATCGGCGCCGCAGTGGGTGGGGTGGCGGGGGCCGTGATCGGGCACCAGATGGATCGACAGGCCGAAGAGTTGGCGTATGAACTCCCCGGGGCCGTGATTCAACGGGTAGGGGAAGGCATTACCGTCACGTTCCCCGACGGCTTGCTGTTCGGGTTCGATTCGGACCAGCTGTCCCCAGCGTCGCGTGACAACATGCGGGCGTTTGCGGCGAGCCTGGTGAAGTACGAGAACACGCGCACGCTGATTGTCGGGCACACGGATTCGCAGGGTCCGGAAGACTACAACCAGCAGCTCTCGCAGCGGCGCGCACTGTCCGCCGCGCGGTTCCTCTCCGCGCAGGGTGTACCGGACTCCCGGATCAGCACCATGGGCCTTGGTGAGGCCGAGCCGATCGCCACCAACGCGACAGACGGTGGTCAGCGGATGAACCGACGGGTCGAGGTTGCCATTTTCACGAACGGCCAGACCTGAGGAACCACCGCCGCGCGTCGAATGACGCAAGCGGCGGGACGTTGGGTGACCCAGGCCGCAAGGGCGGCCGATACGCAAGGAGCTGGCGAATGGCAAAGAAAAGCCGAGGCGGCAGAATGACCGCGGCCAAGAAGCGGGCCGCAAAGGCGCCCGGGGGGCGCGGTCCGGTCAAGAAGCGCAAGGTCGGTCGCAAGATCATGAAGACCTGAGTAGCGCGGGCAGGCAATAGCGCAGAGCCGCGCGCGATCGTAGCGTACGGCATGACGATATTCTCCCTGCTCGCCCTGCTGGCGACCGCGCAGACGACCGCGTTGGTAGGCGGCACCATCGTGGACGGCACCGGTGCCGGCGGCATTGCCAACGGCGTGGTGGTCGTCGCCGGCGACCGCATTGCCTGCGTCGGAACCGCCGAGCACTGTCCGGTGCCGGCCGATGCCGTCCGCATGGACGTCACCGGCCGCTGGCTGACACCCGGCCTGGTAGATGCGCACGTGCACTACAGCCAGACCGGGTGGATTGACGGTCGTCCGGACGGCATCAGCGCACCCGATCTCTATCCCTACGCCGCCACGTCGCGTGCCCTGCGTGCCCATCCCGCCCGCTGGCATCGCAGTTATCTCTGCAGCGGCATCACCGCCGTGTACGACGTGGGTGGCCATCCCTGGACCACCGGCCTCGCGGCGGCCACCGAACGTGACCCCCAGGCACCCCATGTACGTGCCGCCGGTCCGCTCGTTACGCATGCGACGCGCGCCGCCCTCCGGGTGGACGATGAGCATTACACGTTCCTGCCGATGGACTCCGACGCCGAGGCCAACGCCAGCGTGGCCCGGCTGGTCGCGATGGGCGCGCAGGCCGTGAAGGTGTGGTATCTGGCGCCCCAAGCCGCTCGCCGCGGCGAACTCGACGCGCGGGTGATGGCAATTGGTGCAGCGGCCCGCGCCGCCGGCTTGCCGTTGATCGTGCACGCCACGGGGTTGCGCGAGGCGAAGGTCGCCCTGCGTGCCGGAGCCACGATGCTCGTGCACAGTGTGGAGGACCAGGCGGTGGACCAGGAGTTCCTCGATCTCCTGCTCGCCAATCAGGCGACCTACGCGCCGACCCTGACCGTCGGCGGCAACTGGACGCGTGCCTTGGCGTCCATCGCCCTCAATGTTGTGTATCAGCCGGATGATCCCAACGGGTGCGTGGATCGGGAGACCATGGCGAAGCTGATGAACCTGGCGCCGCTACAGCCGTTGTTGCCGGAGCGCCTGCGCAATCCGGAAGTGCACTTCCGCAACCTGGAGAACGCCGGCGCGGAACGCGCCGTGATGGCCGCCAACCTGCGACAGGTGCAGGCGGCGGGTGGCCGGGTCGTCGCGGCCACGGACGCTGGGAATCCGCTCACGTTGCATGGGCCGTCCATCTACGGTGAGGTCGAAGCGATGGAACGGGCGGGGCTGCCGGCCGCCACGGTGCTCGTCCTTGCCACACGGAATGGCGCCGAGGCGATGGGTCGCCTCGCGGACTTCGGGACGTTGGAGGTCGGCAAGATCGCCGATCTGCTCGTCCTCGCCGAGGATCCGCAACGCTCGACCCGCGCCTTTCGATCCCTGACCCACGTCATGCGTGCCGGCCAGCTGCACACCCAGGAATCGCTGAGAGCACGGTGAACGCGCGCCGCCTGTGGCCGGCAGCCCTCGCGGGCGGGGTCGGTCTGTTGTTGCTGGGCCGCCTCGTCTCCGAAGGCGTCACCAACCGCTTGTGGGCTGGATCGCTCGGGGTCGCCGAGCCGCTCGGCGCCATGGCGGAACTCAAGGCCGTCCTGATCGCACTGGCGTTCTGCGGGGGCGCGATCTGGAGTTTGGGGAACCTGTACATTCTGGCGCGGACCATCGGGTCCGTGCAGGTGCCGCGTCGCCTCGGCGATCTGGAAATCCTGGAACAGGTGCCCCGGCGCTATCTGGTGTTGGCGGTGCTGGTGCTGGGTCTCAGCATTGCCGGCGTCCTGGCCCTGCTCGCCGCAGAGTGGTGGCGTCCACGGGCCCTGTGGGACACCTACGCGCCGATGGGCGTGCAGGAGCCCATCCTCAATCGCGATGTCGGGTGGTACCTGTTTCGCCTCCCGTGGCTCATCGCATTGCAGCGGTTCGTGCTGTACCAGGCCAGCGTGCTGCTGGCCGTGATGCTGGTGCTCTACGCGCTGATCGGGGCACTGCGCATCCGAGCCCGTGAGGTGATGGCCAGCCACTTGGCGCGCACGCACGTGGGGAGCCTGCTCGTCGTGTTCGCGCTCGCCCTCTTCTGGGGCTACGACCTGGAGCCCGCCGAACACGTCGCCGGGTTGACCGGAGTGACCGCCGATACCGTCCTGACCGGGATCCGCATACCGGGAGCACGACTCCTCGCGGCCTTGGCGCTCCTCGCGGGCGCTGCCACCGCCGGGTGGATCTGGGCGGGACGGGCCGCGGTCGCCGTCGTGCCGTGGGTTACCCTTGGCGCCATTTCCTTCGTGGCGCACTACGTGGCACCCGGAGTGGCGACGGCGCGGCGGGCACCGACCACCGTGGTGAACGAAACGGTCCACGCGCGACAGCTCCAACTGGCGTACGGACTCTCGCCGGAAACCGGTGAGCGAACAGCGTTGCCCACGCGCGCCGATGTGGGCGGGACACCCCTCTGGGACGCGTTCGCTGTCGCATTTACGCTCGACCGCACGCTGCCGGGCCGCCCGTGGGATCGATTCTTTGATCCGCACCTCACGATGATCAACGGTCGCCCCGTCTGGCTCGCGGTGCGCGAACTGGATCTCGACGCAGCGCGCCGGAATGACCCCGCCATGCGATGGGATCAGGTGCACGGACCGACCTACGGGCGAACGGAAGGTGTGGCGGCGGTGGACGGCGTCGCGATCTCGGCGCGCGGGCTGCCGCTGTACTACGCGCACCTCCACGAACCGCCCGCCGAGGCGCCCGGGTTGCTCAATGTGCCCGGCGCTGCGTTCTGGTTCACGCCCGCGATGGGCGATTTTGCCATGGCCCCCGCCGACGAGGAACTGCAAGGCATTCCGTTGGGTGGTCGGTTGCGGCGCCTCGCGCTGGCCTGGGCCCTGCAAAGCCCCCAAGTCCTCTCCGATCGCTATGGACCGGAGACGCTCCTGCTCGCCGACCGGGCGGTCAGCCGGCGACTCGCCCGCCTGGCGCCGTTTGCACGGTTCGGCGCCGCGTACCCGGCCCTCGTGCAGGGGCGCCTGACATGGGTGGCCGCTGGGTACATCTGGGCCGAAGGATTTCCGCTGGTGCCCGAAGCCAGTTGGCGCGGTCGCCCGGTTCGTTACCTGCGTTTGGGGTTCATCGGGACCGTGGACGCTATCTCGGGCGCGAGTGGTGTGTACCTCGCGCCGGGAGCCGACCCGGTGAGCAGTGCGTGGGCCGCGCTCACCGATCCGCTCATCCGACCGGCAGGGGCGCTGCCGCGGGAGGTGCAGCAGGCGCTCCGCTATCCTGACGAACTGTTTCGCGTGCAGGTGGCGTTAGCCCGACAAGCCGCCGGGGCTGCGCTCCGATCGACGGAGCCGCACGCGACGGTTGGACGAGGTCTGGCCGACACCGTCGTCCGGCATCGTCTGCGAGCCGCCCTCGAGGATGACCGCTTGCGCGTGTTGCTCGATGGGACCATGACACCTGAGGGTCCCCGCCTGGACCGGGTGCGGTTGCTCGACTCCGCGAGCGTGTTCGGCACGCTGCCGTTGGCGCAGAGTTTCGCGCGCGGGGCGGCGAGCCTGGCGGCCATTCCCGGGCCGCTCAAGCTCGCGGTGGGTCCGTCGGGTATCGTGGGAATCCAGACCTACTACGCCGATCCCGGCGCGCCTGGCGTGCCGCCATGGGTGGCCGAGGTGTCGGTCGGGTGGCGGGGCGTCGTCGGGCGCGGGCCGTCGCTGGCCCTGGCCGCCGCACGCGTCGCCGCGGTGGCGCCGGAGCGCCCGGCCGAGGCCGACCTGTTACCGACGCTCCGTGAGTGGTTTGATCGGCTCGACCGGGCGCGTTCGGCCGGTGATTGGGAAGCGTTTGGTGTGGCGTGGGATCGGCTGCGAGGGCTGTTGGCCGACTCGGCGCGTTAGGACTCGACTCTCCCAGCCGCTCCCGCTACGTTCCGCCGTCCGTATGCGACCCGGAACGATCGTCGTAGCCTTGGGCGGTAACGCGCTCCAACCCGCCGGGCAGCGGGTCACCATTGCCGAGCAGTTTCGCCACACCCGCGAGTCCCTGGTGGCCGTCGTGGCCCTGGCGCGGGCCGGCTGGCATCTCGCGATCGTGCACGGCAACGGGCCCCAGGTGGGGGATGCCCTCGCACGCAACGAGCAGGCGCTCGATCGCGTCGAGCCGCTGCCACTCGGCCTGCTGGTGGCCTCAACGGCCGGGTGGATCGGGTACATGATCCAGCAGTCGCTGCAGAATGCGTTTGAGGCAGCGGGCATCGCGCGGGAAGTCCTCACGATCATCACGCAGACCGTGGTGGACGTGACGGATCCGGCGGGGTTGGTGCCGGTGAAACCGGTAGGCAACGTGCTCACGGCCGACGAAGCCGCCGCGCTGACCGCACGCGGGGTGCCGGTTGGACCGGACGGGTCGGGTCGCCCGCGGCGCCTCGCCCCAAGTCCCCGGCCGGTGGATCTGGTCGAGTCGGCCTCGGTCAAGCGACTCGTGGATGAGGGCCATGTAGTGATCGCGGCTGGGGGTGGAGGGACGCCGGTGTACCGTGACCGCGTACTTCGGTGGGAAGGGGTGGATGCGGTGGTGGACAAGGACCGCGTGGCTGCGATCCTCGCGCATCGGCTCGCGGCCGACGCGTTGCTCATCCTCACGGATGTGGATGCGGTTCACGCCGATTGGGGCAAACCCTCGGCGCGACCGTTGACCACGCTGTCGCTGGACGGGGCCGATCAGTTGCTGGCCGGGACCGGTTTGGGTGCGGGGTCCATGCGACCCAAGCTGGAAGCGGCGGCAGAGTTCGTTCGACGGGGTGGGGCGCGGGCGGTGATTGGGCATCTGGCGCAGGGTCTTGAGGCGCTGCGCGGCGAGACGGGAACGACCATTACACGGGAGTGACGGTGAACCTGCACGAGTATCAAGCACGCGAACGGCTGCAAGCGGTCGGCATTCCCATGCCGGACGGCGATGTCGCCAGCACGCCGACCGAGGTCGAGCGCATCGCGAAGCGGCTTGGCGGTACGGTGGTGGTGAAAGCCCAGGTCCACACCGGCGGCCGCGGCAAGGCCGGCGGCGTGAAACTCGCGAAGACGCCCGCCGAGGCCCGACAGCACGCCGAGCGCATCCTCGGCATGACCATCAAGGACCTGGTCGTTCACAAGGTGCTGGTGGTGCCGGCCGCGGAGATCGCCAGCGAGAGTTACGTGGGCATCATCATGGATCGCGGCACGCAGCGCCCCGTGCTGATGGTGAGTCCCGCAGGTGGTGTGGACATCGAGGAAGTCGCCGCCAAGACCCCCGACAGGATCTTCAAGCTCCCCATTGATCCCCGCTACGGATTGTTCCCGTATCAGGCGATGGCGATGGGCTTCAAGCTGTACAAGGACGTGAAGCAGGTGCGCCAGGCCGCCGACATCATGCGGAAGCTCTGGCAGGCCTTCGTGTACAACGGGGCGTCGCTCGCCGAGATCAATCCCCTGGCCACGACGCCCGAGGGCACCGTGCTCGCGCTCGACGCCAAGGTGAGCGTGGATGACAATGAACTCGATCGGAAGCCGGCACTCGCCACGCTGCGCGACGAAACCGCCGAGGCGCCGAGCGAGGTGAAGGCGCGGAACGCCGGGCTCACGTTCATCAAGCTCGACGGCAACGTAGGGTGTTGCGTGAACGGCGCCGGCTTGGCGATGGCGACGATGGACCTCGTCAAGTACTACGGGGGCGAGCCCGCCAACTTTCTCGACATCGGTGGGTCGTCCAATCCCGACAAGGTCGTGGCGGCGCTCGAGATCATCACGTCAGACCCCAGCGTGAAAAGCATCCTGTTCAACATCTTCGGCGGGATCACGCGGTGCGACGATGTCGCCAACGGCATCGTGACGGCAATCAAACGGACCAAGCTCAAGGTGCCCATGGTCATTCGCCTGACCGGGACCAACGAGGTACAGGCGCTCGAAATCCTCAAGGGCGCGGGCTTCTCCGCGCTCACCGACATGGACCAGGCCGTCAAGCAGGCCGTGCAGAAGGCGGGCGGGTAATGGCGATCTTCATTGATAAGAACACGAAACTCGTGGTGCAGGGCATCACCGGCCGCGATGGCTCGTTCCACACCAAGCAGATGCTGGAGTATGGCACGCGCGTGGTGGCCGGCGTGACGCCCGGCAAGGGCGGCCAGCAGTTCGAGTCCCGCGTCCCCGTGTTTGACACCGTGGAGGACGCGGTGAAGGGCACCGGCGCCAACACGTCGGTGATCTACGTGCCGGCCCGGTTTGCGGCCGACGCGATCGTCGAGGCCGCCCACGCGGGCGTCGGTCTGATAGTCTGCATCACGGAAGGTGTCCCCGTGCAGGACATGGCATCCGTCCTGCCCATCGTGCGCGAGCGCAACGTGCGATTGATCGGCCCCAATTGCCCCGGGCTGATCTCCCCTGGCCAGAGCAAGGTCGGCATCATCCCCGGCCAGATCTGCCGCGAAGGCAAGATCGGCGTCGTGTCCCGCAGTGGCACGCTGACCTACGAAGTGATACACCAGCTCTCGACGCAGGGCTTCGGACAAACCTCCTGTGTCGGCATCGGCGGCGATCCCCTCATCGGTACCAACTTCATTGACTGTCTCGCAGCGTTCGAACGTGACGACGAGACCGAAGCCATCGTGATGATCGGGGAAATAGGCGGCACCGATGAACAGCAGGCCGCGGCCTACGTGAAGGCGCACGTCACCAAGCCGGTCATCGGGTTCATCGCGGGACAGACGGCCCCGCCGGGGCGGCGCATGGGTCATGCCGGCGCGATCATCTCGGGTGCGAGCGGCACCGCGGAAGACAAGATGGCCGCGCTTGAGGAAGCGGGCGTATCCGTCATGCGGCGGCCCGCCGACGTCGTCGGGTTGCTCAAAGGGCGTCTGGCGGCGTGAAGCTCGCCGACCTGCTGGCCGCGGACCGTATCCTCCTCGACGTTGAGGGGCAAACAGTACGCGAAGCGGCGGGACCGTTGATGCAGGCGGTGATTGGTTCCGGGCAGGCGGCCGACAGTGAGAAGCTCGAAGCCCTGCTCGCCGAGTCGCTTCCGCGTGAGGCGGTCACCGTCGGCCAGCAGGCGTTTCTGCTCCACTTCCGCACCGAGGGTGTGGTAGCACCCACGGCCGCCTTGGGGGTCACGCGGCAACCGATTCACCGGCAGCATGACCCGACACGTGAAGCGCGGGTCCTGCTGATGTTGCTGGCGCCGCCCAAGCATGCGGCGGTGGCGTTGGCTGCCCTCGGCGCGTTTGCCCGGGCACTCGCCGAAGAAGCGGTGGTTGAGGCGCTGCTCGCCGGCGCCGATTCGGCCGCCCTGGTGGTGTTGCCGGGATTCGCGCGGGAGGTGCCGGGCGACCTCGCGGTACGCGATGTCATGGCATCGCCCACGGCCACGCTGACACCGGACGACACGCTGGGTCACGCGCTCGACCTGATGCTGCGCCACGACGAGCCGGCGTTGCCGGTGGTGTCGGACAATCAGGACGTGCTGGGGCAGGTGACGTATGGCGAAGTGTTGCAGTACCTGTTGCCGAGCTATGCCAAGCGGATGTCGGGCGCGACCCGCCGTGGGGCCGCGTACGCCGACCCCCGCGATCGCCCGGTCCGCGACGCGATGGATCGGAGCGTGTTGTGTCTTTCCGACGATCAGCGCCTCGCCGATGCGGCCGCGCTGCTCGTGAACAAGCGTTTGGAGCGCGTCCCGGTGGTGCGGGACGGCCAGTTGGTGGGGATGCTGACCCGGGAAGGCATCGTTCGACGACTCTTTGGATAGGAACCATGGAACGCACACTGACCATCATCAAGCCCGATGCCGTGGCGCGGGGCAAGACCGGCGCCATCATCCAGCACCTCGAAGCCGCCGGATTCACGGTGTGCGCCGCGCGCCTGGCCAAGCTCTCGATGCCGGAGGCCAAGGCTCTTTATGCCGTCCACCAGGACCGGCCGTTCTACCAGTCGCTCTGCACGTTCATGACCTCGGGTGTTTGCCTGCCCATGGTGCTCGAACGGGACAACGCGGTGGCGCACCTTCGCACGGTGATCGGCGCGACCGACCCCGCAGAAGCCGCGGCCGGCACGGTCCGGAAGCTCTTTGCCGAGAGCAAGGAGCGGAATGCGATTCACGCCTCGGATTCCCTGGAAACTGCTGCGCGGGAAGCCCTGTTTTTCTTCCCGGAAAGCGAGTTGGAGCGGCTCTGGGGGTAATTGACCCAAGTCTCTGTCCTGGCTAAACTTCAAGGATGTTCCGGGTAGACCTGCGCGCGGCGCAGGAAGGGCCCGTGGCCACCGCCGGCCGGCTGGCGGCAGACGATCCGGCGCTCGCCGACACGCAGTTCACGTTGGTGGCGCCGGTCGTGGTCTCGGGGCGGCTGAACGAGAGCGGGCCCGGACAGTTTTTCTGGCGCGCCAAGCTCACGACGACCGTGGCCACCACCTGCCGCCGATGTTTGACTCCGGTGGAGATACCGGTGACGGCCGAGGTGGACTTGCTGTTCACCGAAGATCCCGATGCCGACGATCCGGCCACCGTGATCATTGAGCCGAATATGGCTAGGCTCGACCTGCGGCCGGCCATTCGGGAAGAACTGATTCTGGCGGTACCGGAGTTTGCGCTCTGCCGGGAAGACTGCCGCGGGCTGTGCCCGCGGTGTGGGGCCGATTTGAACGCTGGGCCGTGCACCTGCCGGCCTGAGCCTGACCCGCGATGGGCCCCCCTCGAGGCGCTCAAGCGGAATGACGACGAAACGAGGTAGGTCATGGCCGTACCGAAGCGAAAGACCAGCAAGCAGCGCAAGCGCCAGCGGCGCACGCACTACAAGGCCGCGCCCATCGCGGTGCAGGCTTGTCCGCGGTGCGGTGATCCGCGCCGGCCGCATCGGGTGTGCCCGAGCTGCGGCTACTACGGTGACGCGCAGCGGGTTCAGGTCGAGGAGTAGTCCGGCCCCGTGAAGGCCATCGTGCTGTGCCCCGGCCAAGGCGCCCAGAAGGTTGGCATGGGGCAGGACTTGGCCGACACGTTCTCCGCCGCTCGGGCGGTGTTCGAGACGGCTGACGCGGCCTGCGGTGCACGGCTGTCCGTCCTGATGTGGCAGGGTCCCGAAGCCGACCTCACGCTCACCAGCAATGCCCAGCCCGCCATCCTGGCCCATGCCCTCGCGGTGTGGGCCATTGTGCGTGCGCGTATCACGCCGGTGGCTGCCGCCGGGCATTCCTTGGGAGAGTACGCGGCCTATGCGGTGACGGGCGCGCTCACCACAGAGGCTGCCGTGCGGCTTGTGCGGCGGCGGGGGGAGCTGATGCACGAGGCCGGTACCGTGCGGCCGGGGGCGATGGCCGCGGTGCTCGGACTGGCAGGGGACACGGTGGAACAGGTATGCGCCGCGGCGAGCGACGGGGCCTCCGTGGTCGTCGCGGCGAATCTCAACGCGCCCGACCAGACGGTGATCTCCGGCGACCCGGCGGCAGTCGCGCGGGCCGGTAGGCAGCTCAAGGCCGCCGGGACGCCCCGGGTGATGCCGCTCAAGGTGAGTGGCGCATTTCACTCGCCGCTCATGGCCCCCGCCCGTACCGGCTTGGAAGCGACGTTGGCCACCGCCACGCTGACCGATCCGTCGGTGCCCGTGATGGCCAATGCGTCGGCCGGTCCTGTCACGCGTGCAAACGAGGCCCGTCGCCTGCTGGGTGAACAGCTCACGTCGCCCGTACGGTGGGTAGACAGCATGCGGCGACTCGTCGCCGACTATCCCGGGGTACCGTTCATCGAGATTGGTCCCGGTGCCGTGCTGGCCGGTCTGCTCAAGAAGATTGCGCCGGAGGCCGCGTGCCGCTCACTCGGGACGGCCAAGGACGTGACGACCTTCATGGAACAGGCAGCCTGATGGATCTCACTGGCAAGGTGGCTTTGGTCACGGGCGGCACGCGCGGCATCGGTCGCGCCATCGCGGAGGCCCTGCACGGCGCTGGCGCCAAGGTCGCCGTCCTGGGTCGGGATGCGGCGCGCGCGGCGCAGGCCGCCAGCCAGATTGGCGAGCAGACGTTAGGTGTGGCCGCGGACATGGCCGATGCGGCGACCGTGACCGCGGCGGTTGAAGCGGTGGAGGCCCAGTTGGGTCCGGTGGATATCCTGGTCAACAACGCGGGCCTGACCAAGGACGGCCTGCTGGCCCGCATGAGCGAGGCCGACTGGGATGCGGTGCTGGACGCGAACCTGAAGGGCGCGTTCATCGCGATGAAGGCCGTGAGCCGGGGTATGATGAAGCGCCGGGCCGGCCGCATCATCAACATCACCAGTGTCGTCGGCATCATGGGCAACGCGGGGCAAGCCAACTATGCCGCGAGCAAGGCGGGCCTGATTGGGCTGACCAAGTCCATTGCCCGCGAGCTGGCCAGCCGGAACGTGCTGGTGAATGCGGTGGCCCCGGGATTCATCGACACCGACATGACGAGAGCCCTGACCGACGACCAACGGGCGGCCTTGGCCAAGCAGATCCCATTGGGGCGGCTGGGTGCCCCCGAGGACATTGCCCGGGCGGTGCTCTTTCTCGCTTCCGACCATGCCGGGTACATTACGGGCCAAGTGCTCGTCGTGGACGGCGGCATGGTGATGTAGTCTCCCCACCAGTATCACTCATCGAGGACGGGTCATGAGCGACATCGTGGAGAAGGTCAAGGACATTATTGCCGAGGAGCTGGGCGTCGAGAAGGACAAGCTCACCGACGCCGCCGCGTTCATGGAAGACCTCGGCGCCGACAGCCTCGACCAGGTCGAGCTGGTCATGGCCTTCGAGAAGGAATTCGACATTGACATTCCGGACGAAGAAGCCGAGAAGCTGCGCACGGTGGGCGATGCGTTGAAGTTCCTCAACGCCAAGATGGGGAAATAGATTGGGTCGTCGGGTCGTTGTCTCCGGGCTGGGGATGATTTCCCCGCTCGGACTCACCACCGAAGCGTCCTGGGAAGGGCTGGTTGCCGGTCGGTCCGGCGCAGCCCCGATTAGGCGCTTTGATCCAGCCGACCTGGAAGTGAGGTTTGGCTGCGAGGTGAAGGACTTCGATCCCTCCGTCTATATCGATCGCAAGGAAGCCAAGCGGTACGACCGGTTCCTGCAGTACGCGATTGCCGCCGCCACGATGGCCATGAAGGACGCCGGCCTCGGGGACACCGCCCCGGATGCTGAGCGCACGGGCGTGATCATCGGGAGCGGCATCGGTGGGATCGGCACGTTTGAAGAGCAGTGCAAGATCTACCTCACCGCCGGTCCGAAGCGGGTCTCCCCGTTCTTCGTCCCGATGTTCATTCCCGACATTGCGTCCGGTATTGTGTCCATCCGCACCGGCGCCAAGGGGCCGAACTACTGTACAGTGTCTGCGTGCGCCTCAAGCGCCCATGCCTTGGGTGAGTCGTTCCGGCTCATTCAAAGCGGCGTCGCCGATATGATGATCACCGGCGGGGCGGAGGCCGCGATCACGCCGCTCGCCATTGCCGGGTTTACCAACATGCGGGCGCTGAGCATGCGGAACGATGCCCCGGAACAGGCATCGCGTCCGTTCGACAAGGGACGCGACGGGTTTGTGATGGGCGACGGGGCCGGAATCGTCGTGCTCGAATCACTGGAGTCCGCACAGACGCGCGGCGCGCGGATCTATGCCGAGCTGGTGGGCTATGGCCTGTCGGGCGACGCGCATCATATCACGCAACCCGCGCCGAACGGCGAAGGGGCCCAGCGCGCGATGCGGATGGCGCTCGCCGATAGCGGGGTCGAACCCACGGCCGTGGGGTATGTCAATACGCACGGAACGTCGACGCCGCAGGGCGATGTCGGCGAAGTACAGGCCGTGAAGGCGGTCTTCGGCCAGCACGCGTACCGCATGATTGTCGGTTCCACCAAGTCCATGACCGGGCATCTGCTCGGCGCGGCGGGCGGGCTGGAATTCGGCATCAGCGTGCTCGCGATGCACCACGGCGTCATTCCTCCCACAATCAATCAAGATGATCCGGATCCGGAATGCGACCTCAATTGCGCGCCCAACGTTGCCGTCAAGCGCCAGGTGGACGTGATCATGTCCAACTCGTTTGGCTTCGGCGGACACAATGCGAGCCTGATGGCTCGTCGCTGGTCCAACTGATCACATGAGCGCCGCCGTCCTCATTCTCGCAGGGTCTGAAAGCGACCGCGAACGGCTCGACGCGTGCTTCAAGGCGCTGGACGAGGCCAAGGTGTCGTGGGAGTTCATCGTCTCGTCGGCACACCGCAACGCGGAACAGACGGCCGAGATTGCCAAGGGTGCGCGGGCCAAGGGGTACCGCGTGGTGATCTGTGCCGCGGGCCTCGCGGCTGCGTTGCCGGGCGCCGTGGCGGCGCTCACCGATCTGCCCGTGATCGGCCTGCCGCTCGAGGTGGGCCCCCTGCGCGGCGTCGACGCCCTGTATGCCATCGCCCAGCTGCCGCCCGGATGCCCGGTGGGGACGGTGGGCATCGGCATGGCCCAAAATGCGGCATTGTTGGCCGTGCGGATCCTCCAGGTGCCGCGATAAGTCACAGAGCGGGCCTGTCCCGTGTCTCTGGAGTGAACCTTCAGCACATGGGAGAATGACCATGAGATTCCGCAGCTTACTGAGCCTGCTGGCCCTGACGGGTGTTGCCGCATGCGGCGACAGCACAGGGAGCGGTACGGCCCAACTCCGCATCCAGATCACCGATGCCCCCCTCGAGTATTTCGCGTCCGCCGAGGTCACGATCGGTGAGGTCAGCATCATCCCCGCCGACGGCGCCCCGGTGGTGGTGACCGATCAAGGCGGGACGTTCGACCTCCTCACGCTCCAGAACGGCGTTACAGCCGCCCTGGGCGAGCTCGCGATTGAGGCCGGCGATTACGTCGAGCTGCGCCTCGTGGTGCAGTCGGCCACTGTCACGCTCGCTGATGGTCTCACGTTCACGGATGGTACCACGACCAGGAGTCTCGTGGTGCCGAGTGGCGCGCAGACGGGCATCAAGATCCGTCTCGGGTCGGCCGATGGTGAGGACGACGGCGCCCTGACGATTACGCCGGGCGAAACCATCCTTGTCGTGGACTTTGACGTGTCCCAGAACTTTGTCATTCAGGGCGCGGTCGACAGCCCGGCCGGCATTCAGGGCGTACTGTTCACGCCGCTGCTGCGGGCGACGGTGCGGGATCAGGCAGGCTCGATTGCCGGTACTGTGACGGATGCGTCGGGACCGGTGGAAAACGCCACGGTGCGCGCGGTCCGCGAGGAGACCGACACCGAAGGCACCGACACGACGGCTGAGGTGACCGCGGTGACCATGGAGGACGGCAGCTACGTCCTGCGGTTCCTGGCGCCCGGTACGTACACCGTAACCGTCGACGGCAGCGCCGCCGCGGCCCAGACAGTCACCGTTGGGGAAGGGCAAGACGTCACGGGTGTGGACTTCTCCATCTGACGTGACGGACACGGCCGATGATGCGACCCTGGTGGCGCAGGTGCTCGACGGGCAGGTCGAAGCCTTCGGCCCGCTCGTCGAGCGCTACCGGGGTCGCTTCGGCCGGTATGCGGTGGGGCTCTGTGGGGATCCGGACCTGGCGGCGGATGCCATGCAAGAAGCGTTCATTCGCGCCTTCGAGCGATTGGCGGCGTGCCGGAAGCCGGCGGAGTTTGGGTCCTGGTTCTTTCGCATCCTCACGAACCAGTGTCACAACCACCGTGAACGACGGGGGCGTCAGCACTTGGCGCTGGTGGACGTGCACGAGGCGCCCGAGCGTACCGATGGCGGTCTTACGCGAGGCGAGATTCGCCGGGCGATCTACGATGCCATGGGCGGTCTCACCGCGGACCTGCGTGATGCGTTCCTGCTGCGGGACATTGAGGACCGATCCTATGCGGAGATCGCGACGTTGCTGGAGGCCAGCGAATCCGCTATTCGCCAGCGCGTCAAGCGCGCGCGTGACCACATGCGGCGCGCACTGGAGGAGTTTGCATGACACACGAACCTGAGCAACTCGGCGCCGCCCATCGCGACCTGATCCGGCTGGTGCTGGACGACGACCGGCCGGGTCGTGGGGTGGATCGGGCGGTCATGGCCGTGTTGCGAGATCGGCAACGCGCCAGGCGGTGGCGCATGCAAGCATGGCTCGCGGCGGCCGCCGGCCTGATGGTCACGCTCGGGTTGGGCGTCTGGCTGTGGCCGGACGGTGCGACGGAGGCTCCGTCGGGTACGATTCTGGTGCAGTTCGAGTTCACGGCGCCCGACGCCGAGCGGGTCCAGTTGGCAGGCTCGTTCACGGCGTGGCAGCCGACGGCGGAGTTCACGCGGCATCCGGCCACCGGTGTGTGGCGGGTGACCGTGCCGCTCGCCCCTGGCGAGCACGAGTATCTCGTGGTGCTGGACGGTGCCCGGTGGGTGCCGGATCCCGCCGCGCACGCATTGGTGGACGATGGCTTCGGGCAGACCAACAGCCTGATCGTCGTCGGTCCGCGAGGAGTGGTACGCTCATGATGTGGCACTGGCTCCTGGCCGCTGCCCTGCTGTCGGGGCCGATGGCGGCCCAGGATCCTGCGGCGCGGTTGCGCGCGGCGGGTGCAACGCCGGAGTACATCCAGCAGGTCACGGCCGAATTCGCCGAGGCAGCGCGCGACGGACTGCCGGTCGAACCGTTGGTGCGCAAGGCCCTGGAAGGCTGGGCCAAGCGTGATCGGGTGCCGGTCGAGCGGGTGGTGACGGTGCTCGCGCAGGTGCGCACCCGTCTCACGGAAGGACGCGAACTGGCGCGTGGCGCCGGCGTGAGCACGCCGCCCGATGCGCTGGTCACCGCGGCGGGCGAAGCGCTGGGTCGGGGACTCTCGACCGACGATGTGCGCGAGTTGGTGCGGGCGGCACCAACCGCGCCCGAGGCGGCTACGGGGCTGATGGTGGCGGCGTCGCTCGCCGCGCAGGGTCTGGAACGCGCGGCGGCCGTGCGGCTGGTCCACGACCAGATGGCCAGCCGTGCCGACGGTCAATCCATGCTCGAACTCCCGTCAGCGCTGGCAGACGTGCTGGCCCGTGGTGTTCCCATGAGCGACATCGCGCGCCAGATCCTGGCGGGCGGCGGCCTGCCCGGCGGGATCGGAGGGCCACCGCCCGGTGTGCCGCCGCGCGGCGGGCCACCCATCACGCCACCGGGACGCGGCAGCCGCTAGTGCGGTTCGCAGCACCCGTTGTCATGGTGCTGGCGTTGCCCGCGACCGGTGCCGCCCAGGAGTACTCGCTGCTTCTGGGCGGTACGCATACGCGGTACGCCGATTCTGTGAGCGGTTCCGCCGGCCGCGCGGCGGGCCGGCTTGATATGCGCGGCACGTTCTGGAGTCTTCGGGTTGAAGGGGGCGCGGCGCAGTTCACGGCGGGCGGCATGGCGCTGAACGGGTCGATGAGCGGCATGGGTCTCCGGCCGCTGGGTGGGCGCGTGGGGTTGGGGCTCGCGGCGGCGGCGGCGGGACTCTCCGTGCAGCAGGGGCACAGTGGATCGGTGGCGGCAGGTCCCACCATGATTGTGGCTCTCGGACGCACGGCATGGCAGCTGACGGGCACCGTGGGCCTGATCCGTGACCTCGGTGGAACGGTGTGGAATCTCGCGGGTGCGAGCACGGTGACTCGCATTCCGCTGGGTCGCGTTGAATTCCTGGCCGGCGTGGTGGGTACGCGGTCGGACACTCTGACGTGGGGGGATATCACCGCACGCGCCACGATCCGGCAGGGGAGCGTGGAGCTGAGCGCCGATATGGGTCTTCGGGCGGGAGACCTCGCGAACGATCCCTGGGGTGGCGCCCGGGTCGCGTGGCAGATGGTGCCGTCGGTGGCGATTGAGGTGGCCGGCGGACGCTATCCGCGCGACCTCACGGGTTTCGGGGCGGGGACGTATGTCGAGGTGGGTGTGCGCCTCCGGAAGGGTGCCACGCGAGCCAGTGCAGCGACTCCCGACACCTATCTTCGCGGTCCGGTGCGCGTCGAGCGCATGGCCGATGGACGCGTTCGCCTGCGCGTCCCCTATCGCGGGGACGCAGACCTGTTATCGATCGCGGGTCCGTTTTCGGATTGGCAACCGGTGCCCATGGTCCGTCGGCGAGCGGGCGAATGGGAAGCGGTGCTGCGGTTGCCCTCGGGGGTGACCGAGTACGTGCTGGTTGTGGCGGGGCGCTTCGTGTTGCCGGATGGGGTGGTCGGCGTGGACGACGGGCTCGGTGGTCGGGCAGGCCTGTTGTGGATTCCGTGATATCGTCGGTTATTGTTGGGCATGCCGAGCGCACGTGTGCATGGGATTCATCACGTTACCTGCATAGCGGGTGACCCGCAGGAAAACCACGACTTTTATACGCGGGTGATGGGACTCCGCCTGGTCAAGCGCAGCGTCAACCAGGATGTGCCGACCACCTATCACCTGTTCTACGCCGACGCCGCGGGGACGCCCGGCACCGACCTCACGTTCTTTCCGTGGCCCGAGATGCCGCCGGCCCGTCCGGGGATTGGCCTCGCGATGGAAGTGAGCTTCGCTGTGCCGGCCGGGTCACTCGACTGGTGGCGCGGGTGGCTCGCGAAGCACGCCGTGGCCGTCGAGGACGCGGCCCCGCGTTTCGGCGAAGCGGTCATCACGTTCGCCGATCCACACGGCCTGCCGCTGGCGCTGGTGGCAACCTCGCGGCCCCGCCCGTTCGCCCCGTGGCCTGATGGCTCGGTACCCACCGAACATCAGTTGCGTGGGATGGACGCCGTGCGCCTGTGGGAGCGGGACCTGGAGGCCACGGCCGCGTTTCTCACCGACGTCATGGGCTTTGCCAAGATGGGCCAGGAAGGAGATTGGCACCGCTTCACGCTCGGTGCCAAAGCGGCCGGCACGATGGTGGACCTGCGCGAGGATCGCACGGTGACCCGCGGTGCGTGGGGGACCGGAGGCATTCATCACGTGGCGTGGCGCGTGACCGACGAAGAGGCCGAACTGGCGGTGCGGGAACGCGTGGAGGTCGCTGGGCGTCGTCCCACGCCGCCTATCGACCGCTTCTGGTTTACGTCGGTCTATTTCCTCGAGCCGGGCGGCGTGTTGTTTGAGCTCGCGACAGACGGCCCCGGGTTTGATCGCGACGAAGCGACCCATCGCCTCGGCGAAACACTCATCCTCCCACCCTGGCTCGAGCCCCAGCGCGCCGAGATCGAACGGGCCCTGCCGCTCCTGCGCACAGCGTAACACCGAGACGCTCGGAGCCAGGGATTGTGAGGATCCCCCGTGCGCAATGCCGTCCCGCGCGCTACTTTCGCGGCGCCAATTTCTTCCGAGCTGTGGGCCGTCGGCGACACCATGGCCATGGCCGCCGCGATGATGACCGGCACGAGGGTCGCCCGCTCCCATGTGCTCGGGTCAGCGTGGCCCCAGCACCACAATCGGGTCATTGCCCAAACGCTGTTCGGCAACATCCAGCGCGTCGGCATGCCGACGTGGAGCGAGGCGGACCAGACCCTGGCGCGCGCGCTGCAACGGGAGCTTGGGGTAGAGGCCCAGGGACTGCGCGTAGCAGCCGACACGGTGATCGCGCCGCCCGTCCCGCCCGACGAGAATCGCGGGGGTGGGTCGGATGACGTCGGCGACGTGACGTGGACACTGCCCACGGCGACCTTGCGGTTCCCGTCCAACATCCCGAGCCTGCCGGGGCACAACTGGGCCAACGCCGTGGCCATGGCGACGCCGATTGCGCATCAGGGCGCCACGGCCGGCGCCAAGGCGCTCGGCATGACGCTGATGGACTTTGTCTATGCACCGGCGCTGGTGGACTCGGCGCGCGCGTACTTCAACCAGCAAACGCAGAACCACCTGTACACGCCGTTCATCCGGACGGATGATCAGCCCGTCACCACCATGAACGCCGACGTGATGGCCCGGTTCCGGCCACAGATGGAGCCGTTTTACTACAATCCGCCTCGTGGCCAGACCTATCTCCAGCAACTCGGTGTGCGGTACCCGGCCGTGCGCGCCGCCGACGGTTCGTGTCCTGTGCCGACGCCCCGATGATCACCCGCGCACTCGCACTCTTCGCGCTGTGTGCGGCACCACTTCGCGCCCAGTCGGCGGACCTGATCATCACTGGCCGCACCTGGACCGGCGACTCGACGCGTCCGTGGGCGGAGGCGGTGGCCATCGCCGGCAATCGCATCCTCGCCGTGGGGACGGCGGCGGACCTCCAGCGATACCGCGCGCCTTCCACCCGCATGGTTGACGCACCCAGTGGGTTCGTGGCCCCGGGGTTCATCGACAATCACACGCACTTCGGCCAGGCCGGGGCGTTGCTGCTCGGCGTCAACCTGCTCGACGTGCGCGATGAGGCGGGCCTCGTGCGGCGCGTGCGCGAGGCGCGGGACCGCGTGCCGCCAGGTGCGTGGCTGGTGGGTGGGGAATGGGGCGCCTACGCGCTGGACGACACGACCTTCCACCCGCATCGGGGCATGATTGATTCGATCACCCCGACGATGCCGGCGCTGTTGTCCAAGTGGGACCGGACGGTGTGGGTCGCGAATAGCGCCGCAATGATTCACGCGAGAGTGACCTGCGCGTGGGACGGTGTCGAGTGCGAGGCACGCCGACCGACCGGGCGACTCACGCCGGCCGCTGCAGCGCGTGTCCGCGCCACGATGCCTCCCAAGTCGCTGGACCAGCGGCTTGCCGAGGCCCGCGTGGCCCTGGCCCAGCTCCTGAGCCTCGGGGTCACGACGATTCACGACAATACGTCCCCCGAGCAGATGGTAGTCTTCCGGGAACTGCAGCACCGTCGGGAGCTATCGGTGCGCGTGTACGCTCGGTACACGCTCGACCGTTGGGAACACCTTGCGCGCCTGGGCATCCGGCATGGCTTTGGCGATGACTGGATACGGATTGGCGGCCTCAAAGGCTTCGTGGACGGCATCATGGGCAACTCGTCTGCGCGGTTCTATGAGCCGTATCTCACGAGCGGCGAACTGGGAAGCTGGCGCACCATGATGACGGATGCGCCCGGGATGTTGCCGCTCCTCCTCGGTGCGGACTCGGCGGGGCTCTGGCCGCAGGTGCACGCGATTGGGGATGCCGCCATTGACACCTTGCTCGACATGTACGAACACGTGATCGCCACCAACGGCGACCGGCCACGCCGCCTCCGCGTGATCCACACCCAGGTGATGCGGGGGCCGGATGTGGCGGCGCGCATGGCACGCCACGGCATCATCGCTGAGGTCCAGCCGTATCACGCGATTGATGACATGCGATGGATGGAGCCGCGCATCGGCGCGCGGGCGCGATGGGCCTATGCGTTCCAGACGCTGGAACGGGCAGGGGTACGCCTGTCCTTCGGAAGCGACTGGCCCGGCACCAACGCCTCGTGGTATCCGGCGAGTCCGGTGCTCGGTATCTACGCCGCCGTCACGCGCCAGACCCTCGATGGCCAGCCCGCGGGCGGGTGGTTCCCCCAAGAACGGGTGAGTGTCGAGACCGCGCTCCGCGCGTACACCGTCAACAATGCGTGGGCCGCAGGCGAAGAGGCCGTGAAAGGCGCCCTCCGGGAGGGCATGCTGGCCGACTTGGTGGTCCTCGACCGCGACCCCACGGCCGTGTCCCCGGGCATGATTCGGGACATTACAGTACTGTTCACGGTCGTGGATGGACGCATCGTTTACGAACGGGATAGACCATGACCGGCTCACGCGCCGATATCTTCGAGGTCGTCTACAAGATTCCGAAGGGCAAAGTCGCCACATATGGCCAGGTCGCCGCGCTGGCCGGGTTCAAGGCCAACGAGGCCCGTCAGGTGGGCTACGCGCTGGCAGCACTCTCCGAACATTCAGCCATCCCGTGGCATCGCGTGATCAATGCCAAGGGAACGATCGCCCTCAAAGGTGGTCCGGATGCCACCCAGCGCATCCGGCTGGAGAAGGAAGGCGTCAAGTTCGGGGCGCGTGGCAAGATTGATCTCAAGCGCTTTGGCTGGACGCCCGAGGAAGAAAGCGCATGAGGCGATGGCTGGTGGTCCTGGCGCTGGTGGCCCCGTGGGGTCTCACGGCGCAGGATCGCGTCGTGATCATTGTTCGCCACGCGGAACGTGCGCCGGAGCCCCGCAGTGATCCGGTCTTGAGCGATGCCGGCACGGCGCGCGCGCAGGCGTTGGCGCGCGCGCTCGTGGACGCGGGCATCGGGAGTGTCCTGGTCACCCCAACGGTGCGGACCCGGACCACCGGCACACCGACCGCGGAGGCCGCGCAGGCACCGGTCATCGACGTGGGTCTCGCTGGGGGAGTGGCGGCACATCTCGAACGAGTGGCCGAGGCCGTTCGGGCGCGTCCGCCCGGTGAAACGGTGCTCGTGGTGGGCCACAGCAATACGGTCGCCGGCATCATTCGCGCGCTGGGCGGGCCGGAGATGCCAAACCTGTGCGAGACCGAGTATGCCCATTTGTTCGTGCTGACCCTTCCTGCTGCGGGGTCGCCGCGGCTCGTCCGGGCGACGTATGGAGTCCCTGACCCGGCGGATGCGGCGACCTGTCGGTAGTCGAGCGGAAGCGCGAGCACGCGAGGCAGGTGGCGTGGCGCGATCGGGCATTCTGCCCCCGCGTGGCGCCGCCCACCAACACGACAGGGGCACCCCAATGACACGCGTCTTGGCTTTGGCCGTCTTGTTGACTGTTGGATGCGGTGGGGGCGGGGAAACGCCGCGGCAGGAGATGACGCAGCGACAGCGCGACAGCGTCATCGGACAATCACGATTGCCCGGGGCGCAGGGCGTGCAGGGCGCGCTCTCCGCCGCGGATTCGGCGGCCGCCCGTCGGCGGCTTGCCGATTCCATCGCCCAGAACTGACGCCTAGACGTTGGGGAGCCGGATCGCGTGGGCGACCACCGCGCCAAGGCCCATGACGAGCGCGGCACCGAGCAGCGCCTCGTTCGCGCCAACCCCGTCATAGATCCACCCAAACAGGAGCGGACCGCTGAACCGGCCGAGGGCGGAGTACGACTGCGCCGCGCCGATCATGGCTCCTTGCTCGGTGGGGTCGGCCAGACTGGAGATGATGCCGGTGAGGGCTGGTGCCGCCAGACTGTTGCTGACGGCGTAGGGAATCACGGCGGCGTACACCCATCCTGACGTAGGCAGGATGGGCAGGATCGCCAATCCGCACGCCATGCCGAGGCAGCCGATCATGGCGAGCGTGCGATCGTTGGTGTACGGTTGGATCTTGCCGAACGCCCAGCCCTGGACCACGACCGCGCAGATGCCGATCAGTGTGAAATACGCCGCCAGGTCGCGTTCACCCCAGCCGAACCGCGCCTCCGCCCAGAGTGGCAGCGCGACGATATAGCCGGCAAACGCGAACGGCACGATGCTGAACACGAGAAAGGGCGGTCGCAGCGCGGCATCCGTCATGCCGCGACGCATGTGCTCCGCGTCGAGTAGGGGACGGGTGGCCCGGTGGCTGGTTTCGAGCGATTCTTCAAGGATCACCCACGCGGACACCAGGTTCACGAGGCACAATCCGGCGGCGACGAGCCCGGCGGCGTGCGGCCCACCCCAATGCACCGCGAAACCGCCGAGGGCCGGGCCCAGCACAAACCCCAATCCGAATGCGGCGCCGATCAGGCCCATCGAGCGGGAGCGTTCCGCGGGCGTGGTGACGTCGGCGATATAGGCCTGCGCGACGGAGATGTTGCCGGCGGCGAGGCCGGCCATGGCGCGGGCCGCAAAAAGCATCGCGTAGCTCGCGGCAAACGCAAAGATGAGGTGTCCCGCCACGGCGAGGGCGATCGTACCGAGCAGCACCGGACGGCGGCCGAGCCGGTCGGACAGGCGGCCCAGGACGACCGTGGCCGCAAACTGCATGAGCGAGAACACGCCGACCAGCGCGCCGTACGCGAAACCGGACGCCTCGAACGCGCGCGAGTAGTAGGGCAGGATGGGCAGGATCAGCCCAAACCCGATGAGGTCAATCAGGACGGTGAGGAAAATGACGGCGAGGCGGGAACGGCCGGCGCGCATGGCGCCAATCTACCGGAGGGCGGGTGCTCGAAGCAGGGGCTCGATCTCGAGAGGATCGAGCGCGCCCCAGAACAAGAAGCCCTGCATCTCATCGCATCCGAGCAAAGCGAGTGCTGCTTGCGCTTCGCGCGTCTCGACGCCCTCGGCGACGACGCTCAAGCCCAGCGCGCGCGCCAAGGAGACGATGGTTCGCACGATCTCGGCATTCTGCCGTCGCTCGGTGAGCGAATGCACGAATGACTTGTCAATCTTGAGCGTGGAGACGCGGAACCGCTGCAAGTAGGCGAGCGACGAGTACCCGGTGCCGAAATCGTCAATCATGACCCGGACACCGGCGGTCGCAAGGTCCTCCAGCACCGCAATGTTCGCATCGGCGGATCGCATCAGGGCGCTCTCCGTGATCTCGAGACGGAGCGAGCCCGGGGCGATTTCGTGGTACTCGGTAGTCGCGATGACACGCGGCACCAGGTCGGCCTGCTGGAACTGCAGCGGTGACAGGTTGACGGACACCGTGAGCGGCGGGTCCTGTGGGAACGCGACCTGCCACGTCTTGAGCTGCCGACAGGCCTCTTCGATGGTCCACCAGCCGATGCGAATGATGAGGCCGGTCTCTTCGGCGACCTGGACAAACGCCGCCGGCTCGAGCAGCCCGCGGGTGGGATGCTCCCAGCGCATCAGCGCCTCGAATCCGTGGATCTGCTCGGCAGGACCCAGGATCGGTTGGTAGTGCAGGCGCAGTTCATCCCGATCCAGCGCCCGCCGAAGGCCGGTCTCCAGTTCGAGCAGTTCCACGGCGCGCTGGTGCATGGTCTTGTCGAACAACTCGTAACGCCCGACGCCGCGCGACTTGGCGCGATACATGGCAATGTCCGCGTCGCGCAGCACCTCTTCAGGCGTGTGATACTCGGTGGTGCCGATGGCGATGCCGATGGAACCGGACATGAACAGCTCGTGGCCGTCGAGTTCGAAGCGCGTTTCGAGCGCCTGGAGCACGCGGTGGGCCACGCGGGTGGCGTCACTTGGCGAATCCACGGCATCGAGCAGGAGCGTGAACTCATCGCCGCCCAGGCGTGCCACGGCGTCGCCGGGACGTACGCACTTGGCCAGACGGGCCGCGGTCTCGATCAGGAGCAGGTCGCCGAGCGCGTGGCCGAGCGAATCATTCACCACCTTGAATCGGTCGAGATCCAGGAACAACACGGCGTACTGCGGACCGCCACGCCGGCGCATGCGGGCGATGGCGCGTTCCAGCAGCTGGGTAAACATGGCGCGATTGGGGAGGGCGGTGAGGCCGTCGTGGAAGGCGTCATGGTACAGACGTTCTTCGTTGCGCTTGCGGTCGGTGATATCCTCGCAGGTGGTGACGATGGCCACCGGATCGCCCCGCGCGTCGCGGACGACATCCGATAACAGCAGTGCCGTGAACGTCGTGCCATCCTTGCGGACGTTGATGGCCTCGCGTTCCCAGCTCGAGAACTGCTGCAGGTCGGCGGCCGACACGCGGCGACGGACCTTGCCCGGCGAGAACAGGCCCACATCCTGACCCACAAGCTCTTCGGGATCGTAGCCATGCAGGCGGGCATCAGCAGGATTCGAGTAGACGATCGTCCCGTCGAGTTCGGTGATGGTGACCCCGATCTGCATCGTCTCGACGGCTTTTTGCAGGGCGGCAAGGTCGGCCGGCGGGAGGCCAGCCGAGGACGCGTGAATGCGGCGACGGTGGACGGCCTGTGCGACCGACGCGAACACGGAGAGCCCCAACGCGACTGCGGTCGCCTGGAGAATCAGCGGCGAACCGTCGGTGGCGATCAGGTACAGCAACGCCGGCACGAACGCCACCAGCACGGTGAGTTGCGCCAGGCGGCGATTATGGCGCCACCACGCCTCGAGCGCGCACCACAGGGTGGCGCCGAACGCGATGATAAAGCCGATCCAAATGGCCAGAGAAGCCCCCTGATGCTCACAAACTGGGGTCGCCGTACGCTTGGCGCCAGCGGGGAGAACAGGGAGCCTGTGACCCCTGTCACACCGGCGGTCTAGCGAGTAGGCGGCAGGTATCCGACCGTGGCAATGCCGGCGGCGCGCGCGCGTTCCCCAACGGCCAACACCTCGCCGTAGGTCCGGTCTGGCGTGGCGGTCACGAACAGCACTTTGACCGGCCGGTCGGCGAACACGCGCGCCAGCTCGACTTCGAGGTCGTCCGGGGGCACGAGCTGGCCGTCGAGCGTCCAGCGGCCATCGGCGTGGATCGTCAGGATGGCATGGCGTCCGGACGGGCTGACCGGGACTGGGTCGCGCGATGGGCGCGCCAAAGCCAGGCGCACCGTGTGGACCAGTACCGCCGTTAGGGTGAGCAGGATCAGGATGTCCAGCAACCGTCCCCACCGCCCCAGGCGAGGGACAACGACGCGGTGCCGATCAGTGGTCAGACGCATGGCTCGGCGTAACCTAATGGCCTATCTTGACCCACCATGACACAGAACGACCTGGTCCACACGCTACGCACCCTGCTTGCCACGGCGCGTCGTCGCCCGCGCGAGGTGGCTGGTGGCCTGACGCCCGCGCAACGCCAATGGCGTCCGCCAACCGGCGGGTGGGGCGTGGACGAAGTGCTCGAACACATCCAAGCCATTGATGAGCCCTATCTCCACCTTCTGCGTCACTGGGCGGCACAGTCCGGTCCGGTGGCTGAGCCGGATGAACCGTGGTCCGGCCGCTGGGGCGGGCGGCTCCTGGTATGGTCATTCCAGCGTGAGCGATCACGCTGGCCGACGCTCAAGGCGTACCGGGTGGTGACCTATCATGCCCTGCGGCACTACCAGCAGATTGAACGCATCCTCGCGCATCCGGCGTTTCCCGCATGAGGCGGATCCTGTTGGTCCTCATGCTCGCAGCCTGTGCCGAGGGAGATTGTCCTCCCATCGAGGCGGAGCGCGATGGGCTCCGCGTGATGGTCACACCGGTGGGGGGCTGTGGGGGCGGGACGTGGAGCGCTCAGGTGACATTCCCCGATGGGCGTACCCAGACGCTGGCGGGCGAGCGGGATGGGGCGGTGACGGCGGTACAGATTCAGGACGTGTCCGGTGACGGCATCGCGGACATTGTGGTTCTGGTCGAGCGAGACCGGCGCTGTGAGTTCATCCGGCAGGGCAGCGTCTTCTTTGGTCGAGAAATAACATGACTATACACAATCTAACACATTGGTATGTATGCGGTTAGGGTTCGGCTACGATTCGCATCGATTTGGCGCAGACCGCCCCCTTCGGTTGGGCGGCGTCACCGTCCCGCACACCTCCGGGTTGATCGGGCACTCGGACGGCGATGCCGTGGCGCACGCGATCACGGATGCGCTGCTCGGGGCGGCGGCCTTGGGCGATATCGGCGCGCTGTTTCCCGACACCGACCCACAGTGGAAGAATGCGGATTCTCTTGCCCTGCTCCGCACGGCAGTGGCACAGGTCACGCGAGCCGGATACCGGGTGGGGAACGTGGACGTCACGGTCGTCTGCGAGGCGCCCAGGATCCGCCCGCACGCCGATGCCATGCGCGAGGCGCTGGCCGGCGCCTTGGGCGTTGGGGTGGACGCCGTCTCCGTCAAAGGCAAGACGAACGAAGGAATGGATGGGCCGGGGCGTGGGGACGGCCTGGTCGTGCATGCGGTGGCACTCTTGCTTGAGCGTTGAGTGGTTCAGGACTTTTTTGCCCGGTTGGTCGAACTCCCTCCGGCGGCCATCTACGGTGTGATCGCGCTGTTCGCCGCCATTGAAAACATCGTGCCTCTGGTCCCGGCTGATACGGCGATCGCGCTGGGTGCGTTCCTGACGCGGGGTGGCGGGGTCACCGTCCTCGGGATTTACGCCGTGACGATCGTGGCCAACGTCGGTACGGCCGCCATCGTCTACGTGCTGGCGCGTACGGCCGGACGACGATTCGTCCAAGGCCGCGTGGGGCGCCGGTTGCTGGCGCCGGAGGCCCTGCAGCGCATCGAGCGGCTGTACGCCCAGCATGGGACGTGGGGGATCTTTCTCTCGCGCTTCATTCCGGGGGTGCGCGCGGTCGTCCCGCCGTTCGCCGGACTGGCCGGGCTGGGCATGTGGCGAGCCCTCCTGCCTACCGCCGCGGCGTCGGCCCTCTGGTACGGTATCCTCATCTGTCTGGCCGCGACGTTCATCCGCCACGTCGGGGACATCGAGGCCATGCTGGTGGGGATCAACCGGTGGGCCCTGATAGGAGGGTTGGTCCTCGTGCTGGCCGTGCTCTTGTGGACGCGGTGGCGGCGTGTCTAACGACCGCGCGTTTCTGATCGAACTGTTTGCGGACTATCTGACCGCCGAAGCGGGCAACGCCGGCAACACGGTGGATGCCTACCTCCGCGATGTGCGGCGCTTCGCCACCTGGGCGGCCGACCACCGCCTGACGAACCCTGCGACCGTGACGCCTGCTGCCGTCCGCGAATTCATCTATGGACTCAAGGATGCGGGCTTCGCGGTCGCGAGCATCCGGCGCCAGATCTCGGGTCTGCGCACGTACTTCCGCTTTCTGGTGAGCGAAGGTCACGTGCGCGCCGATCCGACCGAACGGATGGAAACACCCAAAGCATGGCGGACGTTGCCCGAAGTCCTGTCCGTGGATGAGGTCGAACTGCTGCTGGCCTCGCCCAACCCGGATGAACCGCTCGCCTGGCGCGACCGCGCGCTGCTGGAAGTGGCCTACGGCACGGGAGCGCGGGTCTCCGAGCTCGTGGGGCTCACCCCACGGGACATCGAGTTCGACCAGTTCGTGGTCCGGTTGTTCGGGAAGGGCAGCAAGGAACGTCTGGTACCCATCGGGCGTCGGGCCCTGGGTGCCGTCGCTGTGTACACGCGCGAGGTGCGACCCGGACTCGACCGCGGCAAGACCCGCGGTTTCCTCTTTCTCAACGCCCGTGGCACCCGGCTCTCGCGCGTCGGGGCGTGGGGCATCATCAAGAAGCATGCGGAAGGCGCGGGCATCACCCGCAAGGTCTCGCCGCACACCCTGCGGCACACGTTTGCCACCCACCTGCTCG
>JBBDNM010000008.1:0-7829 GCA_040877595.1 Gemmatimonadales bacterium | reverse complement strand
TCTCTTGCCCGGGCCCTTGGCGCGGACCCCGACCCACAAGATCAAGTTTGTGCGCGAGCTTGAGCGGCTGGACAGGAGCAGCTATGTCTAGGCCCACCTCCGCGGCGCGGCACTCGGCAAGCGCTCGCGATCAGAACCGGCGGCCGCCGTCCCCCTGATACACGTACTTGATCGTCATGCAACCGGCCTCCGGGCCGGGACAGTAATACGACAGTATCCGCAGCTTGGCGTACCGCCTGTCGGCCGTGCGCAGCACGAACGTTGCGGGTCCGGGTTCCAATAGATGGGAGAAGAACCCGTACGTGTACCACCGGTCGAGGGCCGCGTTGATGGAGTCACCGTTCGGGGTCACCCGGCTCGCGGCGTAGCCGTTTGCCGGCGCTTCGGTGACGGCCGCAAACGGCTGGTCCGTGCGCAGCACGCCGGCATCACCGCCGAACCCCTCGCCGCCGTTCACGATGAACCGGTGGCGCCGCACCGCGAGATCCCACGGCTCTCCCGGCCCCGCCACGCGCCGGTGCGCCAGGTCAAACCGGGTCCACGCGGTTGCCGACCGCGCATCCAGGGTGACGGTATCGGGGCCGGCGAAGCCGGGTGGTGGGTCGCGGGGTACGGGAGCGGTGAGCACGAACACCGCGGTGTCCGTCGGGCGCCGGATCGAGGTCAGCACCAGAGCGCCCCAGATCGCAGCCCCCAGTGCGCCGAGGCCCGCCAAGACGTACCTTGGCTGCATGAGCTACCGCATCCTTCCCCTGACGTTTCTGCTGGCCTGCGCGACGGCGCCGGCCGACGGGTTCATGGCTAATCTGCGTGCGCTGTGCGGCCAGGCCTTTGAGGGCCGCATGACCGAGGGCAGTCCGCAAGATTCGGCCTTCCGCACCAGTCGTCTCGTCATGCATGTCCGCGAGTGCAACGATTCGGTCATCCGCATCCCGTTTCACCTGAGCGAGGACCGGTCCCGGACGTGGGTGGTCACCAGGACGGCGGACGGGATCCGCCTCAAGCATGATCACCGCCACCAAGATGGCACCGAGGACTCGGTGACGCAGTATGGCGGCGATACCCAGGATGAAGGGACCGCGATGCTCCAGGAGTTTCCGGCCGATGGGTTTACCGCCAGCTTGATCCCTGCGGCGCGGACCAACATCTGGACGCTCGAAGTGATACCGGGAACGATGTTTGCGTATGCGCTACGGCGGGAAGGAACCGATCGGCGGATTCGGGTCGCATTCGACCTGAGGCGCGCGGTGGAGGCACCGCCGCCACCCTGGTGACCGGCAGTAGCTAGCCGACGCGTTCCTGTCCCCGTTCGAGCTCGAGCAACGCCAGCCACAGGGCGCGGCGGATGCTCTCGACCGGGATGGGCTCGCCTTCGTCCAGCCGCAAATAGTCCACTGCGGTCAAGACCTGCAACACATTGCGGATGTGTCCGCTCGGCGATTCGCGGCGGTCGCGCAGGCGGCGTCGCGCGGTAATGTCGTCAGGAACGGCGTGTTCGCCGGAACGTCGGTCGGCGACAGCGCGGCGGTCGTGGAACCCCAAGGCCCGGAGGGCGCCACCGGGCGCGCGCGGACGGGGTTGCAAGTCGTCGTGCACGAAGATCCCCTTGGAGGTTGTAACCCGCGGATTCTGCAGCCAAAGCCGTGAATCGTCAACCCCTGGGTGGCAGGGCTTGGGTTCTCCGCTATACTCCGCACCATGCAACGTCGCACCCTGATCATTCTGCTTGTCGTCGGGCTGGCCGTCCTGCTGCTGTCCGCCCGCGGCATCGCGCATTTCGTGACGGACTGGTACTGGTTCAACGCGCTGGGCTACCGCACCGTCTTCCTCACCGAGGTGGGCACCCGCGTGGGCCTCTGGATCGGCGGGGCGACGGTGGCGTTGGTGTTCCTGTGGCTGAACCTGCGGGTGGCGCAGCGGGGGGTGGCGCCACATCTGGTGCTCCGGACCTCGGCGGGCGTCACCGTCGCGCTCGCCACGTTGCTCCGCCGGATGGGGTGGGGTGTGGCGGCGTTCCTCGCAGCGGCGATGGGGACGGCGGCGTCCAGTGCCTGGCTGACCTTGCTCAAGTGGCGGCATGCGGTGCCGTTCGGCGAAGCGGATCCCGTCTTTGGCCGCGATATTGGTTACTACGTCTTCACGCTGCCGGCCATTTCGGCCGTGCTGCAGTTTGTCGTGAGTCTGGCGCTGCTCGGACTGCTGGTGACCCTGCCGGTCTATATCCTGCGCCGCGACATCGTCGGGTTCCGACGCCGGATCACGATCGAGCCCGAGGCGCAGATGCATCTCGCCAGCCTGCTGGCGCTGCTGCTCCTCGCGGTTGCCGGCACCGCGTTGTTCGTGAGCCGGCCGTCGTTGTTGTTCTCGACCACCGGGCCGCTGGTGGGCGCGAGTTATACCGACCTGGTGGTTCGCGCGCCGATGTTTGTCGTGCTGGCCGTTGTGGCCACGGTCGGGGCGGTGGTAGTCATCGTGGGCGCGCGGTCACGGCAATTGGTGCGGAATGCCGCCGTCGCCGGGGGTCTGTATCTCGGGGTGTTCCTCCTCGGCACGGCGGCGGCCGCCGCGCTCCAGAAGTTTGGCGTGGCGCCCAACGAGCTGGAGCGTGAACGCACCCAGATTGCACGGCACATTGCGGCGACGCGACGGGCCTGGGGCCTGGAGGCCATTCAGGTGCGGGACCTGACGGGCGAAGCGACGCTCACGGCGGCCGATATCGCGGCCAACCAGGGAACGCTCCGTAATGTGCGACTGTGGGATCGCGCGCCGTTGCTCCAGACGTTCCAGCAACTGCAGGAAATTCGCACCTACTACGACTTCGTGTCGGTGGACGATGACCGCTACACCGTGGATGGCGAGTACCGCCAGGTCCTCCTCTCGGCGCGCGAACTGAACCCGGCGTCGCTGCCCACCCGCAACTTCATCAACGAACGACTCACGTACACGCATGGCATGGGGCTCACGTTGAGTCCGCCGAACCAGGTGTCGCCCGAAGGCCTGCCGGAGCTGCTCATCAAGGATCTGCCGCCGCAGTCGTCGGTCTCGCTCCAGGTCACGCAGCCGCGGATCTACTTCGGCGAGCTGGCGGGCGGGTACGTGTTCGTGAACACGGATCAGCGCGAGTTCGACTATCCGATGGGCGATTCGACGGCCTTCTTTGTGTACGACGGTGCGGCCGGCGTGCGGGTGGGCGGCCTCTTCAGGAAGCTCTTGTTCAGTCTCCGGTTTGGCTCGATTGACATCCTGTTGACCGACTTGATTCGGCCTGACAGCCGCGTCCTGTTCTATCGCAACATACAGGAACGGGCGGCGCGGGCCCTGCCGTTCCTCACGTGGGATGCCGATCCCTATCTCGTGATCACCGATGAGGGCAGGTTGGTCTGGATGCTGGACGGTTACACGTCCAGCGACCGGTATCCCTACGCGCAGCCGGTCGGCGGTGGGGCGAACTATGTGCGCAGCAGCGTGAAGGTGGTGGTGGATGCGTACGACGGGACGGTGGACGCCTATCTGGCTGACCCGGCCGATCCCGTGGTGCGCACCTATGGCGCGATCTTCGAGGGCATTGTGCATCCCATGGAGGACATGCCGGCGGACATCCGTCGTCACGTGCGGTGGCCGAGTGACCTGTTCCGCACCCAGGCATCGCTCTACACCACGTACCATATGGACGACCCGAACGTGTTCTACGCTCGCGAGGACCAGTGGCAGATTCCCGCGAGCACCACCACAGGGGCGGGCACCGACCCGTTCCTGCGTCACATCGTCATGCGATTGCCGGGTGAGCCCCACGAGGAATACATCCTCATGACCCCGTTCACGCCGCGCCAGAAGGACAACCTGGCAGCGTGGATGGTGTCGCGAAGCGATGGTGAGCATTACGGCGAGCTGGTGGTGTACCGCTTCCCGAGGCAGAGTCTGGTGTTTGGACCGGCTCAGGTCTCAGGGCGGATCAATCAGGACACGGAAATCTCCCGACAGATCTCCCTGTGGGACCAGCGTGGTTCTCAGGTCATTCGGGGCAACCTGCTGGTGATCCCGATTGCGGAGGCGCTGCTGTTTGTGCAGGCGCTCTACCTGCGTGCCGAAGGGGGACAGATTCCGGAGCTGCGGCGGGTGATCGTGGCGTACCAGAACCAGGTGGTGATGGAGGAAACCCTGGAGGCCGCGATGGCGCGCCTCTTCGGTGGCGCCTCGGCGGCGAGTGCGCCCCGCGTATTGCAGGCGGCGGTGGCCGCTCCGGGGGCGGCAACCTCCCCGGAAGTCGCGCGTGCGATTCGTGAAGCCACGGCCGCGTGGGAAGCCGCCCTGACGGCTCAGCGCGCGGGCGACTGGGGCCGGTACGGGGACCAGATGCGGATCGTGGGGGAGCGGTTGGCCCGACTCCGCGACCTGGTGGGCGGGAACTAGTACCTACCGTCAGCGGTAGCATGCCACCAAGATGCGCGTCTTCCTCGTGGTCCTGCTATCCCTGGTGTCGCCTGCGTGCGGCAGCCCATCCGCGCCGGAGGGTTCCCTCCGAGTGCTGTTCATCGGCAATAGCCTGACCGCCCACAACAACCTCCCTGCCATGGTGGCCGCTCTGGGCCGTCTGGGTGGGCCCACGGTGCAGGTCGCCTCCGCCCTGATGGATGGCAGCAGCCTGGAGGACCACTGGCAGAGCGGACCGGCGCGGACGCGCGTGGCCGAGGGATGGGACTTTGTGGTCATGCAACAGGGCCCCTCGTCTCTCGCCGAAAGCGCGGTGCACCTGCGCACGTGGGCCATGGAGTGGGCGATCGTAATCCGAGCGGCAGGTGGGGAACCGGCCCTGTACGCCGTGTGGCCCGATGAATCGCGCGCGTCGTTCTTTCCGGACGTGAGCGCAAACTACCGTGCGGCGGCCGCAGCCGTCGAAGGTCGCTTTCTGCCGGCCGGCGACGCATGGCTGGCCGCGTGGGCCGAGGATGCGGGCCTCGGCCTCTACGGGCCCGACCGGTTCCACCCCTCGCCGTTGGGGAGCTTGCTTGCGGCGCTCACGATCTACGCGGGGCTTGCCGGGCACATGCCCGAGCTCCCGGCCAGGTTCCAGGTCGGGGGCAACGACCTGGCTTTGTCCGAACCGTTGCGGGGCCTGTTGGTTCGCGCGGCGACGGCTGCCCTCGCCGGGGCTCCCTCGGCCGGTTCAACGTCCCCTTCCGCTCGTCCGTAGAGGCTGTATGTTCGCGGTCCCCACCCCTCTCACGGAGATTCCTCATGTTGCGTTCGTGTGTCCGGCGCGCGGTGCTGGTCGCTGGCGTGCTCGCGTTCCCGCTGGCGGCACAAACCCCCGCCGCCGTCACGGAGGCCAACTGGCACCTTGCCGCGCGGTTCGCGCCGGCCCGGATGAGCCAGATGGTCCACAGCACGGCCGTGCAGCCCCGGTGGATCGAGGGCACGGAACGCTTCTGGTATGAATGGAACACGTCGGACGGCCGCTTCTATTATCTGGTGGATCCCGTGGCGGGCACCCGTCGTGAGATCTTTGATCGGGCGCGGCTTGCCGCCGAGCTGACCCGCATCACGCGGGACCCGTGGGACGCGCAGCACCTGCCGATTCGCAATATCCGCTTCATTGACGCCAATACGCTCGAGTTCGAAGTCGAGTCGTCGCAGGATTCCGTGCGCACCGACACTGAGGCCGAACGGGGTGAGGGACAGCGGTCGGCCCGGCCGCCGCGCGGGCGGCCACGCAAGCTGGTGCATTATTTCCGATACAACATTACCACGCGCGTCCTGACCGAGATTCCCGACTATCAGCATCCCGACAACCATCCGAACTGGGCCACCGTCTCGCCGGACGGCCAGCATCTGGTTTATGCGTGGCGGCACAACCTGTATCTGGCCACCGCGGCCGATTATCAGCGGGTGCTGGATGCGCGCCGTGGCAGGCCTGGCGTCGCCGCCGACACGGCGGATTGGGCAGTGGAGATCGAAGGCGTGCAGCTCACGACCGATGGCGAGGAGTATTTCAGCTACGCTTCGGGCTTTGCGGATGGGGGCAGCACCGACCTGGAACGGCGGCGGGCCGCGGATCGGCGGAAGCCGGCCAACATCTCGTGGTCGCCGGACTCACGCCGCTTCGCGACCATCCGGCAGGACCAGCGACTGACGGGCGAGTTGTGGGTGATCCACCACGGCGCCGGCCGCCGGCCCCAGCTCGAGACGTACCGGTATGACATGGCGGGGGACACCAACGTCGCGCAGGTGCACATGTATGTGTTTGACGTGCCGAGCCGGGCGATGGTCACGGTCAGCGCCGGCGACTGGAAAGATCAGCGGCTCGGCCTGTTCACGGCGCGCCGCTTCCAGTACTTCGGCGCCAATGAGCCGCGGCGGAGCGTGTGGCTGGCGCCGAACAGCGACCAGGTCTATTTCTGGCGTCGCAGCCGGGACCAGAAGCGCGTGGACGTGATGGTGGCCAATGCGGCAACCGGTGAGGTGCGCACGCTCATCGAGGAGCGCCTCAACACCTACGTCGAGCACCGCAACCTCGAGCTGCTGCGCAACGGCGACATGCTCTGGTGGTCGGAGCGCGACGGCTGGGCGCATCTGTATCGGTTTGGTCCGGATGGCCAGCTGCGCAACCGCCTGACCGAGGGGCCCTACCATGTGGACGGCATTGAGGGGGTGGATGAGACTCGCGGTGTCGTGATCTTCACCGCCAACGGCCGCGAGGCGGGGGAGGATCCCTACTACGAGCACCTGTACCGCGTCGGGCTCAACGGGGCGGGCCTCACGTTGCTTAACCCGGGCAACTTCAACACCAGTACGAGTGTGGGTGAGAGCAACCGGTACTTCGTCAGCAACTATTCGCGCGTGAACACCGTTCCGGCGTCGGAGGTCATTGACGGCACCACGGGCCGGCGGGTGGTGGACCTGGGGTCCGCCGATTTCGCGGCCCTCACTGCAGCCGGGTATCAGTTCCCGGAGCCATTCAGCGTGAAGGCCGCCGACGGTATCACCGATCTGTATGGCGTGATGTACCGGCCGTTCGACTTCGACTCGACTCGGCGGTACCCCATCATCGAGTATGTGTACCCCGGCCCGCAGACGGAGGCGGTCGCCAAGTCCTGGTCGTCGGCTCCGAGCGAAGTGGCCCTGGCCCAGTTGGGGTTTGTCGTGGTCACGGTGGGCAACCGGGGCGGGCATCCGAACCGGTCGAAATGGTATCACAACTACGGCTACGGCAACCTGCGGGACTACGGCCTGGCCGATAAGAAGACGGCCGCGGAGCAATTGGCCAACCGTCATCCGTTCATTGATATCGAACGGGTGGGGATCTACGGACACTCCGGCGGCGGGTTCATGTCCACCGCGGCGATGCTCGTGTACCCGGATTTCTTCGATGTGGCAGTCTCGTCGTCCGGGAACCATGAGAATGAGATCTACAATGCGAATTGGTCGGAGAAGCACCACGGCATCCGGGAAGTGATCCGCAACGACAGCACGTTCTTCGAGTACGCGATTGACCGGAACTCGTCACTGGCCAACAACCTCCAGGGGCGCCTGTTGCTCACCACGAGTGACATGGACAACAACGTGCACCCCGGTGGCACCATCCGGATGGCGGAAGCACTCATCCGGGCCAACAAGCGGTTCGACTTCTTCCTGTTCCCGGGCCAGCGGCACGGCTACGGCAACATGGGTAACTACTGGTTCTGGCTGCGCGCGGAGTACTTCGCCCGTCATCTCCTGGGTGACCAGCGCACGCAGACGGACCTCACGGAATTGCGCGGCGACCAGCCGCGCACGCGCTAGGAAGCCTGGTCCAGCCACCGTGGGTGTCGGCAGGCGGCTTGCCGCGCGCG
>JBBDNM010000007.1:0-40375 GCA_040877595.1 Gemmatimonadales bacterium | reverse complement strand
GATCGGGACCGGCGGATCGGTGGGGGCCGAAGGCCCCGTAGCGGTTGCCGGCGCCGCCCTCGGCTCAAAGCTCGGGCAGTTCTTCCGGTCGGGAGGCCCGCGTCTCACGGTGCTGATCGGGTGTGGGGCCGCCGCCGGTATCTCGGCGGCCTTCAACGCGCCAATCGCGGGGGTCTTCTTTGCGCTGGAGAAGATCCTCGGCACGTTCGGCGTCGCGAGCTTCCCGCCGGTACTCGTGAGCTCCGTGATCGCCGCCGCCATCTCGCGCGGCGTCCTCGGCAACTCACCCGTCATCGAGATCCCCACCGAGTACGCCCTCGGCGCCCCCGTGGAACTCGTGTTCTACGCCGGACTCGGTATTGCCACCGGGGTGATGGGCGTCGTGTACACGCGCAGCGTGCACCAGACGGGCGCCTTGCTCGGCAGTTTCGGCGCGCGGTGGCGCCAGATTGCCGCTGCCGCTGTCGTGGTCGGCGCCCTCAACATCGCGTTTCGCGCCGACCTGTGGGGTCAGGGACACGAGTCGTTCTCACTCGGGATCATTGGCGAGCGCGAAGCGTGGCTGCTCGTCGCGCTCGCTTTTGCGAAGATTCTGGCAACCTCGTGGTCCCTCGCGGCCGTGCGCGCGGGCGGCGTCTTCACCCCTGCCCTGTTCATCGGCGCCACGCTGGGCGGCGGGCTCGGCGTGGCCGCCGCCGAGATCTTCCCGGAACTCGGCATCGCGCCAGAAGCGTTTGCGTTGGCCGGGATGGCCGGACTCGTGGCGGGCAGTACGCATGCCCCACTTACGGCGCTCATGATCGTCTTCGAGATGAGCGGCGACTACGCCCTCATCCTGCCCATCATGCTGACCGCCGCCATTGCCTACATTTTCGCGCGCAAGCTGCATCCCTACTCGATCTACTCCGAATGGCTCGTTCGGCGCGGCGAGCAGATTGAGTTTGGCCGAGATACGACGGTGCTCGAGTCCCTGCGGGTTGGCGACGCGTATGTCGGCGATCCGGTCGTCCTTGCCGATCACCAGTCGTTCGCCCGCGTGCTGGACCAAGTGGGCCGCACGACCCAGACCGAGTTTCCGGTGACCACGGACGATGGGCGCCTGCTGGGGATGATCACGTACGGCGACCTGCGCACCGTCATTCCGCGGGCGGCGGCCGTCTCGGCCGTACTCGTGGCGGCCGATATCGCGCACGACGATGTCTCGGCCGTGACGCCCGACGACACGCTGGGCACCGCTCTGCGTCATCTGGGCGTGCATGGGGCTCGCTACCTCCCCGTGGTATCGGACCTGGAGTCGCGACGTTTGCTCGGATTGATCAGCCGCCAGGAAGTACTCGCCGCGTATGACCGGGCGCTGCTGACCCGCGTTGACACTCCGTAGCGTGTCCGGGCATCTTCCGCGCATGCGCTATCCCTTGATACTGGCGACCGCGTTCGCGATGGCCGCTCCGGTCTCCACGCAAGGTTTCGGCCTGTTTGAGCACGGTGCGTGCATGATGGGGCGCGCGGGCGCGGGCATTGCCGCCCCGTGCACCGACGGCTCCGGCATCTTCTTCAATCCGGCCGGGTTGACCGGCCAGCGCGGGCTGACCCTCTCGGTGGGCGGGGTAGCCATCAAGACGATGGGCGGGTTCACCGACGATGGGACCGCCACCGAGACGCGACTCCAGAATGGCATCGTCTCCGTGCCGCACGCGTACCTGACCTACGGCATCACGGACCGGATCACGGCGGGGCTCGGGATGTTCGTCCCGTTTGGATTGGGGACGGCATGGCCCGACACCTTTGAAGGCCGGTACGTCGGCTATGACAATGGTTTGAACAGCATCTACGTGCAGCCCACCGTGTCGGTCCGGCTGCATCCCATGCTGGCCGTGGGTGGCGGACCCAACCTGATCATGAGTTCCGTCCACCTCTCCCAGCGCGTTGAGCTGTCAGCGCTGCCCATCGGGGACGGCGTCACGTTCGGCAACCTCGGACTGCTCTCCAATATCGACATGGCGGACGCCCGGCTCGAGGCCACAGGCAATGGGCTGGCGGGGCACGTTGCCCTCCTTTTCACACCGCACGCACGGGTCAGTGTGGGCGCCCGGTACCTTACGCCTGCACGCATTGACTACACCGGCACGATTGATTTCACCCAGATCCCGACCAACATCACGCTTCCACCGTTCAATCCCTTGTCGTTGGCGCTGGACCCGTTGGTGAATCCGGCGAACCCGCTGCCCTTGGACCTCGTCCTTTCGACGGTGTTTCAGGCGGGCCAGCCCCTGGCGGACGGCGACGTCACGACATCCATCACGATGCCGGGGCAAGTCGTGGCCGGAATCGCGGTCCGGGCCACGAACACCGTATCGGTCTTCGCGGACTGGCAGATGGTGCGCTGGTCCGCATTCGATACCCTGCGCGCCGACTTCCCCTCGAATGCCGCGACACCGCCGTTGATGGCGCCGCAGGACTTCAACGACTCCCACGGCCTGCGCCTGGCGGTGGAATGGCTGACGAGCGGCACCGTGGCGCTGCGCTCGGGTTTCATCTGGCATTCGGCAGCGTCACCCGATCAGACGGTGACTCCGCTTCTCCCGGAAGGCGAGCGAAACGAGTGGATCGTTGGGCTCGGCTACCAGGTGTTCTCGGGGCTCACCGCCGATGTCGCGTACCAGTTTTTGCGCCAGGAGCGGCGCCGCGGTCGCGTACGCAGCGCTCCGGAGCACACCGGTCTCTATGACTTCAACGCCCATATGGTGGGCCTCTCCCTGACGGCGAGGTTCTAGCCCATGGTGCGACGACTCGGACTGGTGGCCGCCGGACTCGTGCTGGCAGGCTGTCTCGATGATCAGGCGCTCAACCCGCCGCCGCTGCCGGAAGGCGGTGAACTGTTCAGCCGCTATGTCGCCTTCGGCAACTCGATCACGGCCGGCTATCAGGCGGGCGGGCTCGACAGCACGCTCCAGGCCGCCTCCTACGCCGTCTTGCTGGCGGAACAGATGGGGACGACGTTCTACGTGCCGTGGATGCGCGTGCCGGGCTGCCCACCTCCCATCACGAACATTTTCACGCTCACGCGGGTGCATGGCCTCACAGGGGGCGACTGCGCCCTTCGCACCGACAACGTGCCGCCCTGGCTCAATCTCGTGGCGGTTCCAGGCGCATCCGTCATTGACGTACTCACCAACTATGATGCCACCAGTGACCCCAATACCCTGACCACGTTTCTCCTGGGCGGCCTGAGCCAGCTCGGCGCGGCCAGGCGTGCGCAGCCCACGTTTATCTCGGTGTGGATCGGGAACAACGATGTCCTGGGTGCGCTGATCAACAGCGTCAACCCCGGTGACTCGACGCTGGTTACGCCACCGGCCACGTTTGCGACGACCTATGCCCGCTTGATGGACTCGCTCGATGCCATCGGCACGATCCAGGGCGGCGTGCTGCTCGGCGTCGCGCAGGTCACGTCCGCACCGTACCTCACCCAGGGCAGACTCTGGGAGCAGTTCGAGGCCGATTTCGATGCCACCACCCCGGTGAATGTGCTGGATGTGGTGAACTGCACGGCGTTCCAACCCCTGGGCGGCGCCGACACCGCGTGGGCGTCGGTTCCCTTCCCGACGGGCGGCGCGGCTCTTGCCATGGCCCAGGCGCGACTGGATTCCCTGACCGCCGGCAGTCTGGCGCCAGGGGATGTCCAGCCCGCGGTGATTGATTGCAGCGCCGACCACGGCGTCTCCGTTCCGGAGATGGTGTTCTTCCTGAATGCGGTCACCCAGTACAACGCGGCCATCGCTGCGGAGGCGGCTGCGCGCGACTGGCTCTACTTCGATCCCAACGTGCCGCTGGCCCAGCTCCTGGCCGACCCAACCGCGATTCGCCCGTTCCCGACGTTCACCGATCAGGCGAACGCCCATCCGTTCGGCACGGCGCTCAGCGCCGACGGTCTGCATCCGAGTTCCGCCACGCACCGGCTGCTCGCGACATTGTTGATCTCCGCCATCAACGCGGCATTCGAGACCGCGATCCCGGGGCTGGACTAGGGTGACGAGGCGGGAAGGCGGGAGGGCGGGAAGGCGCAGGTACGGCGTGGGCGTGCTTGCGACGCTCCTGCTGCTTCCCGTCTTCCCGCCCTCCCGTCTTGCGGCCCAGATTATTCCGGATGCGCGAACCATTCCCACCGGCACGCTACGCATCAGCTTCATGCCGCAGTACCGCAGCTGGGACGCGGTGTTTGGCACCGACGGGACCGTACGACCACTCGGCTTCTACTTCCTCACCGACACGACGAGCCGCCTGTTCCCCGACGCGGCACAAGCCGAGGCGGCGGTCCGGTCCATGACGGGCGACGCCACCTGGGTGCTGACGGCCGGACGCATTGACCCGCGGCTGGATGCCGACGTGCGTCGGTTTCCCTTCGAGTTTTCGCTGGGCCTCACTTCGTGGCTCACCGTGCGCGCGACGATCCCGCTCATCACCACCACCATGAACGCGTCTCCCTCGGTGGATACGACGGGCGCGAACGCCGGCCTCGCGACCTTCGATGCCGGCGCGGCCGGGACGGCGGCGGGTGCCCTCCTCGCCACGGCTGACCAGATCGCCGCCGCGATCGCCGACGGCCAGTTTGGCTGCCCGCTCGATCCGGCGTGCGGCGATGCGGCGACGCTCGAGCAGCGGGCCCGCCGCATGGCGGTCGATCTCGTTCTGCTCGGCGCCTCGCCCCTCCAGCCGTTGCGTACTTCCGGCGCCGCGACCGCGATCAACAACGCGGTCGCGCGGTTGCTGACCGACCTCCAGGCATTGGGGTTCACCCCCTCGGCCTTCACCCTCTCGTTCGCCGAGGCGCCGTTGGACACGACGGCGCTCGGTGTCCTCGTGAGCGACCTGGGACTTTCCCCGCTCGCGCCGAGCAAGCATACGCGGAAACTGGGCGACATCGAGCTGGGGGCGCGGATCGCGATTCATGCGCGGCCCGGCGTACGGCTGTTAGCCGACCTCATGGCACGATTGCCCACCGCTTCGCGCGGACGCCCGCTCGATCCGATTGAGCTGGCGCCGGGCGACCGCCGACTCGACGTGGGGTTGGCCCTCGAGGGCGCCGTGGAAGGCCAATGGCTCTCGCTCTGGGTTCGCGGCAGCATGGAGATCCAGCGGGCCGGCACCGCCGATCTCCGCGTCGCCGCGCCTGACGATCCGCTGGCCCCGGCATCCACACTCGCGACGGTCTCGCACGATCCCGGTGACATCACCCAGCTGAGCGTATGGCCGGGGCTTCGGCTCACCGAAGGGTTGCGGGTGAGCATGACCGCCGACTGGTATCGGCGCGGTGCAGATCGGGTGACCCTGAACGGCGCGCCGGTACCCGCCCTCGAGGTGGAGACGGCGCAATCGGCGCTCGCGTTTGGTGGTGGCCTCTGGTACCGCAGCGAACGCGGCCGTCGTGCCGCCGGCCTGCCGATCGAGGCCGGGCTCGTGTATCGCTCGGTGTTTACGGGGTCGGGCGGGAGGACACCGCGGTCGCGGCAACTCGATTTCGGTCTACGGTTGTACTACGGACTTTAACGCTTCTTGAGCAACGCCCCGGCGTGCTCACGCAGGCGTCGGTCGGCCGCATCCCCCAGCATCCGCGCCACTTCCACTTCCCGCTCGCCGGGTTCCAGCACCGCCACGTCCGCCGTGGTCATGCCACCTTCCGTACGCTTGGCAATCTTGAGGTGTCGATCGGCCCGCGCCGCAATCTGCGCCAGATGCGTAATCACGAGCGTCTGCCGCGTGGTGGCCACCTGAGCCAACGCCTCGGCCACCTGCGATCCCACTTCGCCGCCGACTCCTTGATCTACCTCGTCAAAGACGAGCGTCGGCACCGCGTCATGCGCGGCGAGTACCACTTTCAGGGCCAGCATCAGGCGAGATAACTCGCCACCGCTCGCGACTTGGGCGAGGGGCCGCGCCTCCAGCCCAACGTTCAACTGCACCTCGAACGTGACCGTGTCGCCACCGTGGGCGGCGATGGATTCGCGGGGCTCGAGGCGCACCGCCAGGCGACCAGCGGGCAACCCCAGACCCGGCAGTCGCCGTCCCACGTCCTGGGCCAGCGCAGTGGCCGCCTTCCGCCGCGACTTGGTGAGGGCCGCGGCCGCTGCCATGAGCTCCGCGTCGGCCGCAGCGAGCGCCTCTTCCAGTCGCGACAGATCCAGCGTCGCCGTGTCCAGCAGGTCGAGCTCGCGTTCCGCCGTGGTCCGGGTCTCGAGCACGTCCGCCAGGCCGGGTCCGTACTTGTGCACCAGTCGGTACAACACATCGCGGCGTTGCTCGACCGCTGCCAGCCGCGCGGGATCGGCATCCAGATTGGCGGCATAGTCGCGCACGGCGCGTGCCAACTCGTCGGCGGCCGCCGTCGCGGCGTCGAGCAATTCGCGCCACCGCGCGAGCCCGCTGTCGAATCGGTCCAGCTGCGTGACCAACCGATCGGCGTGCCCCCATCGTGCGCCTGCCCCATCTTCGCCGTCCAACACCTCCGCCAGTTCCGCCGTGAGGCGCTGCAACTCCTCGACATGCCCGAGCCGCCGCGCCTCCTGGTCGAGGGTTTCATCCTCACCGGGTGCGGGCTTCGCCTCGCTGATCTCCTTCACGACATGCCGCAGGTAGTCGGCACGTCGCGTGACGTCGTCGCGCTTGGCGACCAGCGCTTCCATCTCGCGCCGCAGCCGATCCGCCTGCGCATGGGCCTCGCGCACCTTGTGGCGGTGGGACTGCGCCCCCGCACAGGCGTCGAGCAGGTCGCGTTGCGTAGCCCCAACCAGCAGCGACTGCGCCTCATGCTGGCCGTGCAGGTCCACCAGCAGACGCCCAAGGCGCGACAGCACCGCCACGGTGGTGGGACTGCCGTTGGCCCAGGCACGATTGGCGCCTTGGGCACGGATCTCCCGCCGGACCACCAGTCGGCCATCGTCCAGGTCCACGCCCGCCTCGGCGGCTTCGCGACGCAGCACGTCCAGGGCCGGCGGCGAGATTTCGAAGACCGCTTCGATCACCGCGCGGTCGGTGCCGGGCCGTACCAGATCGCCGCTGGCGCGCTCGCCCAGGAGCAGCGCGAGGGCATCCACGAGCATGGACTTACCGGCTCCGGTTTCGCCGGTGAGGACGTTGAGGCCGGCGCCCAGCGTGAGCCGGACATCGGCAATCACCGCCAGGTCACGCACGCGCAGTTCGGTCAGCATGCTAGCGGTCGCGGCCGGAAGGGTCGCCCCACTGCAGCTTGCGGCGCAGCGTGGCGAAGAAGCCGTCTTCGTGGAACCGCACGAGCTTGAGCAAATGGTTGGCGCGTCGTACGCGGATGCGGTCGCCCTCCATGATTGGCGTACCTATCTGTCCGTCGAGCGACAACAGCACATCCTCTTCACCGATCGGCGGGAGCAGTGTGACCTGAATCTCGGCCTTCCCGTGCACGACAATGGGACGTACGCCGAGGGTGTGCGGACAGATGGGCGTAATCACCAAGGCGTCCACCCCGGGCACCACGATGGGGCCACCCGCGGACAGCGAGTACGCTGTCGAGCCCGTGGGGGTCGCGATGATGATGCCGTCGGAACTGAACGCGCCCACCGTCTCGCCGTCGGCCAGGATTCCCAGCCGCACCACTCGCGCGACCCCCGCCTTGTGCACCACCGCATCGTTCAGTGCCATCCCGACCGAGCGCACCGCATCGGCACTTTCCACTTCGGCCTCGAGCATCTGTCGCTGTTCGGTGGTGTACTCGCCGAGCGCGAGCAGTTGCAGGGCCTGATCGAACTCGCCCGGCGTGACAGACGACAGGAAGCCCAGCCGACCGACGTGCACCCCTACCAGCGGGACTTCGCGCCGACCGATGAACCGGGCGCTCCGCAGCAGCGTGCCGTCGCCACCGATGGCCAGTACGACGTCAGGCGGCGGACCTTCAAAGGGGGTGGGAACAACCTCGGGCCAGAACGCCGCCAGGTCTGATTCGAGACGGACCTCGATCCCCAAGCCCGGTGCAGCCGCCCGCAGGCGGCTGAGCAGCGCCGGGACCTCGGCGTAGCGCGGGTTCCCGACGACCCCGAGGATCATGTGGGCGTGAGGCTCTCCTCAGCCGCCAGGGCGCGCACCCGCGTGGCGATTCCGTCCGCATCGAGGCCCGCCTCGCGCAGCTGCTCGGCCCGTGGGGCGTGCTCCCACGTGCGGTCAGGCACGCCAAGCACACCCACCCGCACCTGGGGCGCCAGTGCTGCGACACGCGCCGACAGCATCGCGCCGAACCCATTCACCTCCGTGCCGTCTTCGACCGTCACAAGCACCCGGTGCTGCTGGGTCAGGCGTTCGAGCATCGCCGCATCGTATGGCTTGAGATAGCGGCAATTGACCACGGTCAGGTCCAGCCCTTCGGCAGCAAGCCGTTCCGCAGTCGCCATTGCCGGCGCACACATCACGCCTACGGCGAGCATCGCGGCGTCCCGGCCCTCACGAAGTACTTCCCACGTGCCATACGGCACCGCCGCAACCTCAGCCGCCGGTGGCGCGGTGCCAGGCGCCGCATCGCGGGGATACCGCATGCAGAACGGGCCCTCGTGCGCCAAGGCCGTACGCAGCAGCCCAATCAACTCGGTGCCATCCTTGGGGGCAGTAACGGTCATGTTGGGCACCGCCAGCATGTAGGCAATGTCGTACAAACCCATGTGGGTCTGCCCATCGGCCCCAACCATGCCCGCCCGGTCCATGCAGAAAATCACCGGAAGACGCTGAATCGCCACATCGTGGATGATGTTGTCGAATCCACGCTGGAGGAACGTCGAGTAGATGGCCACGATGGGCCGAATGCCCTGCGTCGCCAATCCCGCCGCAAACGTGGTGGCGTGGCCTTCGGCAATCCCGACGTCAAAGAACCGCTCGGGCCACTTCTTCTCGAAGATGTTGGTGCCTGTCCCCGACGGCATGGCGGCCGTGATGGCGACGAGCGACGGGTACTCGGCGGCCAGTTCGGTGATCGCCTGGCCAAACACCTTGGTCCAGGCCGGCGGAGCCGGTTTGGCCGGCCGGAGCTCGCCGGTGGCCGGATCATAGGGATTGCGGGCGTGGAACTTCTCGCTGTCGGGCTCGTCCAGCGGGAAGCCTTTGCCCTTTTGGGTGATGATGTGCACCAACCGCGGGCCCTTCAGCGACTTCACCAGATCGAATGTCCGCAGCATCGCGCCGATGTCGTGTCCGTCAATGGGCCCGAAGTAGCGGAAGCCCATCTCCTCGAACAGCATGCCGGGCGACCAGAGGTTCTTGACGCTTTCCTCCACCGTCCGCGCAAAATCCACCATGCGCTTGCCACCCACGAAGGTCGAGGTCTTCTGGATGACCGCTTTCACCTGTTCCCGCACCCGATTGGTGAGCGGGCTGGCGATCACGGAGCCGAGATACTTGTTGATGGCGCCAACATTGGGCGCAATGGACATCCCGTTGTCGTTCAGGACGATGATGAAGTCGCGTTCCGAGTGCCCGGCGTTGTTGAGCCCTTCGTACGGCAGGCCGCACGTCATCGCGCCGTCACCCACCACGGCGATGACGTGGTAGTCGTCCTTGTTCAGGTCACGGGCGGCCGCCATGCCGAAGGCCGCGCTGATCGCGGTCCCGGCGTGTCCCGCACCGAAATGGTCGTGCGGGCTCTCCACCCGTCGCAGGAACCCCGAAAGCCCGTCGGTCTGGCGCAGGGTCCCGATGCGGTCGTTTCGGCCCGTCAGCACCTTCCAGGGGTAGCCCTGATGCCCGACATCCCACACGATCTTGTCGCGCGGTGACTCGAACGCGTGCACCAGCGCCGTGGTGAGTTCGACCACGCCGAGTCCGGCGCCGATGTGCCCGCCCGTATGGGAAACCACGTCAATCAGGCGTTGACGGACCTCTTCCGCGAGCTGCGGCAGCTGGTCACGCGACAGGCGGCGGACGTCGTCCGGCCCACGGATGGCATCGAGGAGGGACATGAAGGAGGGAATCTATCCCGGAAACCGTCTAGATTCCACGCGTGCCACACACTGAGCCAACCGACCGCCCCTCGCCCGCTGCGCAAACCGAACGGCGCACGATTGCCATTATCAGCCACCCGGATGCCGGGAAGACCACGCTGACGGAGAAGCTCCTGCTCTATGGTGGGGCGATTCACCTGGCCGGGAGCGTCAAGGCGCGCCGAGCCCAGCGCACGACGCGATCTGACTGGCTGGCGATTGAGCGGGAGCGCGGCATTTCGGTGACCGCGGCTGTGCTCCAGTTCGACCTGGACGGCTACCGCATCAATCTGATTGATACGCCCGGTCACGCCGACTTCAGCGAGGATACCTACCGGGCTCTGCAGGTGGCCGATACCGCCATCATGCTGCTCGACAACCGGCGCGTCGTGGAGCAGCGTACCCGACGGCTCTTTGACGTGGCGCGGGCGACCGGCATCCCCGTCGCGACCTTCGTCAACAAGTGTGATCGCCAAGGCCTCCCGCCGCTCGAAATTCTCGACCAGGTCGAGGCGGAGCTCGGCATGCCCTGCTCGCCCATGACGTGGCCGGTCCAGCAGGATGGTCGGTTGGTCGGTATCGTGGATCTCGCGGACCACCAGCTCATGCTGTTTGACCACGACGGCTCCCACGGCAGCAAACGCCTGACCGGACAGCGCGTGGACGTGCGCACGGATGCGGCCGCGGACCTGCTTGGTGCCAGCGTGTATGACGCCTTGTCCGATGAGCTGGCCCTGGTCGCCGCCGCGACGCCACCGCACCACCGGGACGCCTTTCGGCGCGGCGCGGTGTCGCCGACGTTCTTTGGCAGCGCGCTGACCAACATGGGCGTAGAGCACTTCTTCTCGCGCTTCCTCACCATCGCCGCCCCACCCCGGGCGTTTGACCCCGCCTTGGACGCCACCACTTTGGACTCGGCACCGTTCTCCGCGATGGTCTTCAAGATTCAGGCGAACATGGACCCGCGGCACCGGGACCGGATCGCGATGCTCCGCGTCACGTCCGGCCGTTTTGCGGCCGGCATGACGGCGGTGATCGCGCGCACCGGCGCACCGATTCGCCTGCTCGCGCCCAAGGCTTTTCTGGCCGCCGAGCGGCACGCCATCGAGGAGGCGTGGCCTGGCGATATCGTGGGCATCCATGATCGTGGCGACCTTCAGCTGGGTGACACGGTATCGCTGGATGGGAGTCTGGCGTTTCCCACCCTGCCCCGTTTCGCCCCGGAACACTTTGCGGAAGTGGTGCCGGCGGATCCCATGCGGCGGAAGGCCACGGATATGGGCCTCCGGCATCTGGCGGACGAGGGCCTGATGCTCCTGTTGCTTCCCGCACCGGACGCACCGTCCGGTCCGCGTCCCGTGGCGGGCGTGGTCGGTCCGCTCCAGTTCGACACCCTGGCCCATCGGTTGCAGGGCGAGTATCAGGCGCCCATACGTCTGGAGCGCCTGCCGTTCACCGTGGCACGTTGGGTTGAGGGGCCGGAACAACAGATCCGCGAGGTGGGTCGGGCCATGGGACGCGACCTGCGATTCGATGAACGCGGGCGGCCTGTGGTCCTGTTTGTCACGGAGTGGTCGTTACGAAGCGCCGAGGCGGCGCATCCCGCGCTCACCTTCCGGGCCAGCGACGGCTAGACCTGCGTCAGGACGCTCGGCCGATGATGTGATGCGCAATCTGCACCAGCCGCTCCGACCCCCTCACCGTGGCAATGACGCGCACGGCGTCCGTCACCAGACGGTCGGCCTCCTGACGCGCACCCTCCACACCCAAGAGCTCGGCATACGTGGATTTGCCCTGCAGCGCATCCTTGCCAGCCGTCTTGCCCAACGCCTCCGATGTGGCGGTGGCGTCGAGAATGTCGTCCACGATCTGGAACGCCAGCCCCACAGGCCCCCCGTAGGCCTGAAGCGCCGCAAGCACACGCGCATCGGCCTTGGCCGCGAGTCCGCCCATGACCACGCTTGCGGTGAGGAGCGCGCCCGTCTTGGCACGATGCACAGCGACCAACTCGTCGCGCGTGAGCACGCGATCTTCGGCTTCGAGGTCAAGCACCTGGCCGCCGATCATGCCGGCCACCCCTGCTCCCTGAAACAACACCGCGCGCAACGCGGTGCGTGTCTCACGCGGAAGGGTCAGGGCGTCCGCCCCACGCTCCAACCCCCAACTGGCGAGCGCCACCATGCGGAACCCTGCCTCAACGGCAACCTCCACCGAGTAGGCACGATGGACCGTCGCACGCCCGCGGCGCAGGTCGTCATCGTCCATGCACGGGAGATCGTCATGCACCAGCGAGTAGGTGTGCACGGTTTCGACGACCGCGGCGAAGTCCGTGGGATGGCCTTGGCCGCCGGCAGCAGCGAAGGCGGCGTGCACCAGGGCGGGCCGGAGTCGTTTGCCTTCACCGGCCAGGGCGTACCCGATGGCCGCCCCCACGTCGCCGGGCCAGCGCTGTGCGGCTTCCTGGCTCCACGCGGCGAGCGTGGCGTCGGTGGTGGCCCGGACGCCGGCCAGCCACGCGCCGAGGTCGTCAGACTTCGAGGTCATGCTCGCCGAGCGAGCCATCGGCCTCGCGGATCACGCGCCGCACTTCCTGCTCGGACCGCTCGAGCAACTCGCGCGCGACGCGCAGGCGTTGGACCCCTTCCTCGAACAGCTTGAGGGCCTGATCCAGATTGAGCTCGCCGCCTTCCAGTTGGCGCACGAGAGCTTCCAGCCGTGCAAGTTCGTCGGCAAACGTCGGTTGGTCAGTCATCGGACGGGCCGCGCCGCAATGCGGCCATCCCGTACGGTGAGCGTGAAAGGATCTGCGCCAAAATCCGCTACGTGCGACAGGACGCGGCCCTCATGGTCTCGGGCGACCGCGAAGCCGCGTTCCAGCACGCGCAGCGGACTCAGCGCATCGAGCCGGGCCGCGGCCTCCCCCAAGCGGTGACGCGACCGGTCCATCCGGCGGTCCATCGCCGCGTTGAGTCGGTCGCCCGAGCGCGCGAGACGCTGAAGCCCCAAGGTCACCCGACCGCTCAAGCCCTGCGCCAGGCGGCGGGCGTACGTATCCACCATCCCGATGATCGCCACGCGATCCGGAGCAACCAACTCGGCGGCGGCAGACGGTGTGGCGGCCCGAACGTCAGCCACCAGGTCCGTGAGCGTGCTATCGGTTTCGTGGCCTACGGCAGACACCACCGGCACCGGTACGGCCGCCACCGCGCGGGCCACCGCCTCGCGATTGAACGTCCAGAGATCTTCCTTGGATCCACCGCCCCGCCCGACGATCACCACGTCGGCGTCGAGTTCCGCCACAAGCTTGAGGCCCCGCACGACCTCGCGCTCAGCCGTCTCGCCCTGGACGCGCACCGGTACGACCAGCACGCGCGCCACGGGCCAACGTTTGCGGAGCACAGCGACGATGTCGTGGAGCGCGGCGCCGTCCGGACTGGTGACCACCGCGATCCGTTGCGGGTACCGCGGCAGCGCGCGCTTGCGCGCGGGATCGAGCAAGCCATCCTGCTGAAGCGCCGCCTTCGCCTTGGCCAGTTCGCGTTCCCAGGCGCCGTCGCTCGTGCTGGGCAACAGCTGGCGTACCGTGAGGCGAAACTCGCCGCGCTCTTCCCACACGGTTGGCTGCACGAACGCGAACACCTGTTGCCCATCCTCGGGGGCGGGCAACCGTTCGTTGTCCGTGCGCCACATGACACAGCGCACCTGCGCCTCAGCGTCGCGCAGGCTGAAGTACCAATGACCGGACCGGTAGGACTTGAAACTGGAGATCTCGCCGCGCACCCAGACGCGTGCGAAACCGGCGTCAATCAGCTGACGGGCGCGGCGGGTGACCTCGACCACGGACAGGGCCGCATCCGCGGCCCCGGGCGCGGCCGAGAAGAGGTCTACTTCGCCCACTGGCGCGCCGCCCGCACCGTATTGGCGAGCAGCATCGTGATGGTCATGGGCCCAACGCCCCCCGGCACCGGCGTGATCTTCGACGCAATCTGCCGGACCGGCTCGAACGCGACATCGCCCACCAGGCGGTATCCCTTCTCCGCCGCCGGATCGTCCACGCGATTCACGCCCACGTCAATGACCACGGCGCCGGGACGCACCATATCGGCGGTGACAAACTCGGCGCGCCCGATGGCCACCACCAGGATGTCGGCCAGCCGCGTGACGCTGGGCAGGTCCTTCGTGCGCGAGTGGCACACGGTCACGGTCGCATTGCCGCCCTTGCCTGTCTGCAGCAAGAGGGACGCCATCGGCCGCCCGACGATATTCGAGCGACCCACGATCACCACATGCGCCCCGGAGGTCTCAACGCCACTCCGAATGAGCAGCTGTTGCACCCCGGCCGGCGTAGCCGGCGGGAAGCCGCTCGGGTCGCCTATGGAGACACGGCCCACGCTTTCGGGGTGGAACCCGTCCACGTCCTTTGTGACCGCGATGCGGTGAATGACGGTCTTCTCGTCAATGTGCTTCGGCAGGGGAAGCTGGACCAGGAATCCGTGGATCGTCGGGTCGGTATTCAGCCGGTCCACCACGGCGAGCAGTTCGGCCTGCGTCGTGTTGGCCGGCAGGCGGATGGTCTCCGAGTGCATGCCCAGCGCCTCGCACGCCTTCCCCTTCATGCGGACGTAGACCTGGCTGGCGGGATCCTCCCCTACAAGAACCACCGCCAGGCCCGGCGTGATGCCGGCGGTCTTGAGGGCGTCTACCTCGGACTGGAGTTCGGCGCGCATGGCGTCGCCGATGGCCGTTCCATCAATCAGTTCAGCGGGCAATGTCTACGGCCCTCGTCTCACGGATGACGACCACGCGAATCTGGCCAGGGTACTGCAGCTCTCCCTCGATCCGCCGAGCTATTTCTTCAGCCAACGTCTGCGCCCGCGCATCGTCTACCCGCTCGGGATGCACGACGATGCGTACTTCGCGGCCCGCCTGAATGGCAAAAGTCTTTTCCACGCCCTGGTAGCTCGAGGCAATCTGCTCGAGATTGGTGAGGCGCTTCACGTAGGTGTCGAACGATTCCCGACGCGCGCCGGGCCGCGATCCGCTGATGGCATCCGCCGCCTGGACGATCACGGAAATGGCCGACTCGTGGGGCACATCGTCGTGGTGCGCGGCAATGCAGTTGATGACCGTGGCGTTCTCGCCGTACTTCGTGGCCATCTCGACACCGAGCTGGACGTGGGTGCCCTCATGGGTGTGCGTGAGCACTTTCCCCACGTCGTGCAGCAGTGCGCCCCGCTTGGTGAGGGTCACGTCGAGCTTGAGCTCCGCCGCCATCATGGACGCGAGCCAGGCGACTTCTTTCGAGTGCGACAGGATGTTCTGGCCGTACGAGGTACGGTACTTCATGCGGCCAATGAGTTTCACGAGTTCCGGGTGCAGACCCTTGAGCCCGAGATCATAGACCGTCTGCTCGCCCACCTCGACCAGTTCCTTTTCCAGCTGTTCCCTCGAGCTGTTCACCAGCTCGTCAATGCGACCCGGATGAATCCGACCGTCGGTGATGAGGGCCTCAAGCGCTCGCCGAGCGATCTCCCGGCGCACCGGATCGAAGCAGGAGACCACGACCGTGTCGGGCGTATCGTCAATGATGACGTCCACGCCGGTCGCGGTCTCGAACGCGCGGATGTTGCGTCCCTCGCGCCCGATGATGCGGCCTTTCATTTCATCGTTGGGCAGGGCAACTGACGACACCGTGGACTCGGCCGTCGTCTCGGCAGCCAGCCGCTGGACCGCGAGCGACACAATCTTCTTGGCCTCGCGGTCGGCCGAGCGCTTGGCCTCTTCCTTGATGTCCCGAATCAGGGCGGCCGCTTCCGACTGCGCCTGCTCCTCGAGATCCTTCCGCAATTCCGCTCGTGCCGCATCGGCTGACAGGCCACTCACCGATTCAAGGCGTTTCCGCCGGTCCTGCACGAGGCGCTCGGCCTCCTCGGCGCGGCGCCCGAGCTCTTGCTCTCGCGCGGTGGATTTGCCTTCCCGCTCTGTCAGGACCTTCTCGCGATCGTCCAGCAGGAGCAGCTTGCGGTCTACCAGGCCTTCCCGTTCCTCGAGTCGGCGTTCCACCCGCTCGGTCTCGCCGCGCCGCTGCTGCAGCTCCCGCTCCCACTCCTCACGAAGGCGAACGACCTCTTCCCGACCTTCGACCACGGCTTGCGCCCGTGCGGTCTCGGCGTCCCGCCGGGCCTCGGCGAGCAGGCGCTCGGATTGCTGCGTAGCGGAGCGGCCGGCCGCCTCAGCTTCCCGTCGCTCCGTCCGCCGTCCGAGCATAAAAAAGACCGCTCCGGCGAGTCCCGATGCGCCGAGGGCGGTCACGATGATGACCAGAGTATCAGGCATGGATCTATAGTCTCCAACGGCTGCACCACGAAAACATGGGCGCCGCATCATCGCCAGTTAAGGACTGAACTCCTCTACATTAGTCCGCGCCGCCCTCCGACGCAAACGCCCCCGAGGCCCCGGGGGGCCGTTTGGCCGGCGGCAGGAGCCGCTCAAGCCGGGTGGAGAGGACCCGAACACGGCCCGACATGTCAGTGGCCCCCTGCCGCGCCGCGAACAACTCGTCCGCGATCGCCAAGGCCGCCAGAATCGCCTGTTTGTGGGTCTCGACCACCACCCCCATGGACTGTACATCCCGCAGCGCCTGATCCACGTACGCCGCCACCGCCTTCGTGTGTTCCTCCGACCGGTCGGACCGCAAGGCATACTCATCGGAGCCGATCCGGACCTTCACGACCGTACGTTGCGGAGCGGTCACCGGGGGTTGTCCTCCAACGAAGCCTGTTCTTCGAGAAACGCGAGTCGGGCCAGCATGGCGCGGAGCCGCTCGGTCGCGGCGTCGAGCCGTTTGACCAGTTCACCATTGTCGCCTTCGAGTGCGACAATCCGTTCCCGACCCGAAACGACGTCCTTGGTGCCGTGGCTGGACTTGGCCTGTTCGGCAGCGAGCGCGCGTTTGCGCCAGCCCGCCAGTTCCTCCGTGATCCGCGTCGCGACTTCCTCGAGCTCCGCGAGCGCGGTCAGGTCAGGCTTCTCGGCGTCGGACATCGAGCTGCTCCTTCAACGCCGTGAGCACGGCGGTGATGACGGCGTCCACATCGGCGTCAGTCAGCGTGCGGGCAGGATCCCGGAACACCAGGCGCCACGCGACGCTCCGGCCAGCCATCCCCGCCCCCTGAAACTCGTCAAAGATGGTCACCGACTCCAACAGCGGTCCAGCGGCCTGGCGGAGCACCCCCTCAACCTCGGCCGCCGTGCGGCCCGCCGGGAGTACCAGTGCGACATCGCGCTCGACCACCGGGGTCACGGGCAATGGCTGATCGCGCGCGGGCGGTCGCGGAGTGGCATCGAGGTCCAGCTCGAAGCCGACCACCACCCCAGCCCAGCGCGGTGCGTCGGCCGCCACGATCCCGGCGCGCCCCCATTCGCTGCCTGCGGCATCGCGCACCACCCAACCCGATCCGTCAGGCGTCACCGAGGCATCAGGCGCCCCCGCCACGCCGACCACCGCCTCCAACATAGCTCGCACGTCCCACTGGTCGTAATCACCCGCCTTGCCGGACCAATGGGCCGGGTGCCGAGCACCCGTGAGGACACCCGCCACGCGCACCGTCTCCGATGGCACGGGATGGCCGGCACGGAACACCGTCCCGATCTCGAACAGGCGGATATCGCGCTCCCGGACCGCCCAATTGCGTTCGATGGCGCGCACCAGGCCCGGTGTCAGAGCCACACGCAGAAATCCCTCTTCCTGCGACAGCGGGTTCCGCACAGCCTGCGCGTCCGGCCCACCGGCGTCGAACGGCAACGAACGCGCCTCGAACAGGCCGAACCCGGTGAGCATCGTGCGCAAACCGCCCTTGAGGACTTCCAAGGGGTCAGCCGGGACAGTTGTCGGCCGGAACGGTCGCATCTCGACCGGGAACTGGTCGTATCCACGCAACCGGGCGACCTCTTCGATGAGATCCACCTCGCGCGTGACGTCCGGACGCCAACCCGGCACCTGCACCGCCAGGCGGTCTTCCTTGGGCACCACCGTAAACCCGATGCGGGTAAGCAGGTCTTCCAGCTCGGCCACCGGGACGGGCACGCCGAGCAGGCGCTCGACCCGGGCGGGCCGGAGGAACACGGTGGTTGGGGCGGGCATCGTGGGGCACACGTCAATCGCCGCCTCCACCTCGCGTCCGCCCGCCACGGCGAGGATCAACTCGACTCCGCGGCGCAGGGCGCCGGGCAGGCCGATCACATCCACGCCCCGTTCAAACCGGTACGACGCGTCCGTGCTCAACTTGAGCGCGGTGCGCGTGGTGCGAATGCGCCTGGGATCAAAGGCGGCGCACTCGAGCAGAATATCGGTGGTATCCGGGCGGACTTCGGAGTTGGCACCACCCATCACCCCGCCGACACCGACCGGTCCTTGGGCATCGCAGATCAGGGTCATGCCGGGCGACAATGCGCGGTCGGCGCCGTCGAGCGTGGTCAGCCGTTCACCCGCCCTTGCCGCGCGCACGATGACCGCGCCACCACGCAGGTGTCGCAGGTCGAACGCGTGGGTGGGCTGACCCAGCTCGTGGAGCAGGTAGTTGGTCGCGTCCACCACGTTGTTGATCGGACGGGCGCCGATGGCCCGGAGACGCGCCTGCAACCAGGCCGGCGAGGGGCCGATGGTCACGCCGCGTATGACGGCGGCTACATACCGCGGGCAACCGGCTACGTCCTCGATCGCGACGCGAATGCCGTCAACCGTTCCCTCGCGTTCCACCCGCCGTGGCGTCTGGGCGGCGGCGGTGGCCCCCGGGACGACCGGGAGCTTGACGCGTGCGCCCAGCACGGCACCAAGGTCCCGGGCGATACCCTTGTGACCCAGCAGGTCAGGACGATTGGGGGTGACATCTACCACCAGGCGGGTGTCGGTGAGGCTCATGGCCTCGACCAGTCGCGTGCCCGGCGCCACATCCCCCGGCACCGGCATGATGCCTTCGTGGTCATGCCCCAAGCCCAGCTCGCGGGCCGAGCACAACATGCCGTTCGACACCACCCCGCGGATCTTGCGCTTGGTGAGGGTCAAGCCACCCGGCAATGTGGCGCCGATCGGCGCATAGGCGTAGCGGACGCCCGCCAGGACGTTGGGCGCGCCACACACGACTTCGACCGCCTCGCCCCCCGCACGCACCTGGCACAAGGACAGCCGATCGGCGTCGGGATGCTTCTTCACCGACTCCACGAGACCAACGATCACGTCATCGAGGCCCTGGAACAGCGGCTCCACGGCGTCCACGGCGGCCCCCAGCATGGTCAAGCGCTCGGCCGTCTCGCGGACGTCCAGCGACCGTCCCAACATGGCTTCGAGCCACATCATCGAGACGTTCATGGCACCTGCCCGAACTGCTTCAAGAAGCGGAGGTCGCTCTCGTAGAGCAGGCGGATATCGGCGATCCCGTGCCGCACCATGGCGATGCGGGCGGGGCCCATCCCGAACGCATAGCCCGTGTACCGCTCCGGATCGAGACCGCAGGCCGTGAAGACCGCGGGATCCACCATCCCGGCGCCCATGATCTCCAGCCAGCCACTGCCCTTGCAGGTGGAACACCCGCTGCCCCGGCAGACGGTGCACCGCACATCCACTTCGGCCGACGGTTCCGTGAACGGGAAAAACGACGGGCGGAACCGCACGGCGATGTCGCGCGAGAAGAAGCGCCTGGCGAAGTAGTCAATGCCCGCCTTGAAGTCCACGAAACTCACGCCCTCGTCCACCACGAGCCCTTCGATCTGCTCGAAGGCCGGGGCGTGTGACGGGTCGAACGGATCGCGGCGGTACACCTGCCCCGGCACGGTGATGCGGATGGGTGGTGGGTACCGCTCCATCGTGTGGGCCTGCACCGGCGAGGTGTGGGTGCGCAGCAAGCCGCCGTCTGACAACCAGAGGGTGTCGTGCTGGTCGGCGGCCGGGTGATCGAGCGGAATGTTGAGTTTCGTGAAGTTGTACTCGGGCGTCTCGGCCTCCGGCCCGGTGACGCGCACGAAGCCCAGTTCGCGGAAGATGTCGCAGATCTCGTCCACCACGACGGTGACGGGATGCGGCAGGCCACGCCACTGGGGCCGACCCGGCATCGTGCGATCCACGCCGGTACCCGGTACCGCGGCCGCCAACGCGGCCTCGCGATCGGCGAACGCGGCCTCGAGGCGAACGCGCAGGGCGTTGGCTTCCTGGCCAATCGAACGACGTTCGTCGGGGGGGAGTTCCGGCAGGGCGCGCATGATGCGCGTGAGCCGCCCGGCCTTGCGGCCGAGCAGCTCCGTGTGCAGTTGGGTCAGCCGCGCAGCATCGGCGGCGGCGATCTCTTCGACCGCGGCACCGAGCCGAACCAGCTCGTCGCGGACGCCTGTGGGCATCGTACCCTAGGCGTTCTGTTTCGCGACGACGGCCAGCTCCGTAAACGCGGCCGGATCCCGCACGGCGATGTCGGCGAGCACCTTCCGGTTGATCTCGACACCGGCGGTCTTCAAGCCCGCCATGAACTTGTTGTAGGACAAGTCATTCAGCCGGGCGGCGGCATTGATACGCGTAATCCAGAGCCGGCGGAAATCGCGCTTCTTGTTGCGCCGGTCGCGGTACGCGTACCGCATGGCCTTTTCGATCGTGTCCTTCGCGGCGCGGTACGCCTTGCTGCGTGCGCCGTGGGCGCCTTTGGCGCGGGCCAGGACCTTGTTGCGGCGCTTGAGCCGCACGGTCGTTGTCTTGACGCGGGGCATGGACTTACGCCTCCAACAGTCGCTTGATGCGCCGCTGATCAGCCGACGAGAGCACCGTGCTCTGGGCCAACCGACGCTTCCGCTTCGGATGTTTCTTGGTCAGGATGTGGCTCTTGAACGCCTTGCGTCGCGTGACCTTGCCCTTCCCGGTCAGCTTGAAGCGTTTCATGGCCGCACGCTTGGTCTTTTGCTTTGGCATCAGTTCCTCATTCGTTCACTTGGGGGCCACGACCATGGTCATGTTCCGGCCCTCCAACTTGGGCTCCATTTCGATCTTTCCCAGGTCCTTGATGGTCTCGAAGGCCCGGTACAACACGTCGCGACCCAGTTCGGCATGCGTGATCTGGCGGCCGCGGAACATCATGGTCAGTTTGACCTTGTTGCCTTCTTCCAGAAACTTGTGCGCGTTGCGGGTCTTGAAATCGAAATCGTGATCGTCAATGCCCGGCCGGAACTTCACTTCCTTGAGCTGGATCACGTGCTGTTTCTTCTTGGCCGCACGCGCCGCTTTCTGCTGTTCGAACTTGAACTTCCCGTAGTCCATGATCTTGACCACCGGGGGGCGCGCGGTCGGCGCCACTTCCACCAGGTCGAGACCTTTTTCTTCGGCAGCCCGGATCGCTTCTTCGATGGGGACGACCCCCACCTGTTCACCATCCGCACCCACCAAGCGCACCGGACTGATCCGGATCTGCCGATTCACCCGGGTGCGCGGCTCCCGCGCAGCATCCGCGCGCGGTTCACGTCCATCTGTGGTCGCCAGCGTGATCCTCCTTCGAGCAGCCCCTGCGTACAAACGACAAACGCGGATCCGGGGGCCCCGAATCCGCGTCACGCGCCCCATCCCAAGTGATGAGGAGCGTTGCTTCGAGTAACCCGCGTCGCACACCGCCAAGGGTGGCTATGGGTGAGGCGCCGAAGCGCCTGCTTGCCTTGTTTTTCGGCCTGAAGGCTAACCCAGACCCTTACCCGCCGTCAAGCGGGGATAGCGCGTATCCCTTCCCATCAGGGACCAGCCGACCCACCCCAGAGCCGGGCTCGTGCTCAAACACCATGATCCAGTCCTCGGCGGTCGCCCGACCAAGCAACCCGCGCTTGCTCTCGAGGGTCACCAGGGGCTCCAGGTCGTAGCCCATGATCCAGGGCAATGGGAGGTGGCTGGCCGTTGGGATCACGTCCGCCAGGAAACACGCGGTATCCCCGCCGTGCGTGACAAGGATGGACTGGTGGTGTGGCACATGGCCGGGCGTGCGCAGCGAGCGAATGCCCGGCAGGATCTCGATGTCGCCCTCGATCAGGCGGAACCGGTTGGCGGCCACCACGGGCTCGAAATTGTGCGCCTGATAACTGGCCTGAATCCGCTCGTTCCGCGTGCGGGCAAACTCCAGCTCGCCGCGCTGCACCACGTAGGTGGCATTGGGGAAGGCGAGCACGACCTCCCGCTCCCCGCCCCCCGCTCCCTGCTCCCCCCGCATCGTATTCCCCCCGGCGTGATCGAAATGCAGATGCGTGTTGATCATCCAGCGAATGTCGGACGGCTGCACACCCACCTCGGCCAACGCATCCTCCAGGCGCGTGCGCCCGCCGGCGCCCGCATTGTCCACACCGTAGATCTCTTTGAACTTCGCGGATTCCTTGTTGCCAATTCCATTATCAATCAGGATGGGACCGTCTTCGTGTTCGACGAGCAGACAACGCAGCCCGAGCGGAATGCGATTGCGGGCGTCAGCGGGAATGCGCTTTTCCCAGAGCGGCTTGGGCACGACCCCGAACATGGCGCCGCCATCCAGCATCTGGCGGCCGCCGTCCAGGGCGTGACAGCGCCACGCGCCTACCTGGAAGCTTTCGACAAGGGTCATCTCGAACAAAGTAGTCGCCGCATGTCGCGACCGTCCAGCACGCGATCGGTACTCGGCTGGCTGCTCGTCCCTGCGTATCCTATGTTAGGGCGTGGAGAAGCTGTCGCTTTTCGACGTCCAGGCGGCGCTCGAGGGCCGCTACACCGTCAGTCGAGAGATTGGTGACGGGACGACGGCGATCGTATTTCTCGCCCAGGACGGTACGGGCGCCGATGTCGCGGTCAAGGTGCTCCGGCCGGAAATCGCAGGTACGACCTTGGGACCGCGGTTCGTGCGCGAAATCGAGATTCTCCGAACGCTCGAACACCCCAACATTCTTCCGTTACGCGACTCGGGCGAGGCCGGTGGCCTGGTCTTCTACGTCGCGCCGTATGCGCCCGGCGGCTCGCTCCGGGACCGGCTGGAGCGGGAGGGTCGGCTTTCAGTGGATGACGCCGTGGCCATTGTCCGGGATGTCGCGGCGGCGCTCGACTACGCGCATCAGAAGAACGTGGTGCACCGGGATGTGAAGCCCGAGAACATCCTGTTCCGGGAGGGCCGTGCGGTGGTGTGCGACTTTGGCGTGGCGCGGGCCATCGAGATCGCGGCGGGCGAGCGCATCTCGTCGAGCGGGATTGCCCTCGGGACGCCGCTGTACATGAGCCCGGAACAGGCCGAGGCGGGCCAGAACCTGGACGGCCGGGCCGACCTCTACGCGTTGGGGTGCGTGCTGTACGAGATGCTGGCCGGCGAGCCGCCGTTCACCGGGGGTTCGGCGCAGTCGGTGCTACGGCGCCATGTCGCGGAGCGTCCGCCGTCGCTCCGCGTGGTCCGGCCGGATGTGCCGGACCACGTGGAGCGGGCGGTGATGGCCGCACTGGCCAAGCGACCGGAGGACCGGCCGGCGAGCGGCGCGGCGCTGGTCCGCCTGCTCGCTGGCTGATGCCGACTACGGCCAGCCGAGTTCCTCGCAGCAGCCTTCGGGACAGCGGAACCAACCGTCTTCGTCGTCGGCCTTCCAGCGCCAGCGGGTAGTGCCCGGAACGTTCAGTCCTGGGGGGTGCGACACCTCGCGATACAACACGCAGCGGTATACGACACCGCCCCGACCATCAGCCCGCCGATTCCGGCCCCACCACATGCCAACATCCTCCGGAGCTACATCGCCTAGGGTCTTGCACGTTGGCAACTGGAACGTCATCGCGCGCCAGAACCACCCCAAGGGTCCGAGACACTCAGACCGCGTACCGTGGCACGCCTCGATTGTATTGAGGGGAGCCGGATGCGCCGCCGGGATGAAGTTGAACGCAGCCCTGTATTCCGGCAAGAGACTGTCCATGGCCACATGCGCCACGGGCAACCATGCGCCCGCGAAGTGGCTCATCTGATAGCGATCCAGATCGGCGTGGGGGTACATGGTTGCGATGACGCCGGAGGGGCGAAGCGTACCGTCCGGATTCATGGCGGCCAGGATCTGTTCGTCATACCAGCCCTTGACGCGGCGGACGCGACCCGCCGCGCCGGGCAGACTGCCCCGGTCGTGCGGCTGGGACGACACGAACCCGGAGTCGCCCACTTCGCACCATCCGTCGCAGCGAATCCCGATGTACTGTTGGCGGTTGGTTGGGTCCCAGTCCCAGCGGGCCACGTCGGGGAAGTCGGCATCCGCCAACCCCGTGACGGTGTCCCGCCGCACCTCAAGTTCCCGGCCGGGATAGCGGCCAGGCTCGGCTACGATTTGACGGCACGTTTGGTCCGGCAGACGGCTGCGCGCCACCATGCGCGCGCCCCAACCGAGACCCTTGCGGTACATCAGCAGGCACCACGCTCCGGCGCTGTCGAGGCCCAGCGGATCGTAGGCACCCCAGGCATGGATCTCCGCAAAAGACAGGCCGGCTCCTGCCGGAAACGAGTCAGGCGCCCCTTCCGCCAGGAACGCGGGCAGGCTGTCGCGGACGAAGGGTCTGGTCACCCCACGCCGGATGCCAGAGGCCACCGCCGGCATTGCCGCTACCATTTCACTGAGCTGGAACTCGGCGTAGATGGCGAACAGGTCCGTGTACCGGAGCACAGAGTCCCTGTCGGCCACGATGAACTTCTGGCAGTCGTGGTACTCCGGGACGTTATACGTCTCAAGCGCCAGGGACGGCGTCGAGGCCGAGTCGGGATCGTGCGGGCAGTCCGGCCGCATCGCGTGCTCGACGCGCGTGACATACGAAGTGCTGGCCAGCAACGCAGCACCCACCCAGAGCACGACGGCGGTACCCCCCACGATCATGATCTTCTCGGTAATAGGCATACGCCTTCCTTTCATCACAACGTGGAACGGCTAGGACAGTTCGCGGAGATCCCGCACCAGCACCTGCAAGTGCGGGTCTGCATCGGACCACAAGGTTACGACCACTCGACTCCACATCGCGGCGGTAGCGCTGTCGCCCATCTGAGCCGCAAGCCGGGCGCGGAGCGCCATGGTGCGCACGAACGCGGCGGCGTGCTCCGGCGGCGTAAGCAGGGCCGCTGTCTTCTGCGTAATCGTCCCGAGCACCGGGTCAAGCCAGCGAATGGCCGCTTCAGGACCAGCGACCTGGGCCAGCAGGGTCGCCTCCGGAAACAGCGCATCGAACGTGATCGTGGCCGCCAGCAGATTCTGCCGCAGCCGACGCAACGACTCGAAGCCGTCAAGCACGGCAGCCGTATCCCGGCGTGCCCAGTCCCCCTGCATGTCCAGCAGGTAGTCCCCCGCACCGACGAGTTCGTCCAGCGACGCGAACCGATGCGTGGGGAACGCCAAGGTCGCGGGCCGCGCCATCCAGCGCATGCGGGCCTCCGCGCGATCGGCCGGGAGCACGGCCGCGTTGATGGCGTCCGCCACCCGGTGTTCGAGTTGGACGAGGGCCTCGACGGGCCCGCCGAGCGCAGCGTGCACCAGCAGCTCCTGCGCGATCGGCCGAAGTTCAGGCGGGACCTGAAGGCGATCGGCGACACGCGCATCGCGTGCCAAGCGCACCGCCAGCGCCGTGCGCCCGGTAAGCGCCGCGAGCCCGCCGGTCAGGAGCGGATCGGCCTGTGGTTCCGCCAGCGCCACCGAGACGAGCGAATCGGCAAGTGTGCGAGCACGCGCCAACCGCGTCAGGTCGTGAGGCAGCCCAAAGGCCAGCTCCATCCACGCTTCGGCGCAGGCCAGATCCACGCGTTGGGCCGGCTCGGTCGCCAAGCTTCGGGCGCGGGCCAGTGTGTCGAGCGCGGCCACGTTGCCGTCCATCCAGAGCGCGATGGCGAGCGCCTCCATCGCATCGCTTCGGTCGGGTGCAGCGGACGCCCACGTCAAGGCCACGCGATGGAGGTCGCGCTGGAGTCGGCGGAGCGCGTCCTCATGGGCCGGCGGCATCGCGGCCTGTGCGGCCGAGAGGTCCTCGCGACGATACGGCACAAATGCCAGGGTATCGTTCACGAGCGCGGGCATCGAGACGAACCGACCCGTATCGGGGACAACGGCGACGCCGACCCGCACGTGATTTCCTCCGGTCCGATACACCCGTCGCAATCCCTCGAACATGCGCGGCTGAAAGGCTGCGAGAATCGCGGGGTGCAGTTCGAACGCGCGCCCGTACACCCGCAGGATTTCATGATAGCTGGTACGGAATCGCCATCCTGACCGACTCGACGGATCGCGCACGACGCCATCATCCTCAAGCAAACACCGCGCCAACCCGTTCCAGCCGACGTAGTGATCCGGAACGCGTGTCACGACCGCGCGCCAGGCAGCGCATGCCCCCGGAAGGTCACTGCCGGCGCGCGCGATCACGGCATCGGCGAGCAGCTCGTCGGTACCCTCCAACCGGTCACGTCCCGACTGGACCTGGCGGGCCGCAACGACCCAACTGGCCGGCCCGCGGCCCTGCCACGCCCGCACGAGCGCCAACCAGAGATGTCCCTGCACCATGGCGCCATCAAATCCGATCGCGGCGGCAAACGCGGAATCCGCGGCAGCCAGGTCCCACCCACCCAGCGCGCGGTGACCCGCCGCGTAGGCCTGCAGCGCGGGCAGGGAACGCGTCTCCGTCGACACGAACGCGCGAACGCCGTCCCGCAGCAGCAACCCCTCGGCGATCGCCGCAAACGCCGAATCCAGACTTCCGCCGCCGCGGCTCACGCGTGCCGTCATCTGGGCGAGCACCCGACCATCGCCGGCATCGTGCAGGCCCGCCTCGATCCGCACCGAGTCGCCCACCGCGCTCGCCGAGCCGTGGATGTAGCGCCCCGCGTCGAGGCGCCGTGCCACGCTGGGCGCCCGCCGCGCTGACGGGGCGGCGACCTCACCGGTGGGCAGGCCGACGGTCCGGATGCCCGACCAGCGGCTCATCGCATCCCGCAGCCGCCGTGTTTCATCGAGGGCCTGGCCGTCCACCATCGCCGACACGAACGGGAGGACGGCATAGACCGTGGTATCCAACCCCGCGTGGTCTCGTGATCCGCCGACTCCGAGCACGCCGCCCGCCCATACCAGCGCCACGCCCATCACACCACCCGCGACCGCCAGGCGTCCGGTCCGCCCCCAGCGTCCCGCGCGACGCCGAGGAACCGCGACACCGCGCAACGCCTGTGCCATCTCCTCGACGGTTGCGAACCGGTCCGCCGGCACCTTGGCCAGCGCCCGCTCAATCACCGCCGCGATCCCCGTATCCACGGTGGGACGCACCACCCGGATTTCCGGCGGCGCCTCCAGCTGGTGCCGCGCGAGCACCGCCTGCGGCGTCCGCCCCGAAAACGGCGGCGTCCCGGCCAGCATCTCGAACAGCACACAGCCCAGCGCGTAGATGTCGGTCCGCTGGTCCACACGCCCGTCGCCACCTGCCTGTTCGGGGCTCATGTACGCCGGCGTGCCGATGGCAAGGCCTGTTCCCGTGAGCCGGTCCTCCCCCGCCTCCTCCACCGCGCGGGCGATGCCGAAGTCGGCTACCAGCGCCTGACCCGTCGTGAGCAGGATGTTTTCGGGCTTGATGTCGCGGTGAATCACGCCCTGCCCGTGCGCGTAGGCCAAGGCCCCCGCGACGTCGAGGGCGATCCGCACGGCGTCCGGCACCGACAGCTGGACCTCACGGTCCAACCGGTCGCGCAACGACTCGCCCTCGACGAACGGCATGAGGTAGTAGAGCAGGCCGTCCGCCTGGCCCGAGTCGTACAGTGGAAGGATGTGCGGATGCTGGAGCTGCGAGGCGACCCGGATTTCGCGCAGGAAGCGCTCGGTGCCCAGCACCGCGCTCAGGTCGGGGCGAAGCACCTTGATCGCGACGCGCCGCCCGTGCTTGGTGTCGTGCGCGAGGAAGACATGCGCCATCCCCCCGCGGCCGATTTCCCCTTCGACCTCGTACCGATCACCAAGTGCGTTCCGCAAGCGGGGTAGAATGTCCAATGCAACCGCCCGATGTGACGTGCATCACAATACGGCCTGCCGGGACATCCCGCCAGTTTTTCAGGCTTCCCGAACCTTAGGCCTGCTCCATCCAGGTCGGTCCCGCCGGCCGTTTCCGCCCCCGCGTGCGCCGCAGGCTGATCCGCTTGAGGTCATCGAGCTGGACCGCCCCATGCTCCCGGGCCAGATCGAGCAGCCGGAGCAGGACATGGGCCGTCGCCTCCGCGTCCCCGCCCGCCCGGTGGCGCTGCCGGATGGGAATCCCGAACCACTGGGCTACACCGTCCAGACTGCGGGAGGGCAGGTGCGGCAGCAGGCGCCGAGCGAGATCCACCGTGCAGACGCGTGGGCCTTCCAGCCGGACGCCCCGCGCACGACGAAGCTCCGCATCGAGAAAGCGCCAATCGAACCCGGCGTTATGCGCGACGAATATCCGCCCGGCCAACGCATCGAGCACGGCGCCCGCCTGCTCGGCAAACGTGGGTTCGTGACGCACCATCCGGTCGGTGATGCCCGTGACGGCGGTGATGATGCTGCCGATGGGTCGGCCCGGATTGACCAGCCGATCGTACACCAGCTCCACCTTCCCGCCCTCGACCAACACGATGCCGACTTCGGTAATCCGGTCACCACCGCGAAACGGACTCCCGCCGGTCGTCTCCAGGTCCACCACCGCGAATTGGCACTCGGCGATCGGTCGCTCAGGGCGGGCGGCCACCGCCATCTGCCAGTGCCCATCGTGCCGGAGCAGGACGCGTGGGTCGCTGCCCAGCAGGGCGCCGGCCAGTCGGTCGGCCACGGCGGGCGAGGCGCCGGGGATATTCAGGATGTCGCGTGTGATGACGGCACTGCTCACCGGACCCGCCGCAATCCGTTCGAGGGCGCGGTCCACGAGCGTCCCGTCCGGTCGCGCGGCGAGTCCCGGCATCAGGGGGTGTCGCGCTCGAGCGGCAGGGTCATGCAGCGGGGTCCACCACCACCGCGCACCAGTTCACTACCCTCAATCGTGATGATCGCGCGGGTGCCGTCGTCGAGGGACGTGTCGCCCGTCAGGAAATCCACCGCCGGGATAATCTGGTACCCCGCTTTGGCAAACTCGCTGAGGGTGAGGTCGTTGCGGTCGTACCCGACAATGACGCCCGGGCGTACCGCCACAACGTTGCACGCCGAGGCCCACTGCTCGCGGTCCTGCACCGTGCGATGCGTGCCGCCGCAGAGTATGGGCTCCAGCGGGAAGTTCACGGCCTTGAGCGCAGCGAAGAAATTGGGCAGCTCACGCACGCCCGCTTCGCCACGCCGGCGATGCAGCACGGCCAGGCGCTCGGGTCCGAGGAAGTGCGGCGGATACACTGTGCACACCTCGCGGTCCACCTGCGTGAAGATCATATCCAGGTGAATGGCCGACTTCTCGCTGGGCATCACCACGACGATCACGTCCGTGACGGCCGTATGGGCGAACACCAATTCGCAGAGATGATCGAGTGCCGCGGGACTCGACCGATCAGAGAATCCGAGAATGAGGAGATCTTCGCGGACCGGGTGCACGTCCCCGCCCTCCACCGTGTAATTCATCCGGCGCTCTTCGGACCCGTCGTACAGAATCCCGGCATTGGCGAGGGTTGGGTGGTACCGGAACAGCGCCTTGATCAGCAATTCCTCCGACCAGCGCACCCCGTACCGCATGGACCCGATCAAGGCGTGCTTGCCGACCACGATGCCGACATCGCGCGTGAAGAAGATGTTGGGCAAGGGCGGCAGGGCGTACCCAACCTCGTTCAACGCCCTGGCGATCGCGCCGCCGTCTTCTTCCGCACCCTCGATGAGCAGGGTCACCAGGTCTTCGGCCGGCAGGGCTTCGAGTCGCTTGGCCAGCACGTCGGACGGAATCACGTCCATGGTCTTCGCGATCAGAAAGCTGCGGGCTTCGGGCTGGGCGACCACTTCGGTCAGGAGGGTGCCCACTTCGTGCACGTCGGCAAACCGTTCGAGCACGGCGACAAACCGTCGGTGCTCGCGGCGGGCGATCTCGATGTCAATGATGTCGTCGTAGAGATAGTCGTCGCGCGTGCCCGGCGTCACCGCCAGCAGTTCATTGCCGGGGGTGTGTACCAGAACGGCCCGCAGAGGGCCGATTTCGGAGGTGACATGCACTGGGGGCATGCGGCAATCTAAGCCGGTAGGCTTCTCCGTGACCTCCGTGGTAACTCCTGTTACCGATTCCTGAGCGCGTAGCTGAGCGCCTCAAGTTCCAGTGCCATGTTGACGTTGCGCACGAGGACCGAGTCCGGCACGGCAAGTTGCACCGGCGCAAAGTTGAGCATCGCGGCGACACCCGCCCGTACCGCCATCTGCGCAACCGTTTCCGCTGCGGAGGCGGGCGTCGCAATCACGACGATATCCACCTTGAGTCCCGGCAGTTCGCGTTCGAGCAGCGCCACGTTACGAACCGTCCGGCCGTCTATCGCACTCCCGATACGCGCCGGATCGCTGTCGTACACCGCCACGACCTGGAACCCGCGGTCAGTGAACCCGCCGTACTGCACGAGCGCCCCCCCGATCTTGCCGGCACCCACGACGGCCAGCCGGTACGTGCGATCCAGACCGAGAATGTCCCGCAGGCGGCGCTTGAGTTCGGCCACCGGATACCCCAGTCCGCGCTTGCCGAACGACCCAAAAGACGACAGGTCCTTCCGCACCTGGGCAGACGTGGTGCCCCCGCGCGCGGAGAGCGCGGCGGAACTCACGGTCTCCCGGCCCTCCCCCTCGAATTCTTCGAGGAACTGGAGGTAGAGCGAGAGGCGGCGGACGGTCGAATCGGCGATGCGGCGCATAGGGTTGTGAATCTTTTCACAATCTACTTGCGGCCGGATTACGAGGTCAACGCGATCGTCCGAAACAACGTGACGAAGCGTTCGGGCGTGAGGGTCTCTCCCCGGTCAGTGGGGGCAATCCCCACCCGGATCAACACCGATTGGGCCTCGTCGCGCGAACAGCCAGCGACATCCCGGAGACTGCGTCCCAACTGCTTGCGGCGCTGACCGAACACGGCGGCAACGAATCGCCGGAACGGAGCCCGTTCTGGTTCCGTGATCAGCGGGTCGGGCCGCGGTGTCAGGCGCAACACGGCTGAGTCCACCTTGGGCGGCGGATGAAACGCGCCCGCTTTCACCACGAAGAGCCGTTCGGCCTTGGCCACCGCTTGCACACCGACGGAGAGCGCGCCGTACTCCTTACCGCCCGGCGCCGCGACCACCCGATCGGCGACTTCTTTCTGCGTGAGAAACACGATGACGGGGTGTCGCCCCTCAAGCGCCCGTTCGATCAGGGGCGTCGTGATGTAGTACGGGATGTTCCCGATGACTTTGACCAGGCCGTGCACCGTGCACCGTGCGCCGTGCAACGAGGCGGTCCAATCGAGTTCCAGCGCGTCACCCTCAATCACCGTCACCGTCGGCGTGTTCCCCGCTGCACGTTGCACGGTGCACGTTGCACGTAACCGTTCCGCGAGTTGCGGATCTTTCTCAATCGCAACGACGTGCCCAACACGAGCGATCAACCGCGCCGTCAGGCTCCCCTCCCCCGGCCCGATCTCGATGACCACGTCGTCGGGTTGGGGATCAATGGCGTCTACGATACGATCCAGCATCGCGGTGTCACGGAGGAAATGCTGGCCGAGACGCCTGCCCATCAGGCGCCGAGGATGAGCAGGGTGCGATCGTCGGTGCGCGGCAGGGCCCAGGCCCCCACGGCGAGAAACGCGGCCTCGACGATGTCGCGGGCCGGGCGATTCGCATGGCGGCGGATCAGGTCGAGCAGACGCCCTTCGGTATACGGTTGGCCTTCCGGGTTGGAGGCTTCGGAGATCCCATCCGTGAACAACACCAGCCGGTCACCCGGCAGCCAGGGTTCCTCGACGGTTTCCGGAATCGCGGCGCCGCCCAGACCGAGCGGTGGCGATCCAGCCGCCAGCCGCACCGGCTCGCCCTGCCGCGGCACGCGGAAGGCGTGCGGATGCCCGGCGTTCGCATACCGCAGCACGCGGCGCGCCGGATCCACGACGACGTAACACACGGGGAGGTACATCTCCGTTTCGTGCAGGTCGTCCCCGATGGATTCCAGCAGGCGGCGCAGTGTTTCATCGGGCGAGGCCGCATCATCGGCGTGAATGCCGGCGGCCGAGAGGACCAGCGCCATGATCAGGGCGGCGGGATACCCGTGCGACGACACATCCCCCAACATCACACCCAGGCGGCCGCCCGAAAGCCGGCTGACGTGGAAGAAGTCCCCACCCACATCGGCGGCGGGCTCGCATCGCGCGTCGAAGTCCACGTTCGGAAGCGCAGGCGGCTTGAGCAGGCGCAACTGGAGATCGTGCGCCAGTTCGAGCTCGCGGCGCAGGCGTTGCTGTTCGCGGTCGCCTTCCAGCAGTCGCGCGTTCTCCATGATCGCGCCGATCTGCTGGGCCACGGCCTCGACCAACCGACGCTCGTTGACGCCAAAGGCGTCGGCGCCTTTGCGGTCGGTCAGGTTGATCACGCCGAGCGGCCGGCGGTCGCCATCCGGGGCCGGCGACAGGATGGGGACCGACAGGAACGCCGCGCCGCGGTACGGACGGTCCCCTCCATGTGGAACGATGTCGCCGGGATTGCTCGGATCGTAGGCCACCGATTGCCTGCTGCGAAATACCTGGGCGGCGATGGACTGCGTGTCGTCCACGGCCAGCGGCCCGAACGCGTCCACCTCGACCCCCCACCCCGCCACAGGATGCAACGCGCCACCCTCGGCCCGCACCTCAAGCAGGGTGCCTCGCCGTGCGCCAACCACCGTGCAGACCTCACGCACGATGGTCTTGGCCGCTTGTTTCCAGTCGAGCGTGCGGCTCAGCGTCTCGGAGATCGAATAGAGCAGCTCGATTTCCTCGTACAGGCCCGCCAGCTCCCGGCCCAGCCGCAGCGTGTCCCCTTCCCCCGCGAGGACGCCGTCAATCAGGGGGACCAGGCGTTCGGCCTCGGCTTGATCGGCATTGGCGATCTCGGCCCAATGCCCTGCGACCGTGCCAACCGGCACGAACCAGGACGCGCCGCTGCGGAACGGGCGACGTTCGGGTGGGGGTTCGGGGGGTGGACGCTCGTCGGGGGCTTCCCCAGCCACCGCGCGGAGTCCGGTATCGCTATCGCTCCACAGACGGAGCGGATGACCGACCGCGGTGGCGAGGGCGGAAAGGACTGCGTCCAGGCGCCCTAGGCGCGGCGCAGCACCATGCAGATGGCGTTCCCCTCATCGTTGAATGAGACGGCATCCACCAACCTGCGAATCAGGAACAATCCTCGGCCGGAAGCGCACTCGATGTCATCGGGCAGGTGGGGTTCAGGAACCCCGGCGGGATCGAATCCGATTCCCTCATCGGCGACGCGCACCAGGAAGTGTTCGTCATCGGCGGTGACCTCTACGTCCACCCACTTGTCAGGATTGAGCGCATTGCCGTACACGATCGCGTTCGCCAGCGCTTCGCAGAGGGCGACGCGCAGGTTGAACCGCGCGCGCTGCGCGGGCAGACCGCCGCGCAGACAATGGCGTGCGACGACGTCCACGGCCGCCTCGATCGCATCGAGGCGTGTGGGCACCCGCACCGCGAGGCGGCGGGGTCGTTCATCGGCCGCCAGGCCCCCTTCGATGGACAGCGCGGGATGGCTCACTTCGCGAACTGGACCAGCGCGTCCTCGGGCGATTCGGCAATGGCGAACAACGTGTCGAGCTTGGTGAGCTCGAACAAGGTTCGCAGGTCTTCGTTCAGGCCGGCCAGCCGCAGCTCACCACCGTCCTCGCGGAGCTTCTTGGAGAGCGAGACGAGCACGCCCAACCCCGAGGAGTCGATGTACCCCGTGTTCGAGAAGTCCACCAACACGCGGGTGCTGCCCTTGGCGGCCGCATCCAGCACCATCTGCTTGAGTTCGTGGCGGTTGCCGACGATCAACTGGCCATCCACGCCCACGACGACTACGCCGCTCGCGTCCTTGCGGACCGTGAACCCCATGTCAGGCGTCCTCCGCCTTGAGGAGAGCCACCGCGGCGACGTCCAATACGTCGTCGACCGATGCCCCCCGTGAGAGATCGCACACTGGCCGGGCCAGACCCTGCAGGATGGGGCCAATCGCGGCCGCCCCCGCCAAGCGCTCCACCAGTTTGTATGCGATGTTGCCACTGTCAAGGTCGGGGAACACCAGGATGTTCGCCAACCCGGCTACCGGGGACCCCGGCGCCTTGCGTTCTGCGACCTCCGGCACCAGCGCCGCATCGGCCTGGAGCTCGCCGTCCACCATGACCTCGGGGTGCCGCGACCGGAACAATTCCAGCCCCTCCCGCACCCGGCTGACCGATGGTCCCTCCGCACTACCCCGCGTACTATATGATAGAAAGGCGACCCGTGGCGTGTCCCGGACAATCCGCCGCCGGTCCTCCACGGCGGCCGTGGCGATGTCCGCCAACTGCTCCGGCGTGGGGTCCGGCACCACGCCGGCATCGGTGAACGTGAGTACGCGATCGCCGAGCACCATGTAAAAGCTCGAACTCACGGTGCGCACCCCCGGAGCCGTGCCCACCAGGCTCAACGCCGCCCGGACCACGTCAGCCGTCGGACAGGTGGCCCCCGCCACGACAGCGTCCTCCTCCCCCAGGGCCACCAACCCGACCCCAAGCCAGACGGCATCGACCGCACGATCGGCCCGCTCGGGTTTGCGCTGCATGAGAAGCGCCCGCACCCGATCCACCCGGGCGTCCGTCACGGTCGCCGTCGCCAACAGCGTCACCGCCACCCCGGCGGATTCCAAGCGCCGAGCCGCCTCCGCCACCCGAGGATCCCACCCCTCGGCCAGCACCACCCGCCGACCACTCGCGGCCGCCCGGGCCAGCAGGTCGGCGCGCACGCGGCTCACCGGTAGGCGTCCTTCAGGGCCTGCTGCACCGTCGGGTGCACAAACCGCGTCACGTCACCACCGAAACGCGCGACTTCCTTCACCAGGCTCGATGACAGGAACGTCATCTCTTCGCTCGGCACGAGGAACACCGTTTCCAATTCGCCGTTGAGCTGGCGGTTCATGAGGGCCATCTGGAATTCATATTCGAAGTCCGACACGGCACGGAGACCGCGCACGACGAGTCCCGCGCCTTGCGCCCGGGCGAACGCGGCCAGCAGACCTTCGAACCGTGCGACCGTGATCCGGGAATCGCCCGCGAAGACGGTCTCCAGGAGCGCAACGCGTTTCGCGGTATCGAACAGCGGCGCTTTGGACGGATTGACGGCGGCCGCCACGATCACGCGGTCGGCAAAGGCGAAGCAGCGGCGGACGATATCCTCATGTCCCCGGGTGACCGGATCAAACGTGCCGGGGTAAATGGCGATCCGCGTCATGCGACCTCGGCTGCAAAGAAGGTGACGGCGATGCCACCCCAGCGGCGCATGTCATCGCCGTCCAGGTCGTCGCCCGGTTCGTGTTCAATGCCCAGCATCGCGGCGAAGGGCTGCCGCCGGAACACCTGCGCCAGCGCCGCGGCCTGCCCCGTTCCGTAGGGCGGATCCGCAAACGCCACGTCAAACGGCGTCCCCGCAAACTTCTCGACCCACCGGATCGCATCGCCCCGCTGCACCGACGTGCGGTCCTTGGCCTCCAGCGTCGCGATGTTCGTACTCAACGCCTTGAGACTGGCCGGCGCCAGCTCGACGAACGTCGCATGACGCGCGCCGCGGGACAATGCCTCAAGCCCAAGGGCGCCCGATCCGGCGAACAGGTCGAGGACGCGGGCACCCACCAGGCGAGGGCCGGCAATGCTCATCCACGCCTCCCGCACCCGGTCGGTGGTTGGCCGGACCAGACGACCTGAGGGCGCGGCCAATCGACGACCCCGCCACGTCCCGCTAATGATCCGCATCAGTCGGCCGGCTTCAGGTCCACCACGCGGGCCTGCAGTGACCACGTGTCCCGCCACTCGTTCCGCTCGAACCGGAAGGCGACATCCAGGGGCTGGTCGTACCACTCGGCCGGCACCCGCTCACCCCAGCCAAACGCGATCGCGCCGAGCCGACGGGAACCGTCGTCCAGTTGGAACCGCAGATGATTGGTCCCGACCGGCTGCGGGTTCCGCGCTCGCACGCCGCGCACGGCGAACACCGGCCCGGGATTCCCTGCCCCGGTGGGCTCGAGGTGGCGCAGCAGCTGCTCGAGTGCTTCGTCCAGTGCCTCCAGTCGCACGACCGCGTCCACGCGCTGGACCGGCACCAGGTCGTCCATGCTCAGGTCCTGACGCACCGATGCCTCAAAGGCCGCCTTGAACGCGTCCACCCGGTCGCGCGCGATGGTGAGGCCGGCCGCCATGCGGTGACCACCAAAACGCACCAGGTGTTCACTGCAGCGGGCAATGGCCTGGTGCAGGTCAAAGCCCGGAATGCTCCGTCCCGAACCCTTCCCTTCCTCACCCTCGAGGGCAATGAGAATCGTCGGCCGAGCAAACCGTTCGACCAGTCGCGACGCCACGATGCCGATCACGCCCGCGTGCCACCCTTCCCGCGCCAGCACCAGGCCGTGGGTCCGGTCCAGGTCGTGCTCGGCCTCCACGGCCAGGGCCGCGGCGTCGAGCATCTCCTGATCCATGGCCTGACGCCGGGCATTCAGCGTCTCGAGCGCGGCGGCACCGCTGGCGGCTTCCTCCGGATCGTCACAGAGCAACAAGGCCAGCCCATCCATCGCATGCCCGATGCGCCCGGCCGCATTGAGGCGTGGCGCCAGCACGAACCCCACTTGTCCGGCACGAATGGCCCCGCGACCCAGACCCGACGACTCGATCAGGGCCCGCACACCCGCCCAGCGGGTAACGGTCAGGGTCTTGAGCCCGAACCGCACGAGGACGCGGTTCTCCCCCGTGAGCGGCACGACATCGGCCACCGTCGCCAGCGCGACCAGGTCGAGGAGATGCAGGTGGAGATTGCGCGGGAGGTCGAGCGCCGGGATCAGGGCCTGCACCAGCTTGAACGCGACTCCTGCCCCGCACAACTCGGCGGCCGGATGGTCGTCGGGTCCGAGACGCGGATTGACGATGGCGTCGGCCGGCGGCAGGTCGCCGGGCAGGTGGTGATCCGTGACCACGACCCGCACGCCCGCCGCACGCAGCCGCGCGATGGGCGCGCTGGCGTGCGTGCCACAATCACACGTGATGACGAGCCCGACCCCGGCGGCGAGCGCGGCGTCCACACCGGCGTCCGTGAGATCGTAGCCATCAGCCACGCGGTGGGGGATGAACGGCACGACACGCGCGCCGGCGGCGCGCAGGGCGCGGGTGAGAATGGCGGTGGCACACTGCCCGTCCACGTCGTAGTCCCCGTGGACCATGATGCCCTGTCCACCGCGCACGGCCTCGACCACGACGGTAACGGCAGCGGACATCCCGGGCAGGTCAAGCGGATCGCTCAGCTGGTCGAGATCAGGCCGCAGAAAGACCTTGGCGGCCTCGACGGACGCGAACCCTCGTTGCACCAGCAAACCCGCCAACGGTGCGGGGATCTTGAGCGCCCGCGTGAGGGCGTCGGTCACCGCCGGCGCCGGCGGCGACGCGATGCGCCACCGGGCCGCTTGCCTCACGCCTGCCCCGCCTCCGCGGTAGCGCCGGCCACTGCTCCCTGATACACCATCACGCCGCACGCTTCACAGGCAACCAGCGGCGTACCGTTGGTCAACTCCTGCCGCCGGTGTTTGGGCACGGACGTGTAGCAGTGACCGCAGGACCCGCCGTGCAGCGGATAGAGGGCCATCGGGGCGCGTCCCTGCAGGATGCGGTCGTACTGGCGCAGCAGCTTGATCGGCACGGCCTTGGCCGCCGCAGCCCGTGCTGCGGCGGCAACCGCGAGGCGTCCTTCCGCTTCCGCCAGGGCCGCCGCGATCTCACCGCGACGCGCCGTCTGGGACTCGTGCACTTCCGCCAGTTGCTGTTCGGTGGCCAAGACCCGCGCTTCGGCATCCTGCACGTGGTCGGCGGTGCGGACCCACTCGCCTTCTTCCTTGGCCAGGACGCTCCGGCCAAGATCCAGCTCCGCCATGAGGTTCGACGCTTCCTTCGCGCCACGCACCCATTCCAGTCGCTGACGCTTCCGCTCCTGCATGGACTTGAACTCTTCGATCTTCAGCTCGATCGCGACACGGCGTTCTCCCGTGTCCTGTACATCGCGCTGCGCGGCATTCTGTGCGCGTCGCACCGCGGCGATGGCTTCATCGAGCGCCGCGAGTTCGGGACTGTAGGCGGCGATCTCCTGACGGATGACGTTCACGGCCAGGTCACGGGCTTGCAACTCCAACAAGGCTTTCAGTTCAGCGGGCACTGCTCCTCCCTTTCAGTTGCTGGACCTTGAGGGTCCGGATACGATTCGTGACATCGAGTTTCTCCTGGTCGGGCAATACGGCCATTTGCGACCGCAGGGCGCGGATCTCGCGGTCAATGCGGCGGTCGTCCAGCTTGGCCAAAGCGCCTTCCAGCACCGCGCCCACCGTGTCGGGGTTCCACGGACTCTCCAGCAGATGCACCAGCAATCCTCGCCCGGCTTCGTCAATCGTGGTCAACAGGTCACCGGTGGGCACGCCTTCGGGCACCTGCCCCAACTGCTCGAGCAGGGTTGCTTCGGGCTCCCGCAGCAACGCGCGATCGGGAAGCCGTTCCAACACGCTGCGCCGCCGATCGGGACAGTGCAGCATCACATGCAGCAGATCACGTTCGGCGTTGCCGGGTCCGACCGGGCCCGACTCGGGCACCGAGGCCGGGCGAGCCCAGCGCCGGGGTCGGTCTTCCGCTTCCCGCAGCACGGTACTCGGCGCGACACCGACCGCTTCCGCCACCCGTGCCACGTAGAGATCGCGTGTCACCGGATCGCGTACCGCGCGGATCGTGGGCAACAAGCGGTCCAGCGCCTTGCGGCGCCCCGCCAGCGTCGCGAACCACCCCTTCTTCTCAAGGAGGTGGACCTTGCGCTCGAGCACATCCATCGCGTCGTCGAGCACGTGTTGCACGGCGGCGAGGCCGCCCGACGCCACGAGCGTGTCGGGATCCTCTCCCGCGGGCATCGTGGCCACGAGCACGGTCAACCCTGCTTCGAGCAGCACGTCGGCCGTGCGGAACGTGGCCTTGAGCCCGGCGGCATCGCTGTCGAACAACAGCACCACCTGGCGGGTGCGCTTGGCGAGCAACACGGCCTGATCGGTGGTGAATCCCGTGCCGAGTGGGGCGACCACGTGGTGCAGACCGGCGGCCACCAGTCGCAGCACGTCGAAGAAGCCCTCGACCAGCACCGCCTGCTCCGCCTGGCGCATGGCGTGTTTGGCTTCGTGCAGGTGATAGAGGAGGCGGCCCTTGTGAAACACCTCGGACTCGGGCGAGTTGAGATACTTGGGCTCGCCGTCACCCAGCACGCGCCCGCCGAACCCGACCACGCGCCCGCGCAGGTCGTGAATCGGAAACAGGACACGATTCCAGAACCGCGACCGCACCACCCCATCGTCCTTCCGCATCGCGAGCCCGGCGTCGAGCAGGGTCTGCTCCCCAATCCCGAGCGTCTTCATCGCCTCGAGGAACGCGCCGCCGCTCGGCGCCCATCCCAACCCGAAGGGCAGGAGTGTTTCGAGGTCAAACCCGCGACCCGTCAGATAGTCACGCGCGCCTTGCGCATCCGGTAATTCGCGCAACTGGCGAGCGTACCACTCGTGCGCGGCGGCCACGGCGCTGAACAAGGGCTCGCGGGGATCCGGACCGGTGGACTGGCGTTCGGGGATCGTGATACCGGCTCGGCGTGCCATCTCGCGCACGGCAGTCGGATAGTCCATCCCGAATCGCTTCATCATGAACGTGAAGACATCCCCGGCTTCATGACACACGAAGCAGTAGAACAACTGCTTCTTCGGGATCACGGCGAAGTTGCGATTCGTACCGCCGTGGAACGGACAGGGTCCGCGCCAGTCGGCGCCCGTCTTGCGGAGCTCGACGTGTTCGCCCACCACCTCGACGATGTCGGCGCTGTCGCGCACCTGCTCGATGATCTCGTCGGGGATGAGACTCATGCGAGCTCCACCACGGTGACGCCGGCGCCCCCCTGTTGCGGTGGCGCCACCCGATGCGCCACCACCCGACGATCGGTGGAGAGCACCTCGGTCGTCACCTGCTTGAGCGCGCCGGTGCCCTTGCCGTGCATCACGTACAAGACCGGCAGGTCGTCCACCACCGCCGCGTCCAGCGCCTGCTCCAGCGCGATCCGCGCCTCGTCCGCGCGCATGCCGCGGAGGTCGACCTCGGTTCGGGAGACGGGAGACGGGAGACGGGAGACGGGAGACGGGAGACGGACGGAGACGTTCTTGCTT
>JBBDNM010000006.1:0-40756 GCA_040877595.1 Gemmatimonadales bacterium | reverse complement strand
CCCACCGCGTGACGGTAGAGGGCTGTGAGCATGGCGCGGATCGCGTCATCCACCTCGACCTTACGGCGCGGCATGACCCGTTCGACCACGGTCAGGAACCCGTCCAGCTGTTGCCGTGCGCCATCGAGCCCCCATGCGAACGCCGGCACGTGTTTGGGCGGTCGCCGGTCGCCGAACACGTTCGCGCCGGCGCCGAGGATGGTCCCGGTGCCGAGCATCGTGCCGATCGCGGTCTTCACGTGGTCCCCGATCAGGGAGCCGAGATATTGCCGTTCGGTTTCGATGCGCGTATCACCGACGGAAAGCCGGACATTGCCGTACGTGTTCTTGAGGTTCGAAGTGATGGTCCCCGCGCCGAGGTTTGCCCAGTAACCGATGACGGAATGGCCCACGAAACCGTCGTGTGCCTTGTTTGCGTAGCCGAGGAACACCGAGGACGACACTTCACCGCGGACACGGCATTGCGGTCCGAGAGCGGAGTTGGCGACGGACCCGCCAAGAATGATCGTGCCGGGCCCGACATAACACGGACCTTGGAGTCGGGTGCCTGACGTGATGTAGGCGCCCTGTTCGAGAATGACGGCACCTGAGCGCACGTCAAACGTGCAGCCCGGTTCCACGAGGGCGTCGAGGATCACGAGCTCATCGGCGTCGCCGATCACCTGGACCCCGTCGGGCACCGAAGCGCCCCCTTCAGTGAGGAAGTCGGCGCAATCGGCGGTCAGCAAGTGCTCGAGAGCGGTGACCAGGTCAAACGCGCCGCGCAGGGCGATTCCGTCCAGTTCCACGGCGTCCCCGGCATCGGAGGGCCCTTCCCAGCGATCACCCTCGGCCACCCACCAGCCAACTGTTGCACTGTCATGCGTGAATCGGGTGGACGCTGAAGCGTCGAACTCCGGGGCGACGCCGGCCGGCGCGAAGTCACTCCGCCCAATGAATGCGGGTCCGTCAACGGCGGCCTGAGCGCGTACGGGCGGCACGCCGGCCTCCGAGAACGAGTGCAAATGGGCGGGTCCGAAGATGGCTTCCGTTTCCGCGGACGCGATGGCTTCCCAACGTTCGCGGATCAGCCACGCGCCCGCGCGGAGCTCCGACACGGGGCGTGAGTCGGCGAAGGGCAGCCAGGCGGGGCTGTAGGTTGGCTCGAGCAGGAACAGCCGGGTCATCGTAGGTCCCGCACGTCGTCTGGCAGATCGGCCAAGAGCTCCTTGAGATCCGCGGCCCGCTCCCGTGTCGTCACCAACGTCACCCCGTTGGCACGTACGACCACGAGCCCCTTCACGCCATCCACCACCACGACGCCATCATCCACCCAGATCGTCGTGTCCACCGACCGGCGGGCGTAGCCTCGTCCCACAATCACGTTGCGTTGCGCGTCTGCCGGCCGCACCCGATGCAGCGCCGCCCAGGTGCCCACATCGTCCCAGTCAAACCGACCGGCGACACACACAACCCGGTGTGACCGCTCGTAATGGGAGACGTCAACCGCAATGGGCTGCACCGCCGCGAAGAAGCCCGCCACATCGTCCGCATCCAGGCGGGGCAGGGCATTCGCCAACTCTGGCGCGTGGGCTTCCGCTTCCGCACGGAAACGTTCGGGGGTCCACGCGAACAATCCGCTGTTCCACAACGCCCCACGGACTACCAGCTGGGCCGCGCGCACCGCGTTGGGCTTCTCCGTGAATCGCTGGACCGCCGTGAGTCCCTCGGCAATGGGACCACCCGGCTCGATGTAGCCGTAACTCGTGTCGGGCCGTGTCGGGAGCACGCCGACCGTGACCAATGCATCCTGGCTCTCGGCTGCGTCCAGCGCCTGCTTCGCAACGGTCTGGAACGCCGCGCGGCTGCCCACCCACCAGTCCGCATGCATCGAAAGCACCACCGCATTGGAATCGCGGCGTTGGATCGCATGGGTCGCCCACGCGAGCGCTGGTCCGGTGGACGCGGCGCGCGGCTCGGCCAGGACGTTCTCGGCCGGCACGTCCGGTAACAGTCGTCTCGTTTCGGCGACCAAGCGTTCGGCCGTGACCAGCACCACGCGCTCCGGCGGGATGAGACCCGTGAGACGCCGCACCGAGTCGACGATCAACGGCGTCTCGTCAGCGGCGAGCGGCAACATCTGTTTAGGGCGAGCGGGCGTGGAGAGGGGCCAGAAGCGGCTGCCGGATCCGCCAGCCAGGACGGCGGCCCAGGGAGTGCGTGTCATCAGGGGGACCTGCCCACCTTACAGAAGGCCGGCGATGGCGCCGCGATGGCGGCGTAACTCATAGAGCAGGGAGCCCAAATTGGTGTTGGGCTTGGTGGCCACGGCCAGCAGCGTGTCGGAGGAAATGGACGCGATAACGAGCGAACCTTGACCGAACTCCACCACCCCCGTTCCGAACTCGCCTCGCCCAGCGGCATTGCCGAGGCGGGTGCAGGCCGCGACGACCGACGGTACCAGCGCTGCAAGGCCATCGGCATCCAGTCCGTCCGCCTTGGCGTCAATCGGCAGACCGTCCCGGCCGAGAACCACAACCGCCTGTACCCCCTCACGCCCAGCCAGGGCAGCCACAACATCACGGATGGTTGGCATCGGTGGCCAAGCTTAGGGACGGCCTACGCCGAAGTCAAGCGAAATCAGGCAGTTGACCCACGTTCAAAGGGCCGGGTATTCTTCTCCACCTCACATGCATTTTCGCGCCCCGAAGTCCCTGCGTCTCGCCCTCCCGGCCCTCGCGGCCGTGGCCTGCGATAACCCGCTGGCCCTGCCGCCGGCCCAGTTCGCGAATACGCTCGACACCGCCGTCGTGTACGCCCTGCGGGGCACCGCGCTGGCCCTGCCGAGCGGGTTCGACATCGTCAATGCGGGGCCTGCGCGCACGGATCGGTCCGAAGCGTTTGACTTCGCGTTCGATATCGCCGACGATGGCGCCGCGATCATTTATCCCGCAAACGCGCTTGGCGTCACGACCGACGCCGCTCTGTTGGTGTCGGACCAGACGTTCGAGAGCGTGCTCACGGCCCCGACGGACGGATTCCAGCGCGATACAGCGGTGACGGTCGTGGTCGGTACCGTGCTGATCGGGCGGTCCCGTGCCTCGAACGTCGGGTGCGTGGTCGTGGGAGCACTTCCGCGCTACGGCAAGTTCCGTGTGCTCGCGGTGGACATCGGTACCCGGGCATTAACGCTCGAAACCCTGATCAATACCAATTGCGGCTATCGCGATCTTGAGCCCGGCCTGCCGGAGAATTGACGCGTGATTGACCTCAAGTCGCTGCGCGAGCATCCCGATCGGGTGCGCGCGGCGCTGATGCGTCGTAATCCGGGGTTTGGCGTGGCGGTTTCCACCCTGCTCGAACGTGACCGGGCCTATCGCGAGCATCTCCAGACCGTCGAACGCCTGCGTAGCGTACTGAACAGTTCCTCGGAACAGGTAGCCGAGCGGAAACGCCGGAAGGAACCGGCCAACGACCTGCTGGCCGAGCTCAAGCAGGTGTCCCAGTCGCTCAAGACCGCTGAACCGATACTCCGGGCGTTCGAACAAGAACTCGACGAGTTGGCGCTGGCACTTCCGAACCCGCCGTTGGATCAGGTGCCGGACGGCGACGCCAGCAAGAACGAGATGGTGCGCACGTGGGGCACGCCCGCGACCTTTGACTTCCCACCAAAGCCCCATTGGGAACTCGGTGAGGCCCTGGGTCTGTTCGATCTGGCGCGCGGGGCGAAGGTGGCAGGGTCGGGGTTCCCCCTCTTCCTCGGGAAAGGCGCACGGCTTGTGCGCGCGCTCCAGCACTTCATGCTCGATTTGCACACCAGCGAGCACGGTTACACCGAGGTCTGTCCACCGCTGTTGGTGAACGCGGATTCAGCGCGCGGTACCGGACAGCTGCCCGACAAGGAAGGCACGATGTACCAGACCGGGGATGGGTGGTATCTGGTGCCGACCGCCGAAGTCCCGGTCACGAACATGCACCGCGATGAGATTCTCGCGGCTGACGGCCTCCCTCTCGCCTACGTGGCGTTCACGCCATGCTTCCGTCGGGAAGCCGGGGCGCACGGCAAGGACACGCGCGGACTCATTCGCGTCCATCAATTCGACAAGGTTGAACTGGTCCGCATCTGCAAGCCGGAAGAGTCGGCGGGCGAGCTTGAGCGCCTGCTCGGACATGCGGAAACGGTGCTCCAGCGGCTCGGTCTGCCGTACCGTGTGGTGCGGCTCGCGGCCGGGGACCTGGGTTTCGCCAGCGCCATGACGTACGACCTGGAAGTCTGGGCCCCCGGTATCCAGCAGTGGCTTGAGGTCTCTAGCGCGTCCACCTTTGCGGACTTCCAGGCCCGTCGCGCCATGATTCGCTACCGGCCCACCCCCGATGCGCGTCCGGTGCCGGTGCACACGCTGAATGCGTCGGGCGTGGCGTTCCCCCGCACCATCATCGCCCTCCTCGAACAGGGCCAGCAGGCAGACGGGTCGGTGCGGTTGCCCGAAGCCCTCGCGGCCGTGGCCGGGTTCGACCGCATCACGGCACCGTGAGCGCGCCGGTTCGGCGCCGCCTCCGCGGCGTGGGTCCAGCGGTCGCCCTGAGCCTGGTGGCCCTCCTGAGCGTGGTGTCCCTGTGGCAAGCGTGGCAGGTGGCCGGCCATCTGCGTGAAGAGGCCCGCACCTCCTCCCGGATCTACGGTCGCATCATCGGAGCCCTCGGCGACCCGCATCCTGGCGCCCAGACCGAAATCCTCCTCGACCTTGTAAGCGAGATCCGCGCGACGGGCATGCCGGTCCTGGTGTCTGACACGACGGGTCGCGTAACCGCGATGGACAACCTGCCGTTTGAGGCCGTCCTGACGGATCCGCGTGTTCGCTCATACGCCGACCAACTGGATCGCGTGAACCCGCCCGTCACGGTGGACGGGGTGGGGCGCGTGCACTTCGGCGCGCTGCCCGCACGAGAACGACTCCAGCGGCTGGCCATGCTGCAGGTGATCCTGCTCGTGACGGCCTTGGCCGCGGGGGGGTGGGCGTTCCGCAGCTCCCGTCAGCGCGATCGAGATCGCCTGTGGGTCGCGATGGCGCGCGAGTCGGCGCACCAGCTCGGCACGCCACTGATGAGTGCCGAAGCATGGGTCGAACGGCTGGTGGACGGCGCGGATTTCGCGACCGTGGCGCAGCACCTGCGCGCCGACTTCGAGCGACTGCAGCGGGTCGCACAACGGTTTGAGCGCATCGGGCGCCCCGCTCGGCGGGACCGCGTCGCGGTGGGCGCGTTGGCCGAACGGGTGGCGCGATATTTTGCACCGCGCCTGCCCAGTCGATCCCATACCATTCAGCTCACGGTGGATGCGCCCGATGCGGGCCCCCACGTGCCCGGTGACGCGGTCCTGCTGGAATGGGCCGTGGAAGCCATCGTCCGGAATGCCATTGACGCCCTGAGCGGAAGGGATGGACGGATCGACGTGATCGTTCGCAGTGAGTCAGACGGTGTGCATGTGACCGTGCGCGACAACGGGCCCGGCGTACCCCCGGAGATGCGGTCCCGCATCTTTGACCCTGGCGTCAGCACCAAGGCGGGCGGGTGGGGCATTGGCCTTGCCCTGGCGCGGCGCATCGTCGAAGACGTGCACGATGGTCGCCTGACGCTGGGGTCGCCCGAGCGCGGGGCGGAGTTCCAGCTGGTGCTCCCGGCGGGCCAGTCGTGACGCTGGCGCTGAACGCCGCCCAGCGGGAGGCGGTGGAGCACGCCGCGGGGCCGTTGCTGGTGCTGGCGGGCGCGGGTTCGGGCAAGACGCGGGTGCTGACGGCGCGCATTGCCTGGCTGATGGCGGAGCGGGGCCTGCACGCCAACCAGATCTTCGCGGTCACATTTACCAACCGGGCGGCGTCCGAGATGCGGCACCGGGTGGCCGCGTTGCTCGGTCGGGAGCCATCAGGCCTGTGGATTGGCACGTTCCATTCCCTGGCCGGCCGGTTGCTGCGGAGAGAAGCGCCGTTGCTTGGCTTCACCTCGCAGTACACCATCTACGATCAGGACGACCGCGTCACGCTCATCCGGCGCCTGCTCGACCGGCGCGGATACGCCACTAAACAGTTCTCGCCCCAACTGATTCAGTCCATCATTTCGAACGCCAAGAATCGTCTGGTGTCGGCCGAGGAGCTGGCCGCGGTGGCGGACGACCGCCTGACGAAGGTGGCGGCCGAAATCTACCAGGACCTGGGCCAGGCACTGCTCCAAGCCAACGCGATGGACTTCGACGATCTGCTGCTGCATCCGCTCACCGTGTTTCGACAGCACCCGGATCGGCTCGCGCTCTGGCAGCGAAGGTTTCAGGCTGTGCTGGTGGACGAGTTTCAGGACACCAACCGCGCCCAGTACCTGATGGTGCGCTCATTGGCCGGACAGCATCGGGAGCTTTTCGCGGTGGGCGACGACGATCAGTCCATCTACGGGTGGCGTGGCGCCGAGGTCAGGAACATACTCGACCTCCAGCGGGATTTCACCGGCACACACATCGTGCGCCTGGAGGAGAACTACCGCTCCACGCAGATGATTCTGGATGCGGCCAATGCGGTGATTGCCGAGAATGCGGACCGTCTGGGGAAGACGCTGTTCACCAAGCGGCCGGGTGGGGACGCCATCGCCGTGGTGGGCATGGCCGACGAACGGGATGAGGCCGAGTGGGTGGCGCGTGAACTCAAGGAACGCAGCACCATCGATCACTACGCGTGGTCGGACTTCGCCGTCTTGTTCCGCACCAACTCGCAGTCGCGGGCGTTCGAAGACGCATTCCGGCGGCTCAGCATGCCGTATCAAGTGGTCGGGACGGTGAGCTTCTACAACCGCCGCGAGGTCAAGGACCTCTTGGCGTATCTGCGGCTGCTGGTGAATCCGGCCGATGACGAGTCGTTTCTTCGTGCGGTGTCGGTGCCCAAGCGTGGCATCGGTGACGGTGCGCTCGCCGCGGTGCAGGAGGTCGCGTCCGCGTGGCGCAAGTCGCTGGCGGCGACGGCCGTCGTCGCGGATCGCCTCACCGGGATGCGGCCCCAGGCCCGTACGGCGCTGATGGAGTTCGCGGCGATGCTCGAGACGATACGGTCGTCGCTGGCCGGGCAGCAGCCGGCCGCCGTGCTGGAGCATGTGGTTGAGCGGATTGACTACGAGGGCTACTTGATGGCAGAGGGCCCGGAAGGCATGGATCGGTTGGAGAACGTGCGCGAGCTCATCGCGGGTGCCGCGGACTGGTCCGAGGAAGTTGAAGACGCCGATGACGAGACGACCCCGTTGGAGCGGTTCCTGGCCTCGGCCGCGCTGACGACCTCCACCGAGAACGTGGGTGGCGACCCTCACGGGATCAAGCTGATGACGGTGCACACGGCGAAAGGGCTGGAGTGGCCGGTGGTGGTGGTGGCCGGGCTGGAAGATGGACTCTTCCCGCTCAGTCGTTCGCTTGAGTCGCCCGGCGGCCCGGAGGAAGAACGCCGTCTCGCGTACGTGGCGGTGACGCGCGCCCGTGATCGGCTGTACCTGACGTGGGCCCGGATGCGTCGTCGCGCCGGCCAGTTGATGCCGAGTATTGCATCGCGATTTCTCGAGAGCCTGCCGCCGGGTGTGGTGGATGAGCGCCGGTCGAATAGTCGGTTTGCGCCCGACCTGCGCCCCGGCGGCAAACGGTTTTCGCGAATGCCTGCCATGCCCGCGTGGGATGCGCCTGCCGCGGTCGCCGCACCGGCAGTGGAGACAGAGTCGCAGGTGCAGCCGCGCTACGTGAAGGGCGAACGCGTGCGGCACCGGCGGTTCGGGGCCGGAACCATCATGGGGCTCGACGGACGGGGACGCGACCTCAAGGTGACCGTATCGTTTGACGATGAGGAAGTCGGAACCAAGCAACTGCTCGTGGCGTATGCGGGCCTCGAGCGCGACGATTGGGAGAGTGCGTGAGCGTTACGCGTGAAGAAATCGCCCGGATTGCAGACTTGGCCTCACTCGACGTTGAGGCACAGTCGCTGCCGGCGTTGGCCGAACAGTTGACGCGCATTCTCGACTACGTGTCGCAGTTGAACGCGGTCGAAGCGGGCACGACCGCCGCCTTCCGCCCGCAGAGCAATGCCGAGCCGCAATCCATGCGACCCGATGTGGTGCGTCCCGCCGACCCGCCACTCCAGCCCAAGGATTTTGCTCCGGCGTTTCGTGACGGCCTGTTTCTCGTGCCGCGAGTGGGCGGCATGGGGGATGGGGAGGGCGAGTGACCGACCTCGAAGCGAGCATCACACGTATCGCTACCCTCGAGTCCGAGGGGATGAACGCGACGATCGGGTTCGACACGGCCGCCGCGCGCGCACAGCCGCACGCGGACACGGGTCCGCTCGCGGGCATTCCCCTGGCGGTGAAGGACAACATCGCTGTGCGCGGTTTCGGGCTCACGTGTGGTTCCCGCATGCTGGGCGGCTATCGCTCGCCTTTCGATGCCACCGCGATCCAGCGCCTGCGCGACGCAGGCGCCTGTATCGTGGCCAAGACCAATCTGGACGAGTTCGCGATGGGATCGTCCACGGAGCATTCGGCGTTTGGGCCGGTGCGCCATCCGATTGACCCCACGCGCGTGCCGGGCGGGTCCTCCGGTGGATCCGCGGCCATCGTGGCGTCGGGCGCCGTACCGGCGGCGTTGGGTTCGGAAACGGGTGGCTCGGTGCGCCAACCGGCCGCCTTCTGTGGGGTCGTTGGCGTGAAGCCGACGTACGGGCGCGTGAGTCGGTACGGCCTGGTGGCGTTCGGCAGTTCGCTCGACCAGATCGGCATTTGTGCCGACTCGGTGTCGCGCGCGGGGCGGGTGTTGCACGTGATCTCGGGCCGCGATCCCCGTGACCCGAGCACGGCTGATCGGGATCCGTTCGTTCCCGCGGCCGCCGCGACGTCCCTCAAGGGTGTCTGCATCGGCCTGCCACAGGAGTACCTCACCGACGACATGGATGCCGCCGTGCGCGCGGGTGTGGACCGCGCCGTGGCCCGACTGCGCGACCTGGACGCCACGATCCGCGACGTGTCGCTGCCGCACACGCACCTCGCGATTCCGACGTACTACGTGATCGCCCCGGCCGAGGCGAGTTCCAACCTCGCGCGCTTCGATGGGGTGCGATACGGACTGCGGGTGGACGGTCCCGATGTGCGCGGCATGTACCGCGCCTCGCGTGGAGCAGGGTTCGGGCCGGAAGTACAGCGCCGGATCCTGATCGGGACATACGTCCTGTCGTCGGGTTACTACGACGCCTACTACCGCAAGGCCCTCATTGCGCGTGCGCGCATCGCCGAGGACTTCGACCGCGTGTTCCGCGATGGGGTGGACCTGCTGTTTACCCCGACCACACCGACCACCGCGTTTGCGCTGGGCGCCCGCACGACCGACCCGGTCCAGATGTACCTGGCCGACGTCTTTACGGCGCCCGTCAACCTGGCCGGCGTGCCGGCCCTATCGCTCCCAATCGGGCGTGCCGAAGGTCTTCCGGTTGGCGGACAGTTTATCGCGCCAGCCTTCGACGAGGAACGATTGTTCGCGGTGGCCGAAGCGTTGGAACGGATGGTGCCGGCCACGGAGGAGGTGCGATGACGTGGGAAACCGTGATCGGCCTCGAGGTGCACGTGCAGCTGCGGACGGCGTCCAAGATGTTCTGCGCGTGCGCCACGACGTTCGGCGATCCACCCAATACCAATGTGTGCCCGGTCTGCCTCGGCCTGCCGGGCGCGCTGCCGGCGGTCAATGCGGGGGCGGTGCGGTTGGCCGTGAAGGCCGCGCTGGCCCTGGACTTTACCGTGCATCCGGTGAGCGAGTTCTCCCGCAAGAACTATTTCTATCCCGACCTGCCCAAGGGCTATCAGATCTCCCAGTTCGACCGGCCGCTGGCGACCGGTGGGCGCCTGCTCGTTGACTCACCGGAACGCGGGGCGGTGACCGTGGGGATTACTCGCCTGCACCTTGAGGAGGACGCGGGCAAGTCGTTCCACGACCGCGTGCCCGGCGCCACGGCGGTGGACTTCAACCGTTCCGGCATGCCACTGATCGAGATCGTGTCCGAACCCGACCTCCGCTCGCCGGCCGAGGCGCGGGCGTACCTGGTGGCCCTGAAACAGGTACTCGCGTATCTCGACGTGTCCGACTGCAACATGGAGGAGGGGAGTCTCCGCGTGGATGGCAACCTCTCGGTGCGACGGTCAGGGGCGCCACTCGGGACTCGTCGAGAGATCAAGAACGTCAACTCGTTCGCGGCGCTTGAGAAGGTCCTCGAAAGGGAACGTACCTACCAGATTGCCACTCTTGAGGGAGGGGAGACCATAACTCAAGCCACCATTTCGGCGAACATCGTTTTGGGCAGTGTGTTTGCTATCACAGGCAATACGGCAATGCGCACGAAGGAGCAGGCCCACGACTATCGGTACTTCCCGGAGCCGGACTTGCCGCTGCTCGACTTGGCACGTGACGGCCTTGACCCTGCCCACGTCCGGTCGGACCTGCCCGAACTGCCACGGGCGCGGCGTGCGCGGTTTGTGAAGGGGTTTGGACTCACGGACTACGACGCCGGCGTGCTCACCGGAACCACGACACTCGCCAACTATTTCGAAGCCGTGGTCGCCGCGGGTGCTGAGAGCAAGGCCGCCGCCAACTGGGTCACTGGTGCCGTGCTCCAGGACGCGAACAAGCACGGCGGTGTGCTCCGCATCCCGCCGGAGCGTGTCGCGGCGCTCGCACGACTCGTGGCCGACGGGGTCGTGAGCCATCAGGCCGCGAAGCGCATTGTCCCCGAGTTGGCGGCAGCGGCCGATCCGCAGCAGGTCGCCGAGCGGCTTGGACTCTTGCAGGTCGGAGACACCGACCAGCTGGCGACGTGGGTGGATGAGGTGTGCGCGGACCATCCCGACGAGGTGGCACGCTATCGCGGCGGGGAAACAAAACTGATGGCATTCTTCACGGGACAGGTGATGAAACGTTCCCGCGGGAAAGCCGATCCCAAGGTCGTCGGGCGGATCCTCGCGGAACGGTTAGGCTAGACCGCTACCCGACTCCACGGCCGGTGCGAGCCGGAGCGCGGCCAGAACTCGGGATCCGGCGCGCTCGGCAGGCCAAATGCTTCGTCGGCGACTTCGGCGAGTTGGATGGGGTCGGCAGAGAGCCGATTCGTGAAGACATCCAACCGCATCCGCTTGGCCAGACTCAACGACGCCTCGCCGGCCGGATCGTAACGACGCGCCACGGCGTCATTGCCCGCGAGCGTCTGCATCACCAGTTCAAACGCGTGGGCCATCTGGCCCTCGACCATCGCGTCCGACAAGTCCCACTTGCTCTTTTCAGCCACGAGTTTGAACGCCCGCTGCCAGCTCTGTGTCTCGGCGACGCCCACCATGCCACGAAACAGCCGCCGGCTGGTGCGTACGGAGAAGATGGTGGGCGACAGGATCCGGTCCAGATGCGCGTCGGCCGCCCCGTGATCCATCCGGATCAGGTCAGCCGCCGTGCGGGCGAACTGGTCGCCGAGATGGGTCTCAAACCGACTTTCCCACCAGCTGTGCCCGATGGCAATCGTGCTCGACGTGACGACCAGCTGGCGCGGTACGAAGAAGTTGTGCGCAATGGAGTCCGCGGCCAGATGCGCCAGATACCCCAACCCGAACGCGCGCACCGCCTCGCTGTCTGCGCGATCGTGGATCTCCTGCCCGACATGCCACGCATGGCAGTGACGGCCGACCGGTGCGTACTTCTTCGCCATGGACGTGTCAGCCGCAATGTTGCCGTACAGGAAATCATACGGAAACGCGCGAATCAGGTCAGCGATGGTGCCCGGCAGATGGGACAGGTTGGCGAGGACCGTTTCACCGAGATAAATGTGCGTGCCGGGAGACCACGCCAGCAGGTCGCCGGGGCATAACGCCACCAGCAGAATCGCGACAACAACAGCGGCCACTTCAGCGGCCCTTGAAGAACGCCCGTTTGAGCGTGCGCAACAGCCCGGAGCCTCGGCGCGTCGCCCGGAGGGTGGCTGCCACGTCGAGCACCGTATCCTCGATCTCATCCTGCAGGACGTCGGCCAACGACTCGAACTCTTCAAAACGCTCGGACAGTCGGTCCGCCGCGCCTGCGACACGCGCCTGGAGGCCACGGGTCGTGTCCGCCAGCGACTCCACCTCGGCCCGCACAAGTGTCGCCACCCGGCCACCCTCTTCGGCAGCCGTGCGCAGCGAGGTCAGGGCAGGGCGTGCGTCGCGATCCAGGGTTTCCATGAGGCGCTGCAACTGGGCGGCAAAGGTCTGCAGCTCACGGAAGTACCGCACTTGGGCAACCACATAGATCACCGCGGCCAGGGCCATGATGCTCAGGGAGATTGCCATGACCACGAAGGGCCAGCCGACCACGTGCGCCTCCAAACGGTAAGGAGTGAAACATCCGTGTCCGCCCGGTGAGTGTCAACGGCGCCGCTTGACCCTCCGGCCAGCCGGCCGCTACTGTTCGCCCACCATGGCCCAACGCTTTGTCGTCACGGGCGGTCGCCCGCTCGCCGGTACCATTCGTCCTGCCGGCAATAAGAACGCCGCCCTGCCGATGCTCGCCGCCACCCTGCTGGCGGACCGTCCCAGCACCGTGCGCAACGTGCCGCGCATTCGGGACGTGGAGGCCATGCTGGCGATTATTGAGGCGCTGGGCGCCAAGGTCTCATGGACGGAGGCCAACACCGTACGCGTGGACCCGTCCGGTATCGAGCACACGGCGCTGGATCCCGCGTTGTGCGCCCGAATCCGGGCGTCGGTCCTTCTGGCGGGCCCATTGCTGGCCCGGTTCGGCGATGTGACACTACCGCCGCCCGGTGGGGACGTCATTGGGCGCCGACGGCTGGACACCCACTTCCTCGCCTTTGAGCAGCTCGGCGCGGAAGTGGACATCGGCCGTGACTATCGCGTGCGCGCTGCGCGCCTCACCGGCGCGGACATCTTTCTTGACGAGCCTAGTGTCACGGCGACCGAGAACGCGCTGATGGCCGCAGTCGGAGCCTCGGGCCGGACCGTGCTCCGGAACGCCGCTTGTGAGCCGCACGTGCAGGATCTCGCACGGGGACTGGTGGCCATGGGCGCCGTCATCAACGGCATCGGGACCAACGAGCTCGCGATTGATGGTCAGGGGAGTTTGCATGGTGCCGAGGTTACCGTCGGCCCCGACCACATCGAGATTGGCTCGTTTATCGGGTTGGCTGCGGTCACGAACGGCGACGTGGTGATTGACGGTGTGCGGCCGGATGACCTCCGGAGCATCCTCCTGCAATTCGACCGGCTTGGCGTCCGCCCGACGATTGAGGGGACGCGCCTGATCGTCGCGCCCTCGCAGGAACGCCGGATTCGGACCGACCTGGGCGGCCACGTACCGAAGATCGAGGACGGCCCGTGGCCGGCGTTCCCGGCAGACCTGACGTCCATCGCGGTCGTCGTGGCGACTCAGTGTGAGGGACAGGTCCTCATTTTCGAGAAGATGTTCGAGTCGCGACTCTACTTTGTGGACAAACTGATCGCCCTTGGCGCCCACGCCGTGTTGTGCGATCCGCATCGCGTGGTGATCGCGGGGCCGTCCCGGTTGCGCGGTGGGGTGGTGGAGAGCCCCGACATTCGCGCCGGTATGGCGATGCTGCTTGCCGCCCTCTGCGCCGAGGGAGAAAGCACCATTCATAACATCGGGCAGATCGACCGCGGCTACGAACGCATTGACGAGCGCCTGCGCGCGCTGGGTGCCGGAATCGAGCGGCGCGACGACGGGGCGTGACGGTCGCGCGGGTGGACGAGGTCCCGGATCCCGATCGCGACGGGTACTGGCTGCTCCCGCATTGGAACGGTCCCCATCTCCACGCTGGGTTGGCGGGTCCACCGCACGACCTGCGCCTCCGAGAGCGACCTGCCGACCAGGTAGCCAAGGCTTGGGCGACCATGTTGCAGGGGCTGCCAGGACTTCAGAGCCTGATCGTATCGCCGCAAGTGCATGGCACGACGATCCTGGTCCAGCCCACCAATGAACCTGGATGGCACGTCGGCGCAGAGGCGGACGGGCACCTCATAGAGACTCCCGGTGTGGGATTGGCTGTGACGGTGGCCGATTGCGTCCCCGTCTACCTCCAACACCCCGGGTCGGGTTGGGTAGGCCTCCTGCATGCTGGATGGCGGGGGGTAGCAGACGGGATTCTTCCGGCCGCGCTGGCTCGATGGGCCGCTGTTGGCATTCCGCCTCGTGAGGTCGTAATCCATTGTGGCATAAGCATTTGTAAGGCATGTTATGAAGTCAGTTCTGATGTCTTCGAGGCGGTAACCGGTCACCCGATTCACCATCCTGCTTCAGTAGATCTGCGGACCATATTGGCGCAACAGGCCGAGGAATCAGGGGCGTCAACCATCACCCTGAGCGGGCTGTGCAGCGCTGAGGATGGCTTCTACTCGCATCGTGGGAGTCGTGGGGCCCCCGAGCGCATGGCCGCCTTCGTGGGCCGACGGTTGGCTTGACCGGCCCGCCGGCCCGCCCGTATATTGTCACCAGCACGTAATGTGCGGGCGCAGTCGGCCCGCGCTTTTTTTTCCCCGGCGTCAGGTATGGCCGACGCGCTGACCGAACAACTGCTCGCCGAGATCGACGTCCGGGTTGCTGACCTGGGTTTCGACTTGGTGGATGTCCGTCTGGGGGGGACCGCTTCCCGGGCGCGGCTTCAGGTGCGCCTGGAGCGGCCGGGAGGGGAACCCGGCATTACGGTGGATGACTGTGCCCAAGTGAGTCGGGCGTTGGAAGCTTGGCTCGATGCGGACGGCAGGCTGGGCGAGCGGTACCTGCTCGAGGTGTCGTCGCCCGGTATCGAACGGCCGGTGCGCTGGCTGCGGCACTGGCAACGGTTTGTGGGTCGGGACGTCAATGTGCGATTGCAGGGCCTCGGACGCCGCCGCGCGCGGATCGCCGAGGTGGATGCGCCCGCCGGCACTGTCACGCTGGTCCCTGAGGGGGCCGAGGCGGTGACGTTGCCGGTGGAGCGCATTACGAACGCCACGCTGGCCGTGGATTGGGAGTCGTCAGGACTCCGGTTCAAGTAACGGGAGACGGCATGTCTACTTCAGTCGAAGTCCTCAACGCACTGCGCGACCTGGCGAACATCAAGCAGCTCGGGCGGGAAGACCTGCTCGACCTGCTCAAGGACGGCATTCACGCTGCGTTGATGAAGAAGTATGGTCCCACGGTCCGGTCGGAAATCGAAATCGACGAGACCAAGGGCACCATGCGCGTCATGGTCCTGCGCACGGTCGTGGAGGTGGTCGAGGATCCCGCGTCGCAGGTGAGCCTGGAAGAGGCGCGCTGGGAGGACGAAGACTTCGCCCCGGGAGATGTCCTGGAGGAAGAAGTGCCGTTCGAGCGCTTTGGCCGGGTGGCGGTTCAAGCGGCCAAGCAGCGCATCATCCAGCGCGTACGCGAAGGTGAACGGACCCGTGTTCGCGACGAATTCGGCCACCGGACCGGCGAGCTGTTGTCAGGCGAAATCCAGCAGATCGAGCGCGGCAAGCTGGTGATCATGATCAACCGGTTCCGTGACGCCGAGGCGATCATCCCGTATCGCGAGCAGAATCGCCGGGAGCACTTCCACCAAGGCGATACGATCCGCGCCGTCCTCAAGCGTCTCGAAGAAACGCCCAAAGGTCCGCGTCTCATCCTGTCGCGTGCCGATCCGCTGTTCGTGCAGGCCTTGTTCAAGCTGGAAGTGCCTGAGATTCAGCAGGGCATCGTCCAGATCCGTGCGGCGGCCCGCGAAGTGGGAAGCCGGACCAAAGTGGCCGTCTCCAGTCGCGACGATGCCATTGATCCGGTCGGCGCCTGCGTGGGCCTCAAGGGCTCCCGCGTCCAAGCGGTGGTGAACGAACTGGGCGGCGAGCGCATTGACATCGTGCCGTGGTCCCCTGACCCGGAGCGTTTCGCCCGGTTGGCGCTGGCGCCGGCGCGCGTGGCCAAGGTGTTCTCGGATCCCGAAGCGCGCACCATTCAGGCAATCGTGGACGAAGACCAGCTCTCATTGGCGATCGGCCGGAACGGACAGAACGTCCGCCTCGCGTCGGAGTTATGCGGCTGGAAGATCGACCTCTACTCCAGTCGGGAATGGCTCGAGCGTGGGGGGGAAGGTCCGTTGTTTGCCCCGCTGCCCTCGGATGAGGAAGCCACGACGGACGTCAACCTGCGGGACTTCAAGGGTCTGCCGGCCGAGTTGGTCGGCACGCTCGAGTCTGCAGGTCTGGTGAAGCTGTCGGAACTGCTGGACTTGGCCGACGACGATGTCGCGTCCATTCCCGGCTTGTCCGACGAGCATCGGCAGGTGCTGGTCTCGTTCCTGGCCGAGTTGACGGAAGACGAAAGTGCCGCGGCGCCGCAGGCCGACGCGACCGAGCAGCCGCCGGTCGCGTGAAGGGGGATCCCGGCCTGGCGCTCCTGGGCCTCGGGGCACGGGGCGGCAACTTGGTGTTCGGCACGGCGGGCGTGCAGGCCGCCATGCGGCGTGGTCGGTTGGCGTTGATCATCGTGGCGCGGGACCGGAGCCAGCGCACGGTGGATAAGGTCGAGCGGGCCGCACGGGCTCGAGATGTCCCGGTGATGGAAGGGCCATCAGCGGTGGAGTTGGGAGCGGCGGTTGGCCGGTCTCCCCTGATGGCAGTTGGTATTACCGATCCGCGCCTGGCGGAGGGCTATCGGGCCCGCGCAGGCGAACGGACAGGAGGCAGTCGTGGCGAATAAGACGCGGGTACACGATCTCGCAGCCGAGTTCGGTATCCCCAGCGAGGAACTCCTCAAGCTCCTCGCCGACTTGAACATTCACGTGCGGAGTCACCTTTCCGGGGTAGACGACGCGCAGGCCGCCATCGTGCGCGCCCGCTGGGAGCGGGAAAAGCGGCGCAAGGCCGAGCCCGAAGCGGCGCCGAAGCGCACCGCCCGTCGGAAGGCGAAGTCGCCGGAACCGACCCCGGAGCCGGCAGCCGAGGAGGGCAAGCCCCGTCGCCGCCGCCGGACCGCCGCCGAAGTCGCGGCGAAGCAGGCGGCTGAAGACGCTGAGGTAGAGGCGCGGGAAGAGGTGGAGCGGCTGAGGGCGGAAGAAGAGGCGCGCAACGTTCCCGAGGTGAAGCCCTCGCTCGAAGAGCGGGCGGCTGCGCTGTTTCGGGATGCGCCAACCGCTGAACCGTCCGAAGCCGGCACTGCAGGCGACGAGGCGGCAAGCGGCGATGCGTTCGCAGCATCCACACCCACTCCAACGCCTGACAGCCTGCGCGTGCCTGATGCCACGCGCTCGGCGCCGCCGCGGCCGATGCGCATTCAGCGCCCGGCCGCCGGCATCAAGCCGGTCGCGTCCGGCGCACCGCGTCCAGTCGCTTCGGCGGCGCCAGGTGCGCCCGCCGAGGACCGTCGGGATAAGACCATGGGTGGTGCCGTAGGGAAGCGTCGTAAGGGCAAGCGTTCGACGGTGGACCGTGAGGCGGTGGCTGCGAACGTGAGCCGCACGATGGCCGCGTTGAAGGGAACGCCCGGACGCCCGGGCAAGAAGGGTCGCCGCACCGAGGAGCCGTCGTTCCGCGAGCAGGAAGAGCAGCGCCGGCGCGAGGAGCAGGAACGCGAGAAGACGCTGGTGCGCGTGAACGAGTTCATCACGGTCTCCGAGCTCGCCGGCATCCTGAGCGTAAGCCGTACCGACGTTGTGAGCTTCTGTTTCAAGGAGCTCGGGATGATGGTGACGGTGAACCAGCGCCTCGACTTCGACCAGATCGAGCTCATTGCCGGTGCCTTCGGGTTCCAAGCCGTACAGGAAGAGGAGTACGTGGACGCCGAGGTGCTGGAAGAGGCCGCGGATGCGCCCGAAACCATGGTGACCCGACCACCGGTCGTCACCGTCATGGGCCACGTAGACCACGGCAAGACCTCGTTGCTCGACTACATCCGCAAGGCCAACGTCATCGCAGGCGAGTCGGGCGGGATCACGCAGCACATCGGTGCGTACCATGTGCGCCTCCCGGACGGGCGGGGGATCACGTTCCTCGACACGCCGGGTCACCAGGCCTTCACGGCCATGCGGGCTCGTGGGGCGCAGGTGACCGATTTGGTGGTGCTGGTAGTCGCGGCCGACGATCAGGTCATGCCGCAGACCATTGAGGCCATCAGTCACGCCAAGAACGCCGGCGTGCCGTTGGTGGTCGCCATCAACAAGATTGATTTGCCGGCCGCAAACGTCGACAAGGTCAAACGCGACCTGCTCCAACAGGAAGTGCTGCTGGAAGAGTTCGGCGGCGATGTGATGGCGCAGCCGATCTCCGCCAAGCTTGGCACGGGCGTCAACGAGCTGCTTGAGAAGATCCTGTTGCAGGCCGACATGCTCGACAAGAAGGCCAATCCGGAACGCGACGCCCGCGGTGCCGTGGTGGAGAGTATGCTCGATCCAGGCAAGGGCCCGGTGGCGACCGTTCTCATTCAGGCCGGCACGCTGCGTGTGGGCCAGGACTTCATCTGCGGCAACTTGTTCGGTCGCGTCCGCGCGATGCTGGACGAGCGCGGCCAGCGGGTCGACGAGGCGGGCCCTTCCATGCCCGTACAGGTCCTCGGATTCGACGGCGTCCCCGTGGCGGGCGACAATTTCGTCGTGGTGCCCGACGCCCAGCAGGCCCGCGAAATCGCACAGAAGCGCCAGCGGCTTGACCGCGAAGCCCAGCACCGACGCCAAGCGTCGCGCGGCGTGACGCTCGAGGATATCGCTGCCCAGGCCGAATCGGGCCAGGTGCGGGCCCTCAAGATCATCATCAAGGCCGACCAGGGCGGTCCCGCGGAAGCTCTTGCCGACGCGTTTGCCCAGCTCTCGACGCCAGAGGTCAAGGTGGAGATCATCCACCGGGGCGTCGGAGCGATCACCGAGAGCGACGTCCTGCTCGCCAAGGCGTCGCAGGCCATCATCGTCGGGTTCCACGTGCGCCCGGACGCCAACGCCCGCGGTACCGCGGAGCGCGAAAAGGTGGACATCCGTACGTACCGCGTGATCTACGAGGCGGTCGAAGAGGTCAAGGCGGCGCTCGAAGGCCTCTTGGCGCCCGAAGAGAAGGAAGTCATCCTCGGCGAGGCCGAAGTGCGCGAGACGTTCAAGATCTCCGGCGTCGGCGTGATTGCCGGGTGCTTGGTGCGCAACGGCGTAATCCGGCGGTCCAACCGCATCCGGGTGGTGCGGGACGCTGTCGAGGTCTATGCCGGGTCGATGTCCAGCCTGAAGCGCTTCAAGGATGACGTGCGCGAGGTGCGCGACGGGCTGGAATGCGGTATCGGCATCGAGAACTTCAACGACTTGAAGGTGGGCGACGTCCTCGAGACGTTCGAGGTCCAGCAGATTGCCCGTTCGCTGGAGTCGGCCGCCGGAGCGCCGAAGAACGCCTGAACCCATCGTGGGGATGCGTGTCTGGGAGCTGCACCTCGCGGGGTGCAGTTCGCTCAAGGACAAGCGCCGCATTCTCAAGAGCCTGAAGGATCGGCTCCATAACGAGTTTCAGGTGGCAGTGGCGGAGACCGCGCACCAGGACTCGTGGCAACGGGCCGAACTGACCTGTGTCACTGTGGCCTCGGAGCGCCGGCACGTGGAGCGCGTCCTGCAGTCGGCCGACAACTTCGTGGCGGGGCATCCCCTCGCCCGGATCATCGACTCGATGGTGACCTACCGATGAGCCGTCAACCGAAATACCGTCCCGAGCGCCTTGGAGCGCTCGTGCAAGAAACGCTCGCCGAGGTCATCACCACCCGGGTGAAGGACCCACGGGTGGGTTTCGTGACGCTCACCGGCGTGCAAGTGGCGCCAGACGGATCGCATGCCACGGTGCGTCTCAGCGTCCTCGGCGACGAGGAGGCCAAGACGCTCGCGCTTGCCGGGCTCGAAAGCGCGCGCGGATTCCTGCGCTCCCACTTGGCCCGCACCCTGAGCCTGCGCGTGGTGCCGGAACTCTCGTTTGTACTGGACCGGGGCCTCGAGCACGCGCAGCGCATCGAACAGGTGCTCGCGGACCTCCGCCGGGAGGACATCGAGCCGCCGGAGGACCGCTGACCGACGGCTTTCTGCTCCTCGACAAGCCGGCCGGCGCGACATCCCATGATGTGGTGGCGATGGTCCGGCGACGGCTGGGCATCCGGCGAGTGGGGCACGCCGGCACACTGGATCCGTTCGCCACGGGACTCCTCACGTTGCTGGTGGGCCGTTGCACGCGCCTGGCCCCGTTCCTTGTGGGCCTCGAGAAGACGTACGAAGGCACCATGGTGCTCGGCCGGCAAACGACGACGGACGACGCCACAGGCGACGCGGTGCTTGCATCCGCCGTTTCCGTCAGCGACGGTGAGGTGGCGGGCGCAATGTATGCCCTCACGGGAGCCATCAAGCAGATCCCGCCGCAGTTCTCCGCGAAGAAAGTGGACGGCCGCACCGCGTACCGGCAGGCTCGCCGGGGCCACACCGTCACCTTGGCGCCCCGCGCCGTGTACGTTCACGCGTTCGAGCTGGTGGGACGCGAGGGCGACACGGTCCGGTTCCGGGCGCACGTCGGGAGCGGGACTTACATTCGGGCCCTCGCGCGCGACATCGGGATCCGCCTCGGTTGCGGCGCCCATTTGTCCACGTTGCGGCGTACCAAGGTAGGACCTTGGTCGGTGGCCATGGCCCCATCGCTCGCCGCATGGAGTGAGCAGCCTGCCCTTGAGCCGCCGGCGCAGGCCGTGACACACCTGCCGTCCCGGGCGCTGTCCAGCGATGAGGTAGTGGAGGTGCGACACGGGCGCTCGGTGCCCGATGGCGATGCTGACGGCCCGGTGGCCCTCTTCGCCGATGGCGACCTCGTGGCTATTGCGTTGGCGCGGGCCGGCACCCTCCATCCCACCGTGGTGCTGGCCGCGTGACGCTCACGTCGGTCGTAACCGTGGGCAGCTTCGACGGCGTGCACCGCGGGCATCACGCGGTGCTCGAGGAGATTGCGCGCCGTGCACGCCGGAGTGGGCGGCGCAGCCTCCTCGTGACGTTCGAACCGCACCCGCTTGAAGTGGTGAACCCGCGTGCCGCGCCGCAGCTGCTCACCACCGGGGATGAGCGACGGGAGATGCTCGCGCAGAGTGAGTTGGACGTGGCCGTGTTCATGCCGTTCACCCGTACCCTGTCGCACTACGCGCCCCGTGAGTTCGTCGAGTTGCTCATTCACCGATTTGCGATGGCGGAGCTGGTGATCGGCCATGACCACGGGTTTGGCCGCGGCCGGACCGGAGATGAGTCCGTGCTGCGCGCTCTGGGAACCGAACTGGGGTTCACGGTGGATGTGGTTGAGCCGGTAACGGTTGGCGGGCGAATGGCGTCCTCGTCGCTCATCCGGCGGGCGGTGGCTGGGGGGGATCTGGCGACGGCGGCGGAGCTGTTGGGACGGCCGTATGCGCTGACCGGCGTGGTGGTGCCCGGTGCAGGGCGGGGGCGGATGCTGGGCTTCCGCACGATCAATCTGGCCGCCCCGCACCACCGGAAGCTCCTTCCGCCCGATGGGGTGTATGCGGTACGTGTGGAATGGAGGACGGGGAGCGCGGGCGGGATGATGCATCTGGGGGCGCGCCCGACGTTCGATGACGCCGCGCGCAGCCTCGAGGTCCACCTCTTTGGGGATACGGGGGATCTGTACGGGCAGACGGTCAAGGTGCAGTGGGTGGCCCGGCTGCGAGACGTGCGCAAGTTCGGCTCGGCAGAAGAACTGACCGCCCAACTGGCGCGGGACCAGGAAGCCGCCGAGCGGGTATTGGCAGTCCCTTTCAGCCGGGCAACCGGTTAGGTTTTTCAGGCTTTTCTCCGACTCTCGTCAACGGGTACCGATGTTCACAACCATTCGAAGCCGACTGATCGTGATCGCGATCCTGCTCGGCGTAGCCGTCTTAGCGCTCCGGCCCAAGGACGTCTCCATTCGCAAGCGTGCCGATGACGGTCGTATGTACGACACCGTCGAAACGCGCTGGCCCCTCAAGCTCGGTCTGGATCTCCAGGGCGGCATTCACTTGGCACTCGAGATTGACGAGAGCCGCGGCGCCGTGCCGAATCGTGAGGACGCGCTCGATCGCGCGCTTACCGTGATTCGGCAACGGATTGACGAGTTCGGCGTCGCGGAGCCGTTGGTTCAGAAGGTGGGTGCTGATCGCATCGTGGTCGAGGTGCCCGGTGAGCGCGATCCCCAACGCGCCAAGGACATCGTCCAGCGGTCCGCGTTCCTCGAGTTCCGCATTACGGACATGCAGGGGCTCTTTGCCGATGTGTTACCGGCCATCGATGCCGCGTTGCGGCGCGCTGGCGTGACGACCGCCGCGCCGGCTGCCGCCCCCACGGCGGTAGAGCAACTGCTTGGGGGCGCTGATAGCGCCGCCGACTCAGCTGGCGTCGACGTGGGGTCGGGTGGGGGACTGAGCCAGTACCTGTTCCAGGGCGGCGTCCCGGGCGAGTACTACGTGCCCGAGGAGGCGCAGGCGACGGTGGACAGTCTCCGCCGCTTGCCGATCGTCGAGCGCGAATTGCCGCGCGGCTATGAGCTGATGTGGGGTGGAGCACCGGTTTCGCAGGGTGGGCGCAGCTTCATTCCCCTCTATGTCGTCGAGCGGCGGCCCATGGTGACGGGCGAGCAGCTCGCCGACGCCAGCGCCACGATTGACCAGCTCTACAACCAGCCCGTGGTGCAGTTCCAGATGACCCGCGCCGGCGCACGCATCTTTTCGCGCGAAACCGGACGCCACGTGAACGATCACATGGCCATCGTGCTGGACGGCCGGGTCCAAGGTCAGCCGCCGATCATTCAGAGCCAGATCAGCCGGAACGGCCAGATCACCATGAGCAATTCCACGCTGCAACAGGCGCAGGACCTGGCCCTCGTGCTCCGCGCGGGCGCCCTGCCGGCGCCCCTGGTGATTGTGGAGGAACGGACCGTCGGTGCGAGCCTCGGCGAGGACTCGATCCGGCAGGGCATCATGGCCGCGATCGTCGGTGGTATTCTCGTCGTCGTGTCCGTGATGCTGTACTACCGCATGGCAGGCATGCTGGCGGTCCTGGCCCTTGGGGCCTACGCCATTCTGACGCTGGCCGGTCTCGCGATGTTCGGGGCCACGCTGACCTTGCCGGGATTGGCCGGGTTCATCCTGTCGGTGGGCATGGCCGTTGACGCCAACGTGCTGATCTTTGAGCGCACCCGCGAAGAGCTCAAGTTCGGGAAGACGATTCGTGCGGCCGTTGATGCGGGCTTTGAACACGCCATGCCGGCCATCATTGACTCGAACCTCACGACGGTCCTCACCGCCTTGTTCCTGTTCCAGTTTGGTACCGGGCCGGTGAAGGGCTTCGCGATTACGCTGATCGTCGGCATCTTCGCCTCGTTCATCACGGCGGTCTTCATCACTCGCACCTTCTTCCTCATCTGGCTGGATCGGCGCGCGCCGCAGCAGGAGCTGTCCATCTGATGCGTCTCTTCGAGAATGCCAACTATGATTTCCTGAAGGCTCGGCGCATCGCCGTGGGCGGGACGGCGGTATTTGTGGCCCTGGGCTTGCTGGCCATGGCAGTGCAGGGCCTGAACGAAAGCATTGAGTTCACTGGCGGGGTGTTGGTCCAGGTCGAGTTCACCGACCCAGCCATTGAGATCGGGCAGGTGCGAGAGGCCGTTTCCGCCGCCGTGCCGGGCCGACCCGAAGTCAGTACCTTCGGGAGCGCCAGCGAGTTCGTCATTCGCGCGCGCGTCGAGGAGGGTGATTCCATCCTCGGGTCGCAACAGGCCGGGAGCGTCGTCACGGATGCGCTGGCCGCGGCGTTCGGGAGCACGGTCTTTCGAGTGGATCGCGTTGAGGCCGTCGGCCCCAAGGTCGGGCGTGAGCTTCGCCTCAAGGCGATGCTTGCCATCCTCCTGAGTTTCGGAGCAACCCTGCTGTACATCACGTTCCGATTCGAGTGGCGGTTTGGTGTGGCCGCGGTTCTGGCGACCGCGCACGATATTGCCGCCACGGTCGCGTTGATCGGTTTTCTGCATATCGAGGTCACGCTCGTGGTGGTGGCGGCCGTACTCACCATTGTCGGCTACTCCCTGAACGATACGATCGTGGTCTTCGACCGCGTGCGCGAGAACCTGCGCAAGTTCAAGCGCGGGCAGATTCGCGACATCTTGAATCGCAGTGTCAATGAGACGCTACCGCGGACCGTGCTGACCGGAGGTACGACCTTGATGGCGCTGATCGCGTTGCTGGCGCTCGGCGGTCCTGTGATCCGGGACTTCGCGTTACTCATGACGTTCGGCGTCATCGTGGGAACGTTCTCATCCATCTACATCGCCTCGGCCATGCTGTTGCTCATCGAGCGGCGCTGGCCGGGCGAAGACGTGCGCGGCGCGCGGACGCTCGTTACCGACCAGCCCCAGCCTGACGCGACCTGAGCCACCGTGCTGGTGGACACGCACTGCCACCTGGGTGACGCGGCGTTCGACGCCGACCGGGCCGAAGTCGTGGCGCGGGCACGCGCGGCCGGGGTGGGTGCGGCCGTGATCGTCGCGGATACGATCGCGGCGAGCCACACGGCGGCCCGGCTCGCCACCGAGTTCGGCCTGACCGCCACGGCAGGTGTGCACCCGCACGCAGCCGCTACGTGGTCCGCGGGTTCAGAGGTCGAGCTCGAACAGGCTCTCACAGCTGCGGGGGTCGTCGCCGTTGGTGAGACGGGCCTCGACTATCACTATGATTTTGCATCCCGCGAAGCTCAGCGTGCCGCGTTCGAAGCGCAGCTGGCATTGGGTGCAACCACCGGCAAGCCCGTCGTCATCCACGCGCGCAAGGCCGATGATGACATGGCCGCGATTCTACGTGAATGGGGAGCCCGCGCGCGCCTGATCCTGCACTCGTTCAGTTCGGGACCCGGCGTCTTTGAGGCAGCGATGGAAGCCGGCGCGTACGTGTCGTTCAGCGGCATGGTCACGTTTCGCAACTGGGACGGTGCCGCATACGTGACAGCCTGCCCGAGTGACCGCATCCTTGTGGAAACCGATGCGCCGTATCTGGCGCCCGCGCCACACCGGGGCCGGCGCAACGAGCCCGCATGGGTCACCGAAGTCGCGCGACGGGTCGCGGAGCTTCGCGATACCCCGCCAGAGATGATTGCCACGATCACCACCGCGAATGCCATCCGTTGCTTCGGATCGGCGATCGCCCACACCGCCAGTGAGACGTCATGACCACGGTTCCGTCCGACATCGCCATCGCGCAAGCCGCCACCCTGCGACCGATCGGCGAGGTGGCCGCCAGTATCGGGCTGACCACGGATGACCTGATCCCGTACGGCCACACCAAGGCCAAGGTGCTGCTGGATCGGGTACGAACGAAGCCGCGCAAAGGCCGCCTCATCCTGGTGACGGGCATCAATCCCACGGCCGCCGGCGAAGGGAAGTCCACGGTCACGATCGGACTCGCTCAGGCGCTTCAAAGAATGGGCCGCGACGCCGTGGCCTGCGTCCGCGAGCCGAGTCTTGGGCCGGTGTTCGGCATCAAGGGTGGTGCGGCCGGCGGCGGGTATGCCCAAGTGGTGCCGATGGAGGACATCAATCTCCACTTTACCGGTGATTTCCACGCGATCTCGTCGGCGCACAACCTGCTTTCCGCGTTGCTCGACAATCACCTGCACCATGGCAACGCGCTGGGCATTGATCACCGCCGGATCACGTGGCCGCGCACGATGGACATGAACGACCGCGCGTTGCGCCACATTCTCGTAGGACTGGGTGGCCCGCTGGGCGGCGTGCCGCGCGAGGAGCGGTTTGTCATCACACCGGCCAGCGAAATCATGGCGATCATGTCGCTCGCGACGGATCAACAGGACCTCGAGGCGCGGTTGGGACGCATTATCGTCGGCGCCACCCATGCCCAGAAGCCGGTGCGAGCGTCCGATCTCAAGGCTGCAGGCGCCATGGGCCTGCTCCTCAAGGACGCGCTGCTACCCAACCTTGTCCAGACGCTGGAACATGGTGCGGCCTTCGTCCACTGCGGCCCGTTTGGCAACATCGCCCACGGCTGCAATTCGGTCGTCGCCACGGACGCCGCCCTGCGGCTGTGTGATCTGGTGGTCACGGAAGCCGGATTCGGGGCCGACCTTGGCGCCGAGAAGTTCTTCGATATCAAGTGTCGCTCGGCCGGCCTGGAACCGCAGGCAGCCGTCGTCGTAGCCACGGTCCGCGCGCTCAAGCTGCATGGTGGCGCCGCGAGGGATGCCCTGGGCGCGCCCGATCCCAAGGCGGTAGAGCGTGGCGTCGCCAATCTTGGTCGCCACCTGGAGAACATCGCGAAGTTCGGCGTGCCGGCCGTGGTCGCCTTGAACCGCTTCATCACCGACAGCGCCGAGGAGCTGGCGGTGGTCGCGAAGGCCGGCAAGGCGCTTGGCGTGCCGGTGGCCCTGACCGAAGTGTGGGAGAAAGGCGGACAGGGGGGTATGGCACTCGCGGAGGTCGTGCTGGAACGCCTCAAGTCGGGTTCGTCGTTCAAGCCGATCTACGACGCGAAGCGACCCATCAAGGAGAAGATCGAGACCGTCGCACGGGAGATCTATCGCGCTGATGGTGTGGACTATCTTCCCGCCGCGGAGCGGGCCATCAAGCAGTTGGCGGAGTTCGGGCTGGGCGAGACGCCGGTGTGTATGGCCAAGACGCAGTACTCCTTCAGCGATGACCCCACGAAGCTGGCAGCGCCAACGGGATTCCGGCTCACCATCCGCGATGTCTATCCGTCCGCGGGCGCCGGGTTTATCGTGGCACTCACCGGGGACGTCATGACCATGCCCGGCCTGGCCAAGGCACCGGCGGCCGAGCGGATGCGCGTCGCGCCCGACGGCACCATTGAAGGGCTCTTCTAGGAGACCACATGCAGCTTGTCGCCACAGATAAGGCCCCGAAGGCCATCGGACCATACAGCCAAGCCATCGTCGCGAACGGATGGGTGTTTACCGCAGGCCAGGTCGCCCTCGACCCCGCAACGATGGAGTTGGTTCCAGGGGACGTCACGGCCCAGACCGAACGCGTGTTCGACAACCTGACGGCCGTACTGACCGCTGCTGGCTCGGGATTCGCCCGCGTAATCAAGGCGACCGTCTATCTCGCCGACATGGGCGACTTCGCCGCCGTCAACGCGGTTTACGCCAAGCGATTCGGCGACCACCGCCCGGCCCGGTCAACGGTGGCGGTACGCACGCTTCCGAAGCAGGCCTTGGTCGAAATCGACCTGGTCGCGGTGGCCGGCTGACGACACACGGGGGCGGATCGGGCCTGGTGGTCCGTACGGTCTTCAAAACCGTCAGGAGACGCCATTGGCGGCTCTGGTGGGTTCGATTCCCACACGCTCCCGCCACACCGTAATTGATGTGCCGCGCCCTGGTGATCCTCAATCCGGCCGCGGGACGTGGCGCCGGGGCTCGCAGGGCCCGGGACGTGGTCGCGGCGCTGAGCGGCGCCGGGTTCACCTGCACGCTGCGCACGACGGAGCGCCCCGGGGACGAACGGGTGTTGGCCCGCGACGCGTCCCGTGAGGGCTGGGAGACCATTCTGGTCGCCGGGGGCGATGGCACCGTGCACGGTGCGGCCAACGGACTGGTCGACGTGGGAAATCCTCGAACAGCGCTGGGCGTCGTCCCGGTGGGCACCGGGAATGATTTCGTCAAGGTCACCGGCATCCCAACCTCGCTGCGCGCCACGGCGCTCGGCCTCGCCCACGCCCGGATCCGTCGCTTCGATGTCGGGGTGGTGCAGGGGGAGCGGTTCATCAATGGGTGTGGTGTGGGTTTCGGCCCGGCCGTGCTCACGGCCATGCAGGATATGCCCCGACTGCGCGGGTTCTCGCTCTACGCCGCTGCGGCCTGGCGCACGTTCTCTCATTACGTCCCGGTGGTCACCACGGTGGCCTGGGCAGACCAATCCATCACCGCACCCATGACCATGGTCGAGATCGCCATCGGCACCACGGCCGGGGGCGGGTTCCGCCTGACGCCCGGGGCGCGACCGGACGATGGCCTACTCGATATCTGCGTCATTCGTGCCATCAGCACGCTGCAGTTTCTGTGCTATGTGCCACGCGTGATCATAGGACGCCACGGGCACCTGCCACCCGTGACGCTCTTCCAAACGGACCAAGTTCGGGTGAGTGTTCCCGGCATGGGCTCCCTGATGCATCTCGACGGGGAACTGCGCTCCGTCCATACGGACACCCTCGAGGTCGGTCTCGAGGCTGGCCGGCTCCCCGTGCTGTGCGCGGCATAGTCCTCGCGATCGGCCTCGCGGCCGTCGCAGGGCCGCTGCAGGCGCAGTTGCCGTTTCCGACACCGCGGCAGGATTCGACACGGGCGCGCGACACCATTCCCGTCCCGGCGTTTCGCGTGGGCCCACCGATCACGCCCCTCGGGGCGGCGGGACGGTCGCTGCTGATTCCCGGCTGGGGGCAAGCGCGGCTGGGTCGCCGGATCACCGGCGCGGCGTTCGTGTTCTGGGAGGGCCTCACGCTGACGATGACGCTGAAGGCGTCACACCAACTGTCCTATCTCGAGCGCATCGGGGACACCACGCGCGTGGAAGGAAAGCGCCAGGAATTGGAGGACTGGGTGGTCTTGCTGGTGTTCAATCACCTGATTGCCGGGGCGGAGGCATACATCTCCGCGAATCTCTGGGATTTCCCAGTGGAACTGGAGAGCCGCCGTCTGCCGGCAGGCTTCGGGGTGGGGTTGCGTCTCCGTCGACGCTAAGGGCCAGTCCAGCGCGCCAGCGTCGGCGTCCCTCCGGCGCGAACCACGGCGTAGCAGCCGCCATCCATCCAGGCCCCGGGATTCACGTACCACCGCCCCGGCGTCACTTCCTCCGCCACCGCGACATGCGAATGACCCAGCACCAGCACGTCGGGGGCGTCTGGCGCCCCCAGCGCCGCCGTGGCCCATGCGCGTTGGGTCTGCGCCACCGTATCCCGTTGCTCTTCGCGTCCCGTGAGACGGTGGGCGAAGCGCTGGACCATGCCGTGCATGATGTCCGGGTGCATCCAGCGGACGAGTCCGATGACGGGACGCCAGCGGACCACACTCCCCAGCCAACGGCTGAGCGCGTCGGGCTCCACGAGCCCATCGCCATGGCGCACGAGCACCTGCCGGGTGCCGACTCGCACTGCAAGCTGATCCGGGTGGAACGTCGCGCCGATCTCGCGCTCCCAGAGGTCGCGGGCCCAGCGATCATGATTGCCACCCACCACGCTGATCACGGTCCCGCGCTCCCGCAGGCCACGTAGCGCCGCGAGAGTTGCGAAGGCAGAGCGGGGCATGACCCGCGCGTGAACGAAAAGGAACGCGAACAGGTCGCCCGCGATGACCAGATGGTCGGCCAGTGTCGGGACGGTCGCAAGAAACTGGTGCAGCGCCGTCGTGGATTCCGGCGTGTCGGCACCTAGATGGGCGTCCGCAATGATGGCGAGGGTCTCGGTCGGCACGGCGGAGTATATTCTCCAGCCCGGAGTCACGCCACGCATGGACCCTATTTCGCGCATTGTCACTCGCGTCAGGTACGCGGAGACCGACCAGATGGGTGTGGTGTACCACGCCCACTATCTGGTCTGGTGTGATATGGCGCGCACGGAACACCTGCGACGCGTGGGGTTCAACTACCGGGCGCTCGAGGAGTCTGGCACGCGATTGGCGGTGACCGACGTCGGCCTGCGCTACCGGCAACCAGCCCGATTCGACGATGAAGTGGTCGTCCGGTGCTGGGTGCGCGAGGTGGCAAGCCGTGTGGTGCGCTTCGGCTATGCCATCGAGCGGCTGGATGCGGCGATACTGCTCGCCACCGCTCATACGACCTTGGTGGCGTTGAATCGCCATCATACTCCCACCCGGCTCGCGCCGGAGGTGCGCCGTGCGCTGTTGCCGGTGGCTGATCCCGTTCGCGTGTAGCCTGGCGCTGGTCGGCCCCACGGCCGCACAGGACCCCGCACTCACCGACGCGTTGGCTTTCCTGCTCCAGGCGGAGGACCAACGCCACTTTGACGAAGCCCTCCTGTCCGCGGCGGCCCGCCATCCCGAACGGGTGGTTCGTCGTCATGCCGCCATGGCCATGGGTCGCATCGGCGATCCGGGTGCCATCCCGTTCCTTGTCGAGTTACTGGCCGACCCGGACACGGGTATCGCGGCTGAAGCCGCCTTTGCACTCGGGTTGATCGGGAGTGCCGAGGCAGTTGCGCCGCTTCGTGAAGTCGTGCAACGCGCTCATCCAGATGGCCTGATTGGTGGCGTGCCAGTGGATGCCGAGGCGGCGGCGGCTCTGGCCCGGATCGGAGGGCCCGATGCGGCCGAGGCGATCACCGAAGTGTTGACGCGCGGTGTGAACGGCGTGCGGACGGGTCGGTTCTCGTTGTCGGCGCATCGGGTGGTCTGGGAGGTGTGGCGATTGGGCGCCCGGGCGCCTGTAGAGCTCGTCGCTGAGTACGCGCGGACCAGCGTGCGTGAGGTGCAGATTGGGGCCCTCTACTCGTTGGCGCGGCTCCGCGCGCCGGAAGCCGCGGACCTGCTCCTCGAGGCCACCGACCACGGCGAGGCCGAGATTCGCATGATTGCCGTGCGGGCGTTGACGGCGGCCTACGCGGACTCCACAGGACTCGACCGCGGGGGCCTGGCCAGCCGCGTCCGTCGGCTGGTTGGCGATGACGATGCCCAGGTGCGCATCACCGCGCTCCGTTCCTTGGGCACGTTCCGCGATTCCACGTTGGTCGAGCCGGTACTCGATCGGTTGAGTGATCGTGATCCCAACGTGCGCCTGCAGGCGCTCGCGACCTTGGCGGACCTGGGCGGGAGCGTTGCTGCGACACGGTTGCGCGAGACCGCCGAAGGCACCCGATCATCCTGGGCGGTACGTCGGCAGGCCTTGATCGGGTACGCCCGGATGGCCGGAGTCCGCGCGCTGGATGCCGTAGCGCGATGGTTGACCACCGATGACTGGACCTGGCGTGCCGCCGGCGCCGAGGCGCTCGGATACATCCCGGCGGACACCGTGGTGCCGTGGCTGCTCTGGATCACGGAGGACGGCGACGGCCGTGTCGCCGCCACCGCGATGCAGAGTTTGACCGCCGTCGCACCCACGCATGCCGCCGCGCGCGCGCGGATGCTCATGGCCCATCGGGATCCGGTCGTGCGCGCGGTATCGGCGGAACGCATGGCGGCCACGCCCGACACCGCCGATATCGCCCTCCTCACCACGGCCTGGATGGCGGCGGGACGTGATTCCATCCTTGATGTGCGCCTGAATATCCTCTCGGCGCTTGGTCGAATCGCGGCGCTCGATTTCGCCGCCCGTGCTCTCGTCGAAGACGTTTTTTTGGCCCGTAACCCTACCGTGTCATCGTATGTGTTGCGGGCGGCGGCGCGCGAGCGGTTTCCCGAAGCCGCGCGACTCTGGGGGCCGCCGTACCCGGCGGAGACCGGATATGCCATCGACGACTATCGCGACATTGTCCGTCGCATACTGCTCCCGGCGGAGGCCGGCAGCCGTCTGCCGGGTCTCGGGGTGGATTCCGATCGCGGGCGCTTCGAGTTCGAGCTGTTTGCACAGGACGCGCCCCTCACTGTACACCGCTTCCTCGAGTACGTGGATGCGCGCCTCTTCGACAACGGCCGTTTCCATCGCGTCGTCCCCAACTTCGTGATTCAGGGGGGCGATCCACGGGGTGACGGGTGGGGAGGGCCGGGCCAGATCCTGCGCGACGAGAACTCGCGCCGTCGCTACGAGCGGGGCATGGTGGGATTGGCGCTGTCAGGCCGGGACACCGGAGGCAGTCAGTTCTTTGTAACGCACAGCCGCCAACCGCACCTCGACGGAAGCTACCCCCTGTTCGGCAGGGTCACCTCCGATATGCGCGTCGTGGACGGCATCACGTTGGGTGACCGTATCCGCCAGGTACGGCGGCGATAGTCATGCGACGCATCCTGCTGGTTCCCATGCTCCTCGGCATGCTCGTCTCCACGGGCGCGGCCCAGTCCAGTTACTTCGGCCAGAACAAGGTGCAGTACAAGGCCTTTGCCTGGCAGGTGCTGCGCGGGCCACGAGTGGATGTCTATCACTATCCGGAAGAAGACGAGATCGCGCGCCTCACGTTGGCGTACGCGGAGGAGAGTGTTGACACACTGGCCGCGCGTTTCGGACATGTCCCGCGCGCGCGCATCCCCATCGTCGTGTATGCGTCCCATACGCACTTTGAACAGACCAACCTGCTCCCGTTCGTGCCGCCAGAAGGGATCCTCGGGTTCACGGAGTTCATGAAACGGCGGGTGGTGCTGCCGTTCCGCGGCAACTACTCCGAGTTCCGCTACACGATCCGCCATGAACTGGTCCACGCATTCCATCTCAGCATCATGTCAGAGCTCTCGGCGCGCCAGGCCGGCCGGCCGCTGGCGCGCATGCCCTTGTGGTTCACCGAGGGCTTGGCCGAGTACTGGTCCGCGGGGGAAGACGGGCGGGACCACATGGTGTTGCGGGAACTGGTGATTCGCGGCCGTGTGCCGTCCTTGAGCCGGCTGGAGTACGTGGCCGGTGGGGTGGTCTACCCCTTGGGCGGAGCCATTCACGCGTGGATGGCCGAGGCGTTCGGTGGGTGGCGGGTGGCTCAGCTGTACCGGGAGTTCAGCAAGTACGCCTCGTTTACCGAGGCCATGGAGGCGATCTACGGGCACTCGCTCGGACAGCTGGATGCCCAGCTGCAGCACTATTTCCGCCAGCGGTATTTCCCAGTGGTGGCGGAGCGGGCACCGATCGGCCTGGGCACCACGACGCTGACGGACCTGGCGATCAAGCCGGTGGCCTGGCGCAATCCGCGTGATTCTGCCCTCGAAGTCTTGGTGCTGACGCCGCGCTCGGGCTTCATGAGCATCGAAGGCGTGTCATGGGACAATCCGGGCCAACGCCGGACCATCGTCAAGGGCGAGCGGTCGGCCGAATTCGAGTCGTTTCACCCGTTTGCGTCCCGCATCGATGTCCGCGACGGCGTCGCCGTGTTCACGAGCAAGTACCTCGACCGGGATGCCCTCGTGTTCTGGGACCTGACCCGGCAACGGATTCGCGGGCGCTATCAATTCGATGACCTCGTGTCGATCCTGTCGCCCGCGTGGCACCCTGACGGTCGCTCCGTCGTGTTCAGTGGACTCAGCACCGCGGGCTTCTCCGACCTGTACCTGTTGCACCTGGATGATGGACGCCTGGAGCAGTTGACGCGAGATCGGTTCGAAGATCACGATCCGTCGTTCAGTCCCGATGGCGGCGCGATCGTATTTGCCTCCGATCGCACGCTGCATGGACCGGACGGATCGCGGAACCTTTTTGTCCTCGATCGCGTCACCGACAGCATACGCTACCTGACGTACGGCCCGTGGCAGGATGAGACGCCACGCTGGGCCTCGAATGATCGCATCTACTTCGGCTCGGACCGGGATGGTCTCTTCGACATCTTCTCCGTTACCGACGATGGACGCGGGCGTCGTGAGACCCAATCGCTCGGCGGTGCCTTCGACCCGCAGTGGATCCCGGAGGAAGAGGAACTGCTCTACGCCGCCTTCGACGAGCTGAGTTTCCGTATCGTGCGTGGGCCGGCTGCGGGCGTCGACGACACGTTCAGCCTTGAGGCACCACCGCAGCACGGCTGGGCGTGGTCGGAACTGATCGATGCGACCGTTGCACGAACGCCGGCGTCCCCGTATGACCGCCGGTTCGCTTTGGACTTTGCGGCGGGCGACGCGTTAGTGGCACCAGGAGTCGGGTTCGGGCAGGGCGCCGTACTCCTGTTCAGCGACCTGCTGAGTGACCACATCCTGTTCGTCACGCTGACCGCGTTTCAGGGCCGGGACATCGGCGGGTTCCTGGATAACCTGAATGGCTCCGTGTTCTACCTGAACCAGCAACGCCGTTTGAATTGGGGCGTGGGTGTGTACCGGCTGGCCGGCCTGTTTTACGAGAGCAGCTTCGAAACGCTTTTTGAAGAACGCAGCCTGGGCGGCTTCGCCGAAGTCCGGTGGCCCTTCTCGCGGTTCTCGCGCGTAGAGGCCGCGTTTCGCCTCGAACGCTCGGATCGGTTTGACATCCTGGGCGGGGATGTCGACGAACCACGGCGCGTGGGGCTGCTGGCGACCAATGCGATGGCTTTCGTGCATGACAACACGCTGTGGCTTCCAACGGGTCCCGTGGATGGAGCACGGCGCAACCTGACGCTTGAGATGTCGAACGACCTGTCATCCGGTCGGTTCGACGCGTGGACCGTCTCCCTGGATCAGCGGCGCTACGTACGGCTCGGGAGCGAGAGCGCGTACGCATTGCGCCTGTACGGCGTGTGGTCCGACGGACGCCGACCGCGCACGGTGAATGTCGGTGGGTCCTGGGGCCTGCGCGGCTACCCGCGCTTCGGCCCGATTGCGGGTCATCGCGCCTTCCTGATCAATCAGGAGATCCGGATCCCGTTGTCCACGTTCCTGGCCATTGGTCTCCCCATCGGGGAGCTGCGGTTTCCTGGTGTACAAGGCGCGATCTTTACTGACGTCGGCGGCGCATGGACCGACCGCAGCGTCGCGCGCGGCGTTTTGGGTTCTGCGGGTTTCGGATTCCGGATGCCGCTCTTCTACCCACTGGTCTTGCGACTGGATGTGGGCTGGAAGTTCGCCTTCGGCGAAACCCAGGGATACGCGATTGTCGACCCGGCCGTGCGGCGCCAATTCGTGGACTTCTTCATCGGCTTTAACTACTGATGCCACATGCTGTTGTGCTTGACCCCCGTCGCGGGCGTTCCTATTATGCCGCGACGTTGCTCGTCCTGGCCGGGGCTGGATGCCGGGGAGCCCCCGAACCCATCGCGCCCATGGGATTGCGCCCAATCGCGCCGACGGTCGTTGAGCAGTGGGCGGCCAACTTGCGGCCGACCATGCCGACGCAATATGACGTGCGATGGCGGTTCACTAGGCCGCAAGGGTCGGTGGCGGGTCGGGCCGTCATCCGCTATCAAGGGCCGGATACGTTGCGGTTTGACTATCGCGGTCCGTTTGGACGCTCAGGGGCGGCGATGTTTGTCGGTGCGGACGTCGTGTGGGCCCAGCCGGCCGCTGAACTCCGCGAGCTGATTCCGACGGCGCCGTTGTTCTGGGCTGGCTTGGGATTGCCGCTGGGGCCAGCACCGGGAATGACCTTCGCGGGCCTTGAGGACGAAGGTGTCAGGGCCTGGCGGTACTTGGACGGGCGCGACGTGCTTGACGTGGTCTGGCGCTCGGCGGCGAGGCATCTGCAAGCCGAGTTCCGGCAGAACGACCGACTGATCGGGCTAGCGGATGTTCAGTATGATTCCATCGGGGTACCCGCAACCGCCGAGTTGCGTTTCCCCGGTACGGCAGGACGGCTTTCCTTTCGCTTCGAGGCGGTGACGACGGTTGAACGGTTTACGCCGGAAACGTGGCGACGTCCCTAGGGTGACGGTGGCGCTGATGATGGTCGTCAGCGTGACCGGCTGCCTGTACGGCTTTGCGGGTGGCGGGTTGCCGCCGCACATACGCACGGTCGCCATTCTGCCGTTCGATAACCTGACCGCGGAGCCGACGTTGACCAACGAAGTGACGGAGGCCGTGCGCGAGGCGGTCGAGCGCCGGCTGGGGCTTCGGGCCGCCAGCGCTGATCGTGCCGATGCCATCGTGCGGGGGACGGTCACCCGCTATGAGCCAGACATCCTTCTGCAGGTGCTGCCCGGGGAGCGCGGCCAGGCAGCCAGCGTGACGGCACGGCGCGTGCAGTTGACGGTGCGCGTGGAGATCGTCGATCAGGTGGAGGGGCGCACGCTGTGGCAACGACCTTCCCTGATGGTCGATGGGGAGTACGAGCCGCCACGCGAGGCCGAAGGGCGGCGGCGGGCGCTGGAGAAACTCGTGACCGACATCGTGAATGGAGCGCAGTCCCAGTGGTAATGAATCGCCGTGGCGCGAGCCGCATCGGATGCCTTTTCATCGTGCTGATTCTGGCCGTGGGCGGGTACTACGCGGTGAATATCGGCGGTGTGTATTGGCGCTACGTCCAGATGAAGGATGCCATGCAGGCGGAAGCTCGGCTGGCCCCGTCCATATCGGATGACGTCATTCGTCGGCGCCTGCAAAGCAAAGCTGAAGAGTTGGGCCTGCCCCGCGAGGCACAGCGGTTCACGATTCGACGCCGCGCGCGCCCCCGCGAAATCGAGATCAGCACCCAATGGCAGCAGGTGATTGAACTCCCCTTTGTCCCGCGGATACTGACGTTCCGCCCACGGGTGCGGGCACTCCTTTGACCCGCAGGCTCCCGTGGGTCTGGCTGGCCGTGATCTGCACCCCCGTTGCGCTCGTCTCTGTGCTTGGAGGGGCGTCCGCCGACAACCTGTTCATCGTGCGGTTGTTCGGCATCCTGCCCGCTATCCTGATCGTGGGCAAGCTGGCAGGGGAGGCGTTCGAGCGAATGGGACAGCCGTCCGTCCTCGGCGAACTGATTGCCGGGGCCCTCCTCGGTCCCAGTCTGCTCGGGCTCATCCCGACCGCCGCCGCCGACCCGATGACCGAAGTCATCCGCATCTTCGCCGAGATCGGGGTGGTCGTACTGTTGTTCGAGATCGGCCTGGAAACAGATTTACGACAGATGGCGCGGGTGGGGCCCGGTGCCGCAGTCGTCGCGTTGGTCGGCGTGGCCCTCCCGTTTGCCATTGGGTTCCTCTACTGGGCTTCGCCGCTCGTCACCGAAGACTTCAACGTGGCCCATAACGCGACGACTGCGATCTTCATCGGCGCGGCGTTGACGGCCACGTCGGTCGGCATCACGGCCCGCGTGCTGGCGGACTTGCGCGTCATGGGATCGGTCGAGTCGCAGTTGATCATCGGGGCCGCGGTCCTTGATGATGTCCTCGGCTTGGTGATCCTTGGCGTCGTCGCGGGCCTGGTCAGTGGCGACACGGTCACCGTGTGGAGCGTCCTGCGCATGCTCGCCGTCGCCGTGGGCTTTCTCGTCGTCGCCATCACGGTCGGTCTGCGCATCGCGCCGCGACTGTTCACCGTGATCGATCGCATGCGCGTACGTGGCATCCTGCTGGTGTCGGCCTTTGCCTTCACGCTGTTCGTGGCGTGGCTGGCGCACGCCGCCGGCTCAGCGATGATCATCGGGGCCTTTGCCGCCGGCATCATCCTGTCGGGTACCAACCAGTTTGACGCGATCGAAGAGCGCATCAAGCCTGTCGCGGACATCTTTACGCCCATCTTCTTTGTGTCGATCGGTGCGCAACTCGACGTGCGCCTCCTCAACCCGGCGGTTCCCGCGAACCGGCCCATCCTGCTCATCGGACTCGCTCTGTTTCTGATCGCGGTGGTGGGCAAGCTCGCCGCCGGGTTCGCGGTCCCATGGCGCCGGTTCAATCGGTGGGCGGTCGGGTTCGGCATGGTTCCCCGCGGCGAAGTCGGCTTGATCTTCGCGCAGATCGGACTCACGGCGGGCGTACTGTCACCGCAGATCTTCAGTGCCGTGCTGTTGATGGTCATCGGGACCACCTTTGTGGCACCTCCCCTGCTCAAGTGGAGCTTTGCCCGTGGCGGCGTCACCGCCACGGACGAATCACGCAGTCTGGAGGAACATCATGGCCCGCCCTCGTCCTGATGGACGAGCCCCCGAGGCGCTGCGATCCGTGGCGTTGGAGCTGAACGCCAACCCACATGCCGAGGGGTCGTGTCTCGTCCGCTTCGGCGCGACGCTGGTGCTGTGCACGGCCAGCGTGGTGGAAGGGGTCCCCGCCTGGCGACGCGGGTCCGGCAAAGGGTGGTTGACCGCCGAGTACGCAATGCTTCCTCGCGCCACCACCGATCGCACGCCACGGGAGCGCAACGGTCCCGGTGGGCGCAGCCAGGAGATCCAGCGACTGATCGGGCGCAGCCTGCGCGCTACCCTGCGGGACTTCGCGTTCGGCGAACGCACCCTGCAGGTGGACTGTGATGTGCTGCAGGCCGACGGCGGCACGCGAACGGCGGCCATCACCGGAGCCGCAGTGGCGGTGCGGCAGGCCTGCCGGTGGATCGCGGTGACGCATGGCGTTCCCGATCCGTTCATGCGCCTCGTCGCCGCCATATCGGTGGGCATCGTCGGTGGGGTGCCATTGCTGGACCTCTGCTATGTCGAAGATCGTGACGCCGATGTGGATGCTAATGTGGTCGTACTCCATCCGGATCGGTTTGTGGAAGTGCAGGGGACCGGTGAGGGCGGCACGTTCGGCCGGGACGAGTTGCAGGTCATGCTCTCGCTGGCCGAGCGGGGCATCGCTGAACTGTTTCAGCTGCAGCAGGCCGTCCTCGCGTGAAGCTGCTGGTGGCCACGCGGAGCGCGGGCAAGCAGGTCGAGATGCGCGTGCTGCTGGCCTCCGCAGGCGTGGAAGCCGTCTTTCCCGACGATCAGGGGTTGTGGGAACAGCCTGACGAGATCGGGTTGGAAGATCAATCATCCTTCGAAGGCAACGCCCGCCGGAAGGCCGACTACTTCGCGAAGCGGAGCCCGCTGCCGACCTTGGCGGATGATTCGGGCCTGGAGGTGTTTGCGCTGGGCGGGGCGCCCGGGGTGCATTCACGTCATTTTGCAGTGGCCACGGCGGGTCGGACGCAGGAGCAGGCCAACAATGACGAGCTGACCCGACGTTTGGCCGGGGCCCCGGAGGCGAGACGACGGGCCCGCTACCGGTGCGTCCTGGTGTATCTGGAGCGCCCAAGCGGGGTGCCGCATGTCTTCACGGGCGAGTGCGCCGGTCGGGTGCTGGACGCGCCGGTCGGCGCGGGTGGGTTTGGGTACGATCCCCTGTTTTTCTCGGACGAACTGGCCATGACCTTCGGCGAGGCGACCGCCGCCGCGAAGCATCAGGTGAGTCATCGGGGCCGGGCGGTCTCAGCGTTTCTGGAGTGGCTGGGCGTCCATGGTGCGGGCTAGATTGACGTAGTGACGGAGCGTAGCGCAGTCCGGTAGCGCACCTGCTTTGGGAGCAGGGGGTCGTGGGTTCAAATCCCACCGCTCCGATCAGGCCCCCGTAGCTCAGTTGGATAGAGCATCGGCCTTCTAAGCCGAGGGTCGGAGGTTCGAATCCTCCCGGGGGTATCATGGCTACCGCCGTCACGTTCCCCGGTATGACCGGCGCCACGCTGGCCGGCCGGCTCGACTTCCCGGAAGGTGAGCCGGCGGCTTGGGCACTGTTTGCCCATTGCTTCTCCTGCTCCAAGGACCTCAAGGCCGCCGTGCGCATCAGCCGCAGCCTGGCCGAGCGGGGCTTTGCCGTGCTCCGGTTCGACTTCACGGGTCTCGGCGAGAGCGAAGGCACCTTCGCCGAGTCTCACTTCAGCGCCAATGTGGGCGACCTGCAGGCCGCGGCTGCCTGGCTCGCGGACGCCCACGAGGCCCCCGCGCTGCTGGTGGGGCATTCGCTCGGCGGTGCCGCGGTCCTCGCGGCGGCGCACGACCTGCCCAGCGTCAGAGCCGTGGCGACGATCGGCGCCCCGTGCGGGCCGTCCCACACGGCGCGTCTGCTGGAGGAAGCGCGCGACCGGCTGGAGACGGAGGGCGAGGCCGTGGTCACCCTCGCCGGGCGGCCATTCCGCATTACCCGCACGTTCCTGGAGGATCTCGAGGAGGGACGGGTCACCGACCGGCTCGCGACGCTCGGACGTGCCGTCTTGTTCATGCATTCCCCCGTGGACGAGACGGTGGGCGTGGAGCACGCGGCGACGCTTTTCAAGGCGGCCAGGCACGCCAAGAGCTTCATCTCGCTCGACGACGCAGACCACCTGCTGACCCGGCCGGGAGACGCGGAGTACGCCGCCGCGGTCCTCGCCGCGTGGAGCGCCCGCTACCTGCCGGCCTGAGCCTGGTGGCCCGCGCGCGCTAGGTTTACGCCGTCTCTCGGCGCCGCCCGCGATTGGCGTCGTCGCAACCCCTTGACGCACGTTCCATGCCCATCTAGAATTCGTGACTCGCCGGGAATTTTTTTCTCGGCCGCTCTTTGACAACTGATGTCTGCAGAATGGGTGAGAGTGCGGTCCCTATGATCGACAGGCGCAGAGGTCTGTCGTGAGGGATAAAAACTCTGATTCGATTCTGGACGACCATGCGTCGTTCAAATTGAGCTGTTCAACTTTCTTCGGAGAGTTTGATCCTGGCTCAGGACGAACGCTGGCGGCGTGCTTAACACATGCAAGTCGTACGAATCAGTCGGGCTTGCTCGGCTGATTAGTGGCGAACGGGTGCGTAACACGTGAGCAATCTGCCCATCGGTGGGGGATAGCCGGCCTAACGGCCGGGTAATACCGCGTACAGCTGTCGGGTCTCCTGGCCTGATAGTGAAAGTGGCCGCAAGGTCACGCCGGTGGAGGAGCTCGCGTCCTATCAGCTAGTTGGCGGGGTAACGGCCCACCAAGGCAACGACGGGTAGCTGGTCTGAGAGGATGATCAGCCACATTGGGACTGAGATACGGCCCAGACTCCTACGGGAGGCAGCAGTGGGGAATATTGCGCAATGGCCGAAAGGCTGACGCAGCGACGCCGCGTGCGGGATGACGGCCTTCGGGTTGTAAACCGCTGTCAGGAGGGACGAATACCCGGCGGCGAATAGCCGACCGGGGGTGACGGTACCTCCAAAGGAAGCACCGGCTAACTCCGTGCCAGCAGCCGCGGTAATACGGAGGGTGCG
>JBBDNM010000005.1:32243-41104 GCA_040877595.1 Gemmatimonadales bacterium | reverse complement strand
GCCTGTTCTACGACGCGGCGGGCAATCCCACGCGGTGGAAGAACCTGACGGACGGGAGCAATGATTCCCTCTTCTGGGATGCCGAGAACCGCTTGATCCGGCACAAGCGGCGCGCGTCGGGAGGCTCCGTCCTCTTTGATGTGCAGTACACGTACGACGGCTTTGGCCGCCGAGTACGCCGGCAGAACGATGGGTCGGACACCCTGTTTGTGTGGGACGGCTGGCACCTGCTGGCCGCAACCAGCAACACCGGAACGGCGCTGCGCCGCTACACGTATTTCCCCGGCACGCTGGACGTCCCGCTGGCGCAGCGGGTGGGCAGCACGACGACCTATTTCCGGTTGGACGGGCAGGGGAACGTCTATCAGACCCGCACGACGGGCGGGACCGTGCAGGCCGAGTACCGGTACCGGGCCTGGGGCGACCGCTACAACGCGGCCACGGAGACGGTGCCGAGCCCGTTCACGTACAAGGCCCGCGAGGAGGACCGGACGACGGGGCTGGTGTACATGCGGCATCGGTACTACTCGCCCAGGCTGGAGCGGTTTGTGAATGAGGATCCGATTCGAACACTGGGGGGGCGAAACGAGTACCTGTTCGCGAACGGGTCGCCGACCAATCTTCGCGACCCAATGGGACTCGTGCCGTGCGGACCATTCATCTCTGTTTGCGTGTCGGTCGTCGGGGCGGCGATCGGGGTCATTGAGGGCATCGTGGTACGCGCCTTCTTCAATGCCCCGACGGACGCAAGCGATTATGTGGTGGACGCCGCTCTGGGGGCCACTACTGGTTTTGCTGGTTGGGCGTTCTCGCTCGGACGTCAGGCAGCCCGATCTGCGACGGGGACTGCTGCAGTTGCTACTTTGAACGGCATTCTTACGGTCACTGTTACCGGACAAGGCATCGTGTCAGCGTCCAACGCTAGCCGTCCTCGCCATTCCGCCGGCGGCGAAGTTGATCCGTTGCTTGCCCGGGCGGACGGCGCGTACGTTGGCGGGATGAACCCATTGGGAGGGTATGACCATTTGAGCGGCTCGTTCTGGGAGTCCGCCACTTGCGTTGATGCATGGGAGGCGCTCAACGTCCGAGATGCGGACGGCAATGTCTTGATGTCCGGCGAATGGAATCGCTGCAACGGTGATGTGCGAATCCTGTTTGTCGCTCCGGGGATCGGCCATTGACGACCCGTGGCGGTATCCCGGTCCTGTGGCAGCGACTCCGCGATGCGGGATTTTGGTTCGTGGTGGGCCTCACCATTCTCACGCTCGGGGCAGCCCTACTCGGTCTTGGCATCGGACATGGGGCCGGTCGTGTACTGTATCTGCTCGTTGTTGGGGGTCCTCCGGCGTTGTTTTTCGCTGGGATTCCTTTCCCGGCGCAACTGCGGATGTTCTTGCCACTTTGCGGGGTATGGCTGTTGATCTTTGCGATGCTCCAACGGATGGAGCCAGCGGCTGAAGCGACGTTCGGCTTTCCGGACGCCATTGCCTGCGTGCGGCAGCCCCAGCCGCTGCCCAGTGCGTTGCAAGCGTCGGTCTGGTTTGAGTCAGTTACGACGTTCGCGGCACGGGCCGCCCCCGTTGAGGAGATTGTTTTTCTTGTGGTCGTCGCGCGCGCAGAGCGGTTCCACGTTGAGCACGCCGGAGTGCTCCCGGACGGAGCGCACGCTGCGGCGCGCTATGCCGTTGACAACGGGTTTGGCCTCCCGCCAGAGGACACCACGTCGCTCTTGAGTGAATCGAGCAACGTGAGACTTGCGAGACAGGCAGGGGGCGGACTTTGGCTGTGGTACTTCGGTAGCGATCGCGAGTTCGATACGTGCGACGATGTCGTTGTGCGGATCGACGCGCTTCCCCCGGAACCGAGCGGCGGCCTAGAGGGCACGGGGCCGTGATATTTGAGGCGTGCGCGCCCTGTTCCCCTCTCCGCTGCGCTGAGACGGGGAATGCACGCCTGCCATCCCGGATGCGTGGCCCCCTCCACGAAGTGGTGAGGACCAGTCGGTGAGGCATCCGCGCGCGTCCTTCAGGACGCATCACATGGCCGAGCCCGGCCTTGAGGCCGGGACTGGGGGCCATCTCGGCCCTCGATCCGAAGCGTGAACGCTTCGCGCAGGGTAGGAAACGCTTCACGTCGCGCTCTCGATTTTCGCCGCGAGAATGAAATCGTTCTCGCTCAAGCCCCCAACCGAGTGGGTCCACACCACCACTTCGACCTTGCCCCACGCGAGGTGGACATCAGGATGGTGGTTCTCCGTCTCGGCGAGGGCGCCCACGACGTTCGTGAACGCGAGGGCCTGCGCGAAATCGGGGAACGTGTACGCTTTGGCAAGCTTGCCGTCGCGGACGGCCCAGCCACCGCCCAGCTCGGCCAGCAGGGCATTCACTTCCGGGGCCGAGAGGGCAGGACTGCCCTTGGGGAGGGGCTTGGCGTGACGGTCGGCGAGTCGGGCCATGATCTAGAAGGCTACCCTGAGGCCGAGGCGCCGTCCATCCGCGACCAGGGAGGCGCCATCAAACGGAATGTTGCGCGGACCGTCGCTCCCATCCACCAGATCAATGAAGAACATGGCACCCGCCGCCAGCAGCGACACCTGGCCTGCCAGCACCCAGCGCCGCGCGCTGCGGTCGAGCCGCAAGGTCTCCTGGTACAAGGCTTCCGGCTCCGGCCCCACATACTGCGACACGCCATCCGTTACGCGCAGGCGACACGCGTCCGGCGCGCCGTTGCAGAACGTGTTTAAGGCACGGTAGACATCGTCGGCGTCGCTATTCCGCATCAGCGCCACCGTCGTGAATCCGAGAGCCGCGGCCAGCGTGGGCCACTTCGCATACTGGGAGACTCGAACAAGCGACGACTGCTGCGCGCCCGCGGCGACCGGCAGCAGGAGAAGTCCAGACAGCACCATGAACCACCGTGCACCGTGCACCGTGCACCGCGTTCCGTGACCTTTCTTCACCGCCACGCCGCCACCTTCCCCCGGCCGTCCGCCACATAGATCGTCCGGTCGCGCACGACGGGCGGGTGCAGGATCGGGCCATCCACGCGGAACAGGGTGCGTCCCCCCGGCGCGCCCGCGCCGACAAACACGACTTCCCCACCGGCGGTTCCGATCAGGACGCCGGTGGCCACGGGGGCGGGCAGCGCGACGACGGGCCTTTCCAGCATGACGGAATCGTAGGTCATTGGCGCCGCAAGCGGAATCCGGTACAGGCCGCCGCGATTGGTGACCGCAAAGGCCGTATCCCGGGCCACGGCCGTCCCACCGATCACGCCGCCCGCGGTCGTCACGCGCCAGAGCTCCACCAAGTCGAAGGACAGCCCTGCAACCACGCCATCCGGCGAGCCCATCACGATGACCGCACCCGCCACGGCGGGCGTGCCGAGGACGGCCGGCGACCCGGTGCGCGCGCGAATCGTGCCGTCGACCGCGTCCAGCACGAAGAGCGAGTCAAATGTCGCAATCAGCACGGCGTTCCCGAGCGGCGTCACGCCGCCGCGCACCGGTCCCTGGACGCGCTGGCGCCAGGCCACGGTCCCGCGTTCGGTGTCGAGCGCGACCACGCCGCCGCCTTCGGTCACCGCGATGACATGGTCATTGACGACGGCGAGTCCTCCGGCGATGCGGCCCACCTCCCGGTCCCACATGCGTCTACCATCGCGCAACCGGTATCGGTAGACTCGGCCTTCGAATCCGCCCGTGGCGACGAAGAGGCGGCCATCGGTGACGACGACATCGGCGGTCCCACCGGCATTCAGCCGGCTGCGCCAGCGCCGCCGCCCATTCGTGCGGTCGAGCGCGGTCAGCCAGCGGTCGGTGCCCATGACGATGACGACGTCGGGTCCGAGGGCCGGCGGTCCGCTGGCCAGACGGCCAATGGCGGCTTCCCACAGGGCCGTCGGTTCGGGCGGCACGGCCTCGCCAGCCGACACCGCACGCGTGATGGTGCCGGCGTAGCCCGACCACCACATCGGTGTCGCCTCGGTCTCAGCCGCACCGCGCGCGCCGCACGCGATCGCGTTGACACTCATCAGGGCGATTGCTAGCGTTCGCGCCATATGACGGACAAACGGCGTATTGCGGACCTGCCGGCGGCGGCGGGCGGGACGGCTACGGTCGAGGCGTGGGTCATGACGACCCGCTCGAGCGGCAAGATCGGGTTTGTCGTGTTGCGCGACGGATCGGGGTATCTGCAGGCCGTGGTCCTCAAGAACGACGTGGACGAAGCGCTGTGGGAACGGTTCAAGGGGCTCACGCAGGAAACCGCCGTGGCCGTGACCGGTGCCGTGCGCGCCGAGCCCCGCGCGCCGGGCGGGGTGGAACTCACCGTGACCGCGCTCAACGTGCTGGGACCCAGCGTGGATTTTCCGATCACGCCCAAGGAACACGGAACCACCTTCCTGTTCGAGCATCGGCACCTGTGGCTGCGCAGCAAACGCCAGGTGGCCATCATGCGTGTCCGGCACGAGGTCGTGCAAGCGATTCGCGACTTCTTCTACGAACGCGACTTCTACCTGGTGGACACGCCGCTCCTCACGGGGAGCATCGGCGAGACCGCCGGCAATCTGTTCGAAACCGAATACTTCGACCTCGGCAAGGCCTACCTTGCCCAGACGGGCCAGCTCTATCTCGAGGCGGCCTGCGCCGCCCTGGGCCGCGTGTACTGCTTTGGTCCGACGTTCCGCGCCGAGAAATCCAAGACCCGGCGGCACCTGGCCGAGTTCTGGATGGTGGAGCCTGAGGTCGCCTGGCACGACTCGGATGATAACATGCGGCTGCAGGAACAGTTCATCAGCTACATCGTGGGCCGCTGCCTGGAACGCCGCGCGGAAGAGCTCAAGGAGCTTGAGCGGGACACCGCGCCCCTCGAACGGGTGCAGGCGCCCTTCCACCGCATCACGTACACCGATGCCGTCGCGAAGCTCCAAGGCCTGGGGGCCGACATCCAGTGGGGCAGGGACCTGGGCGGCGACGACGAGACCCTGCTGGCCCAGCAGTATGACCGCCCGGTGTTTGTGATGAACTATCCGGCCGGGGTCAAGGCTTTCTACATGAAGCAGAACCCGGCGGACCCGCGGACGGTGCTCAACAACGATTGCCTGGCGCCTGAGGGCTATGGCGAAATCATCGGTGGCAGTCAGCGGGAAGATGACTACGAGATCCTGCTCAAACGGATTCGCGAGCAAGGACTGCCCGAAGAGGCGTACGCGTGGTACCTGGACCTGCGCAAGTACGGCACCTTCGTGCACTCGGGGTTTGGGCTAGGGGTCGAGCGCACCGTCGCGTGGATCTGCGGCATTCCGCACATTCGGGAAGCGATCGCATTCCCGAGACAGATGCATCGACTCTATCCCTGAGTGCGTGGTGCGTGGAGGTGTGCGTTCCACGCACGACGCACTACGCACCACGCACCTTCTTGGCCTCTTCCCACAGCGCATCCAACGCCTCGATCCCGACCGTACCAAGCTCCAACCCCCGATCAGCAGCCATCTTCTCTACCTCGCGAAACCGCTCCATAAACTTCCTGTTCGCGCCCTCAAGTGCCGCGCGGGGGTCCACGCCGAGCTTGCGCGACAGGTTCACCACGGCAAACAGTAAATCCCCGATCTCGCTTTCCCGTGCGGCGTGCACTGTGGCACCGTGCACCTCCTCCAACTCCTCCCGCACCTTCGCCGCCGGGCCCTGGGCATCCGGCCAATCGAACCCGACGCCGGCCGCCTTTTCCTGCAGGCGAAACGCCGCGACGAGGGCGGGCAGGGTGGGCGGGAGGCCGTCGAGGACGGAGCGCTTCGCGGACTCCTTGAGCTTATTGCGTTCCCAGGAGTCTTTGACGGCTTCGGCGGTCAGTTGTCCCTTGCTCCCTTGCTCCCTTGTTCCCTTGCTCCCTTGCTCACTAAAGAGGTGCGGATGCCGCCGCCACATCTTCTTCTCAACCGCCTGCACCAGGTCCTCGGCGCCAAACCGTCCTGACTCCTCGGCCAGCACGATCTGGAACGCCACATGGAGCAGGACGTCACCGAGTTCCGTGCGAAGGGCGGCCGGATCGTCCAGGCTGAGTGCGTGATCCAGCTCTGCGGCTTCCTCGACGAAGTAGGGCCGGAGAGTTTGGGGGGTCTGGGCGGCATCCCACGGACACCGGGCGCGCAGGTCGCGCACGAGTTCGACAATGCGTCCAAGCGCTGATGGTTCTTGCATTTGGCTCATGAGGCCGGTTACAATACCGGCCTTCCTGTGACCGTGTCAACGCACGCCTCCCGACGGGCCTGGGTCGAGATTGACCTGGCGGCACTGGTCGCCAACGCCCGAACGGTCGAGGCGGCAGCCGGCTCCCGTTTGCTCCCCATGGTCAAGGCCAACGCGTACGGCTTGGGGGCGGTGGCGGTCGCGCACGCGTTGGACGCGCTGAATCCGTGGGGCTACGGTGTCGCGACCGTGGGCGAAGGCATCGAGTTGCGGATCGCGGGCATCACGCGCCCGGTCCTCGTGTTCACGCCCGCCGCGCGCGACCAGTATCACGACTCCGAAGCGAACGACCTTACGGCCGTGCTGGACGATCCCGATGTGGCGGCGTCGTGGGACCGTCCCTACCACTTGGAAATTGACACGGGCATGGCGCGCTGCGGCCTGCGATGGGATGACGACCGCCTGGCCGTCTGGCCGTCTGGCCACCTGGCCGGCTGCTTCACCCACTTCCATTCGGCCGACACCGATCCCGACTCCGTCCGCTTGCAGGCGGAGCGCTTCGAGGCCGCCCTTGCCCGCCTTCCCACCCGTCCGCCGCTCGTTCATGCGGCCGGAAGTGCCGCCGCCTGGCGCCTCAACGAGCGGTTCGATCTCGTGCGGCCCGGTGTCTTCCTCTATGGGGGCACCCACGCGTTTGACCTCACGCCGCCCGCGCCCGTCGCGACCCTGCGCGCGCCGGTGGTCTCGGTGCGGCGCCTGCGGGCGGGTGACACGGTGAGTTACGGGGCCGCGTGGACCGCGCCCCGCGACACCACGATCGCGACGGTGGCCGTGGGCTATGCGGACGGCGTGTCGCGGGCGGTTGAGGGGAAGGCCTCCGTGGTACTCGACGGACGGCGCCTGAGCGTGGTGGGACGCGTCACCATGGATTTCATCATGGTAGACGCAGGTGACCGGGCCGTGCGCCCGGGTGACGTGGCGACGCTCATCGGTGAGGGCATCACGCTCGACGAGTTCGCGGGCTGGGCCGGCAGTAACACGTACGAAGTGCTCGCGCGGCTCGGGGCCAGACTCGAGCGGGTGTACCAATGAGGGGCCGGTGCGCGGTGATCGTGCTCGACGGACTGGGCATCGGATGCTGCCCTGACCAGACAGCGTACGGCGACCGGGGCAGCGACACGCTCGGCAACGTGGCACGCGCCGTCGGCGGGCTCCGGCTTCCCAACCTCGAGCGCATCGGGCTCGGCTGTTGCCGCCCGATCGCCGGCCTGGCGTGCGGGTCCGCGACGGCGGCGCAGGGCGTGGCGATCCCGCAGTCCAAGGGCAAGGACAGCACGACCGGACACTGGGAGCTCTGCGGCCTCACGCTCGAACGACCGTTCCCGACGTATGCCGAGGGGTTTCCGCCCGAGATTATTCGCGCCTTCAGCGAGATGACCGGGCGCCCGGTGATAGGCAATCGGGCGGCGAGCGGCACCGCGATCCTCACGGAGCTCGGAGACCAACATCAGCGCACCGGTGCATGGATCGTCTACACCTCGGCGGACAGCGTCTTTCAGGTGGCGGCACACGAGGGCACCATCCCGCTCGACGAGTTGTACGCCGCCTGCGCGGCGGCGCGGGAGCGGGTGCTCGTGGGGTCGCATGCGGTCTCGCGCGTCATCGCACGGCCGTTTGTCGGCACGGCAGGGGACTGGCGCCGTACCGGCAACCGCAGGGACTTCTCGGTTGTCCCTCCCGGTGAGACGCTGCTGGATCGGTTGGCCGCGGCCGCCATTCCGCGCGTGGGCATCGGCAAAGTGGACGATCTGTTTGCCGGCCGGAACATCACCGCCACGCATGTGCCCACCAATCCGGAGGCCTACGCGCGCATCGCCGACGCCCTGCGCACGATGGATTCCGGGTTCCTGTTCGTGAATGTCCCGGAGTTTGACCAGACGTGGGGGCACCGGAACGACGTTGCGGGGTTCCATGAAGGACTCGTGGCGCTGGACGCCGCCCTGCCGGGGCTGCTCGACCTCCTGCGGCCCGACGACCTGGTCATGTTGACGGCCGACCACGGCAACGACCCGACGACGCCCTCGACCGATCACTCGCGGGAGGCCGTCCCGATTCTGGTGGCCGGGCCCCGCGTCCGGCCGGTCGCCTTGGGCGAACGGGTGTTTGGGGCCATCGGCGGGACGGTAGCAGAGTATTTTGGTATGGCGGGTGATGGTTTCCTCCAGGAGGTGGCCCCATGGGCGATGCCCTGACGGAACGCGCACAGGCAGCCCAGCAGCGGGCCTACGCGCGGTACAGCGATTTCCCGGTCGGGGCCGCGGTGGAGGCCGATGACGGTCGCGTGTTCGACGGCGTGAATGTCGAGAACGCGGCGTCGCCGGTCGCGATCTGCGCTGAGCGGGTGGCAGTGGGGACGGCGGTGACCGCCGGCGTGCGCCATCTCGTGCGCGTGGTGGTCGCCACGAACGCACATCCGCCCTCGGCGCCCTGCGGGGCGTGTCGGCAGGTGCTGGCAGAATTTGCGAACGACGACTTGATCATTGACGCGGTGGGTCCACAGGGACACCGACGCTGGACGCTCGGCGAACTGTTGCCTCACCGCTTTGGCCCGAAGGACCTGGAATCCACGTGAGACGGAATCTGCTCTTGGCCAGTGTGCTGCTGTCGGGGGGGGGGG
>JBBDNM010000005.1:0-32233 GCA_040877595.1 Gemmatimonadales bacterium | reverse complement strand
CGCCTGCGGCTAACGCATTACGGCACCCGGCGCCTGCCCGGCCTTCTGCCCCGACGACCAGATCGTCGTGTTCGACACCCTGCTGCTCGATGCCGTGGTGCAGGACAGCACGTTCACGGGATTCCTCCCGGCCTATAGCGCGAGTGTCATGCAGCTCGTGAGCGAGCCGGGCGGAGTGGAAGCGGTCGCCCTCGCGCGGTTCGTCGCGTTTTCGGATTCGTTGCCCTTGAGCCCGGTCGACACGCTGAAGGGGCCGATTGTCGCGACCGATTCGTTCCGGCTGGACATCCCGATCGCGCGCCGAGCGGCCACCATCCAGGGACTGCAGATCGCCATCCATCGGATGCCGGCCGGTGTGGATACCCTCACGGCCTACGATGCGGTGGCGCCGTTCTTCCACGATTCCACGGCGCTCGACACGCTGGACGTTCCAGATACGCTGTCGGTGGGCCGGTTCCTGGCGGTCCTGCCGCGTGATGCGTTCCCGAACCTCGACGCTGACGGCCGACTGATCACCTTGGGATTCCGGCTCCTCGCGCCCGAGCCCACCTATCTCGAGCTTGGTGCCGTCGAGTCGACCAACGCCGTCATTCTCACGCGCTTCACGAAGGTGGACTCTGCCGGCACGCAGGTGTTCCGGAACGAGGGTCGGTTGCCCGGGCTCGACACCTATTTTGCGACCGCCGACGTGCCGGCGCCGCCAGGCGCACTGGTAGTCGGTGGGATTCCCTCGGCCCGCGCGTTCCTGCGGCTGGCCGTACCGTCGGCCATTGTCGATTCTTCCACGGTCGTCCGTGCCACGCTGATCCTGGTGCCCGTGGCGCCGGTCGTGGGTCCGCCCGGCGACACGCTGATCCTGCTGGGCGCCGGTATCAGCGCCGACGTGGGTGCCAAGTCGCCGCTGGTAGAGGTGCCGGCGGATTCCGTGGCGTTCCGCGTCGGGCGAGTGGCCGTGGGGTCCACGGACACGCTGCGCCTCGACGTCACCGACCTGGTACGCTCGTGGCGGGCCAACCCCACGCGGCCCAGGGTCATCGTGGTGCGGGCGGTTCCGGAGGGGGGCTCGTTGAGCGCCGCCGCGTTAGGCAGTTCGCTGCTGGGCGGCGCACCGATCCTGCAAGTGACGTGGATCCCGCCCGTGACGTTGGGGGACCGATGACACGTCTCGTCCTGTTGTTGGTGCTCCTCGCGCCGGCGCTCCAGGCGCAGAACTCCGTGCTGGGCGTGCGGGGGCTGGGCTTCCCGGGTCGGTGGTCGAGTGCGCTGTCGCGCGGAGTGGCCGGTGCCGACCAGCTGACCGATCCACTCTCCGCGATCAATCCCGGTGCGGTGGTGTTGTTCCCGGCGGCGACGGCCGGCATCACGATCAGCGGTGGCTATCGTGATTATGACCTGGGCACCGCCGCCGTGGACGGACTGCGCGAGACCCGGTTCCCCGTGATCGTGGCCGGCGGACGGTTGAGCCAACGCTTTGGCTTTGGCGTGGCGCTCAGCACCTACGCCGAACGCACGTGGGACCTGACGGTGACCGACACGGTCATGGTGCGGGGCACGCCGGTCGAGGTGACCGACCGCCTGCGGTCGCTCGGATCCATCGCCAACATGACTGGTGCGCTCGCCTACCGGCCTATCCCGCAGATCGGGATTGGCGTGGGGCTGCACGCGATCACGGGCTCCACGCGACTCGATGCGCGCCGGACCTTCGCGGATAGCGCGTTCCGCGAGTATCGGCAATCGGCCGTGACCACGCACAGCGGGTTTGGCGTCGGATTGGGTGCGGTCGTGATCCCGGTGCCGGATATCCGCATCGGCCTGGCGTTCCGCAAGGACGGGACGCTCGCCACGGACGTGGACGGTGTTGTCCAGACGGATGTCAGCCTGCCCACCATGTTCGCGGTGGGCATCAACGCCATCGCCATGCCGGGCCTTCGCCTCGCGGCGGCGGCGATTCGCCGCACATGGAGTTCGACGGCCCCCGTGTTTGCCTCGGATACCGACACGCGCGACACGTGGGAGTTCAGTGGTGGTCTGGGACTGGACGGCGCGGTCGGCCCGCCACTACCACTCCGGTTTGGTGTGCGCTACGCCCAGTTGCCCTACGTGCCCGCGGGCCAGCCAACCGCGCGTGAACTCGACGTGGCTGCCGGCACGAGCTTTCGGTTTGGTGCCGGCCGCGGCGTGGTGGACCTCGCGGTGGAACGCGTGTTGCGGGATGGCGGGGGCGTCCAGGAGCGCGTCTGGCAAATCACCATGGGGATGACCGTCCGACCGTGAAGCGGGTGTACGTGGAGACCTACGGCTGCCAGATGAATGTGGCCGACACCGAGGTGATGCTTGGGCTCCTCGGGCGCGAAGGTTTCACGGCCACGGACGATCCGGCGGACGCCGATGTCCTGCTGGTTAACACCTGCGCCGTACGCGACAACGCGGAGCAGCGGGTGATCGGGCGGATGGGTGAGCTCAAGCGGCACAAGCGTCCGGGGACCGTGATCGGTGTGGTGGGGTGTATGGCCCAGCGCCTGGGGCAGCGGCTCCTCGATGAAATGCCCCATGTGGATCTGGTGATCGGTCCCGACGGCTATCGCGCCCTGCCTGAACTCATTGCCGGGGCGCAGGACGGCCAGCGCGCGGCCGATGTCGAGTTCCGGAACTGGGAGCATTACGCCGAATTGCCCCTGGAGCGCACCGACCGGGTGGGGGCGTTTGTGACGGTGCAGCGTGGATGCGATTATCGGTGCACTTTCTGCATTGTTCCGATGACACGGGGTCGGGAACGAAGCCGTACACTGGAGGACGTGGTGGCGGAGGTGCGGGCGCTGGCGGAGCAGGGCAGCACCGAAGTGACGTTGCTGGGGCAGACGGTCAACAGCTGGACCGACGGGACGCGTCATTTTGGGGACTTGCTGCGCGCGGTGGGGACGGTGGACGGCATCCGGCGGGTGCGGTTTACCAGTCCCTATCCCAACGATTTCACGGCGCCCGTCATTGCCGCCATGGCCGAGGTCCCGGCGGTGTGCGAGCATGTGCACCTGCCGGTGCAGAGCGGGTCCACCAGCCTGCTCAAGCGCATGGGGCGCCGCTACACCCGCGAGCAGTATCTCGCGGTGGTGGGCCAGCTGCGGGCTGCCATCCCTGCCCTCGCCATCTCCACGGACATTATCGTCGGTTTCCCGGGGGAGACCGACCAGGATTTCGCGGATACGGTTTCCATGGTGCGCGAGGTGGACTATGACGACGCCTACACGTTCAAGTATTCGCCCCGCGAGGGCACGGGCGCCGTGCGGTTCCCCAACGCGGTGCCGGACGCCATCGCGGGCGAGCGGCTGGAGCACCTCATCGGGGTGGTCCGGGCGGTGGCCCGGAAGCGCAACGCCGGGTTGGTTGGCACCCAGCACGAGGTGCTGGTCGAAAAGGTCGCCCGGCGCGGCGACCTGCTGCAAACCCGGACGCGGCAGAACAAGGTCGTCCTGGTGGAAGGCCCGACCGAGTGGATTGGGCGCTACCTTACCGTGCGGTGTACGGGGACCACGGGATCGACGTTCACCGGCGTGCCGGTGGGCGCAACCGTCTCCAGGGAGTTGGCGGTATGGCGCTAAAGAACCTCTCGGAAGGCGAAGTCGCGCGCGAGTACGAGCGCCTGAAGCCGACCATCAAAGACTTCTGTGGGTGCGTGGTCTGCCGGGACGACGTGATGGTCTTTGCCTTGAACCGCGTGCGGGCACATTACGTGGCACAGCATCGTGGGGCCGTGCTGCAGCACCTGGCCATGCAGAAGGAGCAGATTGTCGCGGATGTCGCGGTCGCCGTGTTGAACGGATTCAAGCTCGTGGCCGGCGCTCCGCGCCCGAATCACCTGAAGCTGGCGGCGGAGCGCCAAGCCGGATGACCAGGTGGTCCGGGGCATGACGCCCCCGGTCGTACAACTTGCACTGGTGTATGGGGCCGGCCTTTGGGTCGGCCTCGTTGTTTTGATACCTCTCGCGTTCGTTCTGCCCATTGGTGTCGCGGTTGGCGGTTGGCGTCGCCGACCACAGGGGTGGCGGGTGGTGCTGCTCGTCGCGGCCGTGGTGGGCTTCGGCGTCGGGCGCCTGCAACGCACCGGACAGGAATGTGCTGCGCTGCCCCGCGGGCCGGTTGCCCTGACCGTGCGCACCACGGATCCGCCCGACCAGCGGGGGCGTCAGCCGGCGCGCGCCATGGCCGGTTGCCAGGGCGCCGTCACACTCAGGGTGCGCGAGCCACTCCCGCCGGGCGTCAAGGCAATGGTGCAGGGGTCACACGCGGGTCGGGGGGTGGTTGCTGTCCGCGAGTACCAGGTCATGCCGGGGCGGGCGGCGCTGATACCGCGGTTCCGTGCCGCGGTGGCCCGGCGCATCGAGCGTCTGTACGGATCGCGCGCGCCGTTGGTCGAAGCGTTGATTCTGGGCCGCAAGGGCGACGTGGACCCCGCGTTGCGTGAGGCGTTTGCTGCGGCGGGTCTCGCCCATTTGTTGGCCATCTCGGGTCTGCACGTCGGGTTGATTGCGTCGTGGGTGGCGCTTTTGATGGGGGCAATCGGGGGGAAACGGCACGCGTGGGCCTGGGCGGCGGTCTTTGCGTGGGTGTACGTGGGCACACTGGGCTTTCCCGCGCCGGCCACGCGGGCGGCGGCGTTTGTGACCCTGCTGGGATTGTCGCGGGCCTTGGGACGCCATCCCCCGGTCAGCGCCATTCTGGCGAGCGGGGTGCTTGTCGTGCTGCTCATCAACCCAACCGCGGTGACCGCTATTGGTGCCTGGCTCTCGGTGGCGGCGGTGTGGGGCACCGCCCAAGCCGCTCGGCTCGTGCGGGGTCGGAACGCGGTCGTGCGGCTCTTCGCGGTGTCGGTCGGGGCCACGGTGGCGACGGCGCCAATCACCGCGTTCGGGTTCGGGCAGGTGGCCGTGATCGGCGTTGCGGCCAATCTGGTGGCGGTGCCGCTGGCGGGCATTGCGGTCCCCGGCGTGTTTGCCTCGTTGGTATTGGGCACGCCCCTTGCTGTGGGGGCGGGGCTCGCGTTGGCCGCCACGGAGCGCATCGCGCTGGTTGCGGCGACGGTGCCGGGTGCGCAGATCGTGATGGCGTCGGGCTTCAAGGCGGCGATACCGTGGACCGCATTGCTCGTGGGGGTCGTCTGGCTGCTCCGGGTTCGCCCACGTATGCACTGGCTCCTGCCACGCCTGGCGTTTGGCGCCGCGGTGCTGGCGTGGCTGCCGTTCACGCGTCCACGCGTCCACGCGTCCACGTCTTCCGAACTCACGGTCTTTTTCCTGAACGTGGGCCAGGGGGATGCCATTCTGCTGCGGACCCCGAACGACCGCTGGCTCTTGATCGACGCCGGCCCGCGCGATGCCGCGTTCGATGCCGGTCGCGACGTGGTCGTGCCATTCCTGCGCCGCCAACGGGTGCGGTCACTCGAGGCCTTCTTCCTCTCGCACGGCGATATGGATCATGTGGGGGGCGCGCCGGCGGTGCTCGAGGCCGTGCGGGTGCATCGAGTCATCGAGCCGGGCCAGCCGCTGGGACAGGGGGGATATCGGGACTTCCTTGCCGCCGCGGCACTCGCGGGGGCGGACTGGCAGGCCGGCCGGCCCGGCGACACGCTGCGCGTGGACGGCGTCGAGGTGGCGGTCCTGCATCCGAGCGCGCGCTGGATCGAGACCGAGCTCCGGGCCAATGAGAACTCCTTGATCCTGCACGTGCGCCTTGGCGAGTTCGACTTGCTGCTGACCGGCGACGCCGGCATCCCGGTCGAGGAGCACCTGGCCGATTGGCCCCGCGTCGAGGTGCTCAAGGTGGGCCACCATGGTTCGGCCGGGTCCACGGGCGCGCCGTTTCTGGCAGCCGTGCGGCCCAAGCTGGCCGTGATTCCGGTGGGCCGGAACAACCGGTACCGTCATCCCGCGCCCGCGGTCCTCACGCGCCTGGGTCGAGCCGGGGTGGCCATCGCCCGGACGGATCGAGACGGGCTGGTAACGCTCACCGCGGCCGGGCAGTATTTTCAGATTGCTTCCGGTGACGCCCCGACCCCTTTGACGAGAGTCCTGTGCGCCCTCAGTCCATCCAGACCATCGAGTCCTTCATCATCGAGCAGGAACGCCTGCACGCCGATGCCAGCGGGGAACTCACCAACCTCCTTTACGACATGGCCCTCGCCGGCAAGATCATCTCCAGCTATGTCCGGCGCGCGGGACTGAGCGACGTCATTGGCACGGCCGGTGCCACCAACGTGCAGGGCGAGGAACAACAGCGGCTCGACGTGCTGGCCAATGAGGTCATTCAGGAAGTGGTGGTCAAGGCCGGGCGGGTCTGTATCGTGGCCTCGGAGGAGAATGAGGACCCCGTGCCGACCCCGGTTGAACGCAATCCCGGCAAGTACGTGCTGCTGTACGATCCGCTCGACGGGTCGTCCAACATTGACGTCAACGCCTCGATTGGCACGATCTTCTCGATCCACAAGCGGGTGACGCCGGAGGGCAAGCCCGGAACCCTGGCCGACTGCCTCCAGTCCGGCCGGAACCAGGTCGCGGCCGGGTACATCATCTATGGGTCCAGCACCGTGATGGTGTATTCGGCGGGCAACGGGGTGCACGCGTTCACGCTGGACCCGCGGATTGGCGAGTTCCTGCTCTCGCACGAGAACTTCCAGACACCGAGCACCGGCGCGTTCTATTCCATCAATGAGAGCCACTTCGACAAGTGGAGCGAGGGGTATCGCGAGGTCGTCCGCGAGTTCAAGGGGCGCAAGGGTCCGAGCAAGTGGAACAAGAACGCGCGCTACATCGGGACTTTGGTGGCGGACTTCCACCGTAACCTGCTCAAGGGCGGCGTGTTCATGTATCCGGGCGACCAGAAGAGCCCCAACGGCAAGCTGCGCCTGCTCTACGAATGCGCCCCCATGGCGTTCATCGCCGAGGCGGCGGGCGGGCGGGCGTCCAACGGCTCCACGCCGATTCTCGACATCGTGCCGACCTCACTGCACCAACGGGCCCCCCTGCTGATTGGTTCGCGGGATGACGTGACGTTTGTCGAAGAGACGTTGCAACGGGTGGACGGGTGAGCACGAAGAAGGTCACGCCGTCGGGCATTCCGGTCGCAACCATCCACGGTCCTGCCGAAGCGGCGGGTCAGTTCCCGTTCACCCGCGGCATTCACTCCACGATGTATACCGACCGGCTCTGGACCATGCGCCAGTATGCCGGGTTTGGCACCGCCGAGCAGACCAACCAGCGGTTCCGCGACCTGCTGGCCCAGGGGCAGACGGGTCTTTCAGTCGCGTTTGACCTGCCGACGCAGATGGGCTACGACTCCGACCATCCGTTGGCCGAGGCCGAAGTGGGGCGCGCGGGCGTGGCGATTGACACGGTAGACGATCTGGCGGTGCTGTTCGACCAGATCCCGCTCGACCAGGTCTCGACCTCGATGACCATCAACGCCACCGCGGCGACTCTGCTCGCCATGTACATCGTGGTGGCCGAAGAACGCGGGATTGCACGGACCCAGCTGCGCGGCACGGTGCAGAATGACGTGCTCAAGGAGTACGTGGCGCGCGGGACGTACATCTACCCGCTTGAGCCATCCCTCCGCTTGATCACGGATGTGTTTCGGTTTGTCCACGACGAAGGCATGCCGTTCAACCCGATCTCGGTCTCGGGCTACCACATCCGCGAGGCGGGCGCCACGGCGGTGCAGGAAGTGGCGTACACCCTGGCCGACGCGATCGAGTATCTCGATCGGGCCAAGGCCGCTGGCCTGGATCCGTCGGCCATGGCCGAGCAGATCTCGTTCTTCTTTGCGTGTCACAACGATTTGTTCGAAGAGGTCGCCAAGTTCCGTGCGGCCCGCCGCCTGTGGGCGACCATCGTGCGCGAGCGCTATGGCGGTGACGACAAGGCCGCGCGCCTGCGGTTTCATACGCAGACGGGCGGGTCCACACTCACCGCGCAGCAGCCGCTCAACAACGTCGTGCGCGTGGCGATTCAGGCGCTGGCGGCGGTGCTGGGCGGCACGCAGTCGCTGCACACCAATGCGTACGATGAGGCGCTGGCCCTGCCCACCTCCGACTCGGCGCGCCTGGCGCTCCGCACCCAGCAGGTCATCGCGCACGAGAGTGGAGCCGTCCTGACGGTAGACCCACTCGGCGGGTCGTACTATGTCGAGTATCTCACCGACGAGATCGAACGGCAGGCCCGCGAGCTAATGGCCGAGGTCGAGCAACACGGTGGGGCCGCCGCCTGTATCGAACGAGGCGAGTTCCAGGACGCGATTGCGCGCTCGGCGTACGCCTATCAAAAAGCGATCGAGTCGGGCGCGATGACCGTGGTGGGCGTGAACACGTACGAGATGGAGGAGCCGCCGCCACCGACCGATGACACCGACTACTCCGCGCTGGAGAAGGGGCAGGTGGAACGGCTCAAGAAAGGGAGGAAAGGGAGAAAGGGAGAAAGCGTGATTGCTGCGCTCGACGCGCTCAAGCGAGCGGCAGCCGGCACGGAGCCGCTCATGCCGAAAATCATTGACGCGGTGAAAGCCAGGGCGACGCTCGGCGAGATTGCCGATGTGTTGCGGAGTGTGTGGGGGGTGTTCGGGAGGTAGCTGCGGGGCTAAAGCCCCAGCAGCGCCTTTGTTGCTGCGGGGCTAAAGCCCCTGCAGCGCGCTACGCGACAGGTCCTTAAGGACTGGTCGGGGCGCCTTCAGGCGTCCCGCGCTCCCCGGACTTCAGTCCGGTGGAGCAATTCAGTCCGGTGGAGCAACAATTCGCCACTTTCATCGGCGTTTTTGGTTGGCGGTGGTGGGGCAGCAGGGCCTATCGTGGCGCATGGTCGCCACCTTCTATCTCCACATCCACTGGAACACCGTCAACCGGGCGCCGATGATCGGGCCGCCGGAACGGGACATCCTCAAGCGGTTCGTACCGGCCGAGGCCGAGCGCCATGGTGCCAAGGTCGTGGCCTGCAACATGGTGAATGACCATGTCCACCTCCTGGTGATGGTGCCACCGAGCTGGGACCTGCCGCGGATCATGCAGGGCCTCAAGGGTGGCAGCGCTCGAGTCCTGAACCAGAACCCGCATCGGTCGGGGCACCTCAAGTGGGCGCCAGGCTATAACGCGAAGAGTGTCAGCCCTGGGGTGGTGCCGACGGTGGTGAACTACATCAAGAACCAGCCCAACCACCACCCGGATCGGCGTATTCCTGATTGAGTTGCCGGGCTGCGGAGCAACGCACTGCAACCTTGCCCCTCCCTGAATGGTGGGATAACTTCAAGCCCCGAAACCACTTAAACCTCGTCCGACCCCTGGGCCGGACGTTTTCATGCGGGCTCATGCCGACCTACAGCTACAGCTGCCCCAACGGCCACACCTTCGATCTCTTCGAACGGAAGATTTCGGACAAGTTGAAAACCAAGTGCCCCACGTGCGGCAAGATGGCGACACGGCAGATCTCGGCGGGAGCGTTCCACCTGAAGGGCAGCGGGTTCTACGCGACGGACTACAAGAGCGGCAAGCCCGATGCCGGCAAGGCCGAGGCCGACAAGGCGGAGGGCGGGACGGCGGAAGGCGGCAAAGGGGAAGGCGGAAAAGGGGAAGGCGGAAAAGGGGAAACGGCAAAGTCTGATAAGCCCGAAGCCAAAACCGAGACCAAGTCGGAACCCAAATCCAAGCCCGCGAAAGACGCCGAGTGAGTTCCGCCGCCGACCAGCTGCGCGCGGCGCTCGCGCAGATCGCATCACAACTCGGCGCGCCGGGCACCGAGTTCGCCGTTGAACGCCCACGCGAAGAATCGCACGGCGATTTCTCGACCAATCTGGCCATGCAGCTCGCCCGCGCGCTCAAGCAGAAACCGCGCGACCTGGCCAACGCCATCATCGCCAAGCTCGACCTGCCCGATCTCATCGCGAAGACGGAGATTGCCGGTCCGGGGTTCATCAATTTCTTCGTGAAGCACGGCGCCCTCTCGGACATCGTGGGGGTGATCCTGAAGGCGGGAGCGCAGTACGGCCGCGCGGCGCAAGGGCAGGCAGGGCAGGGCACCAAGGTCAACGTCGAGTTCGTTTCGGCAAATCCGACCGGGCCGTTGCATGTGGGCCACGGCCGCGGCGCCGCGCTCGGCGACGCGATCGCCACGTTGCTCGAAGCCACCGGTCACGCGGTGACGCGTGAGTTTTATGTGAACGACGCGGGCGTCCAGATCAACAAACTGGTGGCCTCGCTCGAAGCGCGGCTCAAGGGTGAGCCGGTGGCTGAAGGCGGCTATCAGGGGGAATACTTGATCGAGCTGGCCGACGCGGCCAGACGCGCCCAGCCCGCCGACCTCCGCGCCTGGGCGCTCGACCAGATGCTGGCGGAACAACGGCGGGACCTGGCCGAGTTCGGTGTCAAGTTTGATGTCTGGGCCAGCGAACAGGCGATGTATGAGCGACAACGCATTGAGGCGACCCTCAAGGACCTGACCGGCCACGGTCTCACCTTCGACGAGGGCGGCGCCCTGTGGTTGGCCACGTCGCGGTTTGGCGACGACAAGGACCGCGTGCTCCGCAAGCAGGACGGCACGTTCACCTACTTCCTGCCGGACATCGCCTACCACCGCGACAAGCACGAACGCGGTTTCACACGTGCCATTGATATCTGGGGCGCCGACCATCACGGGTATGTGCCGCGCATGCGGGCCGCGCTCATGGGGCTGGGGTACGGCGAGCACTTCTTTGACGCCGTGCTGGTGCAGCTCGTGAAGGTCCTGCGGGACGGTGTCGAGGTGAAGTTCTCCAAGCGCTCGGGCGACTTCATTACCCTGCGCGAACTGTTCGAAGACGCGGGCGTGGACGCCACCCGCTATTTCTTCCTGCAACGGAAGGGCGACAGCCAGTTCGTCTTCGATGTGGACTTGGCCCGCCGCCAGACCGACGAGAATCCCGTCTACTACGTGCAGTACGCCCACACGCGCATGGCGGGCATCTTCCGGACGGCCGACGTGGACCCCACGTCCGTCACGGTGGGGTTCGCCGATCTGGCGCCGCTCACCGAACCGTCGGAACAGGACCTGCTCAAGCAGTTGGCCGAGTATCCGGAAGTCGTGTCGCGCGCCGCGGCCAGCCTGGAGCCGCACCGCGTCATCACGTATCTGGAAGAGGTCGCCCGGCTGGTGAATGCGTGGTACCATCACTGTCGTGTCGTGGGGGAGCCGGCCCCGGTCGAACGCGCCCGGCTCATGCTGGCGCGCGCCGCCCAGATCGTGCTCGCCAACGGTCTCACCCTGATGGGGATCAGCGCCCCGGAACGGATGTAGCGTGTCGCTGCTGGTGGTGGGTTCGGTGGCCCTCGACTCCGTGCAGACGCCGTTTGGGTCCACCGCCGATGCGCTGGGCGGGTCGGCGGTGTTCTTCTCGGCCGCCGGCTCGTTGTTGCATCCCGTGCAGCTGGTGGGTGTGATCGGTGACGACTATCCCGAAGAGCAGTTGCAGCGCCTCGCGGCCCGCGGCGTGGACCTGGCCGGCCTGACGCGGGCCAAGGGGGAGAGCTTCCGCTGGAAGGGCAAGTATTCCTACGATCTCCAGAACCGCGAAACCCTGGAAACGCGGCTCGGCGTGTTCGCCGACTTCCAACCGCGCATCCCGGACCAGTTCCGCAGCGCCGAGTACGTCTTTCTCGGCAACATTGATCCCGAACTGCAATTGCGCGTGCTCGACCAGGTGAAGGCGCCCAAGCTGGTCGCCTGCGACACCATGAACTACTGGATTCAGTCCAAGAAGGACGTCGTGCTCGAGCTGTTGCGCCACGTGGACGTGCTGATGGTGAACGACGCCGAGGCCCGCCAGCTTTCTGGCGACTGGAACATCTACCGAGCCGCCCGCTGGGTGCTGGAACGCGGGCCCAGCCAGGTGGTTATCAAACAAGGCGAGTATGGCGCCGTGCTCGTGAGCAACCACACCCTGTTCTATGTCCCGGCGTATCCCCTCGAGGACGTCTTCGATCCGACGGGTGCGGGCGACGCGTTTGCCGGCGGATTCATGGCCCACCTCGCGCGGAGCGGTGATCTGGACCCGCAGAACGTGCGGCGGGCAATGGTCTACGGCAGCACGATGGGTTCATTTGCGGTCGAGAAGTTCGGCGTGGACCGGTTCGATGACCTGACCCTGGACGAAGTGCGGAAGCGCGTGAAGGAGTTTGCCAGCTTGGTGCATGTCGAGGCTGACGCATGAGTGGTGCCAATCGCTATCGTGAAGCCGGCGTGGATCTCGACGCCGCGGACGCCGCGAAGGAACGCATCAAGGCGGCCCTCGCCAGCGCGCGCGGACCGCTCGCCCTGGGCCACATCGGGGCGTTTGGCGGCATGGTCCGGGTGCCGGAAGATGTGCCCGATCCCGTGCTCGTGCTTTCGACCGACGGGGTCGGCACCAAGGTGCTCGTCGCCATCATGGCCGGGATCCACGATACGGTCGGCGAAGACCTGGTCAACCACTCGGTAAACGATATCCTCGTGCACGGCGCCCGGCCGATTGCGTTCCAGGACTACATCGCGGCGGCGACCCTCGACGTGGAGACGATCGCCGCGCTGGTCGAAGGCGTGGCCCGCGGCTGTCGCGCTCACGACATGACCCTGGCCGGCGGCGAGACCGCCCAGCTGCCCGACCTCTATCACGAGGGGCACTACGATCTCGCGGGCACGGTCCTCGGCGTGGTGAGCCGCGACAGGGCGCTGCACGGCGACCGTGTACGGCCGGGTGACGTGCTCATTGGGTACGCATCCACCGGACTGCACACCAACGGTTACACGCTCGCCCGGCGCATCGCGTTCGACGATTTGGGACTCGACGTGGATACGCATGTCGAAGCGCTGGGCACGACGGTGGGGAGCGCGTTCCTGGCGGTGCACCGCTCGTACTGGCCGGCGCTCCACGGCGTGCTCGATCGTGTGCACGGCATGGCGCACATCACGGGCGGCGGTATCCCGGGCAACCTGGTGCGTTCGCTCCCGGACGGGAGTGGTGCGGTGGTACAGGCCACCAGTTGGGACGTCCCACCGCTGTTCCGCTGGCTGGTGGACAGCGGCCGCCTCTCCTTTGAGGAGCGGTATCGGGTGTTCAACATGGGCATTGGCATGATCGCGGCGGTGCCGCCGGAGGAGGTGGACGCCGTGCGCGCGGCGAGTGATGTCCCCACCTGGGTGATCGGCGAGGTTACGGCCGGCGCCGGCGTGCGGATCGCGCCGTGAACGAGCGGGAAGCGATGGCCCGCGCGATTGTCCTTGCGGAGCGGGGCTGGGGCCGGGTGCATCCCAATCCGATGGTGGGCGCCGTGCTGCTCAAGCAGGGCGAGGCCGTGGCCGAGGGCTGGCATGCGGAGTTTGGCGGCCCGCACGCGGAGGCCAATGCGCTGGCCGCGGCCGGCGACCTGGCGGAGGGGTCCACCTGCGTGGTGACGCTCGAGCCCTGCGCCCATCAAGGCAAGACGCCGCCGTGCACGGACGCGCTGCTTGCCGCCGGGGTCGCGCGCGTGGTGTCCGCCGTGCGCGATCCGAACCCGGAGGCCGCGGGCGGCCTCGCCATCCTCAAGGCCGGTGGCGTATCGGTCGAGTCCGGGCTGCTCGCCGAGGATGCCGGCCGCATGAACGCCGCGTTCCTCTGCGCCGCGACCAACGCGGACCGGCCCTGGGTGGCGGTCAAGGTGGCCACATCGTCCGACGGATTCCTCGCCTCGCCCGATCGCACGCCCCGGTGGATTTCCTCGTACGAAGCGCGCGATTGGGTGCAATGGCTGCGCGCGGGGTTCGACGCCGTGGCCGTGGGACGCGTGACCGTCGAGACCGACAATCCACAACTCACGGTGCGCGGGCCGCTCACGCCGCGCGTCGCCCCCACACGGGTGGTCTTCTCCCGTCGCGGCGCCCTGTCGCGCGACCGCATCATCTTCGCGACGCCGGAAGCGGCGCCCACCATCCTGCTGTCCGATGCGGATGGGGAGGACACGATCGCCAAACTCCGGAGCCTCCGGGCGCGCGGCATCCGGTCCCTGCTGGTCGAGGGCGGCGCTGAGCTGATCCAGTCGCTGCTGGCCGACGATCTCGTGGATCGCATCTACTGGGTGCGCGCACGGCGCATGGCCCTGAACAGGGGCGTGAGTGCGTTTGGCGACTTTCTGCCCGATCAGGCGGAGGCGCTGGGATGGAAGGTGGTGCAGCGCCAGGCCCTCGGGCCCGACACCCTGATCGTCACGGACCGGAGATTATGTTTACCGGCATCGTGACGGCGGTGGGGACGGTCACGGGCGTGGCGCACTCGGCCGACCACGTGGCCCTCACGATTGCCGCGCCGTGGGATGACCTAGCCGTCGGCGAAAGCATCGCCGTCGCGGGCGCGTGCCTCACCGTAGTGGAGTGCTCACCCGGCCGGTTCGGAGTGGACGCGGTGGTGACGACCCGCGGCCGCACGTGGCTCGGTGATGTCACGGCCGGGCGGCGCGTGAACCTGGAACGGGCGGTGGCCGCGGGCGACCGGTTGGGTGGCCACCTGGTGCAGGGCCACGTGGATGGGTTGGGAGAGGTGGTGGCGGTGACCCCCGCCGCCGATGCGCTGCTCGTGGACGTACGCGTGCCGACGGATGTCTGGCCCGTGTGCATCCTGCACGGTTCGATCACGCTGGATGGGGTAAGCCTCACCATCAACGCCATGCCCGCTGATGGCACGGTGCAGGTGGCCCTCATTCCGCATACGAGGGACCATACAACGCTGGGCATGCTCGTCCCGGGCGACCGCCTCCACGTGGAAGGCGACCTGCTGGGCAAGTATGTGCGCCGGCTGATGGAAGCACGCGATGTTTGACAGCATTGACCGGGCGATTGCCGACATCCGGGCCGGACGGCTCGTGATCGTGGCCGATGACGAAGACCGCGAGGCCGAGGGCGACCTGGTGTGCGCGGCCGCCGCCGTGACGCCCGAACTCGTGAACTTCATGGCGACCCACGGGCGCGGGCTCATCTGCTTGGCGCTCACCCCCGAGCGCGTGCGCGCCCTGGGGCTCCCCCAGATGGCCGACGAGAACACCGAAGCCCAGGCCACGGCGTTCACCGTCAGCGTGGATGCCGCCAAGCGGTTTGGTGTCACCACGGGGATTTCGGCGGCCGACCGCGCCCGCACCATTCAGGTGGCGCTCGATCCCGACACGCAACCGGAAGACCTGCGACGTCCCGGCCATGTGTTCCCCTTGCGCGCGCATCCTGGTGGCGTGCTGCAACGGGTGGGGCACACCGAGGCCAGCGTGGACCTGGCCCGTCGGGCCGGGCTCACGCCGGCGGGCGTGATCTGCGAGATCCTCGCCGAAGACGGCACCATGATGCGCCGGCCGGCGCTGGAGGCGTTCGCCCAGAAGCACGGCCTGGCCTTGATCACGGTCGCCCAGCTGGTGGCCCACCGGTTGCAGCATGAGCGCTTGGTGCACCGCGAGGCGGAAGCCCGCCTGCCCACGCCGCATGGAGATTTCCGCATCATCGGCTACCGCAACGACGTGGACCACCGCGAGCACGTCGCGTTGGTGTACGGCGATCCGGCCGCACACGACGCGACGCTGGTGCGCATGCACTCCAAGTGTCTGACCGGCGACGTCTTTCACTCCGGGCGTTGTGACTGCGGCTGGCAGCTCGATAACGCCATGCGGATGATTGCCGCAGCGGGAGCCGGAGTGGTGGTCTACCTGGACCAGGAAGGGCGCGGGATCGGGCTGATCAACAAGCTCAAGGCCTACGCATTGCAGGACGCGGGGCACGATACCGTGGAAGCGAACGCGCGGTTGGGCTTTGCCCCCGACCTCCGCAACTACGGTATCGGCGCGCAGATCCTGCTCGACCTGGGCGTGCGCCGCATCAGGGTCCTGACCAACAACCCGCGCAAGCTGGTGGGTCTCGATGGGTACGGCCTCGAGATGGTCGAGCGCGTGCCCATCGTGTCGGAATCCACGGACCACAACCGCGAATACCTGGCGGTGAAACGCGACAAGCTGGGACATCTGTTCGAATGATGCGCGCGCTCGTCGTGGTGAGTCGGTTCAACGAGGATGTGACGCGGCGACTGCTGGACGGCGCGGTCCGCACGCTGGCCGAGGCCGGCTATGGTGACCGCACGGACGTGGTGTGGGTACCGGGCGCCTTTGAGCTTCCCGTCACGATGGATCGCGGGCTCGGCACGGGGCGGTACGCGCTGGGCGTCGCCTTGGGCGCGGTGATTCGCGGCGACACGTACCACTTCGAGGTGATCGCCAACGAAGCGACCCGGGGACTGGGGGAGGTGGCGCTTTCGCACGGCCTTCCGGTCGGGTTCGGGCTGTTGACCTGCGACACGGACGAACAGGCGATGGCCCGGGCGGGCGGGGCGCACGGCAATAAGGGCGCTGACGCGGCGCAGGCGGCACTCGAGACCCTCAAGGTCATCAGTCAGCTGGATCCAGATGCTGCGACGTGAGTCGCGGGAGCGCGCCCGCGCGCTCCAGTTGCTCTATGCGTGGGACACGCAGGGGCAGCCGGACTTCGGCCCGGTCGCCGAAAACATCCTGCACGGACACGGCCGACGGGGCCGCGAGTGGGAGGGCGCCGAGCGCACCGCCCGGCGCGTGGTTGGCGGTGTCCAGGGTCTGGATGCCCAGATTGCCGAGGTCGCGGACGCGTGGCGGCTCGAGCGGTTGGGCGTGATCGAGAAAAACATCCTGCGCTTGGGCCTGATGGAACTCGAAGCCGGTGCCACGCCTGCGCCCGTGGTGATTGACGAGGCCCTGCGGTTGGCGCACTGGTTTGCCGGCGACAAGGCACCGCCGTTCGTCAATGGCGTGCTGGACACGCTGGCTCGGCGACTCGGTCGGTTGTGAACATCCTGCTCGTCAACTGGCTCGACCTGGACAATCCCCAGGCGGGCGGGGCCGAGCAGCACTTGTTCGAGATCTTTGCTCGACTGGTGGCCCGCGGGCACCGCGTGCACCTGGTGACGTCCGGGTTCGCCGGGGCGGCGCCCACCGCGACGATCCGGGGGCTCACCGTAGAGCGGCATGGTGGTCGCCAAACCTTCGCGTTGGCCGGGCGGGGCGCCGTCAAGGCGGCGCTGGCGCGTGAGCGGTTCGATATCGTGGTGGAGGATATCAACAAGCTCCCGCTGTATCTGCCGACCCTCACGCGGCTTCCGGTCTACGTCATCATCCCGCACCTGTTTGGCGGCACCGCCTTTCGCGAAGCCTCTCTGCCGGTCGCGAGCCTTGTCTGGCTGGCGGAACGCCCGATTCCGCGGGTGTATCGCCGGGCCGCGTGGCACGCGATCAGCGAGAGCACGCGGGACGATCTGGTGGCCCGGGGCGTGTCGCGCGACCGGATTCGGGTGATCTATCCGGGCGTCGATGCCGACCGGTTCCGTCCGGACCCTGCCTGTGGTCGTGCGGAACCCCCTATGTTTCTGTACGTGGGGCGGCTCAAGCGTTATAAAGGAGTAGCCACCGCGCTGGGCGCTTTGGCGCGCGTCCGCGCGGGCGGGACACCCGCCCGCCTGGTGATCGCAGGTCAGGGCGATGATCGGCGGCGTCTGGAGAAGAAGGCGGCCGAGTTGGGGCTCGATGCCGCGGTCGAGTTCGCCGGGTTCGTTTCGGAAGACGACAAACGGCACCTGTTGCGGACGGCCACCGCGACGGTCTTTCCCTCGGCCAAGGAAGGGTGGGGCATCGCGAATGTTGAGGCGGCGGCCTGCGGCACCCCCGCGCTGGCCGCCGACCGCCCCGGATTGCGCGAGTCGGTACGGCATGGCGAGACCGGATATCTGGTGCCACACGGCGACGCGTCGGCGCTGGCCGACCGGATGACCGCGTTGGCGCGTGACCCCGCGCTGGTGGCCCGCCTGGGCCGGGCGGCGCGTGCATTTGCCGCAACACTGTCGTGGGACGCGGCCGCGGACCAGACAGCGGCCCACTTGGAAGACACCATTCGGGAGTGAGCATGCAAATACGCATCACGGCACGGCACAGCGAGATCCCGGCCGACGTGCGGGAGCGGGCAGAAGACACGCTCACCAGACTCGGCCGCCTCGCGCACCGGCCGGTGCGCGCCGAGGCCGTGTTCGACCTTGACCATCAACGCCACATCGTGGAACTCCAGATGCACCTGCCGCGGCAGGGGCTCCTCGTGGCCAAGGCGGAGGCGACCGAGTTCCGGACGGCGCTCGACCGCGCAGCGGACAAGCTGCGTCACCAGATCGAAAAGGAAGTCGGGCGCCTGCAGCAGGTGAAAGCGGGCTGACCGTGGCGACACCACTCACGGTTGGGGCCCTGATTCAGCGCAAGGAGCGGATCCTCGAGCTCGATGTCCTCACGGGGGACCTCGGGCTCGATCGCGCCATTACGGTCCCCGAAGTGTCGAGTCCCGGCCTCGTCCTGGCCGGGTTCACGGGACGATTCAACCAGCGCCGGTTGCACGCGCTCGGGGAAACGGAAATCAGTTATCTGCGCTCCCTGACGCCGGACGCTCGGCGTCAATGCCTGGAGACCTTCCTCTCGTTTGAACTGCCGTGCGTGTTCATCACCAAGGGGCAAGCCGTCCCACGGGAACTGGTGAAGCTGGCCAAGGACCGCGGCATCCCGGTCATTCGCTCCCAGCTGAGTACCGCCGAGTTCTATCACCGGATCACCCCGTTCCTGCACGAGCATTTTGCGCCGTCGACCACGGTGCACGGCTCGCTGGCGGACGTCTACGGCGTGGGCCTGTTGTTCATCGGGCGCTCGGGCATCGGCAAGAGCGAGTGTGTGCTCGACCTAGTGGAACGCGGGCATCGCCTGGTGGCCGACGATGTGGTGATGGTGACGCGGCGCGGGTTCGACGTGCTGATCGCGCGCGGGCACGAAGTGGCACACCACTACATGGAGATTCGCGGCATTGGCCTGGTCGATATTTCGAAGCTGTTCGGCGTGCGGGCCGTACGGCAGCAGAAGCGGATCGAGGTCGTCGTGGAGCTTGTGGATTGGGAAAGCGCCCAGGACATTGAGCGCACGGGCCTGGAAATGCGCACCACGACCATTCTCGATGTCGAGATCCCGAAGGTGGTCGTCCCGCTGAATCCCGGCAAGAACATCACGGTGATTTCCGAGGTGGTGGCCATGAACCACCTCTCCCGCTACAGCGGCAGCGACGCGGCCACCACGTTCAACGACCGCCTGATCGCGCGGATGGGCGAACAGCGCGACCTGCGCGAGTACCTGCAGGACGATTATGAGTGACGGCCTCATCGGGGTGATCGTCTCGCACGGATCCCTCGGGGAAAGTTTTCTGGGTGCTGTCCGCCAGATCACCGGTGAGGTGGATGGGTTGCTGGCGGTGACCAACGACGGCTGCGACCGCGAGACGCTGCAACTGCGGCTCGCGTCCGCGATCGGCGACCGGCCGGCCATCGTCTTTACCGACCTGCCGAGCGGCAGCTGCCTGCAGGCCGCCGCCGGATATCTCCGAGCGCACGACGCAGTCGCGGTCGTAGCCGGCGTCAACCTCGCGATGCTGCTGGACTTTGTGTATCACCGGGACATGCCCGCGACCGAGGCCGCGGCGCGCGCGGTGGCCAAGGGCGGTCAGGCGGTCCGGGCGTTTCCGTGAGTGTCGCCCTTGTCCGGGTAGATGATCGACTCCTGCATGGCCAGGTCATGGTCGGCTGGGGGCGCGCGCTCGGTATGGATCGCGTCGTGCTCGTGGACGACACGATTGCCGAGACCCCGTGGGAGCAGGACCTCTATCGGCTGGGTGTCCCGGAGGGCATGGAAGTGGAGTTCGTCTCGGTGACGGACGCCGCGCGACGCCTGGCAACGTGGGAGGCGGGGCCGGAGATCACCGGTCTGGTCATAGGCACCGTGGACACGGCCGTGCGTCTGGCCGACCTCGCTGCGCTCCCGGCGATCAATCTCGGCGGCGTGCACCACCGACCGGAACGCCGCGAGCGCCTGCCGTATGTCTTCCTCACCGACCACGAGCTCCAATCCCTCCTCGCGCTGGCCGCGCGCGGCATCGCGATCACGGCGCAGGACGTCCCGACGGCGCGCGCCGTACCGATCGAGGCCCTCCGATGACCATGACCCTGCTGCTAGTCCTCGCGTGGGGAACGCTCACCGCCCTCGACTTGGTCGCCTTTGGTCAGTTCATGATCGGGCGTCCCCTCGTGGCCGGGACCGTGGCCGGGTACATCGTGGGAGACCCGGCAGCCGGTGCGCTCGTCGGTGGATTGCTTGAGCTGTATGCCCTGGAGACGTTGGCGGTCGGGGGGGCGCGCTACCCGGATTTTGGTCCGGCGGCCGTCGCCGGCGCGGTCGCGCTGGCCCACGCGCCGGTGGCGCTGGCACTGGGCCTGGCGGGCGGTTTGGGCCTGGTCGTGGCGTGGCTCGGCGAGTGGAGCATCATCGGGCTACGCCGCAGCACGACCCGTGCGGTGCGCGCGCGCGCGGCGGAGCTCGATGCGGGCGACCGTCGTATCCTCGTGCGAGTGCACCTCGGCGGCATTGCACGCGACACGGTGCGCGGCGCGGTGCTGACGGCCGTCGGGTTGCTCGGCGCGTGGGGCATCCGCGCGTACCCACTGCTTGATGCGCGGCCTGCGACGGCCGTGACGGTCGCCGTCGTGGGTGCGGGACTCGGGACCGCGCTCGTTGCGGCCGTGCGGTTGGCCGGCCGGACGCGCCGCCTGGCGTGGCTCGCGCTCGGCATCCTCACGGGGACCGGTTGGGTCCTGCTATGAACCACCGCGTCCTGTGGCGACTCGCCATGATCCAGGGATCCTGGAACTACGACCGCATGGTCGGCCTCGGGCTGGGCTTCGCGGCACTTCCCCTGCTGCCGCCGGCGACGGGCCACTCCGACGAAGCGCTGGCTCGTCTCAGCGCGCATTTCAATGCGCACCCGTACTTGGCCGGGCTTGCCGTAGGCGCGTTGGCGCGCATGGAGCGTGACGGGCAGCCCGCGGTGGACGTGATACGCTTGCGCGACGCGTTGCGAGGACCGCTGGGCTCGATCGGCGACGAACTGTTCTGGGCGGGTGTCCTCCCAACGGCGGCTGGCATCGGTCTGGTGGCGGCCACGCAAGGGCCGCCGTGGGCCGGCGCGGTCATGCTGCTCGGCGTCCACAACCTGATGCATGTGCCCGTGCGGCGCTGGGCACTCAACCGTGGTTGGGAATTGGGGCGTGAGGTCGCTCGCGCCCTCGGCGCGCGGTGGCTGGCGCGCGCGCGCGTCATCGCGACCACCACGGCACCCTTGGCCGTCGGCTTGGCCATGGCTCCGGCACTCTGGTGGTTGGTGGGTGGGGTGGGCCCGCGCCTTGGCGCGGCCATCGTCGCCAGTGCGGCCGTCATCGCGCATCGTCTCGCGCCCACGATGGGTGGCGTGCGCATCGGGATTCTGGCCGCCTTGGCCGCCTTGCTTGGAGGGGGACTGTGAACCGGGTGGAAGAGCAGGTGACCATCGTGAATCCCCAGGGCATGCATGCCCGACCGGCGGCGGAGTTCGTGAAGATCGCCGCGCGCTTCACCGCCGAGATCACCGTGGCCAAGGACGGGCATGCGGTCAACGGCAAGAGCATCCTGGGCGTGATGACGCTCGCGGCGGAATGCGGAAGCACCATTGTGATTTCCGCCGATGGTCCCGATGCCGATGAGGCGGTTGCGGCCCTCGTGGCGCTCGTCGAACGCGGGTTCGGTGAACCATGACGCCATCAACATTGTCCGGGATTGGCGTGTCATCCGGCCTGGCGGTGGGGCCGGCCATCGTGTTGCGCCGTGTCCTGCCGGAGATTCCTGATCGCGTGGTGGCCGACGGCGAGGTCGAGGCCGAAGTCGCCCGTCTGCGTGAGGCGGTGGAAGCGGTACGCGGCGGCCTGCAGCACCTGCGTGAACGCACCGCGGAGCGGGCCGGACCGGAAGAAGCGGCGATCTTCGACGCGCAAATCCTGATGCTGCAGGACGCGGAGTTCCTCGGTGAGGTCGAGTCGCTGATTCGGGAGAACCAGCTGGCCGCCGAACGGGCCTTCGAGTTCAAGGCGTTGGAAGTCCGCGGCCAGTGGGCCAATTCCGCCAGCCAGACATTGCGGGAGCGGGTAGCCGACCTGACGGGCATGCAGCTGCGGGTGCTGGAACACCTGCTGGGCGAGTCCATGGATGAGCCGTTCGGGGTGGACGGTCGGCCGGCCGTGCTCTGCGTCCGCGAACTCACGCCGGGCCTGACGGTCGAGTTCGATCGCGTCCGCGTGATCGCCTTTGTGAGCGAGGATGGCACACGGGCATCGCATGCCGCGATTCTGGCGCGAAGTCTGGGCATTCCGTGTGTCATGGGCGTGGGGGGCCTGCTGCATACGGTGAGCCCCGGCGCCACCCTGCTGGTCGATGGGGACGCGGGACTCGTGGTGCTCGATCCGGACGCCGAGACCATCGCGGATGCCACGGACCGCGAAGCCGCCCGACGGATTCGTCGCCGCGAGCTGGAACGTGACCTGGACGCCCCGTCGGTCACGGCGGATGACGTGCACATCACGCTCCGCGGCAATCTCGACTTGCCGGAAGAGCTCGACCAGGTGATCGCCGGGCATGCGGACGGGGTGGGACTGTTCCGCACGGAGTTCCTGGTGGTGGGACGCTCGGAGTTGCCAACGGAGGACGAACAGTATGCTGCGTTCCACCGCGTGGTGGCGCGGTTGGGGGGCGCTCCGTTGATCGTGCGCAGTTACGATGCGGGTGGTGACAAGTTCCCAACGGCGTTTCGCATCGGTCCCGAGCCCAATCCGTTTCTGGGGTGGCGGGCCATCCGGGTCTGCCTCGATCGCCCCGAGATCTTTCTGCCGCAACTCAAGGCCTTGCTCCGGACGCGCGCGGACGCCGACGTGCGCCTCATGCTGCCGCTCGTCACCGACCCCGGCGAGGTGACTGCCACGCGGCGCCTGATCGCGCAGGCCGTCGAGGAACTGTCCGCCACGGGTGTCCGATTCGGCAAGGACCTGCCCGTCGGCGTCATGGTGGAGACACCCGCCGCAGCCGTGATGGCGAGTGACCTGGCCCGTGTGAGCGACTTCCTGAGCGTGGGGACCAACGACCTCACCCAGTATGCGCTGGCGGTGGACCGCGGCAACGCGCGCCTGGCCGACCGCTTCTCGGCACTGCATCCGGCGGTCATTCGCCTGCTCAGGGATATTCAGGTGGCCGGGCAAGCGGCGAGCGTGCCCGTGGCGGTGTGTGGGGAACTGGCGTCGGACGCGTTGGGGGCTGTGCTGTTGCTCGGACTCGGCTACCGCGAGCTCAGCGTTTCACCCGCCGGCCTGGCCGCCACCCGCTGGTTAGTACGGCACATCCGCGTCGCCCATGCCGAAGCCGCCGCCCACGAAGCGCTGGCGGCGGACTCCGTCGCTGACGTCGCGCGTATCCTGCAGAATGCCGTTGCTCACACTTCGGTGCCGCGCTAACTTCCAGCCTTACTCTTTGATCGTTATCCACTCGCCTAGTGAAGGGGGGCGCTTGTCCGCGCACCATTACATCGTTTCCTCTGAATCGGTTACGGAAGGCCACCCCGACAAGATCGCCGACCAGATATCGGACGGCGTCCTGGACGCGATTCTTCGCGAGGACCCCAATGGACGCGTAGCCTGCGAGACGCTCGTGACCACCGGCATGGTGGTGGTGGCCGGCGAGATCACCACTACGGCGTACGTGCACGTGCCCGACATCGTGCGGTCCACGGTCGAACGCATCGGGTACACGGACGGCAGTTACGGATTCGACTTCAAGACCTGCGCGGTCCTGAGCTCCATTGACCGGCAGTCTCCCGACATCGCCCAAGGCGTGGATACCGGCGGGGCCGGGGATCAGGGCATGATGTTCGGCTACGCCTCGGACGAAACATCCGAGCTGATGCCGGCCCCCATCGTGATCGCGCACAAGCTGACCCGGCGCCTGGCCGAGCAACGAAAGTCCGGCGCCTTACCCTGGCTCCGGCCGGACGGCAAGGCGCAGGTGAGCGTGGAGTATGACGGTGCCCGACCGGTGGCGGTGCGCGCGGTGGTGGTGTCCACCCAGCACGCGCCCGACATCGAGCAAGCGACGCTGGTCGAAGCCATTCGCGAACAGGTCATTGCCCCCGTGCTGGCGGAGTCCGCGTTGGAGCAACGGGACTTCACGGCCTACATCAACCCGACGGGCCGGTTCGTGATCGGTGGACCGCAGGGGGATGCAGGGCTTACCGGGCGCAAGATCATCGTGGATACGTACGGCGGCATGGCGCGGCATGGTGGGGGCGCGTTCAGCGGGAAGGACCCGTCCAAGGTGGACCGGTCAGCGACCTACGCCGCCCGGTGGGTGGCGAAGCATGTGGTCGCGGCGGGGCTCGCGCGGCGATGCGAGGTCCAGATCGCCTACGCGATCGGGGTGGCCGAGCCCGTCTCCATCATGGTGGACGCCTTCGGCACGTCCAAGCTCAAGGATGCGACGCTCGAGCAGGCCGTGCGCGACGTGTTCGACCTGACGCCCAAAGGCATCATCACCGCGCTCAAGCTCAAGGCGCCGATCTACACCCCCACGGCAGCGTACGGCCACTTTGGCCGGGCCGCCGGCTCCGCCGGTGCCGGTACGTTTACCTGGGAAGATCTCACCCTTCTGGAAGCGCTCAAGGAGCGCGTGCCCTCATGACCAGTCTCAAGACCGAACTCGATTTCTTCGTCAAGGACCTCCAGCTCGCCCCGTTGGGTCGCGAAGAGATCCGCCTGGCAGAACACGAGATGCCCGGCTTGATGGAATTGCGCCGCCGCTACGCCAAGGAACAGCCGCTCGCGGGCGCCAAGATCATGGGTTCCCTGCACATGACGGTGCAGACGGCGGTCCTGATCGAAACGCTGGCCGACCTCGGCGCCGATGTCCGGTGGGTGAGCTGCAACATCTTCTCGACGCAGAACCATGCGGCGGCGGCCGTGGCCGTTGGCCGTCAGGGCACCATCGCCGAGCCGCAGGGCACCCCCGTCTTTGCCTTCAAGGGCGAGACCCTGGAGGAGTACTGGGACTTCACCGCGCGCGCGTTGCAGTGGCCTGACGGATCGGGGCCTGACCTGATCGTGGATGACGGCGGCGATGCGACACTGTTGATCCACAAGGGCGCGGAGTTCGAGGCGGCGGGGAAGGTGCCGACGTTTGATGCGGAGCAGGATCCTGAGGAGTGGGGCGTCATTCTCGACCTGCTCCGTCGAGAACTCAAGGAGAGTCCGGGCCGGTGGGAACGACTCGCTTCCAGCGTGCGGGGCGTCTCCGAAGAGACCACCACGGGCGTCCATCGCCTGTACCAGATGGCCAAGGACGGCACGCTCCGGTTCCCGGCCATCAACGTGAACGATTCGGTCACCAAATCGAAATTCGACAACATCTACGGGTGTCGCCACTCGCTGTTGGACGGCATCAACCGCGCCACCGACGTCATGATCGGCGGCAAGTTCGCGGTGGTGCTCGGCTTTGGCGAGGTGGGCAAGGGCAGTGCGCAGGCCCTGCGCGGCCAGGGATGCCGCGTCGCGGTCACCGAAATTGACCCGATCTGCGCGTTGCAGGCGGCGATGGAGGGCTACCAGGTCGTCCGGCTGGAAGACGTCATCAGGCAGGCCGACATCTTCATTACCACCACGGGCAACCGGGACGTGATCACGGCCCAGCACATGGCCCAGATGAAGGACAAGGCGATCGTCGGCAACATCGGGCATTTCGACAATGAGATCGACCTGGCCGGCTTGAAGAAGATGAAAGGCGTCCGCCACCACAACGTGAAGCCGCAGTTGGACGAGTGGATTTTCCCGGACGGCCATTCAGTGCTGGTGCTGGCTGAGGGCCGCCTGTTGAACCTTGGGTGCGCCACGGGGCACCCAAGCTTTGTGATGTCCACCTCGTTCACGAATCAGGTGCTGGCGCAGATCGAATTGTGGAAGCAGGGGCACACCTACCAGAAGCAGGTGTACATGTTGCCCAAGGCGCTCGACGAGGAAGTCGCGCGTCTGCACCTGGCGCATCTGGGGGTTCAGTTGACGCAGCTCACGCCCAAACAGGCCGAATACATCGGCGTGCCCGTGACCGGGCCGTACAAGCCGGCGCACTACCGGTATTGAAGGCGATGTGATCGAAGTACGCGTTGCCCAGCTCGGGGTGGACAAGGCGACCAACGCACCGGTCGTCATTCTCCAGGAGAAGGAAGGGGAACGCGTGTTGCCCATCTGGATCGGGCCGGCGGAGGCGAGTGCCATCGCGATGGAGCTGGCGGGCGTCACGTTTTCGCGGCCGCTGACGCATGACCTGTTCAAGCAGGTCATTGTGGGACTCGAAGCGACGCTCCGCCGCGTGCTGATCACGCAGGTCAAGGACAACACGTACTTCGCCGAGCTGCTGATTCAGCGCGAGGACCACGTGTTCCAGATTGACGCGCGTCCTTCCGATGCCATAGCGATCGCGCTCCGGTTGGCCGCTCCGATCTTTACGAGCGACGATCTCTTGACGCTCACCACCATCGCCGAAGGTGACGAGGGGCCGCAGGCCCCCGAACCCCTCGACCCCGAACAACTCAAGACCTATCTCGAAGGCCTCGATCCTGAAGACTTCGGCAAGTTCACGCCGTAACACGCTGTTCCTGCTCCTGGCCCTGGGTGCCCTTCCGGTTCGGGGGCAGTCCTCGGTGGGCGGGCAGGTTGTCCGGGGGACCGATGGGGCGCATGAGCCGTTGGCCAATCAATGGGTGGTGTTGCATCGCGTGAACATGGAGAGCGGTGCCCCGGTGGACTCGGTACGCACCGATCGCGCCGGCCGGTACCGCTTCCGGGTGACATGGGATACCACGTCCATCTACTTCATGGGCACCGACTGGCAGGACATCGCGTACCTGACCCAGCCGATCGAAGGGCGCACGCCGATGGATACGGCGGAGACGCTCGTCGTGTGGGACACCACGCGGGTGGGCGTGCCCCTCACGGTCGCGCAGCGGCATTTCATTATCAGGCTGCCGGAAGCGTCGACCGGTCGGCGCGTGCTGGAGTTCCTGGTGTTGCAGAATCGGGAGCACGCGACCCGCGTGGGTACCGGGCCATCCGGTCCCACGTGGAGCGGCCGGCTACCGACTGGCGCGTTTCAGTTCGAGATGGGCGAGAGTGACGTGAGCGCGGAGGCCGTGCGTTCGGCGGAAGGATCGGTCCAGGTGATGGCGCCCGTACCGCCCGGCGAGCGGCAACTGCTGTACACCTACGTGCTGCCTGGTGGCGATCGCACCCTCGATATCACCCTGGACCATCCGGTGGAGCGTGTGACGGTTCTGCTGGAAGACACCGCCGCCACGTTGGTCAGCGGGCCCCTGACCGACCGCGGGATCGAAGTGTTCGAGGATGCGCCGTTCCGCATTTTCGATGGGACGGTCACGGAACCAGGGACAAGCATATCGGTGCGCTTTACTGTGGGCCGTGGGTTGAGTGAGGGGACAATGGCTGGATTGCTGGTCATGGGTGTCGTCATTTTGGTGACGATCGTGGTCATCATCCGCCGCCGCGCGCTTGCGCCAGAACCCCCGACACCCTAAGTTGGTGTTCGACAGTTCACGCGTTACCGAACGAGGCCACGGAAGCCGGTGCAAGTCCGGCGCGGCCGCGCCACTGTAACGGGCACGAGCAGAACCGGTCCAGAAGCCACTGAGCAGCAGGCTCGGGAAGGCGGATCGGTTGCCCGGAGCCAGGAGACGACCTCGTTCGTGCCACCACACCCCTCGCTGGAGGGCCGGGTGACTCGAGTTCGAGCGTTTCTCCTATTCATTAGTATCACGGCCTGCGGTCCCGCAGCCGTCCGTGACGGTCCCCTCGTCATCCTGGACGATATGGGCCGTACCGTCACGTTCGCGGCGCCAGCCCAACGCGTCGTCTCGTTGCTGCCGGCGTTTACCGAGATGCTGTTCGCGATTGGCGCCGGCGACCGCGTCGTCGGGCGGTCGCGCTTCGACGAAGATCCGGCGGAGGCCCTGCAGGTCCCGAGCGTAGGCGATGGACTCGGACCCAATGTCGAGGCGGTGCTGGCCAGAACCCCCGACCTGGTCCTGATCTACCGCGCCACCGCCAACAACGAAGCAGTCGCGCAACTCGAACGACTCGGTGTGTCGGTGATTGCCCTGCGCACCGACCTCCTGAACGATGTCCCACGCACCGCACGCCTGTTGGGTCGGCTCACCGGTACCGCCGATTCCGCCGAGGTCCTCGCGCGCGTCTTCGAGAACGCGCTGGACTCGGCTCGGGAAGTGCCGGTCATGGTGGATGCGCCGAGCGCCCTGATCCTGGCATGGGATCAACCCCCCATCGTGATCGGCAGCGGCAGTTTCCAGAGCGAGCTGGTGCAGCTGGCCGGACTGCGGAATGCCTTTGCGGAAGTCGGTCAGCCGTCGGCCCAGGTCAGCCTGGAAATGATCGTCGCCAGCGATCCCGACGTCATCCTGACCACGTCCACCGACAGCATACCCGCCTGGGCGCGGCGCCCGGAGTGGCGCGCCGTGCGCGCCGTGCGCGAAGGCCGGTTTGTGCGCTTCGATGGCACCGCGTTTGGGCATCCGTCCTTCCGGGCGCTCCATGCCGTCCGCCTGCTGCAGGCGCGAGTCGCACCCTGACATGAAGTGGGTGTGGCTTGGCGTCATCGCCGTGGTAGCGCTCGCCCTCGCGGTGCTCGCAGGGCCTGCGGGCCTTTGGCCGAACGCCACCATTGTGCGCGACCTCCGGCTGCCGCGTGCGCTGCTTGCCTTTGCCGTGGGCGGTGGCCTGGCCGTCACGGGCGCCGCCTTGCAGGCGTTGATTCGCAATCCGCTCGCGGACCCGTACCTGCTGGGGTTGTCGGGTGGGGCAGGGTTGGGCGCCGTGCTGGCCATCACGCTCGGCGTGACAGGCACGTGGGTGTTGCCCGTGGCGGCCGCGGTGGGAGCCATGGCGGCCGTCTGGCTGGCGTATCGGTTGGCCGTCGCGGCCAGCGGGTTGCTCGATACCCGCATCCTGCTGCTGGCCGGCGTCGTGGTCAGCGCGTTTGCCACCGCCATCGTCGGCGCCCTGCTTGCCGTGTCGCCCATGGCGGAGTTGCGGAGCGCGTTTCTGTGGATGCTCGGCGGCTTCGACGCCTCGTCCTGGCGCGCGTTGGCGGTGTTTGGACTGTACGCGGTTCTGCCGATGCTCGTCCTGTTCGCGTCGGCGCGCGATCTGGACCTGCTCTCGCTGGGCGAGGAGCCCGCGCTGTTTCTGGGCGCCGAGATCGAGCCGCTCAAGCGACGCCTGATCCTTGCGGCGACGGTCCTCACGGCCGCAGCCGTGGCCGTTGCGGGCATGATCGGCTTCGTCGGACTCGTCGTGCCCCACGCCATCCGCATCGTGAGTGGTCACGCCCACCGGACGCTGTTGCCCGCATCATTCCTGTTGGGCGGAACCCTGCTGGTGCTGGCGGACCTCATCGCCCGGACGGTGGTGGCGCCTATCGCCCTGCCCGTGGGGGTGGTGACCGCGCTGGTTGGCGTCCCGGTGTTCGCGGTGCTTATCCGCCGGCAGGCCACATGATCGCCCGGGCCGATCACGTGACGTTCGCGTATCCCAACGCCGCGGCACCGGCCGTGAACGACGTGTCGTTCACCCTGGCCGCCGGATCCATGACGGCCCTGGTCGGCCCGAACGGTGGCGGCAAGACCACCCTGTTGCGGCTCCTGCTCGGCCGCCTTACGCCTGACAGGGGTGAGGTCACGCTGTGGGACCGCCCGGCCAGTGCGTGGGCTCGGCGCGAGCTGGCCCGCCGCATCGGGGTCGTGGTCCAGCGCGAAGAACCCGTGTTCCCGCTCAAGGTGCGCGATGCCGTGGCGCTGGGCCGCTATGCGCACCTCGGGAGGTGGCAATCGTTTGGTCGCGGCGATTGGGACGCGGTGGACCGCGCCCTGGCGGAAGCGGACGCGGTCGCTCTCAAGGATCGCTGGACGCAGACCCTGTCGGGCGGGGAATGGCAGCGCGTGCGCCTCGCGCGCGCGCTGGCCCAGGATCCCGCGCTGCTGGTGCTGGACGAACCCACGGCCAACCTGGATGTGCGGCATGAGATGGAGGTGTTTGAACTCGTGGCTGAGCAGGTCCGCTCGGCAGGCCGAGCGGCGCTGGTGGTGACCCATCATGTGAATCTGGCGGCCCGCTTTGCGGATCATCTCGTGGTGATGCGCGACGGCGCCATCGCGGCCCAGGGTACGCCGACCGCCGTGCTCACCAAGGAACTGCTGGAAGACGTCTTCGACTGGCCCGTTGACGTGACAACCTGGCACGACACACCCCAATTCATCCCGATGAGGAAGTCGCCATGAAACTGTTCTCCGTGCTCTCTGTGTTCTCCGTGGTGACTCTGTCCGCCCAGGACTCGGTCCGTACGCTCCCGGATATCGTCATCACCGCGACCCGCACGCCGCTCCCCCGCGCAGCCATCACCGCGAGCGTCACGGTGCTGGACGGAAACGCGCTCCGGGCGCGCGGGCTCTCTACGGTGGCGGATGCCCTGCGGGACCTGCCCGAGGCCGCCTTTGTCCGTACCGGATCGTACGGCGCGCAGACGTCGCTGTTCCTGCGCGGCGGGGAGAGCAACTTCACCAAAGTGCTTGTGGATGGCGTGGCCGTGAACGACCCGGGCGGGTCTTTCGATTTCGCCACGCTCACACTCGATGACGTGGAACGCATCGAGGTGGTGCGTGGGCCGGCCAGCGTGCTGTACGGGTCCGATGCCGTCAGCGGGGTTGTTCATGTGATCACGCGGAGGCGCGGAGGCGCGGAGGTGGGGGGGGACCTGTCGCTGCGGGCAGGAACGTACGGCACCCTGGACGCCTCAACCGGTGTGTCGGGCGCCGCGGGGTCGCTTCACTGGGGAGTGACGGCCGCTCGGCATGCCAGTGATGGCGTGTACGAGTTCAACAACCAGTTTGAGAACCTGGTGGCGGGCGCCCGCGCCGGCGCGGCGTTCGGCGGGACCACGATTGACCTCACGTCGCGGTACGCCGACGGCACCTATCACTTTCCCACCAACAGTATCGGCGCCGCGGTGGACTCCAACCAGTTTGCCACCACCGAGACCGGGACGCTTGGCCTCGAAGCCGGGCACCGTTTCTCAAGCCGAGTGGAGGCGCGGGTCCAGCTGGGCGTCAACCGCCTGGATGGTGGTACCGACAACCAGCCCGATGCCCCCGGCGATCCGCTCAGCACCTCCACGCGCACACTCACCCGGCGGACCGCCGATGCGCGCCTCAACCTGGCGCTGGGCACCGCCATGCTGACCGTGGGTGGGGAGCTGGAGGGCGAGCATGAGCAGACCGGGTTCGAGTCGGTGTCGAGTTTTGGCACCTTCACCTCGGCGTTCGACGAAACCCGCCGCAATGTCGCCGGGTACCTGCAGGCGACGCACCACGCGCGTGCGCTCGCGCTCTCGGCCGGGGCGCGGCTGGACGAGAACCAGCGGTTCGGCACGTTTGTCACGGCGCGCGGTGGGGCGGCATACCGGTTCGCGCCGGGAACGCGCGTCCGCGCGAGCGCCGGCACGGGGTTCAAGGAGCCGACGTTCTTCGAGAGCTTCGGAAGCGAGTTCGTCGTGGGGAACCCGGGCCTCTCGCCCGAGCGGTCGGTGTCGTGGGAGCTTGGTGTCGAGCAATCGCTGGCGGACGGCGCGGTCGCGCTTGAGGCGGCGGTCTTCATCCAGCGGTTCTCGAACATGATCGAGTTCATCGGGGCGCCCGCCAACGCCGGCGACCCCAACTATGTGAACGTGGCCGGCGCACGGGCGGATGGACTGGAGTTGAGCGCGGACGTCCGCCCGTCTCCCGTCTCCCGTCTCACGTTCCGCTATACGCGGCTCCTCACCGAAGTCACCGCGGCCGGCACAGACCCTACGTTTGCCGTGGGTGATGTGCTGGTGCGGCGGCCCGGGCATGCGGGGTCAGTTCGGCTGTTCGTGACGCCGTTGCCGAGCGTGGACGTACATGGGGGGGCGCGGTACACGGGCCAACGGACCGACCTGGATTTCAGCGTGGTGGATTTTGTCACGGTGTTTGATCCGGCGCGGGTGACGCTGAGCGAATATGCGTTGCTGGACCTTGGGGCGTCGTGGCGCGTGGTGCGCGGTGTCACGCTCGATGTTTCGGTGCAGAACCTGCTTGCCACGGACTACGAGGAGGCGCGCGGGTTCTTGACGCCGGGACGGACG
>JBBDNM010000004.1:0-8123 GCA_040877595.1 Gemmatimonadales bacterium | reverse complement strand
GTCAATTGCATTCCCAATTCGACCAGACGACACCCCAAGAGGAGCCTTCCATGGATCGCATCCGGGAGGTCATGCTGCTGGTGGGGACCGTCACCGCCATGGGGGCTTACCTAGCCGCTTCCCTCACCGGGCTGTATGTTGGCAGGGCCGATTCGAAATTCCTTCCCGGACCGTAATGCCCGACCTGCTCCAGCGCCTTCAGGTGGCGCTCACCGGCCGCTACCTCATCCAGCGCGAGCTGGGCCGCGGAGGCATGGCCATCGTCTACCTGGCGCGGGACCTGAGGCACGACCGTCCGGTCGCGCTCAAGGTGCTCGAGTCGGAGTGGGCCGGTGCCGTGGGCCCCGAGCGGTTCCTGCGGGAGATCGCGGTCACCGCCCGGCTCGATCACCCGCACATCCTGCCGGTGCTCGATTCGGGGGAGGCCGGCAGCTGCCTCTACTACGTCATGCCGTTGGTCGAGGGGGAATCCCTGCGGGACCGGTTGGCGCGGGAGAAGCAGCTTCCACTAGACGACGCGCTGCGAATTGCCGGAGACGTGGCGGATGCCCTGAGCTACGCGCACAGCCACGACGTGGTGCATCGCGACATCAAGCCCGAGAACATCCTGCTCGCGGGCGGACATGCGCGGGTGGCGGATTTCGGCATCGCCCGCGCGGTGTCGGCGGCGGGCGCACGGACGCTGACGGCAACGGGGCTGGCGATCGGGACGCCAGCGTACATGAGTCCCGAGCAGGCGGCCGGCGAGCGCGATCTTGACGGTCGGGCAGACATCTACGCGCTCGGCTGCGTGCTCTATGAGATGCTCGCCGGCGAGCCGCCGTTCACCGGCCCCACGGCTCAGGCCATTCTGGCCCGTCGCCTCACTGACCCCGTGCCGCGACTCCGCAACGTGCGGGAGAGTGTCCCCGCAGAAGTGGACCACGCGGTCGCGAAAGCACTGGCGAGGGTGCCGGCGGATAGGTTCAGTACCGCGGCGGACTTCGCAGCGGCGCTGGTGGTTCCCCCCGACGCACTGCCGTCACGGCGCGGCGTCCGGACCCGCTCCCGGAACGCGATCATCGGGGCCGCGGTCGTGGTCACCCTGACCGGTCTTGGTATCGCCCTGTTCCGTGATCAATCACCCTCCGCGTCCTCGCACAGCGGCGCGACGATCGCGGTGCTCTACTTCGACAATCGCTCGGCAGACACGGCCGACGCGTACCTCGCCGATGGGCTCACGGAAGCGCTGATCGCGCGCCTGGGAGAAGTGGGACGTCTCACCGTCAAGTCACGCACGGCGGTGCAGCCCTTCCGAGGACAGTCCACCGGAGATCCGCAAGCGCTCGGGAGCGCGCTCGGTGCAACGCACCTCGTGAGCGGCACCGTCCGGCGCTCCGGACCACGGATCCGGGTGACCGTCGAGCTCGCGCGGACGGTAACCGGTGTGCGCGTCTGGGGTGATCAGTACGATCGCACCGACACGGACCTGCTGGCCATCGAAGAGGACGTAGCCCGTGGAATCGCCAGCGCCATCGCAGGCCAGCTCCTGCCGGCCGAGCAGGCGTCGCTTGCGGCCCGGCCCACCGCGAGTCCCGAGGCGTACGATCACTTTCTGCGGGGAAATTTTTATCTCGCCCGGCGCAGCCCGCGCGACGCCGCCCGGGCGATCGAGGAGTATGAGGAAGCGGTACGACTGGACCCCCGGTTTGCGCAAGCGATGGCGCGCATCGGATATGGCTATGCGCTCTTCCTCTCCTGGGGTTGGCAGTACCCCGGCCTGCCTCGGGACAGCCTCCTCGCCCGGGGCCTCGGCCTGGTGGACCGCGCGATGCGGTGGAACCCGACCAACTCCGATGTCTGGATGGCACGCGCTTATCTCCTGAGCGAACGGGACCCACGGGCCTTTACCGGTGTGATCGCCGCGTTCCAGCGCGCCCTCGACCTGGATCCGCGCAACGCGGAAGCCTACCACCAGTATGGGTGGGTCCTGTGGCTACTCGGAGATGATTCGGCGGCGGCGCAGTCGTTTCACCGTGCGCTCGAGCTGGACGCCGCCCGGGCCATCACGCTTGAGCATCTCGCCAGAATGGCGTTCGCCGGACGGCACGACGCGGAAGCCCGTCGCTGGCTGGATTCCGCGCTGAGCTTGGATCCCGACTTCGCCTTCGCGCGCCAGTGGCGGGCCCGGCAGCTCTTGCGCCTCGGTGATACGGCGGGAGCGCGGGCCGAAGCGGAGCTGGCGGTCCGGCTGGGCGTTCCCGAGGGCGGTGAGGAGGTCCTGGCGCTGGTGGAAGTGCACGCGGGCGATACGCCGCGCGCGCGAGCGCGGCTGGATCGTTTCCTGCGAGACCTGCCGCAGGCCGGTCCCCTGAAATTCCAGCAGGCCGTCTACGCCGCGGCCGTGCTGGTGGCAGCAGGGGAGGAGATGCGCGCTCTGGACCTGCTGGAGCGCGTTGCGCTCCGAGGCGGAGGGTTCTGGAGCCACCTCCGCATGCCGGAATTCGACGCGATCCGCTCGCATCCGCGCTTCCGGCGCCTCATTGCGGACTCGCGACCGCCGGCCGACCTCGTCGAGGGCGACTGAAACGCGGGGAACGCCCGCTTCAGTTCGCTGGACGGTCCGCTCACCCGGCGGTACTTTCCGCACGTCAATTGCATTCCCAATTCGACCAGACGACTCGGTCTGTCCCGGGACGATGCCGGACGGTACCCGCCCGGGCCCGCCCATCCTGAACCCACGAGGAGCCCTCCATGGATCGCATCCGGGTGGCGACCCTCCAGTATTTCATCCGGCCCGTCCAGGCGTTTGAGGCCTTTGCCGACCAGGTCACGGCCCTGGTGGAGACCGCAGCCGACTACCACTGCCAACTGGTCGTGTTTCCCGAGTACTTCACTGTTCAGCTGTTGACCTTGGGGGACATCAAGCGTCCCATGCCCGACCAGGTCCGAGACCTCGCCCGGCAAGTGGACCGATATACCGACCTGTTGTCCTCGCTGGCGCGCACCCACGCGCTGTACATCGCCGGCGGCACCATTCCCGTGATGCGTGACGCCGGGACCGATGCCGTGTGCAACCAGGCGTTCCTGTTCGGACCCACGGGTGAGCACGGGACCCAGCGCAAGCTCCACATGACCCGCTTCGAGACCGAGGAGTGGCTCGTACAGCCCGGCCGCGGCCTCAAGGTGTTCGAGACGGCGTTCGGTCGCGTGGCGATCTCCATCTGCTATGACGTGGAGTTCCCGGAGATCGCCCGGGCGGCGGCGTGGCACGATGCGCATATCCTGATCGTGCCGAGCTGTACGGACGACCGCCAAGGCTACCTGCGGGTGCGATACTGCGCGCAGGCGCGGGCCATCGAGAACCAGATGTACGTGATCACGTCCCACACCGTGGGGTCGCTGCCCATGGTCCCGGCGGTGCACCTGAACTACGGTCAGGCCGCGATCTATACGCCAAGCGACTTTCCCTTCGCCCGCGACGGCATTCTGGCCGAGGGCAACCCCAACCAGGAAATGATGGTGATCGGCGAACTCAACCTGGGCACGATCCTGGAGTCACGCACCACCGGCACCGTCCTGCCGTTGCTCGATTCGCGTCGCACGGCCGACCTCGTGCAGGAACCGACCATCGTCCCCTTGTGACCGCGCCCACGCCGCGTCCCCCTCGGATTGCCGTCCGCCCAACGACGGACGCGGACATCGCCGGCATCGTCGCCCTGTGCCGCGCCGTGTACCGGGAGAGCCCCCCGTGGAGCGCGGAGCAGTTGCTGGGTCATCTCGAGGTGTTCTCCGAGGGCCAGCTCGTCGCCGTGGCGGAGACCGGGACCGTCGTCGGCATGGCGGCCAGTCTGCGCCTGCGGTGGGCCGACTACCAGGAGCAGGCCAACTGGCGCGCGTTTACGGCGCGCGGCACGTTCCGGAACCATGACCCAGCCGGCCCGACGCTCTACGGCGCCGAGGTCATGGTGCATCCCGACTACCAACGACGGCGCATCGGCCAACGGCTCTACCGCGCGCGACGCGCCCTGGCGCGGTCACTGGGCGTGCTCCGTATCCGGGCGGGCGCGCGGTTGCGTGGGTACCACCGTCACGCGGACCAGTTGTCGCCCGAGGCGTACGTGCGGGCCGTCGTCCGGGGCGAACTCCGCGACCCGACGCTCACGTTCCAGCTGCGGGAGGACTTTCACGTGTTCGCGGTGGTGGAAGGCTACCTGCTTCACGATCCCGACAGCCTGGGCTGGGCCGCGCTGATTGAATGGCTGAACCCGGATCTTCCGACCCCCGTCCCCGAACCGACCTACCTCAGCTGACGACCGCGACCGCGCGTCGCGCGGCCCGCAACACGCCAATGTGCTGATCTACCCCTCGTCCCGCTGCTCAAACACCCGTGCCTCGGTAAACGCCGGAACAATTCCTGGTCCAGCATCCCCCCCCTTCACTTCATGCGTCATGATGTCCAGCGCCTTGGGCACGGGCATCGCGCGCTTGTACGGCCTGTCCGAGGCCGTGCGCGCGTCGAAGATGTCCGCGATGGTCATCAGGCGCGTCTGGATCGGGATCTGCTCGCCGCCCACCCGCCGAGCGGGGGAGGGTAGTCCCCCACTTCGATGCTTGGTCCCCCTCTGCGCGTCAGCGGAGAGGGGTTGGGGGTGAGGGGAGGCAGGGGCTGGTGCGCCTGGTTGGCGAGAAACGGTAGTCGATTCGGGCGGGAGGACTACTCGTCCTTCAACACCCGCTTGGCGGTTGGGCCCGGGCCAGCAACGATCAAATGGCCGCCAAGGTCACCGGAGAGCCGTCCCGAGCGACTGCATGAGCTCCACGCAGCCGGGCAGCCGTTCGTTGCCGAGCAGGAACCCAGCGACGCGCGCCCCGCCCAAGGTGATACGCGTCGCCCAATGGCGGTCCGGCAGGCGCGGATCATCATGGAAGCCACGGTTGGGCGCCTCGCGCAGCAGCCCGATGAACGCGCGTTCCGAAGGGAACCGCGCGAGCGTGCGCTCCGCGTCATCGAACAGCGACGCGAGATCGTGGCCCAGCCCGAAGAGGAGCTCCCGGATGTTGGTGCACGGTGCGAGCCCCAGAGTGGCCAGGGTCCCCGTGCGGAGGCTTCTGTGAAGCTGGCCGTTCCGGACGATACGCATCAGGTCGGGACGTACGATCACGGGATCCCAGGTGGCGGTGAGCGCCGCCGCCTCGACGGACTCGGCGCTCGCCGCGGCTGCGTCTCGCGCGGCGACGGCCGCTTCACGCGCGAGCCGTATACGCCGCCCCTCCGGGTTCCCGGTGTGTTCGTATACCTGCTGAAGCTCAAGGTGACCGATGCCGACTATCACCACGCCGAGCAGCACGTCAATCAGCGTCAACCCGTTATCCGCCATCGCAAATCCGAAGCCGATCACGTCGCGAGCCGTCTGTTCGGCCTCCAGGACGCGCCCTGCTGAGAGCAGATGAGCGATCCTGCCGGCCGCGGAATAAGCCATGACCTTCGTGCCCGCGATGGGCGGGATAGGGAGGTTGTGCCACGCGATGGAGTCGTCGAACGGAATGCGGAACTGCGCGCCCACCATGTCTGCCGCCGGCGCCCGAGCCATGGTGGCCACGTACCGCCACCCCGGGTGATCGGCGAGCGCCGCCAGATGAGCGCGCTGTGCCGGCGTCAATGGGTCGCGGGCCCGGGCGATGATCGTCGTCGGATCGAACCCGCTCAATGTGGGGGCCGCCGGGTCCGCGAACGGCCCCGGCTCGGTCGGCGCCCACGGCGGCAAGGGATGCGGCACCGGATTCGCACCTCGGCGCCCCACACCGTCGCCGCCCGCGCTCACTACCGAATACCACGCGCGGCCGGCCTCGGCGGGGCTGATGGACGGATCCTTGGCTGCCGCCCACGGCCGTGTGCTTTCGGCGATCTGCAGCTTCTCGATCGTATTCGCATGTTGTAGCGTCGCGATCTGCCAGACGCTCGGACCTATCGTGGCCACCAGCCAGAGCGGGCTCACGATCACCACCGACAGGAACGTACCGAGCATCAGGACGACCGCGGCAGCGACCCCCGGCACCGGCCGTCCCGCGATGCCGCGGCCCAGGTCCTGACCGCGACGTACCGCTTCGAACGCCGCGTTCCAGGGCTCGACGAGGGACGCCGCATCGCTCTCTGTGCGTTGGGCGCGGCGACGGAAACGGCGACGGGCATCGCCCACGCGCCGGCGTTCTCGTCGGGCCAAATCCGCGCCGACTATGACCAGCAGGACGCTTGGGCCCAGCACCACCCACGGGACGGCCGTCGCGCCGGCCACGCCCCACGACCCGAGCCAGGTCATGGCGAGCAAGAGTGGAACGGGCAGGCCCGCCGCCGCGAGCCACGCGAGCTCTCGCGCCAGGCGCCATCGCCGAAGCGTCGTGCGGTCGTGCGCTGCGAGGGCCGCGTACTCCCGCATCCCGGCGATCACGAGCCCCGTGTCGAGGCGACGGTCGGCCGCGGTCTCCAGCACGGTGTTCCAGCCAAATCCACGCTGCACCCCGCGGACCATCGTCCGCGCGACCCGGTACGAGACGAACCACGCGGCGGCAAGCGTTGCGGCGCCGGCGAGCGCGGCCAGCAGCAGCGCGAGGCTCCCCATAGATCCGGTGAGGGCGCCCATCCGCTGGCCGAGCACGAGCATCCAGGTCGTGGCTAGCGCGACGAGTGCGCCGCCGGCGCCGTAAAGCCGGCTGAGCCGCGGCAGCTGCCCGTGCAACGCCTCGAGCCCCGGGGGCGGCCACTCCAGCAAGACATTGGTTCCTTCCAGCCGGCGGCTGACCTCCTCCGACGTCGGACGCTGGTCCGGCTTCTTGCTCAGACACGTCGTGATGATGCTCTCGAGCTCGGGATCAACGTCGTCGCGGATCTCGGAAATGGGCTTCGGGACGTCGCGCAGATGCTGGGCAATGAGTTCGTGTGGGGTCGTGGCGGTGAACGGCGCGTTCCCCGCCAGCAGCTCATAGCCGAGGAGACCGAGCCCATACATGTCGGTCTTTTCGGTGACTTGTTCGGTGAGGAGTTGCTCGGGACTCATGTAGCGGGGTGTGCCGACGGCCATGCCGGTCTGCGTGAGCTTGGTGCGGTCGCCCCCGTCGCCCTCAGGTCGGACGGCCGCGATCCCGAAGTCGGACACGAGGACGCGGCCGGACTCCTCATCGTGCAGGATGTTGGCCGGCTTGATGTCGCGATGGATGATGCCCTGGCGGTGCGCCGCGGCGAGCGCCGACGCCACCTGGCCAACGATGCGCCGCACTTCCTCGGCCGGGAGTGGGCCCTCTTCCTCGATCCACGCCGCCAGGCTCTTGCCGCCAACGTGCTGCATGACGAAATACGGGGTGCCGCCAGGCAGTTCGCCCACACCGTAGATCGACAAGACGTTGGGATGCGACAGGCCGGCCACGGCCTGCGCTTCCCGTTCGAACCGTGCGCGGGAGCCGGGAGCCGCGGTCAGCTCGGGCGACAGCACCTTCACGGCCACGTGACGCCGGAGCGCGGGCTGGCGCGCGAGATAGACGGCGCCCATGCCGCCGACACCGATGCGCTCGACCAGGACATACGTGGGTGCCAGCGCATCGCGCAGCTCGTTCTCGAGCGCGGTCGACTCCTCGGCTGTCGGCGATCCGGTCGTGGACTCGACGGCCGACGCGGACAGCGACGTTCCGCAACCGGGGCAGAACCGATCGTCCGGCCGGAGGGCGGCACCGCAACTACCGCACGTCTGCGAAATGGAAGCATCCATCACTGGGTCTAACCTACGGGCCGCCATGGGCGGCCGGTAGGGTAGCGGCGTTCAGTCGCGATCAAGATGCCGCCAACGTCACCTGCCGGCCGCCCTACAGGTCGCGCAACACCCGCGCCCCTCAACTCTCCTCCCGTTGCTCGAACACCCGCGCGTCCGTAAACAGCCGGAACAATTCCAGGTCGAGCATGCCGCCTCTCACCTCGTGTGCCATGATGTCCAGCGCCTTGGGCACCGGCACCGCGCGCTTGTACGGCCTGTCCGAGGCCGTCAGCGCGTCGAAGATGTCCGCGATGGTCATCATGCGCGTCTGGATCGGGATCTGCTCCCCGCCCACGCGGCGCGGGTACCCGGTGCCGTCGAGTTTTTCGTGATGCCCATAGG
>JBBDNM010000003.1:0-41788 GCA_040877595.1 Gemmatimonadales bacterium | reverse complement strand
TATCGACCTGAAGATCGTGCGATCCCTCAAGAGGGGCGACGGCGCCACGCTCGTCATGGTTGAAGGCGACCTGGGACGTGACCGGCTGGTGATCGCGGGCACCGACTTCACCACGCGGCGGAGTGGGGAACGCCTGTGTCTCGATGACATCCGTGCCTTGGCGTCTTCTCAGCCAGAGCGCTTGTCGCCGAACGTGCTCCTCCGTCCGGTCATCGAAGCGGCGATTCTTCCCACGGTGGCGTATGTCGGCGGCCCCGGCGAGTTGGCCTACTTCCCGCAATGCGATCCGGTGTACGAGAGCCTCGGCGTCTCGCCGCAAGCGCGTCTGGGGAGGTGGAGCGCACGGCTGGTGGAACCCAAGGTCACCAAGGTCCTGGAGAAGTTCTCGATCCGGGCCCAGGATCTGGCGCTCCCGGAGGGCCAGCTTGAAGCACGATTGGTCCGGGACGCCATCCCGACCGAGGCCACGACGGCCATCACCACCCTGCGGCAGACGCTCGCCACCGAGTACGACCGACTCCGGGAGGCGGCCGTGGCTGTGGACCCAACGCTGCGCAAGCCGGTGGAGTCCCAGCGCGGGCAGGCCCTGGCCGGCGTGGCTGACGTCGAGAAGCGGATTGTCCATCACCTCAAGCAGCAGAATGACATCCTCGTTCAGCAGGTGGCCAAGGCCCGGGCGAACCTGATGCCGTTGGGGAAACCGCAGGAGCGGGTTTTCGGTTCGGTGCCGTTCCTGATTCGTTATGGTACCGCGTTCATTGACCTCGTCCTGACAGAGACCGAGGCCTGGGTGGCGACATGGCCTGGATAGTCGTCTCGGTGATCATCGTGGTGGTGTCGGTCGTTCTCGTGGCGGCCGCCGCGCGTCGGCAGTCGGAGCAGACCACGCGTCCGGCCGGCACCAATCTCACGCCGAGGGTGGAGGACAGCATCGCGACCCGGATCCGGCGCCTGGAGGATGACACGGCCGACCTGGCGGCGCAGGTCACTGAACTGCGTGAGGACGTGCAGTACCTGATGCGACAACTCGAGGATCGCCCGTAGTGGCGGCTCGGTCTGTCGCGGCGGGCATTCTGGTCTCCCGGCTGCTGGGGTTTGTCCGCGAACGGCTGTTCGCCCACTACTTCGGCAACAGCGTAACCGCAGGCGCGTTCCGCGCCGCACTGCGCATTCCGAACGTCATTCGCAACCTGTTGGGCGAAGGGACGCTGTCGGCATCGTTCATACCCACTTATAGCGGGCTGTTGGCCCGGGGCGATGTGGCCGGCGCCCGCGCGCTGGCGGGCGCGATCCTCGGCTTGCTCGTCACGCTCACGGCCTTGGCCGCCGGTGTCGGCGTGGCGGTCGCACCCCTCATCACGGACATCGTAGCGCCCGGCTTGCGCGGGGACGGTCGCGACCTGACCGTCACGTTGGTCCGGATTCTCTTTCCCATGTCGGGGGTGCTGATTCTCAGCGCCTGGTGTCTCGGCATCCTGAACGCGCACGGCCGGTTCTTTCTGGGCTACGCCGCTCCCGCGTTATGGAACGTCGCGCAGATCGCGGTCCTGGTGGCGGCCGGGGCCTCCATCGCGGGAGCGCCGCTGGCGATTGCCCTGGCGTTCGGGGCGCTGGCCGGTGGGGTGCTGCAGTTCGCGGCGCAGCTGCCGACCGCCTTACGCGCCGTGGGTGGCGTTCGCCCGACGCTCGACACACGCAACGGCGACGTCCGGCGCGTCATTGGCGCGTGGATCCCCGTTGTCGTCGGCGCCGGGGTCGTGCAGGTGTCGGCCATCGTGGATACGCAGCTGGCTTCCCTGCTCGGCGCCGCAGCGATCGCCCAGCTGGGATATGCGCAGCTGTTCGCGGTATTGCCGGTCTCGCTCTTCGGCGTCAGCGTGGCGGCGGCGGCACTCCCGGCGTTATCCCGCGACGTGGCGGGCGCAGGGGACCAAGCCGCTCGCGGTCGGATCGCCACGGGACTGAATCGGATCGTGTACTGGGTGGTACCCTGCGCCGTGGCCTTCGCCCTGCTCGGCCCGGCCCTCGTCGCGGGCCTGTTTCAAACGGGAGCGTTCGATGCGGATGACACGGCCCTCGTGAGCGGGGTGCTGGCGGCGTACGCTATCGGGGTGCTGGCGCAAGCTGCCATCAAGCTCCTCGCGTCCGGCTTCTACGCGCTCGGCGACACACGCACGCCCGTACGCGTCGCGATTGGCTCGGTGGTCTTGGCCGCCGGACTCGGGGCGTGGTGGATGCAGTATTTTCTGGCCGCCGGTATTGCCCTGGGGGCGGCGGCCGGTGCGTGGGTCAACGTCAGCTTGCTCGTTACGCTGCTACGCCGGCGCACGGGCCGCATCACCACCGTTGATGCATGGAGGCAATGGACGCTGGCGCTCGTCGCTGCGCTCGCGGCGGGTGCCGCGGCGGTCTGGGTCGGCTCCCAGACAGGAGCGTTGCCCCCCTGGGCTGGTGGCGCACTGGTCGCCGCTGCCTTCGCGTTACTTTATCTCGGCGTGACCCGCATCCTGAGACATCCCGAGGCTCCTCGTGGACGTCGCCGAACCGCTTAGCCGCAAGATCGCCGCGCTGCCGGACGCCCCCGGTGTGTACCTGTGGAAGGACGCGCAGGGCACGGTGTTGTACGTCGGCAAAGCGAACCGACTGCGTGCCCGCGTGCGGTCGTACCTGGCGGCCGACCATGCGGACAGTCCAAAGCATCGGGCCCTCGTCCGGCAGATCGCCGACCTGGACACCATTGTCGTGCCGGCGGAATCCCAGGCGCTGATACTCGAAAACAACCTGATCAAGGAGCACGCCCCGCGGTACAACATCCTGTTGCGGGACGACAAGAGCTATCCACGCATCGCGGTGACGCTGGCGGAACCATTTCCCCGTGTGCTCGTCGTGCGTCGGGTGGACATTCCGGGTGCGCGGTATTTCGGGCCGTACACGGATGTGGGAGCCCTGCGTCGGACGTTACGGATCATCCGCCGCCTGTTCACCGTCCGGTCCTGCCACTACGACCTGCCCGGGGACGCGCCGGATCGACCGTGCCTCGACTATCACATCCATCGCTGCCTGGCCCCGTGCGTTGGATGGCAAACCCGGGAGCACTATCGCGGCATGATTGACGAGGTCGTGGCGTTTCTCGAGGGACGCACCGTTGACGTACGCCAACGGTTGCGGGAGCGCATGGATGCGGCTGCCGTCGCGCTTGACTACGAACGCGCCGCCGAGTTGCGGAACGCGATTCAGTGGCTGGCACAGGTGGAGCAGGGCTCGGCGGTGGAGCACGTTGGCGGCGGCGATGCGGACGCCATTGGCTTTGCGCGCGATGGGGACGATGCCGTCGGCGTGGTCGTTCGGGTGCGGGACGGCAAGGTGCTGGCCAAGGACGAACGCTTCCTGCATAACCTGGCGGAGGAAACGGAGGCCGCCATTCTCAGCGCGTTTCTCGTGCGCCAGTATCGGCCGATGGAAGGACGCTCCGCGCGAGTTGTGCTCCCGTTTCCGCCAGAAGATCTCGAAGCACTCCAGCTACTGGACCCCAGGGTGACCTGGATGCTGCCGCAACGAGGACGTTTCCATCGCCTGGTGGAACTGGCCGATCAGAATGCCCGGGCCGCGCTCGAGAACTTCCTCATTGAGGCGCTGGAAACCGACGAACGCGTGGAAGACCCGGTCTATGCCTTGGGTCGCGATCTGGGCCTCACGGCGGTCCCGCGGTCGCTCGTGTGCGTGGATATCTCGACCAACCAGGGTAAGGATACCGTTGGGAGCTTGGTCTGGTTCGAAGCCGGTCGGCCCAAGAAGAGCGAGTATCGTAAGTTCAAGGTGAAGGGAGCTGACGGCACTGCGCCCGATGATGTTGCCGCCGTGCACGAAGTGGTCACGCGGTACGTGCGTCGCCGCGTGGATGAACAGAAGCCGCTGCCTGATCTCATCGTGATCGATGGAGGCAGGGGCCAATTGAACGCGGCGCGGGCCGCGTTACAAGAGCTTGGTGTAGAACGCCCGCTGGCGAGTCTAGCGAAACGGGACGAAGAGATCTACCTGCCCGGCCGCGCGGACCCGATCCGCTTGCCGCGATCCGCGCCTTCGTTGCGACTACTGCAGCGGGCGCGCGACGAGGCCCATCGATTCGCGGTCACGTTCAACCGTCACACACGCTCCCGCCGCACCATCACGTCCGCGCTCCTCGACGTACCTGGTGTTGGGCCCAACCGGCGGCGTGCCTTGCTGGAGCGGTTTGGCAGCCTGGCGGGAGTCAAGACCGCCAGTGTAGACGAGATGGCCACCGTTCCCGGCATTTCACGAACCCTGGCGCAACGCATCCTGGAGCACGTGCACCAATGACCTTCGCATGGCACCTCGCATGCCCCGCGTGCCGGGCGACCGCCACCCCGGAAGGGCTGCCGACGGTCTGCGCCTGCGGATCGCCGTGGCTGGTGCGCTATGCGGCGGCGCCACCGGTAGCGCGTCGCGCGTCGGTGAGCGACGGACCTCCTTCCTTGTGGCGGTATCGCGACTGGCTGCCGCTCCTCCCGGGAGAGACACCCATCACCCTGGGTGAAGGGATGACCCCCTTGGTCGACGTGCCGCGGCTGGCGGCACAACTCGGTTTCGCGCGGGTCTGGATCAAGGACGAGGCGCAGAACCCGACGGGATCGTTCAAGTCCCGTGGCATGAGCGCGGCGGTCACTCGGGCCGTGGCGGGTGGGGCAACCGCGTTCGCGGTGCCCACCGCGGGGAATGCGGGGGTCGCGCTGGCGGCTTACGGTGCGCGCGCGGGAATCCCTGTTCGCGTGTTCGCACCGTCGGGAACGCCTGCACGATTGCTGGAGCAGATGCGCGTCCACGGAGCGCAGGTCGAGGTGGTGGACGGCCACATCGGCGACTGTGGGCGGGTGTCGCGGGCGTGGGCCGCGGCCCACAACGCGCTCGACGTGTCCACGCTCCGCGAGCCGTACCGGATTGAGGGCAAGAAGACCATGGGGCTCGAGATTGCCGAACAATTGGGTTGGACCGCGTTGCCGGACGCCATCCTGTATCCCACTGGGGGTGGTACCGGCCTCATCGGGATGTGGAAGGCCTTCGACGAACTGCGGGCCGCTGGCTGGCTCCCGGCGGGGGCGCGTACTCGGCTCTTCAGCGTCCAGAGTACCGGCTGTGCGCCGGTCGTGCGCGCGTGGGAGGCGGGCGCGGAGGTAACGACCCCATGGCAGGACCCGGTCACCGTGGCGAGTGGGCTCCGCGTCCCCGGACCCGTGGGTGGGCCGCTGATCCTGCGGGGCCTCAAGGAGACCGGCGGCGGCGCCATCGCAGTGCCTGATGCCCGCCTGGAAGCCGTACAGCGGCGGCTGGCGGCCTCTGAGGGTATCGACATCTGTCCTGAGGGTGGGGCGGCCCTCGCCGCCCTCGAGGAACTCCGGAAGAATGGAACATTGGCACCTGATTCGACGGCCTTGGTATTCAATACAGGGGCTGGGTGGCTTTATCGGTAGCAGGCGGCGATATTCAAGTGCTTACCCCGAAATTACGGGGTTTTCTCAACCACTTGCGACATCACTTATAGCTCGGAGGACGGCGGTAATGCGACGTCTGGTCTTGCAGATCGGGATTCTGTTTGTGGCGTTCACGCCCGCCGGCTTGGCGGCCCAATGGCAGCCACCCCAGTGTGAGTTGAGCACCGGTCACTACCTGGTCAACAGCGCCTTGTCGTACCTGCGGAACGCCGCGCGCACTCGTTTTGGTGATCAGCGCCAGCGAGACCTGCGTGACGCGGAGCGTGTGTTGCTTGAGGCGCTGGGACAAGGCCGCGAAGGCGACCCGGCGGTGTGGTACTTCCTTGGCCGCTACTACATCACGCAGACCGACCTGCCGGGCGCCGATTCGGCTTTCGACCGTGCGCTCGCCATGGCACCCCAGTGTGCGATGGATATTGGCGTACATCGGCGCGCCATGTGGGTCCCCATTCTGAATCGAGGAGTGGACGCCCTGCAGAATGAGGATAACGAAGGCGCCAAGCGTGAGTTCCGGTTGGCCAACACGATCTACGATCAGGAACCGACCAGTTATTACTACCTCGCGCAGATCTTCGCGACTGAAGAGAACGCGGATTCGTCCATTGCGTACTATCGGGAGACGATCCGGATCGCGAGCTCCGGACCCACTGCGGAGTCCGAGCCGACGCAGAACGCGTTGCGCAACAGCACGTTCAACGTGGCCCGCCTCTACCACCGTGCCGAAGCCTATGACTCGGCGGCCGTCTGGTATCGTCGGTACCGTGCACTGGAGCCGGACGATGCGCAGGCCCTGATCGGCCTCGCGGAAGTTGCGGCGGCCGGGGGCCGGACGGACGAGGCGCTCGTGCTCTACGACTCCGTCCTGGCGCGCGCGCAGGACATGAGTGCGATTGACCTGTTCGCGACAGGCGTCGCGCTGTTCCGCAGCGATCGTTTTGAGCGCGCGGCCCAGGCCTTTGTTGCGGGGCTCGAGAAGAACCCGCACCACCGCGACGCGTTGTTCAATCTGGCCAACACCTACCTCTCAATGGGTGACGAGCCCGACGTTCCGGCGGCACAGAAGCGAGCGCTCGGCGAACAGATGCATCCGGTACTCGAGCGACTGCTCGCGGCTGACCCGATGAGCGTCCCCGTACGGCGGTTGCTCGCCGCCTCATTCCAGCTCCGCGGCTTGCAAGACTCGACGCTTGCAGTGCTTGAGCGCATCGAGGCGATGCCGTTCGATGTGACCGTAAGCCAGTTCCAGGACATGCCAGGCGGGGAGTGGGAGGTCCGCGGCTTGCTCGCAAACGCGGGGGATGCCGTCGTGCAGGTGCCGGCGCTCACGTTCGAGTTCGTCACGGCGGAAGGCGCAGTCGTCGCAACACATGTCGTGGGCGCACAATCGGTCGAGGCCCTGGCACCGTTCGCGTTCCGCGTGCTGGGCGAAACGATCGCCGCGTGGCGGTATCGCGTCGGCGAGTGAACACGGGCGGGGCGCTGTGGCCGTGGCGCCCTGCGCACCATAGATTCGCAGGTGGTACGCGGGCGTAATTCAGTTGGTAGAATGCCAGCTTCCCAAGCTGGACGTCGCCGGTTCGAGTCCGGTCGCCCGCTCTCTACACGCGTCGCACGGCCGCAAACGCGCGGTCCAGTGCGACGCGTGTCGTTTCCAGGATCGCCGTGTCATGTACGGCCGACGGGAACGCCGCCTCGAAGGGGGACGGCACCCAGTGGACCCCCGCATCGAGCAGGGCGCGGAACCATCGCGCGAAGGCTTCCCGGTCCTGACGCGCCGCATCGGCCCACGTTGCGACCGGTTCTGGCGTGAAGAAGGGCGTGACCATCGCTCCCACGCGCTGCACCGAAACCGGGACGCCATGGTCCGCTGCTGCCTCACGCAACATGCCTTCGACAGACGCTGCGGCTTGCTCCGCCCGCACCCACGCCTTCCGATGAATGACTTCGTCCAGTGTGGCCACCCCCGCCGCCATGGCCAGCGGGTTGCCCGACAAGGTACCTGCTTGATAGATGGGCCCGGCGGGGGCCACCTGATCCATGAGGTCGGCGCGGCCGCCGTACGCTGCCGCTGGAAGCCCACCACCGATGATCTTGCCCAGGCAGACCAGATCGGGAATGACGCCAAAGCGTGCCGAGGCCCCGCCGGGGTGCACGCGGAAGCCCGTCATGACTTCGTCGAAGATGAGCACGGCCCCGTGGTGACGCGTCAGCTCGCGCAGCCCCTGCAGGAACCCCGGCGCGGGCGGCACGACGCCCATGTTGCCGGCCACGGGCTCGACCACCACGGCGGCGATGGCGTCGCGATGCCGGTCAAAGAGCGCGCCGACGGCGTCGAGGTCATTGTACGGAGCCACCAGGGAGTCGGCGACGGCGGCGGATGTGACGCCGGGGGAATCGGGAAGGCCGAGGGTCGCTACCCCGGAGCCCGCCTGCACCAGAAACGCATCCGCGTGCCCGTGATAACAGCCACTGAACTTGATGAGGCGGGCTCGGCCGGTGGCGCCGCGCGCCACGCGGACCGCGCTCATGGCGGCCTCGGTCCCCGAGCTTACAAAGCGGATCCGTTCGATATGGGGCATGAGGCGTTGGACGCGGTGCGCCAGCGCCAGCTCGAGCGGATGTGGCGTCCCGAACGAGGTACCCGTCGCCGCCGTGTCTGTGATCGCCCTGACCACGGCCGGGTGGGCATGCCCGAGCAGCAACGGCCCCCACGACATCACAAAGTCCACATACTCGTTGCCATCCACGTCGCGCACCAAGGCGCCGGCACCGCGCTCGAGAAACACCGGCGCGCCGCCAACCGCGGCAAACCCGCGGACGGGCGAGTTCACCCCGCCGGGGAACCGTGTGCATGCCTCGGCGAAAAGTTGCGCCGACCGTGGGCGCGTGGTCATGGCTGGTATTGCAGGAGTTCGGTGACCATCTGCGTGCCGTCGCGAATGCAATCGGGGATGCCGAGCCCGCGATATCCACAACCCGCGAGCCGCACACCGGGGAGCATCGCACAGCGGCGCTCGATCTCCACCACGCGCGCCCGGTGGCCCAGGGTGTACTGGGGCAGGGCGTCAGGCCAGCGCATCACGCGCTCCGTGCTTGGCGCCTCGACGATGCCCAGCACGGGCCGCACCTCGGCCCGCGCAGCCTCCAGCAGGTCGTCGTCGGTGGCGGACCGGACCGCCTCATGACGCCCGAGAAAGACCCGTACGAGCAACACGTCGTCGGGGGCGCGGTGGGGGAACTTGTTTGAGCTGAGGCTGACGGCAATGACGGGGGAGCCCTCCCCCCGCGGCACTAGCCACCCGCTGGCCGAGCGTGGCCGCGTGAGGGCGCGCCGCGCCCAGGCTTGGGTGACAACCGCGCTCGAACTCGATGGTATGGCATGCAGCAGGTGGCCCAGGCGGGAATCGTGGCGGGCCAGCAACGTCCCGGCCACGTTGGGCGGCGTGGCCAACAGTACCTCGTCGGCACGCTCCACCCGTCCATCTGCCAAGCGTACTTGCCATTGTCCGTCGAGCCGGTCGACGTGCGTGACGGTGGCCCCCGTACGCAGGGTTCCCGGTGCCAATCGGTCCGTCAACGTATCGACGAGCACACGCAGGCCACCGCGCAGCGACAGGAAGCCTGTCTGCTGGCCGTTCAGGTGTCGGCGGCGCCACCCTTGCACCAACAGGCTTCCGCGCCGCTCAGCCTCCTGGAGGCGGGGCACGGTCGCGATGAGGGACAGGGCCGTACCATCTCCGGCGCTGATACCCGCCAGCAGCGGCTCCGCAATACGCTCCCACACTTCCCACCCAAAGCGCCGCGTGACAAAACCCGCCACGGACTCATCCGCGTCGTCAAGCCGACGGGGCACCAAGGGTTCCAGTGCGGCCCGCAGCCTTCCCGGCACGGAGATGAGGCCGCTGCCCACCAAGGCGCTCGCCCGCGTCGGCACCAGCCCGGTGAGGCCCTCGGGGAGCGGGAAGAGGCGATGGCCTCTCCGCACGAACGCCTGGCGCCCTCGGGGGTCCGTGCCGACCAAGCGATCGCCCAGTCCCAGGGCTCGACAGAGGGCTTCGGCTTCCGGCTTGGCGGCGAGGAATGCGTCGGGGCCGTCCTCGACTTCCAGCTCCCCGATGCGTTGGGTGCGAATCTTTCCTCCCGCGCGCTCACCCGCCTCGAACACCATGCAGTGGCCCGCGCCGCGTGTCTGCGTCACGTGCCAGGCGGCGGCGAGCCCCGTGATCCCACCGCCGATGATGGCGATCATCGCGCCGTGCGCGCGTGCACGTGGTCGACCACGCGCCGAACCGTCTCCACCGGTGTCCCTGGCAGAATCCCGTGACCCAGGTTGAACACGTGACCGGGGCGACCCGCCGCCCGATCCAGAACAGCGTCGACCCGACGTTCCACCTCTGGCCACGGAGCGAACAACACCACCGGATCGAGGTTCCCCTGAATGGCTCGGTCATGGCCGATGATCGCCCATCCCTCGTCGAGCGGCGTGCGCCAGTCGAGGCCCATCGCATCGCCTCCGGCGTCGCGCTGCAGATGCAGGAGGTGTGCCACGCCCACGCCGAAGTGGATGGTGGGTACCGCAAGGCCGCGCAGTCGGTCGAACAGCACGCGTTGGTGCGGCAGAACGTACGACGTGTAGTCCGCGCCATCGAGCACCCCCACCCAGCTGTCGAAGATCTGCAGGGCCTGGGCCCCTCCTTCCACCTGTGACGTGAGGTACCCTACGCTGAACTCGACGAGGCGCTCCATCAACGCGTGCCACGCGGACGGTTGCTCGTACATGAACCGCTTCACCTGAATGAACTGTCGCGTGCTCCCGCCTTCGATGGCGTAGCTCGCCACGGTGAACGGTGCTCCGGCAAAGCCAATGACCGGCGGACCGTCCGTCAATGCGGCGCGCACCAGCGCGATGGCCGCCCCCACGTTGCCAAGCACCTCGCGCGCCTCCACGGCAGGCAACGCCGCCACATCCGCCGGCGCGCGAATGGGTCGCTCGATCACGGGCCCTTCGCCTTGCGCGAACCGCAGGCCCAGTCCCAGCGCGTCGAGTGGCAACAGGATATCGGCAAAGATGATCGCCGCGTCCACACCGAGAGCGCGGATCGGCTGGAGTGTGACCTCGGCCGCGAGATCGGGTTCCGCACAGATGTCCAACAACGAGTAACGCTCGCGCAGTGCGCGGTACTCGGCCATGTACCGGCCGGCTTGGCGCATGAACCACACGGGCGTGTGCGTCGTGGGTTCGCGCCGCAACGCCGCCAGGAACGGCGGCGTTACAGCCATGCGTCAAGTTCCTGCCGGTTCGCAATCCGAATGCCGGTGTGCAACGGCGTGTCGCGCTCCGTGAAGGCCCTCCCGATGGTGGCCCGCAAGTCGGTGACCAGCTGCGAGAACCGCGTGAGGTCGGCCGTCTCGTAGACCACGACGAACTCCTGGTCCTGCAGCCCGGTCGAGTAGAGCAACAACTGGGTAATGTCCTTGTAGTGCTTCCCAACCTTGATGTGCTCCAGCATCATGGTCTGCCGTTCCTCGCGTGGCGTCAGGTACCACGGGGTGGTCTTCACGAACGGGTAGATGATGAGATAGGGCAGGGAGCGGGTCGCAAACGGGTCCAGCTCCTGGGTTGAGCGCGTCTTGGTGTACTGCGACGGGTTCGTCAGGCCCCACAAGGCATCCGTGAGATCCAGGAACCGCCGCACGCTGCGATAGGCGGCCCGGAGTGACTGAAAGAACCGCGCTGGGGCCTCCGGAGTGTCGGCGCGGACGGCCGTCCAGAGCACCAGGTCCGCCGCGGGGTCCACGCCGAATCCCTGGTACAGATGGACCGCCTCGGCCGCCCCGCCCAGAGCGTCCAGCCAGGTATTCCGGATCTGGCGCCGCGCCGCGGGCGTCCGAGCCCAATACGCCGGCGCGAAGCGCACGAGCGCGAAGTGATTCAGGGTTTGCGGGGTCGCGACCGGCATTCAGTCCGTTTCCGCCAGCCACTGGGCGGCACTGGCAGCATGATAGGTGATGATGAGATCGGCCCCGGCCCGCCGGATGGCAGTGAGGGTTTCCAGGACGGCGCGGCGCTCGTCCAACCAGCCACGTTCGACGGCCGCCATGAGCATCGCGTACTCGCCGCTGACGTTGTAGGCGACCAGCGGGACGTCCGGATGCCGGTCGCGGGTCGTGCGGATGACATCGAGATAGGCCAAGGCCGGCTTCACCATGAGGAGGTCGGCGCCTTCAACAAGATCTGCCGTGTGCTCCCGCTGTGCCTCCCGCGCGTTCGTCACGGCCATCTGGTGGCCGGCCCGGTCACCGAACCGCGGCGCTCCGCCGGCCGCATCCCGGAACGGACCATAAAACGCGGACGCGTACTTGACCGAGTACGAAAGGATCGGGATGTGTTCGGCGCGCGCCGCGTCGAGGGCACTGCGAATCCCCGCTACCATGCCGTCAAGCATCGCCGACGGGGCCACGAGATCGGCCCCCGCTCGCGCGTGAGCTACCGCCACCCGGCCCAGACGTTCTACCGACTCGTCGTTCAAGACGTCACCCGTTGGGCTCAGCAAACCACAGTGTCCGTGCTCCGTGTACTCACACAGGCACACGTCGGTAATGACGGGGAAATCCGGCACGGCGTGCTTGATGGCCGCGACCGCTTTGGGGATGACCCCATCCTCGGCCCACGCCGACGAGCCCTCAGCATCCTTGGTGCGTGGAAGGCCGAAGAGCAGAACAGCGCCGACGCCCAAGTCGGCAAGTTGCTGCGCTTGCCGGGGCACCTGGGCCAGCGGCCACTGCATGACACCGGGCATGGACGCCACGGCCGCTGGCGCTTCCAGCCCTTCATGCACGAAGAGGGGAGCAATGAGGCGGCGCGGCTGCAACGCGGTCTCCGCCATGAGACGCCGCAACCCGGCCGTTCGACGCAAACGACGAAGACGAGTGGTCACGATATCCCCCGGAGCGCCTCAAGCAACGCCTCGGCCGTGTATTCAGCGGGCTGGACATGGACCGTCCAACCGATGGACCGTGCCGCATCGGCCGTCACCGGCCCGATGCAGGCAATCGTCGCGGTGGCGGCAAGCGCCTCGGCGATAGCGCCCAATGTCGCGAATGCGGTGACGGTCGAAGGACTGGTGAACGTGAGGATGTCCACGCCGGTCGCCAACTCTGCCAGGGCCTCAGGCTCCGGTGTGGCGGGGACCGTACGGTAGAACACGACATCGTCCACAATCGCGCCCGCGCTCCGCAACGCCTCTGGGGTCTCTTCACGCCCGATATCGGACCGCGGGAGGAGCACGAACCGGTCGCGAACATTTCCGAGGGCCGCGGGCACGGCGCGTCCGCGAAACTCGGCCGGCTGCGCGTGGACGGGCAACCCTTCGTCCCGGGCGGCCTGCGCGGTGCGAGGTCCAATCGCCGCGAGCCGTGGACCCGATGGCCAGTCCAGCTCCTCATCGCGCAGTCGCGCGCCCAGCGCATGTGCCCCATTGGCGCTCGTGCACACGACCCAATCGTACGAGCCCAGTCGGCGTACCGCGTCCCGCGCGGGACCGGGGTCGGGTGGGCGCGCGATCGTGATCAACGGCATGACCACCGGCACGGCACCAGACGCCTCCAGCCCAGCCACCAAGGACGCGGCTTGGTCACGCGGGCGCGTCACGAGCACCCGGCGTCCATGCAGGCCGCTCATGCCAGCAACTCGGCGGCCCCGCGGGACAACGCCTCGCGCGCGGCACGATCGGCGATGGCGGCGTGATCGCCCGACGGCCCTTCCGCGATCACGCGGATGCAGCGGCTTCCATCGGGATGCGCCACAAGGCCTTCCAACCGCAGGACGCCGTTGCTTACCCCCAAGGCACCCACGGGGGCCGAGCAGCCACCACCCACCCCCGACAGGAAAGCGCGCTCCGCCTCCACCGCCACGCGGATGGCCGGTTCGTCGAGTGCGGCAGCGAGGGCGCGACTCTGCACGTCGTCCGCGCGACACTGCACGGCCAACGCGCCTTGGCCCGGCGCAGGCATCATCACCGCGACGGGGAGCACTTCACTCACATGCCGGTCGAGCCGCAGGCGCCGCAGGCCGGCGGCGGCGAGGATGACGGCGTCCATGGCCTCGGTGCCCGCTCTCCGCACCCGCGTCTCGACGTTCCCGCGCACCGCCACGGGAAAAACGTCCGGACGCGCCGCCAGCAACTGCGCCTGACGCCGGAGACTGGACGTGCCAATCCGGGCCCCCGCGTGGAGCGTGGCGAGGGTGGCGCCGGCAGGACTCACCAGCACGTCGCGCGGATCTTCCCGGAAGCCGACAGCCGCAACCACCAGGCCTGCCGTCGGCGTTGTCGGGAGATCCTTCAGGGAATGGACGGCAAGGTCAATGGTGCGGTCCTGCAGCGCTCGCTCGAGCGCCTCGGTGAATACGCCCACCTCGCCGAGCCCGGCAATGGGTGTGCTCCGATCCGTGTCGCCGCGGGTGACGATGGGAACGGCCTCGCAGTGGACATCCGGTGCCGTCGCTTCCAGCGCGCGCGCGATATGATCCGTCTGCCAGCGCGCCAACGTGGACGCGCGCGTGCCAATCCGCAGCATTCTCATGCCACATCGCTTTGCCGGATGGCGCGGCTGGGGGCGTGCAGGAGCTTGGCGACCAGCGTGCGGGAGAACTGTGCGAGCGCATCCTTCGTTTGCGGATCCAGCGGGCCGAGCCGTTCCAACAGCCGCGTCAGTTCCGCCACGCGCACCGCCTCACCCTGCGCGTGGAGGGCCGCGAGGATGGGCCGTGCCGCCTCACCGCGTGCGCGTTGCACGTAGTGACCCACTTCCTCAGCGATGAGCTGTTCCACCACCGGGAGCGCCTGCCGCCGCGCTGAAAGATTGGCCTCGACGGCGCCCTGAATCTGGTCCAGGTCGAGCAGTTGCACACCCGGCAGTGCACGGACACCCGGCTCGACGTTGCGCGGCACCGAGATATCGACCAGCACGACGGGCGCGCCGGATCGGAACTTGGCCACCAGCTCCGCCGTAATGAGCGGGTGCGGGGCGGTGGTGGCGGCAAGGATCACGTCGGCGCGGGCAACCGCCTGCGGCAGGTCGTGCCAGGGCATGGCCTGACCGCCCAGCGCGCGCGCGAGCCGCGCGCCGTGGCGGGTCGTTCGGGTCACTACACCGATTTCCGACGACCCGAGCGACCGGAACAACTGGCCGGCCGATCGTGCCATCGCGCCCGCCCCGACGAGCACGACGCGCGCCCCTGCGAGGTCACGGACCCGGGCCACGGCATGGACGGCTTCGGAGGCAACGCTGGCGGGACGACGGCCCAAGTCCGTCTCGGCGCGCGCGCGCCGGCCGGCCCGCACGGCATGCTCCGCCAAGGCCCGCAGGAACAGCCCAACCCCGGCTTCGGCGGCGAGGCGGCCCGCCTCGCGCACCTGACCAAGAATCTCCGATTCGCCGAACACCATTGAATCGACGCCAGCGGCAACCCGCGCGAGGTGAAGCGCGGCCGGCAGCCCGTGCAGACGATACGCCGCCCGCGCGAGCTCCGCGGCGGGAACCCGGCGGTCCGCCGCTACTGCATCGAGCGCGGCGGCGAGGGCGGCCTCGGGTTCCTCGACCGGCCCGAGGTAGAGTTCCGTGCGATTGCAGGTCGAGAGGAGGAGAACATCCGTGCCGATGGCCGCGCGGCGATAGAAGTCCTGCACACCATCCGGCGTGAAGGCCAGACGCTCGCGCAAGGCCACACCGGCGGTGCGATGGCTGACCCCCAGGCACGCCAGCGGCAGGATATCGGTCATCCGGCCATGCAACACGTGGCTGGACAAACGTCGTGCGAGGGGCCGCGCATCCCCAGCGCCAGACGCTCGGGGTGCGCCGAGAGGCGCTCCGCGATGAGCAGGCGCAGCATGTCGATGAACATCGGGTGCGTGCCCACCGTGCCAGCCCGGACGAACGGCACGCCGAGTTGCTCCGCATGCTGTTGCGCTTCGATATCGAGGTCGAACAGCACCTCCATGTGATCTGACAGGAAACCGATCGGGTGCACCACGAGCGCCGGCGCACCCGCCGCGACCACCTCCGTCATCACGTCCCGAACATCAGGCTCGAGCCACGGCACGTGCGGCGGCCCGGATCGGCTCTGATAGGCAATCCGGTACCCGGCGACGCCGACGGCCTCCGCGACCAGCGCCGCGGTTTCCGCGAGTTGCGCCGTGTAGGCGGCGTGTCGCGCCATCGCAAGCGGGATGGAGTGTGCGGTAAAGATGATGACCGCGCGGTCACGCACGTCACCACGGAGTCGAGCGAGGGCGTCCGTCAGTCGCGCGACACACGCATGCACGAAGCCCGGGTGGTTGTAGAACACGCGTAGCTTGTCGAACACGGGGGTGTCGGCGCCCATCCCAGCGCACGCCCCTTGGAGGTCCTCACGGTACTGGCGACACCCCGAGTAGCTGCTGAATGCCGACGTGACGAACACAAGACCTCGGCGGATGCCCGCCTCGTGCATCTGGCGCGCGGTATCCGCGAGGAATGGGTGCCAGTTGCGGTTACCGAAGTAGATCGGGAGCGTGATACCGTGCGCAGCCAGCGCGACCTCGAGTGCGGCGATCAATGCCCGGTTCTGGGCGTTGATCGGGCTGACGCCACCAAAGTGGTGGTAGTGCTCGGCCACGTCCTGGATGCGGGCGGGCAGGACCCTCCGACCCCGCATGACATTTTCGAGGAATGGGCGCACGTCGTCCGGTCCCTCTGGCCCACCAAATGCGAGTACCAACACCGCGTCGTAGGGCGTGGGCATGCACGAAGGTAGACCCGCGGTGGTACCGCGTGAATTCGGAGAAATACGCCTGTCCCGGACCGTAGAACTACGGGCCGCCGTGTCCGTGCCGACCCGAGTATTCTTCTGCGGTATGGTTCGTGTTGCTACCGTCCATCCGGACGGCCTGGCCCATGACTTGGGCATCACCCCCGGCACCGACCTCGTCGCCATTGACGGACGCCCCCTTGAGGACTTCCTCGACTGGGAGTTTCTGTCGGCCGAGGAGCGGTTTGTGCTGCGCGCGACCCTGCCAGCCGGTGAGGCGATGGAGTTCGACATCGAGCGCCCCGAGGACCTCCCGATGGGTCTCACGCTCGAGCCACCGCGCATTCGCCGATGTGCCAACCGCTGCGATTTCTGTTTCGTGGACGGACTGCCCGAAGGGCTCCGCCCAAACCTGTACATCCGGGACGACGATTATCGGCTGAGCTTCCGCTACGGCAACTTTGCGACGCTTACCAACCTGAAGCAGAAGGACATTGACCGGATAATCGAGTACCGACTCTCGCCGCTGTACGTCTCGGTGCATGCGACGGATACGGTCATCCGGCGGCGGTATCTGCGGAATCCGCGGGCCCCGGACGTCATGGAGCAGATGCAGATGTTCGCTGGGGCCGGGATCCGCTTCCATGCGCAGATCGTGCTCCAGCCCGAGGTCAACGACGGGGACGTGCTCCGGCAGTCGCTGGACCACCTGTGGTCCCTGGGCGAGGCCGTGCTGTCGGTTTCCATCGTGCCAGTCAAACTCACCGCCTTCAGCAAGCACGACCTGGTCCGCGAAATGCGGCAGGATGAATGCCGGGCGGCGCTGGCTGTGCTGGATCAGTACGCCGCACGGGCCATGGCCGAACGAGGATCACCGTGGGCGTTTGGCGCTGACGAGCTGTATCTGAGCGCGGCGGTCGAGTTGCCGCCGGCGTCCTGGTACGGCGACTTCGACCAAGTGGAGAATGGGGTCGGGAGCGTCCGGTTCCTGCAGGACCGCATCGCCGCCTCGGCCGCCACGCTCCCCGACCTGCGCGGCAAGCGTATCGGCGTCCTGACCGGGGAGGCCATGGGACCGCTCATGGCGCAGGTCCTGGCCCCGTTGGCCGAACGGACCGGTGGGCACTTTGAGACGATCATCCTGGAGAACACACTCTTTGGGCGGTCGGTGACCACTGCGGCCTTGCTCCCGGGGGCCGCGTTCCGGAACGCACTGGTGGCACACCCCACGCTCGATCTCGCGCTGCTGCCGGCCGAGGCCATCAACGACGACGGGCTGTTCATGGACGATGCAACGAGTGAGGCCGTCGTGGGGGCGGTGAGCTACCCCGTGCGCTTCTCGCATGACTTCGGGGATGGGCTGTGAGCCGATTGACCACGGTCGCGATTGTCGGCCGCCCGAACGTGGGCAAGTCCACCTTGTTCAACCGTATCGTGGGCGGGCGTCGCGCCATCGTGGATGACCGCCCGGGCGTCACCCGGGACCGCAACTTTGCTCGTGGGCACTGGGCGGGTCGGGAGTTCTGGGTCGTGGACACGGGCGGGTGGCTGGTGGGAACGGATGAGCCAATGAATGCGGCCATCAGGCGACAGGTGGAACAGGCAATTGCGGCTGCCGACGCCGTCCTGTTCATGGTGGATGTGCGCGACGGCATTCACCCCGCCGACCAAGAGGTCGCCAGCCTGCTGCGGTCGCACCGCGACCGGGTCGTGGTCGTCGCCAACAAGGCCGATGACCCCGCTGAGGAGGTGGGACACCATGTGTTTCATGCGTTGGGGTTGGGCGAGCCTATTCCGGTGTCGGCAGGCTCGGGGCGGGGCACGGGTGACCTGTTGGACCGCCTGGTCGAGCACCTGCCTGTCTCGGAACTCGAGGATCCCACGGCAATCCAAGTCGCGGTGGTAGGTCGACCGAACGTGGGGAAGTCCTCGATCATGAACCGGCTCGTGGGGGAGGAACGGAGCGTTGTCACGGCCGAAGCCGGGACCACCAGGGACGCGATTGACGCCCCCTTGCGGTATCATGGCATCACGCTCAACTTCATTGATACTGCGGGGTTACGGAAACGATCGAAAGTAGAAGATGAGGTCGAGTTCTACTCGACCTTACGGACCCAACAGGCCATTGAGCGTGCCGACGTCTGCGTGCTCGTCGTGGACGCCGCCGACGGATTGCACGCTCAGGATCTCAAGGTGGCCAACGCCGTGTGGGAGCGGGGATCGGGCTTGCTGGTGGCAGTCAACAAGTGGGACCTGGTGGAGAAGGATACGAAGACGGCGGAGCAGGGTCGTGCGGATGTGGTGGCGCGGGCGCCCTTCCTGGGTGCCGTGCCTTTCGTGTTCATCTCGGCCACCACCGGCCAGCGCGTGCAGAAGTTGCTGGATGTGGTGTTGGAGGTCGCGGCTGAACGGACCAAGCGCATTGCCACGGCCGAGGTCAATCGTGTCCTCGAATCGGTGGTGGCGCGCCAGCAACCGCCCCAGGCGGTCGGACAGGAGGTCAAGCTGCTCTACGGATCCCAGGTCGGTACGGCGCCGCCCGTCTTTGCCCTGGTTGCCAACCGCCCGGAAGCGATTCCGGAGGCCTATCAGCGCTATCTGATCAGCGGGTTCCGTGAGGTGTGGGGCTTCACCGGCGTGCCGATCCGGCTCAAGCTCAAGCGTCGGCGTCGTACCGAGCGCCCGTGACGATCAGCTCGGTCGGCTTGATTGCGCTGAGCTATCTGATCGGCGCCATTCCCACCAGCTATCTGGTCGGCCGGGTGAGTCGGGGGATTGATCTCCGTCAGCACGGCTCCGGCAACCTTGGGGCGACCAACGCGTTCCGGGTACTCGGATGGCAGATCGCGATTCCCGTCGGGATGGTCGACCTAGCAAAAGGTGCCCTCCCGGTCGTTGTCCTCGCACCCATCGTCTCACCCGAGCCGTGGGCGGCGTTTGCTGTCGGCGGAGCGGCCGTCGTCGGGCACGTCTATTCCGTCTTCATGCGCTTCCGAGGCGGGAAGGGCGTCGCGACGGCCGCCGGCGTGGTACTGGCCATAGCGCCGCTGGCGCTGTTCGTCGCCTTTGTGGCGTGGGTGACTATCCTGCTCCTTACCGGTTACGTGTCGCTGGCCTCCATGACCGCCGCCGTGCTCTTCCCAATCCTGGCATGGTGGATTGGCACGACTAATCCGCACCTGATCGTCGTCTCGATTGGAATGGCCGGCTTCGTCCTGTGGACCCATCGGGCCAATATCGGGCGCCTGATGGCCGGCAACGAGAGCCGGTTCGGGCGGCGGAGGTCGGCATGAGGGTCGGCGTGATGGGTGCGGGCAGCTGGGGAACCACCATCGCCAACCTGCTGTGCCACAACGGTCATCAGGTGCGCATCTGGGCGCTGGAACCGGAAGTGGTGGCCTCCATCAATGCCGACCACGAGAACCGGCTGTTTCTTGCTGGTGTCGCGCTGGATCCGTCCTTGCGCGCGGTCACAACCTTGGCTGAGGCGGGGCGGGATGCCGACATCCTGGTGCAGGCGGCGCCATCACACGCCGTCCGTGTCGTGACGACCGAAGTGATGCAAGCGCTGGGACTGAGCCGGCCCATTGTGGTGAGCCTGTCCAAGGGACTCGAACCCACGACCCATGAGCGCGTGAGCCAGATCCTCGGCGAAACGATGCCGGGATGTCCGGTCGTCATCCTCTCGGGTCCGAGTTTTGCGACCGAGGTCGCGGAGCAACACCCCACGGCGGTGGTGGCCGCCTCCACCGATGCCGCCGCCGCGCGCGCGGTGCAGGGCGCATTCTCGAACGCCTATTTCCGGGTGTACAGCGCGACCGATGTCCTCGGCGTGGAGCTGGGCGGCGCCCTAAAGAATGTGATTGCCATTGCGGCGGGTATTGCGGACGGGTTGGGACTCGGGCACAATCCCCGCGCCGCGTTGATCACGCGGGGTCTGGCGGAGATGGCGCGGCTGGGGCAAGCTCTTGGGGCGGACCCCATGACGTTCGCCGGGCTGACCGGCATGGGCGACCTGGTGCTTACCTGTACCGGCCACCTGAGCCGTAACCGATCGCTGGGGGTGGCGCTGGGGCAGGGGCGGTCACTGGACGACATCCTTGGCGAGCGCCGCACGGTGGCCGAGGGGGTCAAGACCGCGAGGACCGCGCTCGAGCTGGCCGATGAGCTGGGTGTGGAAATGCCGATCACGCGTGAAGTGGAGCGCATCCTGTTCGAGGGCAAGTCCCCCCGGCAGGCCATTCGAGACCTGATGGAACGGGAGTTGAAAGCGGAGCAATGGCGGTGAGCACACCCAAGCCCGTGCAGGAGTTCTTCGCGATCGGTGATGTTTGTCAGCTCACCGACCTGAAGCCCCACGTGCTGCGATACTGGGAAAGCCAGTTCCGGTTCCTGAACCCGGCCAAAAATCGGTCGGGCAACCGCGTGTACCAGCGACGCGAGATCGAGCTCATCCTCTACATCAAGCACCTGCTGTACACCGAGAAGTACACGATTGAGGGTGCCCGCCAGCGGATTGACCAGTTCCGCCGCAGCGGTGAACTCAAGCACGAAGCCCGGATTGCCCTCCAGCACGAGACCATCCAGAACTTGAAGAGCGAAATCCAGCTCCTCCTGGACATCCTCCAAGGGAAGCGCCCCGTTGAAGATCCTGGTCAGTAACGACGACGGCATCCTCGCCCGTGGCATTGCCGTGCTTGCGGATGTGTGCCGGTCCGTGGGAGAAGTGACGGTGGTGGCGCCAGACCGGGAGCAGAGTGGGGCAAGTCACTCGCTCACCCTCGCGCGTCCCCTGCGCGCCGAGCGGCACCCGGATGGCAGTTACCAGGTTGACGGCACGCCTACGGACTGCGTCCTGCTGGCCGTGGGTGCCTTGATGCCGGCTCGGCCGGACTTTGTGTTCTCAGGGATCAACCACGGCCCCAACATGGGCGAGGACGTCCTCTACTCGGGGACCGTGGCCGCCGCGATGGAGGGTCTGCAATTCGGACTGCCCGCCGTGGCGGTCTCCTTTGCCGGCAACCGCCTCGAGCGGGAGGCGCACCTGGAGAGTCAGCGACCCTGGCTTGAGCGGCTGGTGCGCGACGTGACGGGGGTCAAGCAATTTCCCGATGAGACCCTGCTCAACGTGAACCTGCCACCTATCCCAGGGGACACGATCAAAGGCATCCGGGTGACGGCGCTCGGCAATCGGGTGTTTTCCGGGTCGCTGACCGAGACGCGCGATCCGTGGGGACGCCAAATGCACTGGATCGGGGGAGGACACATCACGTGGTCTGGCGATGCCGAGTCGGATTTCCAGGCGGTGGCCGATGGGTGGATATCCGTGACGCCGCTGCACGTGGACCTCACGAACTACGATTTGCTGGAGGAGGTGCGCAGGTGGCGTCTGGGCGGGTAGGGGACTCCTACGGCGGGTTCCGCGCCCAACTTGTCGAAGCGCTGCGCCAGAAGGGCATCGAGGACCTCGCTGTTCTGCGTGCCGTCGGTGAGGTGCCCCGACACCTCTTTGTCCCCGACGCCTTCCGTCAGCGCGCCTACGAGGATTCCGCCCTGCCCATCGGCTTGGGGCAGACCATTTCGCAACCGTATGTTCAGGCGCTCAGCCTGCAGGCCCTCCAACTCTCCGGTCGAGAACGCGTTCTGGAGGTTGGCACCGGGTCTGGGTACCAGACGGCCCTCCTGACCTATCTGGCCGATTACGTCGTATCGATCGAGCGCATCCCGGAATTGGCGCGCGCCGCCCGGGGCAACCTGGATGCGGCGGGCATTCGCGGAGCGCAGGTGGTGGTGGGCGACGGAACGTTGGGATGGAGGCCCCTCGCGCCCTATGACGCGATCGTGGTGGCGGCCGCTGGTCCTGAGGTGCCGCGACCATTACTGGACCAGCTTGTGTTGGGCGGCCGACTCGTGGCACCGCGCGACCGCGAGGGCGGGCAAGTGCTGGTGCGGATTGTCCGGACCGCAACGGGCTTCGAGGAAACGGAACTCGCGGGCGTGATCTTTGTCCCACTCATTGGGCGGCACGGCCGCCCCGAGGACGCCAATGCTTGAGGGGATGATCAACTGGCTGGTGGATACGGTTGCCTGGATGGGATATCCGGGCATCGTATTGCTGATGGCGCTCGAGTCGTCCTTCTTCCCATTCCCGAGTGAAGTGGTACTGCCACCCGCCGGATACGCGGCCGCGCAGGGACGCCTGAGCATCTGGCTGGTCTTCGGGTCGGGGTTGCTCGGCAGCCTGATCGGTGCACTGTTCAACTATTGGTTCGCGGTGCGGCTCGGCCGTCCGCTGTTGCACGCGCTCGGGCGGCGGGGTGGACTGTTCGGGGTGCTGTTCTCGGAAAAGACCCTTGAGCGTTCGGAGATCTATTTCCGGGAGCACGGAGAAATCTCGACGTTCGTCGCCCGGCTGCTCCCTGGCATTCGGCAGTACATCTCGCTGCCCGCGGGACTCGCGCGGATGCGGATGGAGCGGTTCATCCTGTACACGGCGCTGGGGGCGGGGATCTGGTGCGCCGTGCTGACATGGATTGGCTGGTACTTGGGCACCCAAGACCTGTTCTCGAACGAACTGGTCCACCGGTACGCGCGTCAGGCCTTGCTCGTTCTGCTCCCGGCGCTGATCGTCATCGTCGCGGTCTACATCTGGTGGCGCCGGCGCGGGGGGCGTCGTGATGCTACCACGCCACCGCCCGGAGGGATCGCACCATAGCATCCAGGTCGAAGCGCAGCTCGTCCGAGGGACGGCGTACCCGTCCCTCCGCATCGTAGGCCACGGCGACGAGATGGGTTCGCCCAGGGCGATACTCCTGCAAAGCCGTCCCGGTTCCTGCGGCGTGGTACCACGAGCCTCGATCAATAACGAGCCCAATGGCGTACAGACCTCCGTCCTCGGACCGGCGTACCCAGACCGGCGGCCCAATGCGCGCCCACTGGAGGTTGATCGTGCGGAGACTCCGGGTGTACTCCCATCGGCCAAGATTCACTTGGGCCGGCGAAACCTCACCGATGGCGGATCGGATGTGGGTAGTGTTGCTACAAGCAGGGAACAGCAGGCAGGCCAGGACAACGAGCATCAGGCGGGTCATACCCACCTCCAGGGCGGAACGTGACCGCGTTACACAGTCACAATAGGTGTGACCAGACAATCTGTCAAAGGGTGGGAGGGTACCCGATGACCGACACGGTGCGGTACGTGGTGTCCGGACGAGTTCAGGGGGTTGGATTCCGGTGGTTCGCCCAGCGGGCCGCCCGAAGCCTGCACCTGACGGGGTGGGTCCGGAACCTGCCAGATGGGCGGGTTGAAATTGTCGCCCAAGGGCCTGCCGTGGCGATGGCGGCGTTCGGAAACCTGATCGCTTCTGGACCGGGGATCGGCCATGTTGACGATGTGGAAATCTACGACATTCCACATGATACGAACACGTATAAGTCATTTGATATCAAATAGTTAGATGATTCTTTCAAGAAATGTTGTTCAGTGCATCCTGATTCGCAGCCGGACCCGTGGCATCCGTCGGATAGGGCGTTCGATGGCCGTACCACGATATCGGGGAATCCCTTATCTTGTTACGTTTCCGCCCCTGTAGCTCAGTATGGATAGAGCAGCGGTTTCCTAAACCGTTGGCCGCGTGTTCGAATCACGCCAGGGGCATGGCCGTACAATCACCCCAACATCTTGAGGATAAACAACTTGAGCACGCGTCATGAATCCGACGAGCGTATAGATCGGCTGGTCCGCTGGGTGCAGGACAATCGGCGGTTGGTTTCGATGATCGGGACTGCCACCGTGGTCCTCGCGGGTGGCATCTGGTTCACCATGAGTGCCCGCGAACGCCGCGAGCTTTTCGCCGAACGGGGGCTGATCCAGGCGCGTGCGACGGCCCAAGCGGGCAACCTGCCGCTCGCGACGTCAGACCTCCAGCGGCTGATTTCCCGCTATGGCGGCACCCGAAGTGGGCAGGAGGCGGCCCTGACGTTGGCGGAGTACCGGCTGTCGCAGGGGCAGGCTGATCTCGCAGCGGCGGAAATGCAGTCGCTCGTTCGGGAGGCCCGTAGCCAGTTCCGGGACCAAGCGTACGCGACGTTGGGGATCGCGCTGGAGCAGTCGGGTCAGCCTGGTCAGGCTGGCCAGGCCTACATGGACGGGGCCGCCGCAACCCGGTTCGATGTGGTCGCCGTGCAGCTATTGGTCGCGGCCGGACGTGCGTATGCAGCAGCTGGTGACACTGCGGCCGCAGCGGGGGCCTACGAGCGGATCTTGAGCGACCATGGGGAGTCGGGTGCCGTGGTCGAGGCCCGGCTACGCCTGGCAGAGCTGCGGCGGGCAGGCGCTCCGAGCTAGTCGAACAGGCTGTTATGCCTCGATCAGTGTCGTAACAGCTATAGTACGTATAAGATATGTTATGTTAAGTACTATCTTGCGCTCCTGTTGACAACTTCAAGTACCCGTCCCCTGCTTGGCGTAATTCTAAGCGCTTCTTGACGTAGGGTGTGGTGGATTGTTGCCCGACGCGGACCTGATGACCGCGCAGATGTCGCTAGTCGCCCGATAGGCTGACCAGGCTGGCCCGGTAGACCAGTCGCCCTTCCCCCGCCAGCCGGGGGGCCTCCCGGGATCCGGAGACCGTCAGGGCGATGCCGGAACGGGTGCGGACGGACCACGGAAACGTCACTTCACCGGCAGCCGCCAAGACCATCCCACAGGCCACCGCTCCGGTCCCGCAGGCCAAGGTCTCGCCTTCCACCCCACGTTCCCACGTTCGCATGGCCCACGTCCCCTCAGGGAGCTTGGACACAAAGTTCGCATTGGCTCCCGGGGCGCCCAGTCCGGGATGCGACCGCAGGTAGGGACCGCGAACCGCCATCGGGACCTGCTCCAGATCGGCAACTCGGACGACCGTGTGCTCGACGCCTACCGCCGCAAAACCAATGGACAGCTCGCCTGGCTCAAGCGGGATCACCGGGGCGGGCATCGTGGACAGGGATGGCAGGAGCAGTTCCGCGCGATGAGGACCGTCAGAAAGGCAGCGGGTCTGGACCGGGCCCGCATCGGTCTCAAGGATCATCCCTTCTGCCGGCGCGAGCTCCAGGAACACGGCCAGCCGAGTCGCACAAAGCGCCGCGTTGCCGCACATGGCGCCGCGGGAACCGTCGGCATTAAAGAAGTGGAACGCCACCCGGCCGGGGCCGCTACCCGGAACGAGTTCGACCAAACCATCGGCCCCGACACCCACGCGGCGGGCGCAAACGGCTCGGATCGCTTCGGGGGACCAGTTCCCTGCGCCGTCGCGTCCGTCAACGAACACGAAATCGTTGCCGGACCCCGTCATCTTGTAGATCACCCGGCCGGCGAACTCGAGCGGCATCATGCGCGGCCCCTGATTGCCTGCCAACGGAGCCGCCAAACCATCCAGACGGCCTCCCGGACGATGGCGCCGGACATCTTGCTCTGGCCCTCGGTCCGGTCCGTAAAGACGATCGGGATCTCGCGAATCCGGAAGCCGCGCCGCGCCGCGCGGAAACTGAGTTCAATCTGGAATGCATAGCCGTTGGATCGCACCGACTCGAGGTCAATCGCCTCAAGTACCGACCTGCGAAAGCACTTGAACCCTCCCGTCGCATCCCAGAGCTTGAGGCCCGTCACCACCCGAGCGTAAATGTTGGCGCAGTAGCTCAGCATGAGGCGGGTCATCGGCCAGTTGACGACTGTGACGCGTCGTTCGAGGTACCGCGAGCCCAGTACCAGGTCGGCATCCTGGACCGCCGCCAGAAATTCCGGCAGGTGCCTCGGGTCATGCGAGAAGTCGGCATCCATCTCGAACACCAACGCGTAGTCCCGATCCAGGGCCCAGCGGAACCCGGCCCGGTAGGCCGCGCCCAGCCCCAGCTTCCCCTCGCGGTGCAACACGTGGACTCGCGGCTCGCGGGCCGCGATCTCGTCGGCCAAGCGTCCCGTACCATCGGGGGAAGCATCGTCCACCACCAGGATGTCGAGACGGGGATCCTGCGCAAGGACCTGCGGCAGGAGCTGGGGGATGTTCGAGGCTTCGTTGTAGGTCGGGATGACGACAAGGGCCCGCTCAGCCACGCCGCCTCCGAAGCGCTATGGGTGCGGCAAAGCCTGCGAGCACCAACCCGAGGCTCAGGAACGTGATCAATCGTCCGCGCGCATAGGTTGCGCTCTCATAGTTCAGTTCGACGTTTCGCGTCCCACTCGGAACCCGTACCGTCAGCAGGGTGACATTGCCCCGGACCACGGCGGCGTCCTGCCCATCAGCGGTCGCGGTCCATTCTGGATACCAGTTTTCAGCGATCACGAGCCAGGCGTCCTGACTCGGCTGCGGCTCGAGGCGGATCCGCATGTAACCCGCCCGCCATTCCTCCACCACGGCCATCACCCCCGTGGCTTCCGGTATGACCACGAGGGAATCCAGCGGGACCGGGCTCGCCGGATCGGTGAGGACCACTTGGTCAAACCGGAGCGGCGAGCGCGGATCCGCTACCAACGGGATGGCGCGGTCGTCCGGAACCGGTACCGCGCCGGCAACCACCCAGGCGTAGGGCCGCGGCGTGCGGCGCTCCAACAAATGCGCACGGAGCCCGCTGGACGCCGTCACGTCGGCGAACACGGTGTCGAACTCAGCGGCCAGGTTACGCCACGCGGGAAACTGCGGGTGCTCGCCCAAGTCGAAGTCCGCCGGGACCAGCACATACTGCACGGCGAAAAGATCCCAGAGACGCCGGCTCGCGAACAGATAGCTCCACTGGTTCTTGCCACCCAGGAGCTGGTTGAACGCGTGCAACTGGTTGCCGTGGTGTCCCAGCATCTGCGGCACCCCGAACGCCATCAGGGCCGAGCCGGGATATATCGGGGCTCGATCACTGAGATCCATTACCCGAAACGGCCGCGCCTGCTGCTGCAGGTAGCGTGTGATGCCATCGCCGCCATAGAGGCCCACCGTCGGCGACTCACTCCAGCCCCAGAACCCGCGCACACCCCGCCACAGGTCCGTGCCAACGATAGCACACAGACCGATCGTAAAAACCAGCACCGGCACCCGCCCTTCACGACGTGCCCACAACAATGCCCCGAGCAGGGCGAGCGACAGGCCGGAGAGGGCCGCGCCGATCCGAATGGCACCCTGTGCCGCCTCGGCGGCGGCCGAGGTTTGGCGGATGCGCGCCATCTCGATGCCTTCGGCCAGCGAGGACGCCAGGCCCCCGAACGCACCAACCGCCGCCAACACCAGCACCGCGACCCCGATGCCCAACCACCAGCGTGCCGGATTCCCTTCCCGACGCTCCAATCGCTCGACGCCAAACGCCGCGAAGGTCGCGATCACTATGGCGACCACAAAGAACGCCATGCCGGGCGCGCGGGTCTGCTTCACGAACGGCATCACCGCATACCAGATCTGATAAAACGGCGTCGCGGCGCCGAGGGCGATGAGCAGGAACAACCCGCCAATACCCCCCAGCCATATCACCAACCGTCGGCGCCCAGCATGCAGGGCCCCGAACGCAGCCAGCGCCACGACGGGAAGCCCGAGATACTCCGAGTGCAGCTTCCCGAAGTTTGCGCTCCAGTAGGTCTCGCGCGATCCGGTGAACCCGGCCAGGAAGAACTCGGGGACGTGCGACCAGGGAATGGCATAGCTCGTCGCCTCGGCGAAGCCACCGTAGGACTCGGCGCGTGGGGAGAACGGGACATACTGGTAGAAGGGCAGCAATTGGATGGCCCCGACACCGAATCCCACGAGCACCGCGGCCAGCGCAGCTCCCAGCGCGAGCACTCCGGCCCGCGGCGTCGGGCGATCCTCCGCGCCGAAGACCAGGTAGAGACTGAACAACCCAGCCACCAGCAGCATGTAATAGACCATCTGGTAATGCGGGCTCAGGATGCCGAGCCCCACCGTCAGCGCCAGCAGGCTGTACCCGGCGGGCCGACGGTCGCGAAGGGCCATGACCAACGCCAAGAGGGCGAGCGGCAACAGCGCGGTGACGAACAACTTGCCGTCGTGTCCCGGCGAGACCAGGGACGCTACGACCCCCGACAGTTGGTAGGCCAGACCTCCGGTGACGGCGCCGGTCCACGAAACGCCTAGTCGCCGCAACAACAGGAAGAGGAAGAGACCCGCCAAGACGTAATGCACGACGAACCCCAGATCCATCGCGATGTGCGTCGGCAGGATCAGGCGGAGCCACGCGGTGGGATAGAAGATGTCGCCGTGCATCCCCCCGACGAACGGCATGCCGCCGAATAGATGCGGGTTCCACAGCGGGATCTCGCCCGTCGCCTTGAACTGATCGGCCAGCCACTGGCGGAACGCATAGCCAGCCGCGTACTGGTCGTTCGATGCGTCCGGGGCAATGAAGCGTCCCGCGAACATCGGCAACGAGAGGATCCCGACCCACAGCGACAGGATGCCGGTCGCCGTCAGGAGCGGGTAGCGGGGTTCGAAGCGGTCGGTATCAGTCACGGCCATCGGTTCGTCCGAGCCCCCCAAGGGCGAACCCGACGAGGGCGGCGATACCCTCGGTCAGGGTGAAGAGGATGCGTTGTGCGGCGACCGCCACCAGGGCCGGTCCGGCGCCCACGCTCCCGACGATCAGCGGCCCGATCACCCCTTCCCGAACTCCGATCCCGCCCGGCGCGAACGCGGCAAGGAAGCCAATAATGTAACCAGCAGCAAAGGCACCGATCGCGAGCGTCACGGGCATGGGGACGGCGACCAGTCCGTGCAGCAGGCACCAGAACGCGACGCCGTAGCCGACCCAGGCGACCGTCGCCGCTCCCACGGCGCCCAACACCGCCGGCCACCGCAGCGGCACCAGCCCCTCCTGAGCCACCAATCCACTGATGCGTCGCACGGCCCACGGCCATAGCGGCACCACATACGTGACCGCGGCAAGCCCAACCGCCGCCGCGATCCAGCCCGCATGGACGTCGCCGGGTAACATGGCCACGACCACCGCCGCACCGGTGCCCAGGGCGATACCCTGCACCACCACGGCTGATCCGGCAGCCGCCCACCCCGCGACGCCCGAGCGTTGCGCCAACACCACGAGACCAGCCACCGCCCAGATCTTGCCGGGGATGTACCGGCCAAGGTTGGCGAGGGTCCAGATGCGCGCGGCCTCGCGGAACGGCAGGCCCTGGCCCCATCCGCGCAGCACCATGCGCCACGTCTCGATCAGGAGCACATACGTGAGCAGGACCACCACGACCGCGAGTACCAACCACATGGGCCGCACCTCCCAGGTGATCGTGCTGGCGCGCAATTGATCCAGATTGTCCACGGCGGCCCGCCACATGAAGACGGCGACCACCACGAGCAGGACGGCCTGCAGCGTCCAGAACATCCAATGGTGGCGCTTCATCCGCGGGTGACTTCCTCGTATACGCGTTCGAAGGCCTTGGCGATGCTTTCCGGCGCCAACGCCGCACGCAAGCCATCTCCGGCCACGACCGCCCCCGCTCGCATCGTCGAGTCACCGAGGCAGCGCGCGAGCGCCGACCCAAACGCGGTCGGATGCGGCGTAACGATCGCCGCGCCCTTCCCGTCCTGCACCAGGTCGAGGACGCCACCGCCATCCGTGGTGGCCACGACCGGGACACCCATCATCAGCGCTTCGGCGGCCGCCAAACCCAGCCCCTCGCGCTCCGAGGGAAACGCCATGACGTCGGCATCCCCGATCGTCGCGTGCAGGGCGTCGTCCGGCACGGTACCGGTAAAGCGGACCTGGGTGAGACCCAACGCGCGGGCGTGTTGTTCGAGATCGCGTCGGGCGGGGCCGTCTCCAACGATGGTGACCGGCGCGGTCAATCCGGTCGCATGGATCGCGTCCAGGAGCAGGGTCACGCGCTTCTGCGCCGAGAGGCGGCCCAGATACACGATGCCGCCCCCGCCCTGACTGCGACGCGTGAACCGCTCGGTCGCCACCGGCATCGGGACGCGCGTAATGGGCATGTCGGGCCGTCCGAGCTGACGCCGCACTTCATCCGCGAGATACGTCGAAATGGAGGTGACGTGCGAGACCCTGCCGAGCACGCGATGGCCAAGCCAGCGACCAGCCCACGAGCGCAGCATGGCCACATCCGTGCCCATCAGGCTCACGATGCGCGGCAGGGCGAGCGGGGCGATCGCCCACCCAGCGGGCACCCACCAGAAGGCGTGCAGGAGATCCGCCTGACGGTGATCAGCCTCAGCGCGTGCCGCCCTGCGCATCGCGTGTACCATGTTCCGAAAGGCCCAGGCATTGGCCGGTGACCGCATCGCCCGCGCCATCGTTCCGGTGTACGCCAGGGTCTCGCGGGCGGGCGCGGCGTAGCGCACCGGTACCACGTCCACGCCACCGTGCACTCGGCGGTCCGCCTGACCACGGTCGGCGGGTACCACTGCACAGACCGCGTGTCCTCGCGCCACCAGAGCGGTCCCCAGCCGCCCGAGGAAGGATCCCGCCACGTCTCCCGGCCATCGGGGGAACGCGTGCGCGACAAAGATCAGGCGCATCGGGATCCGCTCATGCGCGCCAATAAAGCGGCGTGTCCACCGACCCGCAACGAGGATGGCGGAGACGTTCGCCGCACGTGTATCTTGCGCGGCACCATCCCCACGGGAAAGCGCGTAGCATGTCCTGGAACGGCAAACGTGTGGCAGTAACCGGCGCTGGCGGTTTCATCGGCAGCCACCTGACCGAAGCCCTCGTCCAGGCAGGTGCCGAAGTGACGGCGGTGGTCCGGTACAACTCGCGCGGCGATGAAGGCCACCTGGCCCACATGGCGCCGACGGTCCGCGACGGCCTGCGTACCCATCGTATTGACCTGGCCGACATCGAGGCGACGCGCGGCGCGCTGGAGGGCGTCGAGGTGATCTTCCACCTCGCGGCGTTGGTGGGCATTCCCTATTCCTATTCCCACCCGCACGACACGGTGATGAACAACGTGCTGTCCACGGTCAACGTGCTGGGGGTCGCCCGCGACTTGGGGGTGTCCCGCCTGGTGCAGACCTCGACGAGCGAAGTGTATGGCTCCGCGTGCGAGGTGCCGATACCCGAGACCCATGTGCTCCAGCCGCAATCGCCCTACTCGGCGAGCAAGATCGCGACGGACCACATTGCGCTCAGCTATCACCACGCGTTCCAGCTTCCGGTCACCCTCGTGCGGCCGTTCAACACGTTTGGGCCGCGCCAGTCCGCGCGCGCAGTGATTCCCGCCGTGATGAGCCAGGCGCTGGCCGGCAGCGAGATTCAGGTGGGTTCGACCACCACGACCCGCGACTTCACGTTTGTCGAGGATACCGTGCGCGGATTCATGCTGGCCGGCGAAGCACCGGCTGCCGTGGGCGGCGTGTTCAATATTGGCACGGGCGTCGAGACGAGCATTGACGAGGCGATCCGCACCATCGTGCGCGTCGTGGGCAAGAAAGTCCAGCTGGTGCATGACCCGCGTCGCGTGCGCCCGGAGACCAGCGAAGTCTCCCGCCTCTGCGCGGACATCACGAAGGCGCGCACCCTGTTGGGCTACCAGCCGCAGGTGTCCTTGGAGGACGGGATTCGCCGCACGGTGGATTGGATGCGCGAGCACTTGAACGCCTACCGACCCGACCAGTACGCCACGTGAAGGCCATCGTGCTGGCCGGCGGGCTCGGCACCCGCCTTCGTCCCTACACCTTCTCGGTGCCCAAGCCGTTGCTCCCGCTCGGGGACCGGCCCCTGCTCGACTATCTCCTCGCGCAGCTGGCGCATTGCGACGTGCGCGAGGTCGTTATCGCCCTCGGCTATCAGGCCGAACTGATCCGCGCGTATTGTGGTGATGGCAGCCGGTTCGGCATGTCCATCCAGTACGTCATGGAGTCCCAACCGCTCAGCACGGCCGGCCCCATTGCGCTGTGCCGTGACTTGCTCGATCGCAAGGAACCCTTCCTGCTGATGAACGGCGACGTGGTCACCACGCTCGACTTTCGCCGACTCGTCGCATTCCATGATGCCCAGCATGCCCAACTCACGATTGGGTACGTACATCACACCATGCAGAGTCCGTTCGGTGTGCTGCAGCTGGATGGGCACCGGGTGACAGGGGTGGTCGAGAAGCCGAAGCGCGTCGACCCCGTCAGCGCGGGGATCTACTGTATTGCGACGGAAGCGGCCGACCTGGTACCGTCGGGGCAGGCCTTGACGATGCCGGAGCTCGCGGACGCCGTGCGAGCAAAGGGCGGGTTGGTGGCCGCGTGCGAGATCACGGAGTTCTGGCGCGCGCTTGAGACGCGGGACCAATTCGAGGAACTCGCGCGGGAAGAAGAACTCCTCCGTCGCCTGCCCCACCCCTAGTCGTCGTCGCGCCGCAGCGCGCGTTGGAGGGCCCGAATCTCCTCGCGGGCGCCCGCCAGCATTTCCCCCACAAAACCAAAGCCGAACAGCGCGATGCCGGAGATCACCAGGACCATCACGAGATCGAGCATTGGTCGGAACCCCACACCGTAGCCAAACCGCAGGATCAGGGCTGCCAGCCCCACCAGGAACCCGAGCAGAAACAGCAAACCACCCGCTACACCGAAGAACAACAGCGGCTTCCTGCCGAACCGAAGCTGGAACCACACCGACAGCAGATCCAGGAGTCCCACCGGAATCCGCCCCAAGCCAAACTTGGATTTGCCCGCACGGCGCGGGTGCAACGTCACGGGTCGCTCGGTCAGCCGAAAGCCATCGGCGGCCGCGATCACCACCATAAAGCGATGCCAGTCCGGTCGGGCCGGCACACTGTCCATCACCTCGCGGCGGTATGCCTTCACGGCGTTCAGGTCCGTCACCCGGACGCCAAACAGCCAGCGGCACAGGCGATTGTAGATACCGGACACGAACGCCTTCTCGTAGGCGCCCTGCTTGGTGCCGGTCACCACATCCGCGCTGCCACTACGAATCGGATCTACCAGCGTCGGGATCTCGGCGGGCAAGAACTGCAGATCCGCCGGATAGAAGACGAAGATGCGCCCGCGCGCAGCATCGCCCGCCGACCGGAGCGCATCGGCAATGCCGCGGCGTGAGCGATGGGTGACCACGCGCAAAAACCCGTGTTCCCGCTGCAATCGCTCCAGCACGGCTGCGGTTTCGTCCTCCGAACCGTCGTTCGTCACCACCACCTCGGCTGTCCACGGCACGGGCGCCAGGGCCTCGGCACACTGTCGCAGGAACTCCGGCAAGTTCTCGGCCTCGTCCTTGGCGGGCACGAGCACACTGACGTCAACGGGGCCGTCCGGTCGGGCGAGGGTCATAGGCGCTTTCGCATGCGGGCCGGGAGTATGCCGAGCTGGTCGCGATACTTCGCGACCGTTCGGCGCGCAATCTGAATACCGCGTTCCTCGATCAAGCGCACGAGCTGGGCATCCGTCAGTGGGGCCGACGGATCTTCTTCACTGACCAGCTTGCCCAACAGCGCCTTCACGGATCGGCCACTGGCGTCCTCGCCCGTCGTGGTCCCCAGGCTGCTGGAGAAGAAGAACTTCAGCGGGAACACGCCGCGCGGCGTCTGCACGTACTTCTGGCTGGTGACGCGCGAGACCGTGGATTCGTGCATGTCGATCACTTCAGCCACTTCCCGCAGGGTGAGCGGCTTCAGGTACTCAATGCCCTTCTCGAAGAACTCGCGCTGACGGTCCACGATGAAATTCATCACCTTGAGCATGGTCTGGCGTCGCTGTTCGATGGCTTGTACCAGCCACGTCGCCGCTCCCAATTTCTGGGTCACGAACTCGCGCGCCTCACCCGTGAACTGCTTCTTGTCGGCGGCCATGGCACGGTACGTGGGGCTGATCCGCAGCCGAGGCGTACCCGTGTCGTTCAGGAAGATCTTGTACTCGCCGTCAATCTTCTCGACGATAAGGTCAGGGATGACATACTCGCTGTCGGCCGGCAGGAATTGCAGGCCGGGCTTGGGATCCAGGCGCGCGAGCGCATCCGCTGCGTCTTGCACTTCCTTGGCATCCACGCCGTAGCGTCGCGCCAGGTCGGTCCACCGGTGCTGCAGTACCTCGTCAAAGGCTTCAGCGACCAACCGATACTCCAACGCGTCCTTCTGGTCCAGCACCCGCAGCTGAATCAACAGACAGTCGCGCAGGTCGCGCGCGGCGACGCCCGGCGGATCAAGTCCATGGATCACGGTCAGGACGCGTTCGGCGTCCGCCACGGCGCACGGGACCGAGCCCTCGGTCAAACCGGCGTTGACGCCGTCCACCACTTCGTCCAGCGTGGCCTGGAGATACCCGTCCTCGCCGATGTTGCCCACAATCTCGTCGGCCAGCATGCGGTCCCGTTCGTCCAGATCGAGCATCTGCAGTTGGTCGTACAGATGGTCGGCGAGACCTGGCACTTCGACCGTCATGCGCTCTGGCATCTCGGCGGGCGTACCCAGGTCCCGCGCCCCTCCCGGCGTCCCAAACCCGTCCAGCAGGATATCCTCCCAACGACTCTCGTCCTCGTCGTCCGGGCGTTCCGGATCGGGCGCGGTTTCCTGCGCCGCGGCGTCCTCGTCCGCCTCAGCCAGCTCGAGGAACGGGTTGACCTCCAGCTCCTGCTTGAGGTGCTGCTGCAGGTCGAGCAACGGCATGTAGAGCAGATCCATCGCCTGGTACAGGCGCGGATTCATCCGCAGATCCTGCCGCAGCTGGGTGGACTGCGAGAGCGAGTGCTTCACCGGGCGCCCAAGCGATCCCGCAGGCGCGTCGTGAGCGTTGGCCCGAGATACAGGTCCGCCACCCGGTCGTTGAACACGAGCTCGCGCACGGTACCACCGACCTGCACCTTGCCATCGAACATGATGTACGCACGATCCACGATGTCGAGCGTCTGCTCCACATTGTGGTCCGTGATCAGGACGCCAATACCCTTGTGCCGCAGGCCGGCCACGATGGTCTGAATGTCATGCACCGCGATGGGATCCACGCCGGCGAACGGCTCGTCCAGCAGCATGAACCGCGGCGCATTGACCAGGGCGCGCGTAATCTCCAGGCGCCGGCGCTCACCGCCCGACAGCTTGTAGGCCGGCGTCGTGCGCAAATGCTTGATGGACAACTCATCCAGGAGAAACTCCAAGCGATCACGCCTGGCGGCTCGATTCGGCTCCAGCGTTTCGAGAATGGCCAGCACGTTCTCCTCGACCGTAAGCTTCCGGAACACCGACGGTTCCTGCGCCAGGTACCCGATGCCCATGCGCGCACGGCGGTACATCGGCTCGTGCGAAATATCGGCGCCATCGAGGGCGATACGACCGCGGTCGGGTCGCACCAACCCGACGATCATGTAGAACGTCGTGGTCTTCCCCGCGCCATTCGGACCCAGCAGGCCCACGATCTCACCCTGCCGCAACTGCACGGCCACGTCATCTACGACGCGCCGACGATTGTACCTCTTCGTGAGGTGCTCGCCCTGCAGCACAGCGCCGGCTGGGAGCGTCGGAGCAGGAGGGGCCTCCGCCTGGCGTAGCGCGTCCGCCGCCCGCTCCAGAAGCTCCGTGCGTAGCGGCGCGCGATCGGCGTCGCCCACCGCCACCGCGAGTGCGATCCGGGCCTGATCGTCCAGATCGCCCGGCGGGACGCGCACCAGGCCCTCGCCCACCAGGCGCGGCAAAACCGACGACTGCAGGAAGCGCCGCACCTCATCAAGTGACAGCACGCCGCCTCCACCTGGCACGTCCCCGAGGACGCGACGGTGCAGTTCGAGGTGGTCTTCCCTGTAGGCGACGGCGAGGTCGCTGAATGCAGCACCCTGCTGCTCATCGATGACTCGCAGGAGCGCGGCCAATGCCAGCGGTAACGACGGGTTGCGTCCTTCCGCGGATGCCAAGAGCTGGTTCATGGTGTGTTCCTGCGGACGCCGGGGGCTTCGAGGAACACGCCGTCTGCGTTGCCCACTACTTCGACCCGGTGCAGGACGTCGGCGGCAAAGTGCGCGATGATGCGGTCGCCGCGAGAGTAGTTGATGCCGCGCAGCACGCGGGCTGCGCTCGAGCCTTCGTAGATGCGATAGCGGGTCCGTCCCTGCCCCATGGCTTCCAGCCGCTCCATCGTGTTGGTCACGCTGAACGTGGCGACGACCGTGTCGCCCGCCACCCAGTCGCGCTCGTTATCGAGGGAGTCCAGGGCCGTCTGTGCCAACGCGGTTCCATAGGCACGCACCGCTTCCAGTCGCTGGCCGGGCGTGAGGATCGAAAGGGAGTCAGCGGTAATCGTGCGCAGCGCGGAGTACGCCGCGGCTCGGGCAGAATCACCCCACGCCCGCCCCGCCTGAACCTGATCGTCGGCCACGTCGAACTCGATCGTGTCGGCTTCGATACGCCACTCCTCGGAGGTGGCATCGGCACGTTCCGTGGCGCGCACCCACGTGAGTTGATTGTCCTGCAGCCGGTAATCCACTCGGCGGCCCGAGAGTGTGTAGGACGCCGAGTCACCGGCCACCCGTGCGTGGCCGATCAGGGCGCCCCGGTCGTCGGCCCCGTCCAGCGCGGCGCTGTCGCCGCGTCCGGTGAAGTCAGATCGGTCAATTGTGACGGTGCCACGCGCCCTCGCGGCATCATCACCGGTCAGCCAGAGGCAGTCGGCGATGATGACGTAGGGTTCGATCGTCGTATCGGTCACGGTGCGGTAATGCGCCGTCGGCCGACCGCATGCATCGAGCGCTGCGGTGTCTCGCACCCCCGACGCGGCGCGTCGGTACGTCAGGGTCGGCCCGTTCAGTACGGACCCGGTCCGTCGGTTCGTGAGGGCGACGTCACCGTGGGCGTCGAGGCGCTCGTCCGACAGGAAGTAGCTCGCGCGGCGTGCGTCCAACACGGCGGTCGAATCCTCGAAGCGCACGGCCCCCACCAGGTCGACACGGTCGAAGTCGGGGTAGTAGGCCACACTATCGGCGCGCATGCGGATCTCGGTGCCGCGGCAGCGTACCCGCACCCCTCCGGCGGCGAACTGCCGATACATGTTGGGACCAACTTGGATGCTCCGCCCCTCACCGCCCGTATAGAGGAGTTCCACGTCGCAGGGACGGGGTGCCTGACCGCCGACGGCGGCCGGCAGCAGGAGCAGGACGCACCATGCGATGCGCATCAGTTGACGTTGACGCGGCCGAGGTCGCCGCGCGGCTGGGTCGTCACCACATTGCGGAAGTCGGGATCCGAGCGGAACGCCCGACCCTCGAGACGCTGGTCCGGCGTCGTAAACACAAAGGGCTCCGAGCCCCGTATCTCATTCGCGTTACGGAAGTACTCGAGGATGCTGGTCTCGAGCCGTCGCTGATCCGGCGTGACGGCCACCACGTTGCCCCGGGCCTCCATGTCGCCCGTACGCCACCGATAGGTGCCATCGTCAGACGTGAGTCGGGACGTCTCCACTCCTTCGGGCGAAAAAAACGTGACGCGCATGTGCATCATCTCGATGCGTTGCGGGCCTTCGTAGAAGTAGGCGCTGTCGGCCTCCACCGTGGCGCGACGAATGCCGTCCATCGTGAGATGATGCACGACCCCGTAGTAGATCATGTCGGCGGTGTCGGCCGCCCCAGTGACTGGCGGGGCCGGCTCCCCGCCGCAGGCGATTGCCACGATCAGCAGCGGGAGGAGCGGCAACCCGCTACGCATGGTGTTGCTCCGCCGCACGGGCCGACTGCCAGACGTGCAGAGTGCGCTCGACCAACGCCCCGAGGGCGTCCAGCGGCCACATCGTGTTTCCGTCACTCGGCGCGCGGCACGGATCCGGGTGGGTCTCGATGAAGAAGCCGTCGCACCCAGCGGCGGCCGCGGCGGCCATCAACGCCGGGACATGTTCTCGCTGTCCGCCCGAGGCGCCACCCGGCCCGCGACCCGGCTGCTGAACCGCATGCGTGGCATCGAAGAGCACCGGCGCCTTGGTGGCGGCGCGCAGGCGACCGAACGAACGCATGTCCACGATCAAGTCACCGTAACCAAACGCGGTGCCGCGCTCCGTGACCGCCACCTGGGTGGCTCCCGCCTCACGCGCCTTGGCGACCGCGCCGGCCATCTCTTCCGGCGCCATCCACTGCCCTTTCTTGAGGTTCAGCGCGCAGCCGGTGCGGGCGGCCGCTTCAATGAGGGCGGTCTGGCGGGCGAGGAAGGCAGGGATCTGCAGGATATCGCAGACGACCGCGGCCGGCGCGGCGTGGGTGGTTTCATGAATATCGGTGAGCACAGGCAGGCCACTCACCTCACGCACCCGACGGAGCGCGGCCAAGCCTCCATCGAGACCGGGACCGCGGGGTGCGTCAGGTCGCGCCCGATTCGCCTTGAGATAGCTCGCCTTGAAGACCACGCGCACACCGACGCGCACACCCAATTCCGCGAGGCAATCCGCAATCCGGAGGTTAACGTCATCGTCCTCCACCAGGCACGGACCGGCCACGAGCACGGGCGACGTGAACAGCCCCACACCCATCAGCCGGTCGGCGTGTCGGCCGTCGCGGTCTGGTGGCTCCGGTGCCACGCCAACGCAGCCTCGACGAAACGCGCGAACAAGGGGTGCGGCCGCATCGGCCGCGACTTGAGCTCGGGGTGGAACTGGCAACCGACAAACCACGGATGCTCGGGCAACTCGATCATCTCAACCAATGAGCCGTCCGGCGACAAACCGGTGCACCGCAAGCCGTGCTCCGCCAGCACATCGCGATAAGCGTTGTTCACCTCGTAGCGGTGCCGGTGCCGTTCACTCACTTCATCCTGTCCGTAGATAGCCCGTACCCTGGATCCCGCGCGCAACTTGCACGGATAGGCGCCCAGCCGCATGGTGCCACCCAAGTTCTCGACATCACGTTGCGAGTCCATGAGTGCCACCACCGGGTGTTCGCACTCCGGGGCGAACTCGCTCGAATTGGTATGTGGCAGGCGCGCGACATTGCGCGCGAACTCGATGATCGCCGTCTGCATCCCGAGACAGATTCCAAAGAATGGGAGGCCCGACTCCCGCGCATGCCGAATCCCTTCGACCATGCCTTCCACGCCGCGCACGCCAAACCCGCCTGGTACCAGGAGCCCATCAAATCCGCGCAGGTGCCGTGCGGTGCTCTCGGGATCCTTGCACTCGTCGGAGGATATCCAGGTCATGTCCACGCCTGCATGATTCGCGATGCCGCCGTGGATCAGGGCCTCGCGGATGGAGGTGTACGCGTCGGTGAGTTCGGTGTACTTGCCGACGATGGCGATACGCACGCGCTCGTCGGGATGGGTGACCCGACGTACCATTTCACCCCACGCGGTGAGGTCTGGTTCTTTCGTGGTGAATCCGAGCCGCCGACACACCTCGGCGTCGAGCCCCTGATCGTGCAGAGCCAGCGGCACCTGATAGATGGTCTCGACCGTGCGGCTCTCGATGACGCAGCCAAAGTCCACGTTGCAGAACAGGGCGATCTTCCGCTTGATGGCGTCATCGAGGCGATGGTCGGTGCGACAGATCAGGATATCGGGCTGAATCCCGATCTCCATCAGTTCCCGCACGGAGTGCTGCGTGGGCTTGGTCTTGAGTTCCCCGCTGGCCCCGATGTACGGCACCAGCGTGAGATGGATGAAGATCGCGTTGTCCCGCCCGACTTCCTGCCGGAACTGCCGGATCGCTTCGAGGAACGGGAGCGACTCAATGTCGCCGACCGTGCCGCCGATCTCCGTGACGACCACGTCGTGATCGGGCGCGAGGCGCCGGATGGCGCTCTTGATCTCGTCCGTGATGTGGGGAATGACCTGGACCGTACTGCCGAGATACTCGCCCCGGCGTTCTTTCGTAATCACGTTCAGGTAGACGCGACCCGTGGTGATGTTGTTGATCTGGGACAAGGACCGATCGATGAATCGTTCGTAGTGTCCCAGATCGAGATCGGTCTCGGCGCCGTCATCCGTGACGTACACCTCGCCGTGCTGGAACGGCGACATGGTGCCCGGATCAACGTTGATGTACGGGTCGAACTTCTGGACCGTGACCTTCAGGCCCCGATCCGCGAGCAGCCGTCCCAGCGAGGCGGCGGCGATACCCTTGCCGAGCGAGGATACGACCCCACCGGTCACGAAGATGTACTTGGTGCTGGAACTCACAGGAGCGCCTCCGCGTGTCGCAGGTCGTCGTCGGTGTCAATGCCGTGGGGCACCGGATCCGCGAGGATCGCGACGCCGATGGTCATGCCATGGTGCAACGGCCGCAACTGTTCGAGCCGTTCGTGCGTTTCCGCTGGTGTCGGCGGCAGCGTCATCCATCGGGCGAGGGTCGCCGGACGAAAGGCGTATACCCCGATATGGTGGAACGCCGCCTCGCGCCGGCTGCAGGCGGGCATCGTCGGCGTGCGGTAGAACCGCAGCGCGCGCCCGCGTGCGTCGACGTCCACCTTCACGCGGTGCGGGTTGCGCCGCGCCGTGGCGTCCAGCGGCTGGGCCGCCGTGCCGATGTCTGCGCCGCCCAGCACCTGCTCCACCACCCCCAACGCCGCTTCGCGCGGCAGGAAGGGCTCATCGCCCTGCACATTCAGGATCACGTCATGGCGCTGGAACTCGGCGCGTGCCGCCACTTCCCCGATGCGCGCCGTGCCGCTCGGGTGGTCGGTCCGCGTCAGGACCCCATGCACCGGCAGGTGCGCCACGGCATCAAGGATCCGCGCATCGTCCGCCGCCACCACCACCGTGGCATCCATGCCCCAAGCCAGAACGTTCGCAACGACCCGGGTGATCACGGGTGTACCTGAGACGAGTTGAAGCGGCTTATGGGGAAGTCGCGTGGAACCGATTCGGGCCGGGATCACGCACAGGAGGGGCACAGCGGAAGTTAATGCACACACCCCCGCCTGTCAAAAACCGGGCCAAACATGGTAACTGGAAGCGCTACAACGCTTTCAGGAAATTCTCAACCATCCGAAAACCTGTATCAGTGCCAACGCTCTCTGGATGAAACTGCACCCCCCAAACTGGGTGGGTGCGGTGCGCCAGGCCCATGATTTCTGCACCATCTGCACGGTCCGCCGACCAGGCCGTGACCTCGAGTGCTGCGGGGACCGACGCGGGGTCCACCACCAATGAATGGTAGCGCATCGCCACCAGCGGACTTGGCAGGCCCGCGAACACGTTCCCGCCGGTGTGCGTCACTGGTGACGTCTTGCCGTGCATCAAGCGATCGGCCCGAACGGTCCGGGCGCCGAAGGCCTCGCCCAGCGCCTGGTGGCCGAGACACACGCCGAAGATGGGGACCGTACCCGCAAGCTCGCGAATCACCGCCACGGAAATCCCTGCATCCGCCGGCACACCGGGACCCGGGGAGATGACGATCCCGCGCGGCTGCCGAGCACGCACCTCCTCCACCGTAACAGCATCGTTCCGCACCACCTCCGGTTCGCCGCCGAGCGCTCCGACGTATTGGACGAGGTTCCAGGTAAAGGAATCGTAGTTATCGATGACGAGGATCATCCCCGCGGATGATAACTCCGGTGGACCTCACGGAGGTACTCGCGATCCACGTGCGTG
>JBBDNM010000002.1:0-8792 GCA_040877595.1 Gemmatimonadales bacterium | reverse complement strand
CCGTGGGCGCGGGTGTGGTCACGAAGATCCTGGCGTAGGGCGAGGAACTCATGGCGCGCGAGAACATCATTCTCGAGTGCACGGACTGCAAGAACCGGAACTACTTCACGACGAAGAACCGGCGGAAGCATCCCGAGCGCGTCGAGTGGAAGAAATTCTGCCCGCGGTGCGGATCGCATCGCGCGCACAAGGAGTCCAAGTAGCCGTGAGCGCTGAGGCCGGGTTCATGCAGCGCACCCTGACGTACCTCCAGGAGGTGCGTGGTGAGGTGCGCAAGGTGACGTGGCCCGCGTTTTCCGTGCTGCGACAGACGACCATCGTGGTCACGCTCTTCGTGATCGCGCTCGGGATCGTCATCGGCATCATGGACTGGATGGCGACCAAGGTCCTGATTGACCTGCTGGGCAGTCTGTTCCGGTGATCGGAGTCGCGATGGACGCGAAGTGGTATGCGATCCAGACCACCGCCGGTCACGAGAACAAGGTCCGCGGTCTGGTGCAGCGCAAGATTGACGCCGATCCGCGCCCCGCTGAGGAGCGCCCGATCCGTCAGGCGTTGGTGCCGACCCAGGAAGTGGTCGTGATCAAGAACGGCAAGAAGGAAACGAAGGAACAGAAGACGTTCCCCGGGTACGTGCTGGTCGAGATGGTGCTCAACCAGGAAACGCAGCACGTGATCAACGGGATTCAGGGCGTGATCAAGTTTGTGGGACAAGGGTGGACGCCCCAGGCCCTGCGGCAGGAAGAAGTCAATCGGCTGCTGGGCGTGGAGGCCGACGCGGCAGCGGATCAGCCGGTGGAAGAGATCCCGTTCCTGGTGGGCCAGGTGGTGGAGATCATGGAAGGTCCGTTCTCGGATTTCTCGGGCACGGTAGAAGAGGTGATTCCGGAGAAGGGCAAAGTCCGGGTGTCGGTGAGCTTGTTTGGCCGTCCGACCTCGGTGGAACTCGATTACGTGCAGCTGAAGGGCCACTAGGCCCGGACGTCCCCGACCGCGGGGGTACCGTGGGAGCCAGGGGCACATGCCCCGGCGCAACGAGGAAAACATGGCGCCGAAAAAGCAAATTGCCTTCGTGAAGCTGCAGGTTCCTGCCGCTTCAGCGACGCCCGCCCCACCCGTGGGGACCGCTTTGGGTCCGCACGGCGTGAACATCATGGATTTCGTCAAGCAGTTCAACGCGCGGACGGCGTCCCAGGCGGGCCTCATCATTCCCGTGGAAGTCACGATCTTCGCCGATCGCTCCTTCACCTTCATTACCAAGACGCCCCCGGCGGCGAACCTGCTCAAGAAAGAGCTCGGGATCGAAAAGGGCTCGGCGCAGCCGAACCGCGACAAGGTGGGCCAGGTCACGCGGGCCCAGCTCCGCAAGATTGCCGAAGCCAAGATGCCCGACCTCAACGCCAATGACGTCGAGGGCGCCATGAAGATCATCGCCGGCACCGCCCGGTCGATGGGCCTGGAGGTGGTGGAGTAATGGCGCGCCACGGTAAGCGATACCGGACGGCCCGGACCACGATTGATCGGTCCCGCCAGTATGACCCGCGCGCCGCGATGGATGCGGTCAAGGCGGCGGCGTTCGCCAAATTCGACGAGACGGTGGACATCGCGATGAACCTGAGCGTGGACCCCCGCCACGCCGACCAGATCGTGCGTGGCACGGTGGTCTTGCCGCACGGCACCGGCAAAGCGGTGCGCGTGCTGGTGATTGCCCAGGGCGACAAGGCCAAGGACGCGGAAGCGGCCGGGGCCGACTTTGTCGGACCCGAGTTCGTCCAGAAGATCAAGGACGGCTGGCTCGATGTTGATGTCATCGTGGCGACGCCCGACATGATGGGCCAGGTCGGCCAGCTGGGCCGAGTCCTCGGTCCTCGTGGTCTCATGCCCAATCCGAAGGCCGGCACGGTCACGATGGATGTGGCGCGGGCGGTGAAGGAGATCAAGGCCGGCAAGATCGAGTTCCGCGTGGACAAGACGGGCAACCTGCACGCGCCGATTGGGCGGGTGTCGTTCACGCCGGAACAACTGTTCGACAACCTGACGACGTTCATCGAAGCGGTCGTGCGGGCCAAGCCCTCCGCCGCCAAGGGGACGTTCATCAAGTCGGTGACCGTATCGAGCACGATGGGACCCGGCGTACCCGTGGACGCGGCAGGGTACCGATGAAACTCAAGCGTAGCGAGAAAGACCAGCTGGTCACGGACCTGAAGGCCCAACTGGCGGCGAATCCGATTGTCTATGTCACGGATTTCACCGGTTTGGCTGTGAAGGCGCAGACGGATCTGCGTCGGCGGTTGCGCGGAGTGGGAGTGCAGTACGTCGTCGTGAAGAACACGCTGGCGGAGCGGGCGCTGGACGCCACGCAGGTGGCGGCCCTGGCCGACCATCTGGCGGGTCCGACCGCGTTTGCGATGGCCACGGAGCCCGTGGCCGGTGCCAAGGTGCTGTCCGCGTTCGCGAGGGAACACGAGTCGTTCCGGGTGAAAGCCGCGCTGGTCGAAGGTCGCGCGCTCACCGCCGCCGAAATCATGCGGCTGGCGACGTTGCCGTCACGGACCCAGCTGCTGGCCGAGCTGGGTGGCGTCATGCAGGCGCCGATGGCCGGCTTTGCCGGGGCCCTGAACGGGCTGTTGATGAATATGGTTGGCGCCCTCGAGGCGCTCCGCGTGCAGCGCGAGAACGCTGCGTAACCTGGTTGCACGTCATTCACGAGAGAGTATCACATGGCCACCAGCACATTGAGCAAGGACGAAATCCTCGAGGCGATCGCCAGCATGTCGGTGATGGAACTCGCCGACCTGATCGAGGCCTTCAAGGAAAAGTTCAACGTCACCATCGCGGCCCCGGTCGCAGCGGCTCCGGCCGGTGGTGGCGCGGCGGCGGCGCCCGCCGCTGAGGAGCAGACGGAGTTCAACGTCATCCTCAAGGAGGCCGGCGGGAAGAAGATCCAGGTCATCAAGGCCGTACGCGAAGTCACGAGCCTTGGCCTCAAGGAAGCGAAGGACCTGGTAGACGGCGCCCCGGGCACGCTGAAGGAAGGCGTGAGCAAGGATGAAGCCGAAGCGATCAAGAAGAAGCTCGAAGAGCAGGGTGCGACGGTCGAGTTGAAGTAGGTTTGCCGTTCCGTCAGCCCATCATGCTCGAACGAGCCCCGCTGGTCACGCCCGCGGGGCCGTTCGCGCTGCCTAGAGGAAACCGATGACTACGACGCTGCCTGTGATTTCGTTCGGGAAGCTGGAGACGGGCATGGATATGCCCCACCTTCTCGATCTGCAGACCCATTCGTTCAAGGCCTTGCTCGCCGCCGGTCCCGAGGGCCGTCGGGCCGACCTGAGTCTCGAGCGCGTTTTCGAGGACGTCTTCCCGATCTCCGACGTGAACGGGAACTACGAGCTCGAGTTCGTGGGCTTTGCGCTCGGCGAGCCGAAGTACACCGTGGAAGAGTGCATCGAGCGCGATATGACGTATTCGGCGTCGCTCAAGGCGACCCTGCGCCTCATCGTGCACGAAACGCTGGAAGACGGCACGAAACGCCCAAAGAACATCATCGAGAAGGAAGTCTATCTCGGTGAGCTCCCTATCCTGACGCCGCTGGGCACCTTCGTGATCAACGGGGCCGAACGGGTCGTGGTGTCGCAGTTGCACCGCTCGCCGGGCGTGGTGTTCGAGGAAAGCACGCACCCGAACGGGCAGCTGCTCTACAGCGCGCGGATCATCCCGTTCCGCGGCTCGTGGGTCGAGTTCACGGTGGACATCCACGATGTGGTCTATGTCCACATTGACAAGAAGAAGAAGTTCCCGGCCACGGCGTTGTTACGGGCGTTTGGGTACGGCACCAACAGCGACATCCTCCGCCTGTTCTACGCGACGCGGACCCTCGACCTGATGAAGTCCATCGAGGAACGTTCGCAGCGGCGCGACCTGCTGGGCGTGATGGTGGCGGAAGCGGTGGCGAATCCGGACAAGCCCGAGGAGCCGCTGGCCCGGGAAGGTGACGAGTTGACTCCCGAGCGCTTCAATACCCTGCGCAAGTTCGGGGTCACCAAGCTGCGGGTGTTTGCCCGGTACACCACGATTGATATCCGTGATGAAGAGCGGCCGGTGGCCGTTGGTGCCGACGAGCGCCAGGTGCTCGCGTTTGACGTGCCCGATCCGGAGACGGGTGAAGTGTTGGTCGAGGCGGGCAAGGACCTGGGCGAAACGGTGCGGAAGAAGCTGCTCAAGGCCCATGTCTACAAGGTGGACGTGCTCCTGAGCTCGGCGCGGCAGGAAAGCCCGCTGATCAAGAACACGCTGGCCAAGGATCCTACGGCCGACGAGAGCGAGGCGCTCAAGCAGATCTACGCCCTCCTGCGGCCGGGTGATGCGCCCAATCTCGAGACGGCGCGGCAGGCGCTGGAGCGGTTGTTCTTCAACCCCAAGCGCTATGACCTGGGTCGGGTGGGTCGCTACAAGATCAACCAGCGGCTCAAGGTGAAAGTGCCCGACAGCCACACGGTCCTGACGGAAGAGGACTTCGTGGCCATCATCCGGTACCTGCTGGAGTTGACCGAAGGCCGCGGACACACGGACGACATTGACCACCTGGGCAATCGTCGCGTGCGTACGGTGGGTGAGTTGATCGCGAACCAGTTCTCGGTGGGCCTCTCGCGCATGGCGCGGCTCATCAAGGAACGGATGAGCATCAACAACGACCCGGAAAAGATCACGCTGGACGACTTGGTCAACGCGCGGACCGTGAGCGCCGTGATTCAGGCGTTCTTTGGCTCGTCGCAGCTGTCGCAGTTCATGGACCAGACGAACCCGCTGGCCGAGCTGACCCACAAGCGGCGGCTGTCGGCCCTTGGGCCGGGCGGCCTCACGCGCGAGCGTGCCGGGTTCGAGGTGCGTGACGTGCACTACTCGCAGTACGGGCGGATGTGTCCCATCGAGACACCGGAAGGCCCGAACATCGGCCTGATCACGTCGCTCTCGACCTACGCCCGCGTGAACGATCTGGGCTTCATCGAGACGCCGTACCGCGTGGTGCGGGACCAGCGCGTCACCGACAACCTACGCTGGCTGTCGGCCTCGGAAGAGGAAGAGTACGCGGTGGCCCAGGCCAACGCGCCGCTCGATGAGCACCGCAAGTTCCTGAACGAGCTCGCCCTGTGTCGGAAGCGGGATGACTATCCGCTGCTGCCGCCGACGCGCATTGACTTCATGGATGTGGCGCCGGAGCAGCTCGTGTCCATCGCCGCGGCGCTGATCCCGTTCCTTGAGCACGACGACGCCAACCGCGCGCTGATGGGCAGCAACATGCAGCGGCAGTCGGTGCCGTTGCTGTTCCCGCAAGCGCCGTTGGTGGGCACCGGTCTCGAGGGCAAGGTCGCCACGGATTCCGGCGCGGTGGTCGTGGCCAAGCGCGGCGGGGTGGTGAGCAAGGTGACTGCCGACGAAATTATTGTGGACACCGGCACGGAGGCCAGGGGCGACGAAGACCTCCCGCTCTCGCGCCTGCTGCAGCATGACCGGTACCGCCTCAAGAAGTTCTGGCGGACCAACCAGGATACCGCGATCAACCAGCGGCCCCTGGTGCACGTCGGCCAGAAGGTGAAGGCCGGCGCGATCATTGCCGATGGTGCCGCGACGGAGAACGGCGAGATCGCCCTCGGTGCCAACGTGCTGGTCGCGTTCATGCCGTGGTACGGGCACAACTTCGAGGACGCGATCACGTTGTCCGAGCGGCTCGTCAAGGACGACGTCTACAGTTCCATTCACATTCAGGAGCTGGAACTGCACGTCCGCGACACGAAGCGCGGCCAGGAAGAGATCACGCGCGAAGTCCCGAACGTCTCGGAAGAGGCCCTGGTGGACCTCGATGAGCGTGGCATCATCCGGATCGGCGCGCACGTCACGCCGGGCGATATCCTGGTCGGCAAGATCACGCCGAAGGGCGAGACCGAGCTGTCCCCGGAAGAGAAGCTCCTCACGGCCATCTTCGGCGAGAAGGCCAAGGACGTGAAGGACTCGTCCCTCAAGGTGCCGCCCGGCATGGCCGGCGTGGTGATCGACGTGAAGATCTTCTCGCGGGTCGAGGATCAGGTGGTCGAAAAAGACCGCGGTGAGCGGATCGGCGAAGTGCGCCGCCTCGAGAACGAGGAGAAGGCCCGCATCAGCACGGTGCTCTTCGACGAATTGCGCGACGTCCTCGCCGGCCAGGAAGTCGCGGTGATGCTCAAGAACGGCACGGTCGAGGAATACATCCCTTCGGGCACCAAGCTGACCAAGGCGTCCTTGGCGGATGTGCGTTTCCCCGACGTCGATCTCAAGACGTTGCGCGTGCAGGCCAAGGCGGCGAATGAGCGCCTGCGCGCGGCGATTGACGCGGCCAATGCCGAACGTGCCAAGATCGAGGAGAAGTCGGAAGACCAGATTGACAAGATCCTGCAGCCCGACGAATTGCCGCCGGGCGTGATTCAGCTGGTCAAGGTCTACCTGGCCGAGAAGCGCAAGATCTCGGTGGGCGACAAGATGGCCGGCCGGCACGGCAACAAGGGCATCATTGCCCGCATCGTGCCTGAGGAAGACATGCCGTTCCTGCCCGATGGACAGCCGGTGGATATCGTGCTCAACCCGCTCGGCGTTCCGAGCCGCATGAACGTGGGTCAGCTGCTGGAGACCCACCTGGGGTGGGCTGCCCGGATCCTGGGCTTTGAAGCGAAGACCCCGGTCTTCCAGGGCGCGGACGAAGTGGAAATCGGCGTCTTGTTGCGGTTGGCGGGCATTACGTGGGCCGCTCCGGCGCTGGGTATCACGACGCCGGTGCCGGACCTGTCCGCGACGGCCCTGCGGTCCCTCGTGGGTGATCTGCGCAACTTGCCGGCGGAGAATGCCAACCGTCCGGACCTCCTGAACCTCCGTCTGGATGCGCTGAGCAGCCGGGCGTTGCGGCAGGAGTCGCGGGACCTGTTCCACGCCATCCGTGATTTCCTTGAGGGGGCCGCCAAGGAGTTGGCGGCCCGCGAGCTGGCCGAAGTGGCATTGCAGGTGACCGATCATGCCCACCGGCTCGAGGCGGACGATCTCGACAAGAACGCGAAGGCAGCGCTCAGGGCGGGGTTCAAGGAAGCCGAAAAGCGCGCCGGCCTGAACGCGGTGGAAACGCTGGAGGCCTTGGGCCTGCCGGCGTTGGCCCGCTTGCTTGGTCCGAAGAGCGAAGCCGATGTGGAATCGGCCCTCCAGGAATTTCTGGGGCACGCCGGCATCCGGCCGACCGGAAAGGCCCGTCTGCGCGATGGTCGTACCGGTGACTGGTTTGCGTCCGACGTCACCGTGGGCCAGATCTACATGATGAAGCTGTCGCACCTGGTGGACGACAAGATCCACGCCCGGTCCATCGGACCGTACAGCCTAGTGACGCAGCAGCCGCTCGCCGGCAAGGCGCAGTTCGGCGGCCAACGGTTTGGCGAAATGGAAGTGTGGGCGCTCGAGGCCTACGGCGCCGCGCACACGCTGCAGGAAATGTTGACGGTCAAGTCTGACGACGTGAACGGGCGGAGTCGGGTGTACGAGGCCATCGTGAAGGGGCAGAACCTCCCCGAGCCTGGTACCCCGGAGTCCTTCAACGTGTTGGTGAAGGAGCTGCAGGCCCTGGGTCTCAGGGTCCAGCTCGGTGTCACCGAGGACGGCGAGGAGTAAGGCGATGATTGATTTTCGCAGCCAACGCGAGTCTCGCGGCTCGGCGTTCGACTATCTCCAGATTCGCATTGCGTCCCCCGACGAGATTCGGGGTCCGCGTGACACGAAGGAGCGGGAGCGGCTGGCGCTCCAGGGCCAGCGTACGTGGTGGTCGTGGGGCGAGGTGCTGAAGCCCGAGACCATCAACTACCGCTCGTTCAAGCCCGAGCGCGACGGCCTGTTCTGCGAGCGCATCTTCGGTCCCGTCAAGGACTGGGAATGCCATTGCGGGAAGTACAAGCGCATCCGGTATCGTGGAGTCATTTGCGATCGTTGCGGCGTCGAGGTGACGCTCAGCAAGGTGCGGCGCGAGCGGATGGGGCACATCGAGCTGGCCGTGCCGGTCGCGCACATCTGGTTCTTCAAGACGCTGCCGAGCCCGATGGGCAACCTGCTGAATCTCACGCTCAAGGATCTCGAGCGGGTGATCTACTATACGAACTACGTCGTGGTGGCCCCCGGCGATCAGGACGTGAAGCGCCTCCAGCTGCTGGACGAGGAAGAGTTCCTCAACCTCAAGACCAAGGCGCGGGCCGAGGGCGACAGCGCGTTCCAGGCCGAAATTGGTGCGCCGGCGGTGCGGACGCTGCTGCAGCAGCTGGAGATTGACAAGCTGGCCGAAGAACTGCGGAAGCTGGTGGTGACGGAAACCAGTCAGCACCGCAAGAAACAGACGCTCAAGCGGCTCAAGATCATTGACGCGTTCCGGAACTCGGGCGACTCGGGCGACCGCCGCAACGATCCGGCGTGGATGATCCTGGACGTCATTCCCGTGCTCCCGCCCGACCTGCGGCCGCTGGTGCCGCTGGATGGCGGCCGGTTCGCGACCAGCGACTTGAACGACCTGTATCGCCGCGTCATCAACCGGAACAACCGGCTCCAGAAGCTCATCCAGCATCGCGCGCCGGAGGTCATTCTCCGGAACGAGAAGCGGATGTTGCAGGAGGCGGTGGACGCGTTGTTCGACAACGGGCGCCGGTCCAAGGCCATTCGTGGCCGGGGCAAGCGGCCGCTCAAGTCGCTCTCCGACATGCTCAAGGGCAAGCAGGGCCGGTTCCGCCAGAACCTGCTCGGCA
>JBBDNM010000001.1:1920-8956 GCA_040877595.1 Gemmatimonadales bacterium | reverse complement strand
TGGCTGTGTTGTCGGACTACCCCGTGTCCCGCTATCTGCTCGCCACCGCGCTCGGGCGGTTCCCCCGCCTCTGGGTGATCGCGGCGCTCGGCATGACCCTCGGCCTGCCGGCGTGGGCGCTCGGCACGGCTATCGGCTTTTCGCTGGTGTTCGCGACCATGCTGTGGGTGATCCACCGGCGTTCCCGACCCGCCCAACCGCTCGCGACCGCCGGGCCGCTCGTTCCGCCAACCCCCATGCCGGCCTGACGCCGGGAGGATACGATGGTCACAAGCACCGAAACCCCGATCGCGCGCCGCGCGATTACGAACGAGGACGAACTGTTGCGCTTCCTGTCAGGACGCGAGGCCGCGACAGTACATGCGGTCGGCGCCGCGGGTTCCAAGAGCCCCTGCTACCAGACCAGCGGGACGGCCTTGCACCTCCACGGCTTCAACAATGTCATTGCCGTGGACGGCAACCGGGTCACGGTGCAGGCCGGCGCGACCGTCGGCCGTCTCAACGCCGAATTGGCACGCCGTGGGCTGGCGCTGCCGACGCACGGTGAATGGGCCGGCGCCACGGTGGCCGGTTCCATGACCAGCGGTACCCATGGCGGCTCGGCGCACCATGGGATTCTCGCGACTTCGGCCGTGGCCCTGCGCCTGGTCACCGCTGAAGGAGTCGCGCACGACCTGCGGCGCGGCGACCCGCTGTTCGACCATGCGGCCGTTTCGCTTGGACTCCTGGGCGTGATCACGCACATCACGTTCGAGTGTGTCGAACACTTCCACCTGGCCATGACCATGCAGGTGCGACGGTTTCCGACGTTCGTCGCGACCCTGGCCGACGAGCAGGCGACGCATGAGTTCCACGCGGCCATCTGGATTCCCACAGCGGAACGGGTCGTGTCGTTTGCGGCCGACCGCGTGCACTCGCCCCGCCGGACGCAGAGGCGCCGCGAGCGGTTCAGTCCCGCGACATTCGTCCTGAGCAAGCTCTCCCGGGACGTCGGGCTGCACCTGATCCCTCGCGCCCTGTTCAGCGGGACCGTGGTGGACGCCGCCGACCGGATCCTCACGCCAATCCGCGACGGCTCGAAACTGGTTGGCGCGTTCCGCGCCATCAGCAACGGGTGGCATGCCGCCGAGATGGCGGTACCGCTGGAGCGCGCCGGCGAGGCGCTGGAACGCCTCCACCACTTCCTGAGCGTGCGGCCCCGCGCGCTCGTCAACCCGGTCGGCCTGCGGGCGACCGCGGCGGACACCTTCACGCTGAGTCCCTGCGTTGAACGCGCCACGTTCTGGTTCGACCTGTTCTACCGGGACGATCCGCAGTTCGAGACCGACCTCAGCGCCCTGTTCGAAGACCTGGACGGCCGGGCGCACTGGGGCAAGCACGTGGCCCTGTCACCGGCCCATCTCCAGCGACAGTACCCCGGCTGGGAAGCCTTCCGCGCCGCGCGCCGCCGGCTCGACCCGGCCGACCGGTTCGGCAACCAGTTCTCGCGGAGATATGGACTATGACACGCCCCATCGCCATTACGGGCGCCACAGGATTCATCGGCGGTGCGCTGCTCAGCCGACTCATCGCCAACGGCCCCGTCCGGATCCTGGTCCGGCGCGTCACGCTGGAGACGGCCGCCTGGGCACGGGTCGGCGTGGAGGTGATCCTGGGCGACCTCGATGCCGCAGACACGCTCGCGCGGTTCGTGCGCGGGGCCGACGCCATCGTGCACTGCGCCGCGTCGATGGGCAAGACGGACGCGCGTCACAGCCACACAGTGAACGTGATTGGCACGGAACGACTGGCCCGCCTCGCCCGCAACGCCGGCGTGCGGCGGTTCGTGCATCTCAGTTCGATCTCGGTCTACGCCGCCACGCGTCGTCCCCACGACATCATCACCGAGGACGATACGCCGGAGCACGTGCATCGCCTCAACCACTACGGCCACACCAAGTGGCTCGCGGAGCGGCGGCTGGCCGACGCGGCGGGCTCCGACCTCCCATGGACCATCCTGCGGCCGACCAACGTGTACGGACCCGGCTCGGGTCCCTGGTTCCATCAATGGGAACGCTGGGTGCGGCGGATGCCGTTCGCGCTCGGCAACGTGGCGATTGACTTGGTGCACGTGGACGACCTGCTGGACGCTATTGGCCTGGCCGTGGCGGCGGACGGCGTGGAGTCCCAGGTGCTGCACGTCGGCCACGAGATGTCCCCGCTCAACGGTTTCGTTCAGGCGGTGGGACGGCTGACCGGTCATCCGGTGCGGGCCTTGCCGGCCCGCGTGGACGCCGCGGCCCGGTACGTCATCGAGCGGGGCGTCCGGTTCGTGACCCGGCGCCACATGTCCATGGCCCTCACACGCTCGGTGCGCTATCCCCACACCCGTGCCACCTCCGTGCTCGGCTACCAACCACGCGTGCCGCTGGTGGAGGGACTAGCACACCTCGCCGCCTGGTGGCGCGCCCACGCGGCCGCCGCTTCCGCCTGACCCCTTTTCCGAGGAGACGACCATGTTGCCCATCCTGCTGACACTGGCGCTGCAGCTCCCCCAGCCGACCGCCATAGTGGTGGCCCCAGGTGAAACGCTCACCGTCCGAGTCACCGGCATCGGCGCGCCGGTCGTGTTGATCCCGGGTCTGTTCGGTTCGGTTCAGGGGTTCTCGCGCCTTACCGACAACCTCACGGCGCTCGGGTACCGCGTGATCGCCATTGAGCCCCTCGGCATCGGCAATTCGTCACGGCCCCGAGGGGCGGACTACACACAGACCGCGCAAGCGGCCCGCGTCGCGACCATCCTCGACACGCTCGGCGTCGGGCAATCGCTGATCGTGGCCCACTCCGCGGGCGCCACGATCGCGTACCGGCTGGCCCTGATGCATCCGGACCGCGTGCGCGGCGTGATCTCCATCGAGGGCGGACCAACGGAACAGGTCGGCTCGGCCGGTGCGCGCCGGGCCCTTTCATTGGCACCGCTGCTGCGCGTGATGGGGCGTGGCGCCACGCGCGGGCGCGTGGCCGGACAGCTGCGCGAGGCATCCGGACAGCCAGATTGGGTCACGGATTCCGTGGTCCACGTGTACACGGCCGGCGCCTCGGTGGACTACGGCGCCACCCTGCGCGCGCTGGGCGCCATGATGGATGCCGTCGAACCGTGGCCCCTCCTCCCAGCCCTCGAGGGTCTCACGGTTCCCGTGACGCTGGTGCTCGGCACCGCACCGCACCTGGGCGGGCCGGATGCCCAGACCATCGCGCTGATGGAGCGGGCGATCCCCCGGCTGGGCATCGAACGGCTCGACGGCGTGGGACACTATGCCTTTGAGGAAGACCCGTCAGCCCTGGCGCAACTCGTGCGCCGGGTGGACCTGCGTACTGTGGCGGTTCGGTAGATTTGACATACCTAGCGGTGCTATGTATAGTACCGCTAGGTATGGACCTCAATAAAGACCTCGTCGCGGCCACTTCGACGCCCATCGTCCTCGGCATCCTCACCGAGGGCGACAGCTACGGGTACGCCATCCTCAAGCGCGTGCGCGAACTCTCGAACGGCCATATCGAATGGACCGACGGGATGCTCTACCCCGTCCTCCATCGCCTCGAACGCCTGGGCTTGATTGCGGCCCGCTGGGGCACGGCCCAGAATGGCCGACGCCGCAAGTACTACCGCATCACGGCGCGCGGACGCACCCAGTTCGCGGACGAACGCCGCCAGTGGCAAGCCGTGGACGCCGCGCTGCGCGGCATCTGGCGCGTCGCCGTCATCGCCGTTCCGCTCACATCCCTTCTACAGGCAGCCTGAAGATGCTCGAACAGTTGATCGAACAATGGCGGAGTTACCTCCGCAACCGGCAGACCATCCATGCGGTGGACATCGCCGAACTCGAAGACCATCTGCGCGAACAGATCGCGGCCCTCACCACCGCGGGCCTCGCCGAAGACGAGGCGTTCATGGTGGCGGTCAAGCGCCTGGGCGGCACCGACGCCCTGTCGCGCGAGTTCGCCGTAGAGCACTCCGAACGCCTATGGAAACAGTTGATGGCGCCGTCCGAGCCGGACGAACCGACGGGCGGTATCCGCACCGACGCCTTTGTCGCGGTCGCCCTCGCGATTCTCGCGGGCGTGCTCATCAAACTGCCGGCGTTGTTCGGACTGCCGATCAACGGCAACGAGAGCTTCTACCTGCGGAACGTCGGGCTGTTCGTGTTACCCCTGGTCACCGGCTACTTCCTGTGGAAGCGGCAGGCCGACACGCGCACCATCCCGTGGCTCATCGGGGCGTTCGTCGTGGCCGGCGTGTTCGCCAACGCCTATCCGTTCGTCTCGGAAGGGTCCACCGAAATCCTCGCGGTGGTGCATGCGCCGCTCGCCCTCTGGCTGGTGGTGGGCGTCGCCTACGCGGGCGACCGCTGGCGCCAGGTCGCGGGTCGCATGGATTTCATCCGGTTCTCCGGCGAACTGTTCATCTACTATGTGCTGATCGCACTGGGCGGCGGCGTGCTCATGGCGTTCACCGCCGGCATCTTTGAAGCGATCGGCATGGACATTGAACCGTTCTTCGAGTCGTGGATCGTGCCGTGCGCGCCCCTGGGAGGCGTCATGATCGCCACCTGGTTGGTCGAGGCCAAGCAGAGCGTGATCGAGAACATGGCACCCGTGCTGGCCCGGCTGTTCACCCCGCTCTTCACGATCCTCCTGCTCGTGTACCTGACCATCGTGCTCGTCACGGGCCGCGGCCCGGACATGGACCGTGATGTCTTGATTGTGTTCGACCTGCTGCTGGTGGTGGTCCTGGGCCTCCTGCTGTACTCCATCTCGGCGCGCGATCCGCAAACGCCTCCCGGCCCCTTCGACATGCTCCAGGTGGTGCTCGTCATCAGCGCCCTGCTGGCCGACGCGGTCGCCCTCTGGGCCATGGCCACGCGCATCGGGGAACTCGGCTTCACCCCCAACCGGGCCGCGGCACTCGGACTCAACGTGATCCTGCTGGTGAACCTGGCATGGTCCGCGGTGCTCGCCACGCGCTGGGTGCGGGGCCATGGCGCCTTTGCCGACCTCGAGCGGTGGCAGACCAATTACCTCCCCGTCTACGCGGTGTGGGCGGCGATTGTCGTCACCGTCTTCCCGCCCCTCTTCCGGTACATCTGATGAAGACACTGCCACTGTTGGGTCTGGCGCTGCTGGTCGCCACGCCCGCCCGCGCACAGGACGCCACCGCCCGCCTCGATGACCTTTTCAGCTGGGTCCGTCCCGGCATGCCCGGCTGCGCGATCGCCGTTTCCCACCGCGGTGAAGTGGTCGTGAACCGCGCCTACGGACTGGCCAACCTGGAAACCGCGGGGCCGATCGGCCCGCGCACCGTGTTCGACATCGGCTCGGTGCAGAAGCAGTTCAGCGCCGCGGCGGCCCTGCTGCTCGTGGAGGAGGGACGCCTCTCCCTCACGGCCGACATTCGCGAGTATCTACCGGAACTCCCGAACTACGGACACCGCATCACGCTCGACCACCTCATGACGCACACCAGCGGCATTCGCGACTGGGTAGCGCTCATGAACTTCGACGAGACCGAGGACGCGCGGACCCTGATTTTCCGCCAGCGCGGGCTCAATTTTGCGCCGGGTGAGCAGTGGATGTACTCGAACAGCAATTTCGAGCTGGTGAAAGAGATCGTAACGCGCGTGAGCGGCATGTCTTTCGCCGAGGTGGCACGTACCCGCCTGTTCGAGCCCCTGGGCATGATGAACACGATGTACGCCACCGACATCACCACTGCCGAGACCGGCGCGCACGCGTACGAGTTGGAGGGCGACCACTGGACCCCTGCGATGATGCTGGGAAACGCACGCGGGGGCGGCGCGATCCTGAGCACGGTCACCGATCTGCTCATATGGAACGATGCGCTGACGAACGGCCGCCTCGGCGCCTTCGTCACGGCGAAGCTCCAGGAGCCGGCGCGGTTGAATGACGGCACAGCACTTGAGTATGCCCGCGGATTGAGGGTGGAGGACACCCCGTACGGACGGGCAGTGACGCACGGCGGCAGCGCGCGCGCCTTCAAGGCGCTGCTGGTCCGCCTGCCAGACCAGGCCCTTTCCTTCGCCATGCTGTGCAATGCCGGCGACGAATCGGAGCGGAACCTGGAGGATCGGCGCATCGCCGACCTGTTCCTGCCCGAGGACCTGGTGCGGCAGGGCGACTCAGCCGAAGCGGCCGCGCAAGTCGGACAGCGCCCAGCCCCGCGCGCGCGTCCGGCCGAGACCTACGCGACCAGCGAGGCCGAGCTCCGTGCGTTTTCCGGCCGTTATGAGAGCGAAGATCTCGGGGCGTACTTCGACGTCCGGTCCGGGGACAACGCCGTGGTGATGCAACTGAACGGCGCGCAGACGCTCACGCTCCCGTCCGTAGAACGCGACCTCTTCCAGCGGGGCCCGCTCACGGTACGCTTCGTCCGTGACGCTGCCGGGCAGGTTACGGCGCTCGACTTCAGCACCCCAGCGCTCCGGAACGTTCGGTTCGCGCGGGCACAAGGCAATCATTAGATGAAGGGGCGAATCGCCCTCCTTCTTGGCGGGGCGCTTGTTCTCGCCGCCCTTGGTGTCACCATAGGCGCCTACGCCGACCGTGATGATTCAGCCGGCGGCGTTCTTATCGGCATGCTGATGCTTCTCGGTGCGATGGTGCTCGTCGTGAAGGCTGTCCCGCCCAGGGAGTAGCGGGCTTGGGCGAGGCGCCGTTCAACGGCGCGGACCCGCTATTATGTCCACAACGGACGACAGTGTCCCTCGATAAGGCCGATAGATTCGTGCCCGGGCGAGCGTCAACCTGTTGTCTGCTAACACATTACGTCGTGTGAGCCAGATGGCATGAGTCATGCGATAATTGGGCGCAACACCCAACGGTGAGGGCAGATCATGACGAAGCGTGCGTTCCCGGTACTGGCTGCCTTGACCTTGGCAGCGACCCCAATGGCCGGGCAGGAAATACTGGGATTCCGGTCCGGACTCTCCTACGGCGGGTTCAGCAGTCCCAACTTTTCGTATGGACGCGCCGGCCTGAC
>JBBDNM010000001.1:0-1820 GCA_040877595.1 Gemmatimonadales bacterium | reverse complement strand
TCTGGCAGGTGATCTGGGCGGCTGTGGTCCAGACAATCAGTTCTCGCCGTTCACCGCATTGAGCCGGTTCAACTACGGACCGACGGCCGGCGTCGGGTTCGACGCCAACCTGTTCAACGTGGTGCGGCTCGGCGCCGAGGTGCGCTATCAGCATGGCATGCGCACGTTCGGATTTGCGAACGATCCGCTGCACAGCCGGTCGTGGAGCTTTGGCCTGCGGTTGGCCGGCATCGGCATGGGCGGCGGTCAGCGCGGGTACACCGATGCGCCGACCCAGCACACGCTGCCGAATGAGCAGATACCGTCACTCGGGACCAGGTGGCGGGCACCGAACAACTAGCAGTCGGCGGGGCCCGCCGCCGACCTGGTGGACTGGATGCACCATGTGGACGCCCAGCGGACCGAACTGCGCGAGCTGAACGATCTCAATTTCGCGCGACTCGAAGCTCGACTGGCGCAGTTCGAGACGACCATCGTCGGCCGGCTCGAAGGCAAGATCGCGTCGCTGGACACGAAGATCGAGCAAAAGGCCGCCGACCTCATGAAATGGTCGTTGGTATTCTGGGTCGGCGCCGTCGGCGCGATCGCCGCGCTGGCCGGGGTACTCGGCTAGGGCGGAAACGAGCCCACCCCGTTCGGTCAGGGCCGGCGCACTTCCCACAGCACGTTGAGGATCACCCAGCGCCCGTCCCGCTTCACCATGTGCATGTAGTCAATCCAGCCCCCCGCATCCACCCGGAGGCTGGCCGTGTTCTGGAAGATGTCGAGGATGCGCACGTCGCTCCGGCGCTCGCCGGCGGGCGTATTGGTGCCGCCGCCGCGGCGGGTGCCAAAGACCAGCTCGGACGCGGTCATGTCACGAACGAACGTGCCCTGGTCTCCCGATTGCTGAATCCGCTTGGCAAGTTCCGGGTGCAGCGCGCGGGCCATGCGGTCGCCATCGCCCGCCCACCAGCCGTCAATGTAGTCGAGCGCCGCCTGCCGGATGCCGGCGGAATCGGCCGCCGACTGCGCGGACGCTGCCGGCGCGAGCGCCAGCAGCACGATCAGTCCCAACCAGATGCGTGTCATATGCCCTCCTGAGAAGCCTCGTGAATTTTCGCGGAGAAACGTGACCTTGGCCGTTGTGCCGCCGTAATCTAGCGCGACCGGGCGAACGGTCGAGTGCCTCCGGGGTACGCAAACACCATGCGCATCCATCTGTTAGTCGCTGCGGCCACCGTGGCCGCCTGCTCGACACCCACCAGTCCCGACGCCGAGGCACTCACGCGGGAGCAGTGGGAGTGGCAGACCGCTTGTTGTAGCGTCGCCGGGGTTACGCTGACGCGCGATGCGGCCGCCGCCGACTACGTGCTCACGTTTGGCGCCAACGGCCGAGTCACCGCCCGGCGCAACGATACGCTGCTGATCGAAACCGGGTATCGGGTCCAGGTGACGCAATCCGACGGTGACGAGACGACGACCGTCGCGTACGACGATCCGCTGCCGCTCGTCCCGGGCGTGGAACCGGCGGAGCGGCACGTGGTAACGCTGCGCGCCGACGGCGCCCTGGTGCTCCGCAACCTCGCCCCGTGCGCCGACTGCTTTAGCGAGTGGACCTTCTTCGCGCGGCTCTCGGGCAATGCTCGTTCCTCTGCAAACCGGCTCGGCCAGGCCGGGTCATAGGGTACGAGATTCACGCGCTCGTCGGACATGGATCGAATCTACGGGAGACCGAGACATAGTTTCGGGGCCCACAACCGGTTAACTTGCGCCCCGGTTTTGACGGGACGTAGCGCAGCCCGGTAGCGCACCTGAATGGGGTTCAGGGGGTCGCGGGT